>NZ_JBNDJK010000001.1:7897500-8463197 GCF_050434925.1 Inquilinus ginsengisoli | reverse complement strand
AACCACTGATGACATGCAAGCCCTCGTCTCTGACGGGGGCTTGTTTGCTTTGGCGCCCAGCCAGCCCAGGATGTAAGCCTCCGCCGTAGGCCGCCTTTCCGCGTTTGTCGGGTTGACCGAAGCTGGAGCATTGGTTGACGGCGGGGAGTGGTGGAAGGTAAGCCTCCGCCGTAGGCCGCCTTTCCGCGTTTGTCGGGTTGACCGAAGCTGGAGCATTGGTTGACGGCGGGGAGTGGTGGAAGTGTCCACGAATGCAGTTATGGACACAAGTTTGGGTGAGCGGCGTCGGAACCGGTTGTGGCCGGAGGGGCTGAAGCGGGAGATCGTGGCGGCGTCGCTGGAGCCGGGCTCGTCGGCGTCGCTGGTGGCGCGACGCTACGACGTGAACGCGAACCAGGTGTTCGCCTGGCGGAAGCGCTACGCCGCTGAGGTGGCCGAGCCGACGGAACTGCGCCTGATGCCAGTGGCGGTGACGCCGGATCCACCGGCCGAGCCCGCGCCGGCGCGGGCCGACGATCTGATCGAGATCGAGTTTGGCGGCTATCGCCTTCGGATCGGCAGCGGGGTCAAGGCGGCGACGCTACGGCTGGTGCTCGACGTGCTGGAGCGGCGATGATCCCGGTCCCGAGCGGCGTCAGGGTGTGGCTGGCGGTCGGCCGGACCGATATGCGGCGCGGCATGAACGGGCTGGCGCTGCAGGTGCAGGAGGCGCTCGGCCGGGATCCGCATGCCGGTGATCTGTACGTGTTCCGCGGCGCCAGAGGCGATCTGATCAAGATTCTCTGGCATGACGGGCTGGGCATGTCGCTCTACGCCAAGCGGCTGGAGAAGGGCCGCTTCATCTGGCCATCGCCGGCCGACGGCGTGGTCGGCATTTCGGCATCGCAGTTGGCCTATATGCTCGACGGAATCGACTGGCGGAACCCACGCCACACCTTCCGGCCGGAGCGCGCGGGATAGGGGTCGAGGTCCGCATTTTGGGCGAGCCAGCGGCGAGGATTTCTGATGCCATCCTGGTATGGACACTGCTCCCGAGGCCCTGCCGGATGATGTCGACGCGTTGAAGGCGGCGCTGGCCGCCGAGCGGCGGCAGCGGCTCGAGGACACGGCCCGGGTCGAGGCGGAGCTGGCGGTGGCCCGGGCTCAGGCCTCCGACGACCAAGCCCTGATCGCGCACCAGCAACTGCAGATCGAGAAGCTGAAGCGCCAGCTCTACGGCCAGCGCTCGGAACGGACGGCGCGGCTGCTCGACCAGATGGAGCTGAGCTTCGAGGAGCTCGAGAGCACGGCCGCCGAGGACGAGGTCGCCGCCGAGGCCGCCGTCGCCAGGACCACGTCCGTGGCGGCGTTCACCCGCAAACGGCCCGCACGCAGGCCGTTCCCCGAGCACCTGCCGCGGGAGCGTGTGGTCGAGCCGGGCCCGGCCGCCTGCTCCTGCTGCGGCAGCGAGCGGCTGCGCAAGCTGGGCGAGGACGTCACCGAGACGCTGGAGGTGGTGCCGCGGCAGTGGAAGGTGATCCAGCATGTTCGCGAGAAGTTCACCTGCCGGGACTGCGAGCGGATCAGCCAGGCTCCGGCACCGTTCCATGTGATCGCCCGGGGCTGGGCCGGCCCCAGCCTGCTGGCGATGATCCTGTTCGAGAAGTTCGGGCAGCACCAGCCGCTCAACCGCCAGGCCGAGCGCTATGCGCGGGAAGGCGTGCCGCTCAGCCTGTCGACCCTGGCCGACCAGGTGGGCGCCTGCTGCGCGGTGCTGGCGCCGCTGATCCGGCGGATCGAGGCGCACGTCTTCGCGGCCGAGCGCCTGCACGGCGATGACACGACCGTGCCGGTCCTGGCCAAGGGCAGGACCGATACCGGGCGGGCTTGGGTCTATGTGCGCGACGACCGGCCGTTCGGCGGACGGGATCCGCCGGCGGCGATGTTCTACTACTCGCGCGATCGGACCGGCGAGCATCCCCAGGCACATCTGGCCGGCTATGCCGGGCTGTTCCAGGCCGACGCCTTTGGCGGCTACACCAAGCTGTACGAGCCCGACCGCAAGCCGGGTCCGATCCTGGAGGCGGCATGCTGGGTCCATGCGCGCCGGCCCTTCTTCGCCATGGCGGATCTGGCGGAGAGCGCCCGCCGCGCGGCCCGGGGCAAGACGCGGGCCGTGATCTCGCCGTTGGCGCTGGAGGCGGTCCGGCGCATCGATGCCCTGTTCGAGATCGAGCGCTCGATCAATGGCCAGAGCGCCGAGCGGCGTCGCGCGGTCCGGCAGGGATCGAGCGTGCCGCTGGTCGCCGAACTGGAGGGCTGGATGCGCGAGCAGCGTGCCAAGCTCTCCCGTGGCAACGATCTCGCCCGGGCCATCGACTACATGCTGAAGCGATGGCCGGCCTTCACCCGCTTCCTCGATGACGGCCGGATCTGCCTGTCGAACAATGCGGCGGAACGAGCCCTGCGCGGCATCGCTCTCGGCAGAAAGTCATGGCTGTTCGCAGGGTCCGACCGCGGCGGTCAGCGCGCCGCGGCCATGTACAGCCTGATCGTCACCGCCAAGATGAACAACGTCGATCCGCAGGCCTGGCTGGCCGACGTCCTGGCCCGCATCGCCGACCACCCCGCCAGCAGGATTGACGACCTCCTGCCATGGCACTGGCGGCCGACGCCCCGCAGCCAGGCAGCCTGACCGTGGCGGCCACCGCCTCCGTCTTCACCATCGGCCATGTCGCTCGGATGCTCGGCGAGGACGAGGACTGGCTGCACGAGATCTCGATCGACATGGAATCCGAAGATGGGCGGCTGCACGTCTACGGCGTCGGCGAGGATGGTGTGACCGCCTTCACCCGCGACGGCATCGAGAATCTGCAGCAGATCATCGCCGACCAGCGCGCCGCCGGTCACGCCCGCACAAGCTCGGATTCTCGCAATAAATCCCCTGCGGTCCTCACCGGAGGCTGACCCTTGAGGTCGACCAGAGTTCCGTGATGTTCATCGAGGTCGCGATGTGCGGCTGGGACAAGCCCACGCGCATGGATGGGAGCCGGCCGGCCGAAGACGTTGCGACACCCGATGGCAACATCTACGGCAAGGTGATCGGCGGCGACAAGTATGAGCCTGGACCGTGGGAAACGGTGCTGACAGGTGTGGCCGAGCAACTGCGCCGGCTGCGGGCCGAATAGCCTCCGCCAGCACGGATCATAGCGCCCCCAACTCGTGGCAAGCCGAGCGATGCGGCTGAAAGCGTCGGAGTTGAGGTCACCTGCCCCCTAAGCTGGCAAGGAAGCTTCGAATGGCATCGGCCAACTCCTCGGGCGCATAGGGTTTCGCAAGGAAAATGGAGTCCATTACGCCGTGACGGGAGTGATCGTGGGCACTCGCTAGCCCGCTGGTGTAAATCACCAGGATGGTTGGATGAGTCTGTCTGATCGAACTTGCAACTTCCCAGCCTGTCGGGCCCGAGCCCAGATTGACGTCGGTGACCAGGACCTCAAGTTCCGGTGAAGCTTCGGCGACTGCTATGGCCTGAGATCCGTCCTCAGCACCGACAGCCTCGTGACCCAAGGTCAGCACCACGTCCTCGGCCATGATTCTCAGGAGCGGCTCGTCTTCGACCACGAGGATCTTTGTCATACAGTGACCCTGAGTTTCATTATCGCTATCAACAGCGCGCGGGTGGATACAGTTCCGATTAAACGGACAGTCGGCGGAGGGGCGCCGAGATGCGAAGGATCAGTCCTTCGTGCGGCCATTTCCGCTCGACGACGCCGTTCAGATGGCCGGAAACCGTGCTATCGGTCAGGAATGTTCCGAAACCCGCCTGAGTGGGTACTCCTTCGACTCTCGGCCCGCCTCGTTCGGTCCAGGTCAGCTCCAAATCGTCATCTTTGATGGACCACGCGATGGCTATCTGGCCACCGCTCCGCGCCAACGCGCCATATTTTGCTGCATTGGTCGCGGCTTCATGGAGCAGCAGCGCCAGGCTGGTGACCGCATTTCCCTGGACGGCAACGGCGGGCCCGCTGACCAGAAGCCCCCCGCCGCTCGGTGGGACATAGGGGGCCAGCACGGTCTGGACGACCGCCTCGAGCGTGGTCGGGGTGGATGCGAGTTCCTCTTGGAGATCCGCCATCGTCAGGTCATGCGCTCGGGCCAGGGCCCCCAACCTGCTGCGGACCGCCTCCGCCAGTTCCTGGGGCGTGTTTGCCTGGCGCGTGCTCAGGGTGATGATGGCGCTAGACAGCGCAAACAGGTTCTTCACCCGGTGGCTCATCTCACGGAGGAGCAATCCCTGCCGCTCCTGCGCTCGCTTGCGCTCCGTGATATCGCGGGCGATCTTAGAAGCGCCTATGATCCTGCCCCGATGATCTCTAATCGGCGAGACCGTAAGGGAAATATCCACCAGCGTCCCGTCCTTGCGCTGACGGATGGTTTCGAAGTGTTCGACCCGTTCGCCGTTCCGGATCCGCGCTAGGATGCCAGGTTCCTCTTGCAGGCGATCCGGCGGGATGATGATTGTGATGGGTTTTCCGATCACCTCTTCGGCAGTATGGCCGAACAGCCGCTCCGCTCCCGGGTTCCAATTCGTGATGTTGCCATTGAGGTCTTTGGCGACAATCGCATCCTCCGACGATTCGACAAGCGCTTTGAGTCGGTGGGTGCTCTGCTCGAACTGCTGACGATCGCTCAGGTTGACGAGGGTATTCACCGCGCCGATGAGGTTGCCTGAACCGTCGAACAGCGGAACGGGATAGGGCGCAAAGGGCACCCGGGTCCCGTCCGGTCTTTCTGCTATGGCCTCGAAGCCCTGGTTGGCGCGCTTTTCTCTGAGCGCAATCGCCATCGGGCATTCGTGGTGCGGAAGTGGAGTCCCATCCGGCCAATATAGCTTCCAGGAACCGCAGAATTCGCTCGTGCCTAATTCCGGTCGAACACCCCACAACTCGACGGCAGCCTCGTTGTAGTAAGTAATCTTCCCAACGGCATCCGTCGCGTAGACGGCGACCGACAACGCGCCAAGCATTGCAGCTGCATATTCAGGCGTAGGATGCGAGATCAGTTGGGGCGGCCGAGCCGAAGGAGTCCCGTCGCCGAGCGCCGATTTCATCTCATTTGTTTCCATTTGACTGTGCCGCCCCATTGGAAGGCATGACTTCCACGCCAGGTAGAGCGAACATCAATCATGATAGCACGCTTCTTCAGACGCACGCGAATCGCTCAGGCTTCGACTACGGGTGCGCTGAATCGTCCTAGACGCGATCCAGCAGATCAGATGCGAGCGTACTGCTCGCTTGAGGGTGCGATCGCTGCCGCGGCGATGAGGATTCGAGACGCTGGACCAGCTCGGCGCTTTGGTCGGTGTGCGTCGCATTTGCAAAGTGCTTTCGATCGGCCCAGTGCCCGGCCTGCGCCGAGCATGCGCCCGCAAATGCCCATCTACTACTTTAGGATGGGCTTCAGCTCAAAACCCCTGTCCGAATGGCGTACACCACAATCTATTGATTTTGCATAAATTGCCATGCAATAGATGAGATATGCACGGCGAGGTCGGTCCGCATGATTGCGATGCCATTCGGCTTATTATAATAAAATACTCAGTTCTGAACAAATAAATCTCTAGCCGGAAAAGTTGGGAGAACAACTCTCAACCAGCCAAGGGAGCTTTGTAATGATTGATTTCAGCGATAACCCGACGGCATCTCGCAACGCGATGCTCGACCTCGAACAGGCGGGAGGTCTTGAGGTCGATCATTTCATTGGCCCTCAGGTTGATCATAACTCTACTCTGAGCCTTGCCACGGTCGCGATCATCGACAGACGCGTCCTCGGCCGCGAAACCTTGACGCAGGCGCTCGCAACCGACGGTCGGTTGGCGCCCGGGCCTTCGCGGACATCGATCAATGGGAGCTGAGCTCCGATCGTGACGACACGGCACTGATCCTCCTGGAATGGGGGGCTGCCTGCAACGACCAGCGTTCCCTTGAGACCGAGGTACAGACGTTGGTGAGCGCCCATCCCGATTTACCCGTGGTCGTGCTGGGGTGAAGACGAGGATCCGCGCCTTATGGCCGAGATCCTGGCGCAGGGGGCTCGCGGCTACATCCCCACCAGTGTCGGCCTGAGTGTCGTGATCGGAGCGCTTCACCTCGCCATGGCAGGGGGCACCTTCGTCCCTGCCAGCGCTCTGCAGAATGCTGGTCGAGAGCGGCCGGAGCGCCGGCAATCGGTCCACAGCATGCTTGGTCTATCGGAGCGGCAGACCGCTGTGGCCGAGGCCGTCGCGCTCGGAAAGCCGAACAAGATCATCGCCTATGAGCTGGACCTGTGCGAGAGCACCGTGAAGGTGCACATCCGGACCATCATGAAGAAGCTGCAGGCCCGGAACCGGACTGAGATCGCCTTCAAGCTTCATGCGGCCAAGAGTGGCTCTGATACACCTCGTGGGATGCATTCGGCCAGAAATCACCCTGCTTGAAATAGAAAAGGCCGCCATGATGGGGCGGCCTTTCCAGCTTCAAGCGTTCCTTCCCGATCCGTCATTACGGGCAAGAATATTGTATCCGCGAGACCGTGTGCCGGGTGACGGCCCGAGCACATTCATTTCCTCGGTCGAAGCCACGCCAGAATAGCGTATTATGTGATCCGACCTAGTACTACTTTCGAAGTAGGTGTGCCGCGTCTGAGCTACAAGCGCGGCAGCTGGTTCGACCGATGAACTCGGTGTGGCCGAAGGAACTCCGCGCCTGTGACACCCATTGCAGCGACATGGAGCACTGTAGCGACCGGCGCGACTGGACCGTCCTCCCGACCGGCCACGGCACAGGAACCGTAGGTTGCGGCGATCTCCGCGGCTGGTTCACGCGCAACAGCCATGGCCACATCCAGATCGAGTGGACCAGCGCGCCCGAAGGCGGCCTTCCGCCGGATGTCCTCCGAGCCGCGACCGAAGCGTGCGAGAAGGCCGACGGCGGACAGCGGACGAGCAAAGCCGGCCGCAACGATGCTGGAGGCTGAGCATGGCGAAGGGTCACGACGCTTCCGATTGGACCGTCGAGCACGACGGAGACGAAGGCGCGGTCCGCTGCCCGGAGTACCGCGGGCGGTACCGGGTCCGCAGCACCGGCGTCGGCCCAGCCGCTTGCCGGCAGCGCCAATTCCTGGGAGGCACACCCTCGGCGCCTATCTAGGTGGGCACCCCCGACGGCCGAAACGAACTATGGCGACTCGGCCGTCGGAATACAGCGTAAAGTCTAGAGGGGGGCCTTTCCGATCGAACCGCCGCCGTCCACGAACAGCGTCTGCCCGGTGATGAAGCTGGCATCCTCGGATAGCAGGAAGGCGATGGCTGCGGCGATCTCCTCAGGCTTGCCGAGGCGGCGCATCGGGATCATGGACAGGAATCGGGCCTCCCCTTCGCTTCCAGCAGGGGTGTTGCGGCGGAACATCTCTGTTTCCACAGGACCAGGTGCGACCGCGTTTGCGGTGATGCCCGTCTCGGCCAGCTCCATCGCCCACGTCCGGGTCAGGCTGTTCAGCGCGGCTTTGGCGGCGGCATAGGCGCTACGCAGTGGCGTGCCCGTGACGACAACGCTGGTCACGTTGACGATCCGCCCCCAGTCCTTCTCTCGTAGCGTGGGCAGGATGGCTTGCGTCGTCAGGATGGCCGAATGCACGTTCATTCTGAAGAGGTCGTCGGCGTCGGCCAGAGTGATCTGCCCGAGCGGCGCCAGCCGGGCTAGTCCGACGTTGTTGACCACGCCGTCGAACGAGTAGCGGCGGGCGAGGTCAGTGAACGCTTCCTGCGCGCGGCTTGTGTCATCGAGGTCGATCGGGACCAGTGTACCGGGGAAGTCCGGGGCCTGCCCGCGAGCGATGCCGACGACGTCATGGCCGGCGTCCGCGAGCCGGTCTGAAAGGGCGCGGCCGATTCCTTTGCTGGCGCCCGTCACCAGAAAAGTCCGTTTGGTCATTGCCATTCCTTGGAGTTGGATGGGAAAGGCCGCTGCGCTACGACTTGCCGGCGTGAGGATTTCGCTGTCTTGGAGGCCGTCGTAGGGGCGGCAGACCGAGAGCGCGAGCGCAGGCCTTACCGCTCCGGTGAGAAGTGTCCTGTCCGCGGGGACGCGCGCCAGAACACGAATTCCCATGAACATCGCCAGCAATTGTCGCGCGGCATCGTCCGCGAATGCGCGAACGAAATTTCCCCGCACGCCTGGCCATGGCCGAGATTACGTCTGGGGTTGCGCCATTGTGCCATCACTCGACGATCAAGGCAGGTTTGAGAGCAACAGCTTGAGATAAATTGTAAAAGTTCGGCGAGGTGGCCATCACGGCGTTGTGGATCTCGGTGAACTGCTCATTTGTGCCGCTGCCTTTGATACGGACCCTGTAGCTGAGCTTTTCATAACCTGGCGGCACGGCGGAATCGATTCCGAGGAAGCCGCGAAGATCGATGTCGCCATCGGTCTCAATCGACAGACTTTCGAGGGTGATTCCACGCACTGCGCACTGCGCTACATATCCGACAGTCATACAGGCGTTGAGAGCCGCGATAAGATACTCCTGCGGATTGGCGAACTTGTTCGATCCGCCGAGTTCGCGAGGCTCGTCGATATCGATCGAAAACCATCGTGGTATCTTTTCTCCGCCGAACTCATAACCCTCGACTTCTGCGCGGCTCCGCATCTGGCCCTGCCAGGTGGTAATGACGTGCCAGTTCGTCTTGCCTTTTTCAGGTTCCCGCTTGATATCGTCGATCAGCGCAAACAAGTCGTCGACATTGATGCCGTTGACTACGGTGGATTCTGTAGCCTTCATTGACGCACCCATGATGGTGTTGATGTTTAGGGTTGTGTCGATTGCAGCGTCGCGAGCGCCTGCTGAATTTGGCATGGTCGACCAGCGGGGGCGGCAGAACCGCCCGGCACCCAACGCCCGCTCGACCCACGCGGCGGTCAGGCTGCGCCGCGTGCAGCACTCCCGATTGTATATGCTGGGAAGTCCGTGTACCCCAGCTCGCCGTTGCGAGTGTAATAGGCCGACCGGTCCGCTACCGCCAACGGCCAGCCGTGCTTGAGACGCTCGGCAAGGTCTGGGTTTGCGATATGGGGTCTGCCGAAGGCGATCAGGTCGACCAATCCGGTGTCGAGCGAAGCCTGGGCGCGCTCGCGGTCATTGAAGCCGCCACACCATATGAAGGCGCCAGGAAAAACGGCCCGGGCCTTGGCAAGGAGAGCGTGGTCGAGGTACCGAGGCTTGAACACCCCCGTCTCCATGTTTCCTTCGGGCAACAGTTCGTAGAGCAAATGGATATATGCCACGCCGCGGCGCCCCAGTTGCTCGACGACATAGAGGAAGGTTTCCTCTGTAAGAGGGTCGGTCGGCATGGAGCCGTACTTGCCGAACGGAGACAGGCGAACACCCACACGGCCTTGGCCGAATTCGGCCACGACCGCATCGACGACTTCCATCAGGAAGCGCGTCCGATCTTCCATGCTGGCGCCGCCGTAGCGGTCGGTGCGTGTATTGAGCACCGAGTTCATGAACTGTTCGATCAGATAGCCGTTGGCCGCATGGAGCTCGACACCATCGAAGCCGACATCCCGTGCACGGACGGCGGCTTTGGCGAAAGTGCCCACCATGGCCGACACCTCATCGGTGCTGAGGGGCCTCGGCGTGTCCGCTGGCATGAAACGCAACCGGCCGTCCGGGCCGTGGGCAAACACCTCTGAGCCCTCAGCTCGTTGCTCCGTCAGAGCGCCGGGAGACCGGCAAGGAGTAGGTGGTGGAAGTCCACTGCGATGAAGGAGTAGCGATCCACATCGGCCCCGAGCCGTGCGTTGTTGTCCGTGAGGGCAGGAGCGAAGCGTCGGCAGGGGAGAGCATAGGCCAGCCATCGAGCCGCGAAAGGCACAAATCCGGGCGCCGACGCCGTTGACAGGGTGGAAGGCAACATGGACGGGCGCGTCATGCGAGCACCCGTCCGGCCCGGCGTGGTCGCAGACCCTGGCATGTGCAGACGCTCCTTGTTCGGGAACCGGGAGGTCCCGCGTCCGACCGCCGTGTGGTGCGGCGGCCCGCATCGGGAAGGTGAGGAGCCGTAGCCGATGATGCACGGGCGCGGGACGTCAGACGCCGCCATAGTAGCTGTGAAGCCGACGAACAAGGCGGAGCGATCCGCTGCGGAGCCGGTGGAGCCAAGGGCGGCGACCGAGGGGAATGCGGGCCGGAACCGCACGCGCCGGGCGCAGAACCGGGCAAGCGTGTCCCAGGCGCTGGACCGCATACGGCAAGCCGCAAGGCAAAGGAAGAAGGAGAGGTTCAACGCGCTGTTCCACCATCTCAGCCTGGCCCTGCTCGAGGAGGCGTTCTTCGATCTGAAGAAGAATGCCGCTCCCGGCGTCGACGGGCTGACATGGCAGGACTATGAGGCAGATCTGGAGCGCAAGCTCGCAGACCTGCACGCCCGGGTCCAGCGGGGCGCGTATCGGGCGCTGCCGAGCCGGCGGGTCTTCATTCCCAAGCCGGACGGCCGGCAGCGGCCGCTGGCGGTTGCCGCCCTGGAGGACAAGATCGTCCAACGGGCGACGGCCGCGGTGCTGAATGCGATCTATGAGGAAGACTTCCTCGGGTTCTCGTATGGGTTCCGACCCGGGCGCGGGGCGCATGATGCGCTGGATGCGCTCGTGGTCGGGATCACCAGCACCAAGGTGAACTTCATCCTGGACGCCGATATCCGCAGCTTCTTCGACACGGTGAGCCAGCCCTGGCTTGTCCGCTTCCTGGAGCACCGGATCGGCGACCCGCGCGTCCTCCGCCTGATCCGCAAATGGCTCAGGGCGGGCATTCTTGAAGACGGGGTCGTGACAGCCAGTGACCAGGGGACGGGACAAGGGTCGGTGATCTCACCGCTCCTGGCCAACGTCTACCTGCACTATGTCTTCGACTTGTGGGCCCATCGCTGGCGACGGCGAGAGGCCACGGGCAACGTCATCATCGTGCGCTACGCCGACGACATCGTCGTCGGCTTCGAGCACGAGGCGGACGCCCGGCGCTTCCTGGAGGCGATGCGCGAGCGGTTCGAGGCGTTTGCGTTGTCGGTGCATCCGGACAAGACCCGCCTGATCGAGTTCGGCCGCCATGCGGCGGCCGACCGCGAGCGGCGCGGGCTCGGCAAACCGGAAACCTTCGACTTCCTGGGCTTCACCTTCATCTGCGGGCGATCGCGGGCGGGCAAGTTCCTGGTCAAGCGCAAGACCCGGCGCGATCGCATGCGGGCGAAGCTGCAAGCCATCAAACAGGAACTGCGGCAACGCATGCACCAGCCCATCCCCGATCAGGGCAGATGGCTGGGGCAGGTCGTCAAAGGCTACTTCAACTATCACGCCGTGCCGACCAACAGTCAGGCGCTGGTCACGTTCCGCTTCTTCGTCACCGAACTCTGGCGGCGAACGCTTCGGCGGCGCAGCCAGAAGGACAGCATGACCTGGACGCGGATGACGCGGCTGGCCAATGACTGGCTCCCCAAACCGCGAGTCCTACATCCCTGGCCACAACTGCGCTTCGCCGTCAAACACCCAAGGTAGGAGCCGTATGCCTTAATCGGGCACGTACGGATCTGTGCGGGGGGCGCTCAGCAATGGGCGTCCCTACCGCGATCGCCCATCGGGGCCTGGCGGTTCGGCAGAAGCGACGAATGGGCCAACCTGCCGACGTGCCACAACTGCGTGAAGGCGGTGCCGCCATGACGGTGAACCTCCGCGGTCACCAGACGCCAGCCCCGCATTTGGGCTTCCGAGTGGATTCCCGGTGTTCTCGCATAGCCGTGGCCGGACGGATCGACGTCGGTGGCCTCGGTAATGATCAGGCCGGCACCGGCCCGCTGGCCGTAATAGGTGGCCATCAGCTCGTTCGGGACGTCACCATCGGTCGGGAGATCGCCCTCGGACGTTCGCGTGCGAGTCATAGGCGGCAAGACGATGCGGTTCTTGAGGTGGACAGGGCCCAAAACGTAGGAGTCGAATAGAGACGGCATGAGCAAGCTCCGTTGGAGAATTGGTGCTCCATCGTACCTAATGTCATAATGGATGGTTATTAGGTGGCCTGGGATCGACTCACTGGTGCGTCTGGAGCTACAAAGCGCAGATGGAAAATCGTTTCGATGGCATTGCGGAATTCGTCGCTGTGACGCGATTGGGCAGTTTCACCGCCGTGGCTGCGGAGCTTGGCATGACCAAGTCCGCTGTCGGACGGGCGGTGTCGCGACTAGAGGCCCGATTGGGCTCCAAGTTGCTGCATCGAACGACACGTCGTTTGGTGTTGACGCCGGCTGGCGAGGCTTGGCTCGAACATTGTGTCGCAGCACTCGCTGAACTCGATCGGGGCGAGAGCGAACTCATGCTCGCTCGGGATACACCAAGTGGCGAAGTGCGGATCGATCTGCCGACAGCGTTCGGCCGGCTGTACATCATGCCTGTGCTGCTCGAGGTGGCTGAACGCTATCCGGCACTGCATTTCAACGTGAGTTTCACAGACCGGCGGGTCGACCTTATCGGCGAGAACATCGACCTCGCGGTGCGTATCGGCAATCTTGACGACTCGGCTGACTTGCTCGTTCACCAGATCGGGGTCCAGCACATGGCGATCGTTGGATCACCTGGTTATCTCGCGAAGAAAGGCGTTCCCCGGTCCTTGGACGATCTTGGACATCAGGACTGCATTGTCGGCCGACGTCGAGATAATCGAATTGCCTGGTTACTCAAACAACCGGACGGCTCTATTGCGCGGCATATTGTTTCCGTTAAACATGAATTTCAAGACTTCGAAGCCGTGCATATGGCAGTGAGCGAAGGACACGGCTTGGCGCAGCTTCCATTCTGGTTGGTTCGAGACGACATTCGTGATGGAAAGCTGCTGACCGTCCTGGATGGGATGTCAGGCGGTGAGGTGCCGATCAACATCCTTTGGCCGCGTACAAAGGCTTTGCCGGCTAAGCTAAGAGTTCTCATAGACGGTTTGGTCCGCGGGGTGCGCGAACTATCAAGTGCTATCGCTTGAACGAGATAGTATTTCGCAGTCTATTGTTGCCCATCGCGGAGCCAACGGGATCAGCGATCGTCCGCAACGAGCCGGCAGACCAGACAAAAAGCATGAGCTCGCTGCGTCCCATGACCGCCAAGGGGTCGTGTCCGGTCATGACCGGTTCGGGACCCGCCCGCGATGACTGGTCTCGGGCGCCCTGTTTCAGTTCGATCGGCGGAAAGCGGTGGGACCCCGCGGGTTTGGCTGATGTCCGCAATCAGGGCGCCGCGCCAATGACCGCAGATGGCGCGTCCCGTCCGCGCTGGTCACAGCCCTGCCCCCTGCTGCTTATGAGCCGATGCGCAGCACGATCTTGCCAGAGGGATGCGGCCGGGCGCCGTCAAGCATCTCGTGCGCGGTCCGCGCTTCGGCCAGTGGCAGGACCGTACCGATCCGGGTGACCAGTTCCCCGGCCTCGACCATGGCGGCGATCCGTTCCAGGTCCGCGGTGTTCACCTGGACCAGGAAGAAGCCCGCCTTCACGCCGCGGCCCGCCGCTTCCGCCTGATCCGGCTCCGACACCGCCGAGACCAGGACGCCGCCGCGCTTGAGCACCGCGAAGGAGGCGGCCTGCGCTTCGCCGCCGACGAGGTCGACCACGGCGTCGACTGGCCCGACCTGGACCTCGAGGCGCTCCTTACGGTCCACCACCTCGTCGGCGCCCAGGCTGCGGACATAAGCGAGGTCGCCGGTGCTGGCGGTGGCGATCACCCGGGGCCCGGCGCGGTGGGCGATCTGCACCGCACAAGCGCCGACGCTGCCGGCACCGCCGAGGATGAGCACGGTTTGGCCCCGGCCGACCTGTGCCTGCCCGAACAACGCCTGCCAGGCGGTGACCGCCACCACCGGCAGGGAGGCGGCGTCGACATGGCCGATCCGGGCAGGCTTGCGGGCGATCATGCCGGCGGCGGCGATGGCGTATTCGGCATAGGCGTCCGTGAACCGGGTGTTGGTCACGCCGAACACGTCGTCGCCTGGGGCAAAGCCGGTGATGCCAGGGCCGACCGCCGCGACCGTGCCGGAAAGATCGGAGCCGAGGGTCAGCGGCAAGGGCTGCGGCAAGACACTTTTGCCGGCCCGAATCCAGGCGTCCCAAGGGCCAACGCCGGCCGCGGCGATGCGGACCAGCACTTCGCCTTCGCCCGGCTCGGGCCGCTCGATGTCCTCGAGCACGATCGCCTCGGGCGGGCCGAAGCGGTGGACCCGCGCGGCCTTGATGGTGCGGGGCAGCGATGCGGGGGATGCGGTGGAGATCATAGGGAGTTTCCTTGGCGGTGCGCGGCGATGCTCGGGAGATCGCATCGGGAGATGGTCAATGGACCGGTGTGGTCAGGGCGTCGTGGTCGGAATCGACGACGAACACCGCCAGCAGCCGCGCGGGCTCGGTCGCGCTCGCATTCCGGCTGACGATATGGCGGGATCCGGGTGCCTCGTAGAAGCTCTCGCCCGCACGGTAGACCCGCTTGGGTCCGTCGTTCACCTGCGATTCAATGGCACCCGAGACGATGTAGGCGTAGATGAACGCCGATTTCGCATGGCTGTGCGAGGGTGAAGCCGCGCCCGGCGGATAGTCGACAACGACGGCGATCAGCGACTTGCCCGGAATGTTTGGGATCGCATGCTCGAAATTCGGCGTGACGGTCTCGCCCGGAACATGGGCTGCAGCCGGCGTTGCGATGGCGATGAAAGCTGCGGCGATAACGGATTTCATGGTCATGGCGATCGTTCTCCTTCGACCGTCTAATTGACCGTTCGATGGTTCAAAGATTAGCACCAGGAACCGACAAAAGTCGTGTACCACGGGGCATGACCAAGCTCCTCCCGCTGGACCTCGACCGCTCCGCCAAGACGCCGCTGGCCGAGCAGATCCGCAAGGGCATCAGCGCCGCGATCGAGAACGGCGCGCTGACGCCCGGGGCGCGCCTGCCCTCCTGGATCGACCTCGCGGCGCAACTCGGCGTGGCGCGGGGCACGGTGCGATCGGCCTATGAGAAGCTGTCCGCCGCCCAGTTGATCGTCGCTTCCCGCGCCGCCGGAACCCATGTGGCGGACCGGCCGCCCCTTGCCGTCCGCCAGGACGCGCCGCCCGACCCCGGATCGTTCATGGAGATGTACCGGGAGCTCACCGCCGGACCGGCGGTCTTCCAGATGGGCGTGCCAGCCCAGTCGACCTTTCCCGCCAAGCTCTTCGCCCGGATCCGCGCACATGCCGTCCGCGCGGAGTCGGGCGCGCCGGCCATGTATCCCGATCCGCGGGGAGAGCTGGAGCTGCGGCGGGAAATCGCCGCCTATCTCGCCATCGCCCGCGGGATCGAGTGCTCGCCCTCCCAGATCATCATCACCGGTGGCTTCAGCGGCGGCCTCGGCCTGGCGCTCCGCGTGCTTGGCGTCGAGGGACGGAAGGCTTGGATGGAGGATCCCGGCTTCTTCTTCACCCGGCGGGGCCTGGAGCTCGCGCGGCTGTCGCTCGTGCCGGTCCCGGTCGATGATGACGGCATCGATGTCGACCACGGCCTGCAGCATGCCTCGGACGCGGTAGTGGCGGTCGTAACCCCGGGCCAGCAGGCGCCGCTCGGGTCGACGCTGTCGCTGGCCAGGCGCCTGCGTCTCCTCGACTGGGCCGCCCAGGCGGGTGCCTGGGTGATCGAGGACGACTATCTGAGCGAGCTGCAGCTGAAGGGGCGGGCCACGCCGGCGCTCGCCTCGCTCGACCGCGCCGGGCGGGTCATCCACATCGGCTCCTTCAGCAAGACCCTCAGCCCGACGCTGCGCCTGGGCTTTCTCGTCGCCCCGCCGGCGCTGGCGTTCCGGTTTGCCGAGGCCGCCGCCAGCCTCGCCCCGGCGCCGGGGCCGTCGCTGCAGCTCGCGACCGCGGCGTTCATGCGGGAAGGGCACTATATGCGGCATCTCCGCCGCACCAAGCGCGTCTACTCCGCCCAGCGGGACGCGTTGCTGAAATGCCTGCAGCCGCGCGCCGATGGCGTCACCATCGCCGGGCTGGCCGCGCTGCTGTGGCTTCCGGACGGCGCGCCGGACCTGGCCATCGCCAAGGCAGCGCGGGTTTTCGGTTTGGCGCCCGTCCCGTTGTCGCTCTGGTATGCCTCGCCGGCCTCCGCACGATCGGGACTTGCGCTGGGCATCGCGACGGCGCCGCAGCGGCAGCTCGATAGGGCATGCGACCGGCTCCGTGAGGTCATCGACCGCTTCACCTGACAAGCCGGCCTCGCCCGCGGGGGCGGGCAGGGCCGTCGCCCCATGGTGCAGTCGGAAACGCCGGTCTTGGTCCTGTTTCGGCAGGGGGGCGCTGCGCATCTTTCCGCCACGATCACCAGCGGAAGCAACCGCCGCGCGATCGCGCATCGGCAGCCCCGCCAATGGAGGACGAAGTGGCGATACCGAACCCGATTGCCGGCGTCGGGATTCCCGCCAGCAGAATGGCGCGCGAGGCGACACAGCTGGTTCGCGACACCGAGAGCGACCTGCTGTTCCACCATTCCACCCGGGTCTATTTCTGGGGTGCCCTGGCCGGGAAGCGGAAGGGCCTGGCGTTCGACCCGGAGCTGCTCTACGTCGCAGCCATGTTTCACGATATCGGCCTGACCGCGCGGTATCGGGACAGTCAGCTTCGATTCGAAGTCGACGGTGCGAACGCTGCCCGCGAGTTCCTGCGGGGCCACGGCATCCGCGAAGCCGAAGTCGAAAGGGTCTGGGCCGCCGTTGCCCTTCACACCACTCCGGGCATCCCTGAGCACATGCATCCAGAGATTGCCCTGGTGCAGGCGGGCGCGGCGATGGATGTCCTCGGCCGCGGATATCACGACCTGACGGCAGAGCAGCGCGAGGCGGTGATCGCGGCCTACCCCCGCGGCAGCGATTTCAAGCACGAGATGATCGAGGCGTTCTATCAGGGCATGAAGCATCGGCCCGACAGCACGTTCGGCACCTTCAACGACGACATCCTCGCGTTCAAGGACCCGAGCTTCCGGCGCGGAGATCTGTGCAGCATTATCCTGGGCTCGCACTGACGCCATTGACCGGTTGTTCCATCCCCCCCCGCCCGACAGCGCACGCGGTGGATTTGGCGGCCGACGAGCCACATGCGACCATGTCCGCTCTGTCGAGCCGGTTGCCTTGGCGGCTTTCAGGAGCGCTCTGAGGCCGGGGCTGACTGGGAGAGAGCGGGGTGCTGCGGGTTCGTACGAATGTCTGGTGTCGGGGCGCCGACGCGATGACCGCATAGGTGAAGGGTTAGGTGAAGGGTTTCGGATGCCGGCCCGTCGAGACCTATCCGCCGGCGCTGAGGGCCGGCGTCCGAAACCCTCCCAGGAAGGACCCCGCGGCGGCCGGGTGGGGATCAGCGGTCTATGGGGATTTGATGGCGGCGGCGGGGTGCGTGAGGAATGCGCTGGCGGGTATCGATGGCGGCACGACGATAGCGGTCGGGAGTTTGTCGTCGCGACGGCCGTCGGCGGGGTTGTCCTGGCATGATCGACGGCGTCGCCCGCGCCTTCGGAGGCGCCGGGGCGACAGCGATGCGACGGCGGAAGCAAGGTCCCCCGGCAGGCGGCTGGTGCGATGAGGCAGTGGGCGTCATGGCATCGCGGCCCTGCCCCCGGCTCGGGGCGATGGTGGGCCGCGGGGTGCGTTGCCGCGCCTGAAGCTCTCGACGATGATCATGCGGCCGCCGCAACAGGGGCATGGCGGGCGATGGTCGGCCGCGACGCCGGCGGCCATGTCCGCGTCGTCATGCTGGGTTGCCGGATCGATCGAGATCGGGGGCGCGGCGATCAGTTCTTTGGCCCGCGCGATGTTGGCCTTGCAGGTGGCGCTGGCGAGCAATCCGTAGTGACGGATGCGGTGGAACCCCTTGGGCAGAACATGGAGCAGGAAGCGCCTGATGAACTCGTCGGGCGCCAGCGTCATCGTGCGAAGCCGCTCCCGGCCGTTGCGGCGGTAATCCTTGTCGCGGAAGGTGACGCCGCGCTCGTCGAGGCCGACCAGGCGGCTGTTGGAGATGGCGACGCGGTGGGTGTAGCGGGCGAGATAGGCGAGCACCGCCTCGGGCCCGGCGAAGGGCGGCTTGGCGTAGACGAACCAGTTCTTCCTGCCGAGCGGCGCGAGGTGCGCGGCGAAGGCCTGCCGGTCACGCAAGCCATCGAGTTCGCCGAAGAACGCCAGCCGGCCGGTTGCATGGGCGCCCTGGCACTTGGGACAATGGCGGTTGCGGCACGAGTTGTCGGCGATCCGGCTGTGGCCGCAATCCTCGCAGTGCTCGACATGACCGCCGAGGGCGGCCGAGCGGCAGCATTCGATGGCCGACATCACCTTGAGCTGGCCGAGGCTCACATGCCCGGCATTGGCTCGGCGCCAGGCGGCCGCATGGTGATGGAAGATGTCTGCGACCTCCAGCTTCGGGCGGCGCACCGCCGCCGGGCTAGGCTCCGGGTCTCGGCCTCCCTGCGGGCAGCGGCGCAAGCCGGTCGAGCGGGCTGGTCACGCTGCGGATCGTGATGTTGGCGACGCGGGTGTCGAGGGCCGTGGTGTCGAGCTTGGCGTGGCCGAGCAGCACTTGGATGACGCGGATGTCGGTGTCCTGTTCCAGCAGGTGGGTGGCGAAGCTGTGCCGCAGCGTGTGCGGCGACACCCGCTTCTTGATCCCGGCGACCTCGGCGGCGGCATGGACGGCACGGTTGAGCTGACGGGTCGACAGCGGCTCGACCGGGTTGCGGCCCGGAAACAGCCAGCCCCGCGGCAGCAGAACGCCCAAGCGCCGCCCCTCCCGCCACCAGGCGCGCAGCAGCTCGAGCCGCTGCGGCGACAGCATGGCGTGGCGGTCCTTGCGGCCCTTGCCCTGCTCGACCCGCAGCAGCATGCGCTCGGAATCGATGTCGCCGACCTTGAGCGCGACCACCTCGGAGACGCGCAGCCCGGCGCCGTAGGCGGTGGCGAGCGCCGCCTTGTACTTCGGCCCCGGCGACGCCTGGAGCAGCAGCGTGACCTCCTCGACGCTCAGCACGGCCGGCAGCCGGCGCGGCTCGCGCACCACGGTGAGCCGCCGGGCCAAGTCCGGCCGATCCAGCGTCACGGTGAAAAAGAAGCGCAGGGCCGAGACCGCGCTGTTGACGCTCGGCGGCTGCACGCCGGTCTGCGTCTGGTGCAACTGGAAACGGCGCAGGTCCTCCGCCGTCGCCGTGTCCGGCGACCGGCCGATGAAGGCCGCGAACGAACGGACGTGCCGAACATAGTCGCTGCGGGTCTTCTCGGTGAAGCCGCGCACCCTCATGTCCTCGATCATGCGCTCGCGGAGCGCGCTGACGGGACGATGTGACGGATGGATGGTCATCGGGGTGCTCCTCTCTCGAGCCGAAGGTTGCTGGACCTTCGATGCTCGGGATCGGATGCCCTGGTCGTCACGCCTTACCGCTCACCCACCCACTACCATCGCCAATAATGGTCCGGCTGCGACGCTCGTCCTCCCGCGAAAGCGGGTTCGTTCAAGGGTGATTACCGGACTCGGGGCAGCTCTCCAGATGCATCCGGTTCGCGTCACAAGCGGCCGCTGCGCCTGCGCCCCCAATACCGGACATCCATTGACGATCACGGCGACAAGCGGTTCATCCCCGACCGCCAGGATCTCTCACCCAGGCAGTGCTCTCCGCTCATTGGTATCGGCTCCCGCTCTTATGGGGCTTCGGCGATGGCTGCTGCCGGAAGAAGCGCATCATCTCGCGGCTGGCATCCGGCCCGCGCGGCTCGGTATAGGACCCGGCCGGGCTGCCGCCCGACCAGGCATGGCCGGCGCCGTGAAGCAGCCAGTGCTCCGACATCGGGCGGCCGTCGTCGTCCGTCCGAACCGTGCAGGTATAGCCGATACCACCCGGGGCGCTCCCACGGCTGACCGTGGTGCGGAGCAGCTTGGACCCGGCTGCGGCCTGGGCCAGAACCTGGTCGCCATTGACCGGGTTGACGGTCGTGTCGCGATCGCCATGGAACACGATGGTCGGAACGATGCCGGACCGCCGTGGCCCTGCCGACGCCGATGGCATGCCCTGCCGCATCGCCGTGAAGGCCGACACCATGTCGCTGGCGGCCCCGCAGGCCAATCCCGAATGCACGCCGACGGCGGCATAGAGATCGGGGTAGGCAGCCCCCATGATCGCCGCGGCGGCGCCGCCGGCCGACAGGCCGGCGACATACACCTGTCCCGGATCGACCGGGTGATCGCGCATGATCTGGCGGGTGATGCCGGCGATCAGCGCCGGTTCGCCGCCGTCGCGCCGCTGATCGCCCGGGTTGAACCAGTTCCAGCAGCGGGAAGCATTGGCCGAACGAGTCTGCTCGGGATAGGCGACGAGGAAGCCCTGTTCCTCGGCCAGCTCATTCATCCGCGTGCCGGCGGCGAAGTCGTCCGGCGACTGGGTGCACCCATGCAGCATCACCACCAGCGGCAGCGCCTGCCCGGCACGGCCACCGGGGATGTACAGCTTATATGTCCGCCGGCCCGCTTGTTCGGTGTAGGCGCATTCGTCGAACCGTGCGCCGCCAGGCACCGGAGCCGGCCCAGCGTCATCGGGACGGCCGGGGATGACGGTGTCACCGGCAGGGGCGTGGGGCCGCCGAAGGCGATCGAGGAACCCGTGGAACGCCTCGCGGGCCTGCGACCGGCCGGCCGGCACGGCGTCGGGACCGCCGGGGCCGGGCGATGTCCAGGTCTCGCCGGTTCCCGGGGATGGCGGCACCATGTCGACAAAGGCGCCCCTGTCGGGTCCGGGTTTCTCGGCGGGGCTGGCCTCTGGCGTTGCTGGTCGCGAAGGCGACGGCCCTGAGGCGAGAGCCCCGCGCAAAAGCGCCATGGCCTCGCCGAGCCGTCCGGCGCGGGTGAGGCGGGTCGCCTCCTGCATGTCGATCTTCGGGCGTGCGATCATGACACCTGTCCTGTGTGCCGGAAATCCGCCAGGCCGGGAGCATGGCCCGCCCAGATCGGCCGAGATTGGGAATAGTCTGTTCGAGGCCTGCCGCCGCTTCGTCAGCGGATGCGGTCGCTGAGGGCGGCCTTGACCGCGGCGCTGGCCTGCAGCGCGCCCAGCACGTGAAGCGAGGCGATGGTTTCGCGGGCCAGCTCGGGCGTGACGTCGTCGGCGATGACGGCCAGCCCCAGGACCTGGATGTGCAGGGTCTTGCCGGCGAGCCGGACGGCTTCCAGCTCTCGCCGGTCGAAGTGGCGAAGGCCGAGGTCGAGGCGATGATGGGCAACGGATTGCTGGATGGCGTCGCCATGCCGTTCCAGCTGGTTGCGGATGGCCGTGCGGATCAGGTCAGTCCGGTTGGAATAGAAGCCCTCCCGCACCAGCAGGTCGATATGGCCGAGATCGACATAACCGAGATTGATCGTGATCTTCTCGCTGTCGGTCGCTTTTGGCCGAAGGTCCCGCACTGAGTCAGCCATGATAACCATCCATACACCATCCAGATGGATGGTATATGGCGTGTGCGCCGATGAACGCAATCGGCCGGACGTAAAAAAACCCCGGCCGAAGCCGGGGTCCTTTTGAATGGCCGTTCTGCAGGCCGATCAGCGCGGCGGCATGCCGTCCCAATACGGCTTGACGCCATAATGGTCATGGATGCCCTGCTCGTATTCCCGCGTCCATTGCGGCTCGGAATCGTCGGCGAAGACCGGCGCGCCTTCGAGCTGTTCGCGGGACAGGTTCACGACATACCCGGCCTGGTCGGTGTCGTAGGTCAGCGAGGACCAGGGCAGCGGATGATACTTCTGGCCGATGCCGAGAAAGCCGCCGAACGACATCACGGCATAGGTGACGCGGCCCGAGGCCTTGTCGATCATGACGTCGTGCACCTCACCCAGGCTGTCGCCGGCAGTGTTGTAGACGTCCGTACCGGACACCTTGTCGCCCGAGATCAGGGTCGTCGTCTCTTCGCGATGTTCCATGGCCTTGCTCCTTGCTGGGTGTCGGCATGATAACGGCGCAATCGAGCACGGGTTCCGTCTCGGCAAAAAGAATCCAAGAATCATCTGAATTATAAAAACGACTCTTGGTCATATTGAAAATAAAATCCTACTCAAAATAACAAATGATAAAATATTTAAAACGCGAATCGACACTTATTATTTCGATCTATCGGAACCATCTCGGGCAGATCGTGTTTCTACTGTGGCCGGACCGATCCACCAACCCGTTCAACCCGTTTCGATCACGCAATCAGACCTTCAAACACGAGGTATCCCCATGGCGACGAATGAAAAAACCCTCAACGACCTGTTCCACGACACCCTCAAGGACATCTACTACGCCGAGAAGCAGATCCTGAAAGCCTTGCCCAAGATGGCGAAGGCCGCCCAGGCACCGGAGCTGACCGCGGCCTTCCAAAAGCATCTCACCGAGACCGAAGGCCAGATCGAGCGCCTGGAGAAGGTGTTCGAGCTGATCGGCAAGCGGCCGCAGGGCAAGCCCTGCGAGGCGATCCTCGGCATCCTCGACGAGGGCAAGGAGATCATGGAAGAGTTCAAGGGGGCCGTGGCGCTCGATGCCGGTCTCGTGGCCGGCGCACAGGCCGTTGAGCATTATGAGATGGCGCGCTACGGCACGCTGAAGACCTGGGCGACGACGCTGGGCCTGCCGGAGGCGGCGAAGCTGCTGGACCAGACGCTGCAGGAAGAGACCAGGACCGATCAGCTTCTCACCCAGCTGGGCGATCGCGGCCTCAACAAGAAAGCCGCCTGAACCGACGATCCGCGGCACTGAACGCCGCAATGAAGGGAGCCCGCCTTCCAGAACGGAGGGCGGGTTCAGCATTCTCGAGACAGTCGCGGCCGGGGCCGGCGCGATCGTCCCGCTGCGGCGAGTGGCCGTAATCGGCAATCACCCGCCGTGCCGCCGCGGCATTGCCGCTCTTACCTCTGGCCTCGAGCAATCGGCTCTGCAGTGGCGGCCCAGAAAGGTCCACTTGCGGGAGCCAGAAGGTCGAACGAAGGTCCGCAAAGGTGAAGGGTTTCGGATGCCGGCCCGTCGAGACCTATCCGCCGGCGCTGAGGGCCGGCGTCCGAAACCCTTCACCGCTGCGCACGTCCCAACTGCTTGAAAACGTTGGGCGATAAGGGGGCTTATCGGGCATTGGGGCTTCCGCCGGGTCCCCGAGGCGGGTAGACTCGTCCGGTCGCCCGCCCCGGAGGCTTCGTGCCGTTCGCCGTCACCCTCGATCTCGATCCGCATGGCGCCGGCGCCCTGGCGCCGCTGATCGACGCCGTCGAGCGGGCCGATCCCGAGGCAATGACACCGCGACGGGCCGGGATCGCGCCGCATCTCACGCTCGCCGTCTATGACCGCCTGGTCCCGGCAGCCATCACCGTGCCGCTGCAGCGCTTCGCCGAGGCGCAGCCGGCGATCGCCGTCCAGCTGGCGAGCCTGGGCCTGTTCCCGGGGCCGCCCTCCGTCCTGTTTGCGGCGCCCGTGGTCTCGGCCGAGCTGCTGGCCCTGCACCGTGCCTACCACCAGGCGACCTGGGCGTCCGGCCCGCGCTGCTGGGCGCATTACCTGTCGGAGAACTGGGTGCCCCATGTCACGCTCGGTGAAGGCCTGGGCCTGGCCGCCGTGCCCACGGCGGTCGGCAACGCGATCGCGGCCTGGCGGCCGCGGCCGGCGGTGCTGCACAAGATCTCCCTCATCCGGTTCCGCCCTGTCGAGGTGTTGTGGTCGACGGCGCTCGCGCCGGCGGTCCCATGAGCGGGGGAGGGGAGGGTGATCGTGCACCTCAACGGCTGGCCCGGGGTCGGAAAGCTCACCGTCGCGCGCCTGCTGGCGCCGCGGCTGCAGGCCCGCCTGATCGACAACCACCTGCTGCACGACGTCGCCATCCGCTGCACCGGCATCGATGACCCGGCGCGCTGGCCGCTCTACGAGGCGGTGCGCGCCGCCGCCTACCAGGTGCTGGCTGGCCGGCCGCGATCGGAGACCTTTGTCATGACCAACGCCCTGTGCCTCGGCGCTGCGCGCGAGCGCGAGGCCTGGCGCCATGTCGTCGCCCTGGCGGAGACGCGGGGCGTGCCGCTGATCCCGGTGGTGCTCGAGGCCGACGACGTCGTGCTGTGCTCCCGGGTCCAGAGGCTCGAGCGCCAGGGACGCAAGTTGACGGACCCGAACGTGCTGGCAGCGATGATCCGATCCGACCGGCTGCTGAAGCCCGACGTGCCCGAGCGGCTTGACCTCGACACCACCCATCTCGCCGCCGCCGACGCGGCCGCGGCGATCGAGGCGCATCTGCTGGCCGTTCGCGGCCGCCTGGCGACGGCGGATGCCAGGCACCTGGCATTGGTGGACGCGCCATGAACGACGAGACGATCGGTGGAGGAGGGGAGGCCGCACTGGCGGCCGACGCGCCGCGCCCGACGGCGATGCTGCCGGACGCGGATGGGGCGCGCCTGACCGACCTCCAGCGCGCCGAAATCCGCCGGCTCGCGCAGCGGGCGGACGAGCTGGTCGAGGCCTCACTCTCGGCCAACACCCGACGCGCCTACGCCACCGCCTGGCAGCAATGGACCAGCTGGTGCCTCGGCTTCGACCTCGACCCGGCCATCGCGGACGCCTCCTGGCTGGCGATGCACCTCACCGCCCTGTCCGAGACCCGGTCGCTGTCGACGATCGAGCTGCGCCGGGCCGCCGTCCTGGCGATTCGCCGCCGGCTCGGCCGACCGATCCATCTCGACGACGGGTATTTCCCGGAGTTCCTGGCCGGCCTGCGCCGGACCAAGGGCGCCCGGCCGGCGAAGAAGGCGGCGCTGCTCGAGGAGAATCTGCGCGCGGTCCTGCTGCTGCTCGATCCGGAGACAGCACCCGACCCGAAGCGGCGCCTGCGCGACCGGGCGCTGCTGCTGACCGGCTTCGCCGGCGGCTTCCGCCGCTCCGAGCTGGCCGGCTTCGACCTGCGGGACATCAGCTTCACGTCCGACGGTCTGGTGCTGTTCGTCGCCGGCTCCAAGACCGACCAGGAGCGGCGAGGGGAGGAGGTCGGTGTCCAGGCGGTGCCGGCATCGCCGCTCTGCGCCGTAACCGCGGTCTCGGCCTGGCTCGCGGCGCGGGGCGACACGCCCGGGCCGCTGTTCTGCCGGATCGACCGCGGTGGCCATCTGACCTATGGCGTCGACGGCCGGCTGCAGCCGATCGACACCAAGACCGTCGCCCGCCTGGTCAAGCGGGTGATCGCCGGCACCGGGCTCGGATCCGCGGAGTTCTCCGCCCACAGCCTGCGCGCCGGGATGATGACCGCCGCCGACCGCAAGGGCGTGCCGCTCGAGGCGGCAATGCAGCACGGCCGCTGGAAGGACGCGCGCACGGCCCGCGGCTACCGCCGACACTCCAGCCTGTGGCAGGGGAACTTCACCGGCAAGCTGCTGGCCGATTAGAGCTGGAAGCGCACCGGGTAGGAAGGGCCGAATCGGGTCAGGTCCGCTTTCCGGAGCTAAGGTCGATGGCCGCTATCGGGTAGCCTCCCGTCGGCCCGGCTGACCGCGGAAAGCGGCCCATCTAACCGCGGCCGCTTTTCTTTCGAATCCGGATTGCGATAGCTGCGGCAATGCCCACCACCCAGCCGATCGGCCCGAAATCAAATGCCATCGGATACTGCTTCTCCAGCATCGATCCGGCAAAACCAGCTGAAAAACCGATTACCGCCACGAGACGAAGCGGATCCTGCCAAAACAGCTTTCTCGGCATCTGGAATACCTTAGATGTGTTAAGATTTTCCATAATGAATTCTCACGATTTATGCGCCCCATCAGGAAGTCAGTAATTCCTCATCGGCCGGCGCGTACATACAATCCATTGGTCAGCCGAACCGTGAGGTCCGCTCCGGGTCGCGTCCGGTCATGTCCGCTTCGTAGAGCCGCCTAGGACGGCTGCTTTCGGGCGCGCTCCGGGGTTCGGGCTGAACGAGAAGGGCCAAATTCAGGGATTGAGCGATGTCCGGTATCGATGCGCCGCAGCTATGGCCGGATACGGCGCCTCAACGACCTTTACCGCAGACTCAAGCGACAAGTTTGCATGCCATGCCGATCTGCTCGACATGGCGATGGTCGGTGCCGCAGCAGCCGCCGAGGACGTTGATCTGTGGATGACGCTTCAGCAGGTCGCCGTATTGGCGGCCGAGTTCCACCGGATCCCCATCGTCGAGATCGGGCGCTCCATCGAGCTCCTGATGGCTGCGCCGGGACGCGTTCGCGCGAACGCCCCGCACGCGTTCGACCCAGGCGTCGAGGACGATGAGCACTGCTGCGAAATGGGTCGGATGGGCGCAGTTGATCATGTAGTAGATCGGCCCGCCGGAGGTCGCTTCGTCCACCTCCTCGATCGCCTCCTTCAGGTCCTGGCCCGTCGGCAGTCTGCCGTCGGTCTCGAGGGTGAAGGAGACGGCCACGGGCACGCCCGCCTCTCGCGCGGCGCGGGTCACACCGATGGCCTCGTTCGCATTGGTCATGGTGATGGCCGTGACCATGTCGACCCCGGCCTCGCCGAACGTGCGGATCTGGCTCCCGTGATAGGCCGCCGCCTCCTCCGGCCGCATCACCTGGCCCGGATCGTAGCCGTCGCCGCGCGGGCCGACGCAGCCGCTGATGACGATCGGCGTCAGCCCGGTCTCGAACTCATCGCGCAGCTCCCGCATCAGCGCGATCGAGTCGCGGTTGGCCCTGGCCAGTTCCTCCTCGGAGTAGCCGAGTTTGCGGCCCCAGTCCGAGCTCGCACGCCAGGTTGGGCTTTCCAGGATGAAGCCGGCATCTTCCCTCCGTGCGATCTCGATGTACCGCGCATAGTACCTGCGCAGCGCCGCCCGGCCGCTATCGTCCCTTAGGATGTGGAAGGCGGCGAAATAGGGCAGATCGAGTCCTTCGTGAAAGATCAGCGTGGTCTCTATGCCGCCATCGGTGAGGAACAGGCCGCCCTGCAGCTGGGGCGGGTCGGATCTGTACTTGGTCATGATTACCATTCCTTGATTGCTTCGGAAGGTCGGAGGCGGAGCGCGTCGGCGGCTCCGCGCCCGAGGAGAGCAGCGTGGGCGATCTCGGCTCGGGTGAGGCCAATGTCCCGCAGGATGTGATCGTCGAGCCGCGCCAAGGCCTCGGAGCGCTGGATCCGCGTCTCCCGGGTCATCACAATGGCGATCTTGCCTGCAATCGCGGTGATCCAGCCGGCGCCACGGTGTACACTGCTGTCGTCGACGGGCGCAGCCAAGCGCCCTGCCAGGGTGGAGGCATTCATGATCTTCCCCTGCGCGTGTTCGGAAGGCGGGACCGCCGCTCGGCTTCGCCGCAGGCGGTGCGGTGCCCCAACAGCAGCGACGCCAAGATGAAGCACGGGTCGCCCAGAGTGAATGACCAACCCGCCGGATCAGTTGGCCGTCTGACCGGCGCCGGCCGACAGGAAGGTGCCACGGACCCGCTGTCAGAGGTGCTGCGGGCGGTGCGGCTGACTGGGGGCATGTTTCTCGAAGCCAGCTTCACCGCACCGTGGTGCGTGATGTCCAAGATTGATCCCGAGGACTGCCAGCCGTTCCTCGCCGAACCGCTCCAGGTGATCGCCTATCACTATGTCGTGGAAGGCCGGATGCTCGTGAGCGTCGACGGACAGGATCCGGTGGAAGTCTGCGCCGGCGATACGGTGCTGCTACCCCGCAACGATCCGCATCTGCTCTGCAGTTGCATCGGCCTGAGGCCGGTCTACGCCCATGAGCTCATCCAGCCCGGGGACTCGGGAGGGCTGCTGCGGATCGCCCATGGCGGCGGGGGCGATACCACTCGCATCATCTGCGGATTCCTGGGCAGCGACCAGGACAGGAACCCGCTGATCGCGACGCTTCCCCGCATCCTGAA
The DNA here is from genome assembly GCF_050434925.1 of Inquilinus ginsengisoli. Classification (GTDB taxonomy): domain Bacteria; phylum Pseudomonadota; class Alphaproteobacteria; order DSM-16000; family Inquilinaceae; genus Inquilinus; species Inquilinus ginsengisoli_B. Next base: position 8,435,254 of record NZ_JBNDJK010000001.1, on the reverse strand, counting down.
AGTGGATATGGGCCTGGCGAGATCGAGCGAGTGGATCGAATCCTCGCTGCGATTTGCCATTCAAGGCCTGCAGCAGGGAGAGCTCGGCTCGTCGATGGTCGTGTCGAGGCTTTCGGAGTTGATGTTCGTGGAGGCGGTGCGCAGCTATGCGGCGACGCTTCCGGCCGAGCAGAGAGGCTGGCTCGCCGGCATTCGCGATCCGATCGTCGGGCGGGCACTGGCCTTGGTGCACAGCAACCTCGACCGCCCATGCACGGCGGAAAGCCTGGCCAGGGACGTCGCGCTCTCCCGCTCGGCCTTCACCGATCGCTTCACGGCACTCGTGGGAATGCCGCCAAAACGCTATCTCACCTTCTGGCGCATGCAGGTCGCCAAGGACAAGCTGCGCGGCGGACGCCAGCCGATCGCGCAGATCGCCTACGAGGTCGGCTACGAGGCGGAGGCGGCGTTCATCCGCGCCTTCAAGCGGGAATTCGGGGTTCCGCCTGGCACCTGGCGCAGACAGGCGCAATCGCCGAGCTAGATTGCTCGCCAGAGCCTAGCCTGACGATGGGTTCGAGCAGCGCTATAGATGACGATCCGACGGCCATCGACAGCCAGGTCGACGAATGTCCGCTTCGCGGCACCCTTCGATATGTTCGGAATCGACGCGCTCCCGCCCGGGCGGCCGGCGGCGGAGACCGTGCCAAACCGGGTGCTAGGCTGCCCTGCTGTGCGTGGCAACATCGGCGGCCATAGACGGGTACCATTGTTCGAAGTGGTGTCGCAGGTCGCCGTTGAGGACGGCGGGGCGGATCTGAAGGAGGCCGTGGGCGGCAGCGTCCGACCAGACCATCTGCTGCTTCTTGACGAAGCGCTTGGCGACGACCTAGTTGGCGCCGGATTCGACGAAGCTACTGGCGATGGGCTCGCCATACGGGTGGCGATCACAATAGTCGACGATGGATCCCCGATTGTTTTCGACGTAGGGGGCACCTCAAGGTTTTACCGCCAATGCACCTTTCGCCGGACAAAGCGAGAACATGATCAGCCGACGGCGGCGAGGATGTCGTCCTGGAGCCGGAGCGGCCAGTAGTCGAGCGGGGTCTGGGCGGCCTGCTCCCAGAGGTAGTCGCCGGTCAGGCTGATGTGCTCCCAGCCCAGCGGTGCGACGTGGGTCAGCAACTGATCGGGCGCTGGGATCCCCGTCGAGCGGAGGTGCCGGACGGTCCGCTCCTTGTAGACCGTGTTTCAGTAGACGATCGCCGCGATCACCAGGTTGAGTCCGGAGGCGCGGAAGGACTGGTTGAGCAAGGTGCGGTCGGTGATCCGGCCCTGACGCCATCGATGATCACGGGATCGATCGCCAAGGCTCGGAGCCGCGTGAGCTGGTCGATCAGTCGGGCCAGTGCGCGGTGCCCAGCCGATCCCGGCACCTGGCGCGTCCAGGCCAGAGTGCTGAGTGGGCTGTCGGGGTGGATCTTCAGCAGAGACTCCAGCGCATCCCGCTGCGGCCCGGACAGACCAGCGTCGACCTGCCGCTCCACATGGCGCTCCGCTTGCAACAGGGCGGCGGCCACCAAGCGCTCGATGACACTGGGTCCAGGGGCGGCGATGGCACGACGCCGCAACTCCTGCAGCAGCAGGCTGGCGAGCGCCACGCCGCTGGTTGTGGCCAGGGCCACCGGCAGCAGCCACTTGGCCATCTCCCGCTGATCGGGTTGGGTAAAAGTCCGGAACCCGTAAGTGGCCCGTAGCGCCTCAAGTTGGTCATACCGGGTCGGTGAGCGGACGGCATAGGCTGCCAGCGTATCGGGGTCGACATCGAGCTGACCGGCGACGAAGGCCAGTACCTCCCGCGGCACGACCTCGCCCGGGCGCAACAGGCGACCGGGGAAGGGGCTTGTCACGTTCACGGCCTTGCGGGTCGCCAGCGGTGAGCGTAGCGGTAGCCATGACTCCGCCTTGCTATTCCGGTGATCGCTTTCCATCCGACGTGATCCAGCGCGCCGTCTGGATGTATCTCCGCTTCACCCTGAGCTACCGTGACGTCGAGGACCTGCTCGCCGAGCGCGGCATCGAGGTGACGTACGAGACGATCCGCCGCTGGGTGAGCAGGTTCGGTCCGATCATCGCCCGGCGCCTCTGCGCGAAACGGCCAGCGCCGCACCGGCGCTGGCACCTCGACGAGATGTTCGTCCGGATCGGCGGCAAGCCGATGTATCTCTGGCGAGCCGTCGATGCCGAAGGTGAGGTGCTCGAGGTGCTGGTTCAGGCTAGGCGGGACGCGGCTGCCGCCCGCAAGCCGCAATGCTGGCAGACATGGAGGTTGGCCTCCAGGTCGCGATGGAACAGCATCGCCTCGCAGTTCGGGCACTTCGTCCACAGATCGTCCGGCGTCTTCGGCCGGGACGAGACGAGGGCCCGGAGCTTCGGACGAATGTAGTTGTTCAGCCAGTTCATCCATCTACTCCGCGGATTCGCTGAAGTCAGCACTTTTAGCCGAATCGGTAAGGCCAATCCAGCCGTGGATAGTATACGCGTCAGGTATCCCGTATTGGGTGTCACTTCCGTTTGCCGCACCTGCACAATAGAACGCGAGTAAATATTACGATCATGTCGTTCTCCGGGGAGAATATCTATAGAGTGATTGCCATTTGCCAAATTATCATAACCAAGGCCGGGCCCTGCGAATTCGACGATGCCCGGTATCGGGACACCAACGTGATGACCGCATATGGCGCGAACCTGGCGAAAGCGATTGCGCAGCCGACCGGCATTCCGGACACTGGCGGACCATTGTTTCGAACTCCCATTGCGTGATGTGGCCAGCCCGGTGCCACGCGACGTAGGGGACGGCCGTGGACGACGACAAGCACGTGGCTCCCGCCGAGCACCGCCGATCGAACCACGAGGCTGCATCCGCCGGTGCACGCCGGATTGCCACCGGACTCCTGGCATCGCTTGCAGGATGGCTGAACCGCATCGATCCGGGCACGCATCGCCGTATCAAGGGACTGCGCCTGGTCACCGCATACGGCGTCGCGGCGATGCTGGGGGCCATGCCGGAGATCGACCGCGGCCTCGCCGGTGGCGCATCACTTAGCGTGCTGGCCGGTGGCTTCGCACTGTGGGCGAGCGTCTCCGAAGGCCGCTCCACGAGAGCCGAATCCAGCCGAGATCTGTTCCTTCTGTGCACTGCCGCAGCGCTGGGCGCGGCTGTCTTCATCCTCCTGGGCTCATTGCTGACGGGGGTTGGCCAGGCGGGATCGGAGCTGACGCTCGCGACGGGTGCCTTTCTGGTCGGGTATCTGAAGCGCTTCGGCATTCTGGGCGCCGGGATCGGTTCGCAGGTCTTCATCGGCCAGCTCCTCGCCTATGGCGCCGGCCTGACCGAGGCGGATATCGCAATGGTCGGGGTTGCTGCCGCCGTCGCAACGCTTGCGGCGATCGTCCCCCGCGTTCTGAGCGGCCCGGCCGAACGCCCGCCGCCGATCCCCTCGGCTCCCGCCTCCATCGGCGGTCGGGACGGCCTGTCGCCGGAGCTCGTTGCCGGCTTGCAGGCAGCGGCTTCCACCCTCGTCATCGTTGCCCTCAACGACATGATCGGGCTTGCCGAATCCGCTTGGGCCATCACGGCGTGCGCGTATGTCGTGACCAGCTCGCCGACCGGAACGATCGAGCGGGTGCGCCGCCGCATCATGGGCACCGCAGTCGGTGTCCCGCTGGGGCTCATCTGCCTCCCGATCGCCGTCGATGCGCCGCTCCTGATCTGGGCCGCGGCGGCGCTTGCCATGATCATCTATGCGATGGCGTTGCCCGAGCGATACGATATCGCCTGCGGAGCGTACGCCTTCACGCTCGTCGTGACGTTGGCGGTCACGGGCGAGCATTCGATCTGGCTGCTCGCAGCACGGGCCTGGGAGACCTTGCTCGGCGGGGCGCTCGGACTGGCGGCTGCCATGCTCCTGGCGCCGCTGCAGACCGCCCGGACGGGTCGGCCGCCGCCCGACGGGGGATGAGGCTCAGGGAGAATACTCGCAGGAAGCTCCTCGGCGGCTGCGGAGGGCGCCCGGTGGTGCCCTGCCCGGCTCAGTGGGCAGGAAGATCGCCCCGGGTCAGCGGCGGCCCGAGGAATTCGACGCCCCACCTGGCCCCGAAGGCGTTGAGCGCCTCCCGATCCGGAATGCCAGCCCGCATCGTGCCCGCAAGCTCCGTGAAGAAGGCTTCGGCATCGAGTGCCGGGGTGATGAGGATGTACTGGCGGGCCGGAGCGTCTGTCACGTTGACGAAGCCATGGGCTGCGCCACCGGGAATGCTCACGACATCGCCAGCCTCGGCGAAGAACCGCCGGCCGTCCACCTCGTAGAGGTAGCACCCCTCGATGACGCGAAAGATCTCCGCCTCGCGGTGCCGATGCCGCGGTGGGCCCGCACCCGGCGCATTGATCGTCTCGATGAAGCAGAACTCGCCTGCGCTCGCGACAAGGGGCATACGGATAAACAGTTCGAGACCCATGGCGGGGATCCGGATGGGGGCTTGCGTGCCCCGGGAATGAAGGAAGGATATGCTCATGCGTCCATCCTCACGGTGCCGCTGGAGGGCCGATAGGATCCGAGCGCGACATGCGCCCGGAAATGCTCCGAGGTAAAGATGGCCAGCGGACTGAGGAGGGCAGGTCACGTAAGCTCCGAAAATCCCTCGTATCCCGCGTGGTCTGATCCAGCGCCATCGCCGCCGACCCTCAGTGTGTCCGCTGTTGGGAAGGTCCCCAATGACCGCTTGTGGTGCGCGCAGCTTACCCTATCAGCCCGTAAACCCGCGGAAGCCGTTAGGTTCTGGCGACGTCCGGTGTTGAACCGGAGGTATCGTGGCCGCAAATGGCGCGCTCCAGCCCGACTAGGCCGGCCATTACTCTTCTGGATTTTCCTTGCTGCCCGCTACCAATCGCTCTGTCGATCGCCATGCGCGGCTCGGGCGTTCGCCTTGGTCTTCCGCGTGAGCCTGCTTGGCGGCGGGATCCGATCTGCGATAATGATCATTTCTTCCGTTTGGGCGCCGCCAACCGGCCGAGGGCGTGGATCTTGAGCAGCTCCGTCAGACGCTCCAGGTTGCCGGCGGTCATGTCGGCACGGGTGGCAAAGGCCAGTTCGCGCGCCTCGCGTTCACCATGCCGGGCGACCGAATACTTTTTTTGACGCCGCACGCCGTCCTGGGTCCAATAGGCAGTCCAGAAGGCGGACGTGCCCCCGGGGCGGACATAGCGTGCGACCCCGGGGATGCCATGAGGCGTGTTCTTGCGGGGCATGAGCCTGCTCCGCAGCGATCTGATCTCGTGGTGCTCTCCAAGGTCCTTGATCGCAAACGCCTCCGCCGCGGCCTTTGCCCGTGCGGAGGTGCCGAACGCCAGGTCGGAGAAGAATTTGCGCGTATGTCGTGCCGCAACCGAGTACTCGACAAGCCAGCCGCGCATCCGTTTCGTTGGGTCGTCAATCCGTCTGACACGCATCGGACTCTCCAAGCCTCGCGCGCAGCTCTTGCCCGTATGAGGGTGCCTTACATCTTGTCCGCTCTTCAGCGTCGAGCACAACGGCCGCTTTCGGGCACCCCGGTCGAGCAAGGTCGGCCGGAGAGCGCCGGGATCGCTCGCACCGGTCTATGTCCGCTGCCGAGACGCGAATCCGATGGCCGGAAGTGGCGCATCCAGGCCGGCTTCAATTGGCGGCTCAAGGTCGGCCCGGGGGCCAACAACACCTATGGTGGAGCACTCGGGATATCCAGAATTCAGCCGACGGCGACACAATCGTCTATCCGAGCGGGACTATTGCTCAGGATGGCGCGAGTTCCGTCCGGTATTGTCTTTGATATCCGCTCGGCAGTACATCTCTGTCCAGGCTCCGCCCGGTACATCGACGTTGCTTGCTGATGGGGCTGCTTCGTGCATCCCGCTGACGAGACTCAGGGGGCGCATATCCGTCCAATTGGTGTCGACATAGTCGAGGCAGGTCCGGCGATCGTCGGGTCCGAAGACGGTGCGCCAGCCGGCGGGGATGTCGATGAATTCCGGCCAAAGGGAATGCTGTCCCTCATCGTTGGCCAGCACGTGGAAGCTGCCGGTCTCGGTCTCGAGCGGGTTGCTCATGCGGTGGGCTCCTTGGCGGATGGGGAGAAGCGCGCGTCCGCCCGGTCGAGGGTGGCGGCGAGTATCGGGCCGATCGCGGCCAGCGCCTCGGGCCGCATCATCCTCTCGTGCCGGCAGGCGATGCCGTGGGCGGTGATGCGGCCCTGGACATAGGGCCGCCAGGCTTCCGGGGGCGGCATCGCGGCGTCGCCATCGTTGCCTAGGGTTGCCTGGAAGAACAGGAGATCGCCCTTGAAGGCACGCGGTCTGAAGGCCTCCAGGAGACGCGGGTGCTCCCTGAATGCGGTGAGGGTAGCGCCAATGACGTCGTCCTCGAGGCCGCCGAGCGCGAGCTCGGACTGGGCAAGGCGATGCTTGAGGGCCGGGATAGACAGCAATTCGTCGCCGGGCTCGAATGGCGCATCGGAGAGAGTAGAGACCAGCATCATGAAGAGCTCCTGATCAGTCGGCTCAGAACCCTCGCGCTTGTCTTCATGCCCCGGCGGATAGCCATCGAGGAGAACGAGCGAGGCGACCGGTTCGCCTTCGTTCTGGAGCCGAGAGGCGACAGCATGGGCAACAAGGGCGCCGAAGGACCAGCCGAGCAGGTGATAGGGTCCGGCGGGCTGGACGGTGCGGATCTGCGCCAGATAGTCGGCGGCTATTGCCTCGATGCTGGTGGGGCGTCGGTCGGGCTGGCGGATACTGCGGGCCTGGAGGCCGTAGAGAGGGCGGTCCGGCAAATGGCGCAGGAGCCCGGCATAAGACCAGCTGAGACCGCCGGCCGGATGCATGCAAAACAGCGGTGGCCGGCTACCCTGGGCTCGAAGCGGCAACAGCACGGCGAAGGTGTCGGCGGCGGCGGCGTCGTCGAGGCGGAGCGCGAGCGCGGCCGGTGTCGGCGCCTCGAACAGGCTGCGGATGGCGAGCTCGATCCCGAGCGCTGCCCGGAGCCGGGAGATCAGTCGGGTGGCCAGCAGCGAGTGGCCGCCGAGGTCGAAGAAGCCGTCCTCGGGGCCGACCCGCTCCAGCCCGAGCACCTCGGCGAAGAGGCGGCAGAGCAGGGCCTCCTGCGGCGTCCGCGGTTCCCGGCCCCGGCTTTCGAACGCCGGCGCCGGCAGGGCCCGGCGGTCGAGCTTGCCGTTCGGGGTCAGCGGCAGCGCCGCCAGCACCACCACCGCCGCCGGCACCATGTGATCCGGCAGCCGCTCGGCCACCCTCCGGCGCAGCGCCTGGGGCTCGGCCGCCGTCCCGGTCCGGGCCACGACATAGCCGACCAGCTGCTTCTGCCCCGGCCGGTCCTCGCGCGCCACGACCGCCGCCTGCGCCAACGCCGGATCGGCCAGCAACGCCGCCTCGACCTCGCCCGGCTCGATCCGGAAGCCACGGATCTTGACCTGATGATCGGCCCGGCCGCGGAACTCCAGGACCCCGTCGGCCCGCCAGCAGGCGAGGTCGCCCGTGCGGTACATCCGGCTCCCCGGGATCCCGAACGGATCGGCCACGAACCGCTCCGCCGTCAGCCCCGGCCGCCCGTGATACCCTCGCGCCAGGCCCGCTCCCGCAATGTACAGCTCCCCCACCACCCCCGCCGGCACCGGACGAAGCGCAGCATTGAGGACATACGCCCGCGTGTTCCAGATCGGCGAACCAAGAGTAGTGACGAGTTCTCCTTCATCCTGAGGTTCAATCTGGGAGTCGACGCAGACATCGGAGATCTCCGTCGGCCCATAGCTATTGATGAAGCGCAGCCCTGGGACAGACGGACCGATTGCTCGAAGTGCATCAGCCTTGATGCTCTCGCCGCCAAGAATAGCAAGCTTGAGGGTGCGAAGCGTTGTCGCCGTCTCGGCAATATCATCGGTCAGGACATAGAACTGCGACGGAGCGCAATTTAGGAGAGTGGCTTGTGATGCGTGAATGAGCCGCGCGAGCCGCTGCCCGTCAAGCAGGACGTTGGGCCCGAGGACAATCGGTGCGCCCGAGATCAACGATGCAAAGAGGTTCTTGAGTGTCAGATCAAAGGCGTAAGACGAGATGACGAGGACGCGAGTGTCTCGGGATAGGTGGTACTGTTGGGCATACCACCGATAAAGATTGACCGCTCCTTGATGCGGCACCAGGACGCCCTTTGGCGTACCGGTGGAACCTGAGGTGTAGATGAGGTAGGCGGGGTGGCGGGGGTCAAGGGGGGCGGTGCGATCGGCGTCGGTGGGGGCGGTGGCGGGCCGGGCGGCAAGCTCGGCGGCGAGGCCCGGGCCATCGAGCGCGAGCCGCGGCGCGGCCGCGGGCAGCCGGGCGGCGAGCTCGGTGGTGGTGATGACGCACAAGGGAGCGGCGTCGGCGACCATGAAGGCGAGGCGCTCTGCGGGGTAGTCCGGGTCGAGCGGCAGGTAGGCGGCGCCGGCCTTGAGGATGGCGAGCAGTGCCACCACCATCGCCGGCGAGCGCTCCAGGCACAGCCCGACGATCGTCTCCGGCCCGGCGCCGCGCGCGATCAGGTGATGAGCCAGCCGGTTGGCCCGGGCATCGAGCTCGGCGTAGGTGAGGCTCTGCTCCTCGTAGATCAGCGCCGTGGCCGCGGGGGTCCGGGCGGCCTGCGCCTCGAGCAGCTCGGGCAGCGTCGCCTCGGGGGAGGGGTGCGCCGTGGCGTTCCACTCCTCCAGGATCCGCCGCCGCTCGGTCGGCGCGAGGATCTCCACCGTCCCGATCCGCTGTGACGGATCCTCGACCATCGCCTCGAACAGCCGGATCAGGCGTTCCGCCAGCGCCTCCACCGTCGCCCGGTCGAACAGGTCGCAGGCGAACTCGATGGTGCCGTCGAGCCCCTCCGGCGCCCCATCGGCGCCGCGCCGCTCGGCGAAGCTGAAAGAGAGGTCGAACTTGGTGGTCCCGGTGCCGACCGCGAGCGACCTGACGCTGAGACCGGGCAGCTCCAGGCGCGGCGCCACATTGTTCTGCAGCACCAGCATGACCTGGAACAGCGGGTGCCGGGCCAGCGAGCGGGCAGGGTTTAGATGCTCGACCAGGCGCTCGAATGGCAGGTCCTGATGGGCGTAGGCGGCGAGGTCGGCCTCGCGCACTCGGGCCAGCAGCTCTGCGAAGCTCGGGTCGCCCGCGGTGTCGGTCCTGAGCACCAGCGTGTTGACGAACAAGCCGACCAGCTCATCCAGCGCCTGGTCGGTGCGGCCCGCGATCGGGCTGCCGAGCGGGATGTCGGGGCCACAGCCGAGCCGGGCGAGGAGAGCCGCCAGCCCGGCCTGCAGTACCATGAACAGGCTGGCGCCGCCGGCCCGGGCAAGCTCCAGCAGCCGGCCGTGCAGCCCGGCGTCGAGGCGGAAGCTCAGGGTCTCGCCCCGTCGGCTGGGCCGCGCCGGGCGCGGCCGGTCGGACGGCAGAGCCAGCTCCTCCGGCAGCCCGGCCAGAGTCTCGCCCCAGAATCTCAGCTGGCCGGCGATCGCACTGCCCGGATCGGTCTCCTCACCGAGCCGCTCGCGTTCCCACAGCGTATAGTCGGCATACTGAACCGGCAGCGGCGCGAAGTCCGGAGCCCGTCCCCCAAGCCTGGCGGCATAGGCCTGGCCCAGGTCGCGCAGCAGCGGCGCCAGCGACCAGCCGTCGCCGGCGGCATGGTGCAGCAGCACGAGCAGCACATGCCGCTCAACCCCGACCCGCAGCAGCGTCGCCCGCAGCGGCAGCTCTCGCGCCAGGTCGAAGCCGTGCCCAGCCGCCTCGGCCAGCATCTCCGCGACCCGGTCCGCGCCGGTCTCCACCACCTCGAGCGCCGGTTGCGCCGTGGCCAGGATCCGCTGCTCCGGTCCCGCCTCGCCCTCGACCAGCAGGGTGCGTAGGCTCTCGTGCCGCCCGGCCACATCGGCCAGCGCCATCTGCAGCGCCCTGGCGTCGAGCGATCCATCGAGGGCCAGCGCGAGCGGGATGTTGTAGGTCGGGCCTGGCCCCTCGAGCTGATCGAGAAACCACAGCCGGGCCTGGGCGAAGGACAGCGGGATCGCCGCCGGCCGCGGCATCGGCCGCAGCGCCGATCGGGCGGCGGCGGCGTTGTCGAGGTGGAGCGCGAGCCCGGCCGGGGTCGGCGCCTCGAACAGGCTGCGGATGGCGAGCTCGATCCCGAGCGCCGCCCGCAGCCGGGAGATCAGCCGGGTCGCGAGCAGCGAGTGGCCGCCGAGATCGAAGAAGCTGTCCTCGGGGCCGACCCGCTCCAGCCCGAGCACCTCGGCGAACAGACGGCAGAGCAGGGCCTCCTGCGGCGTCCGCGGCTCCCGGCCCCGGCTTTCGAACGCCGGCGCCGGCAGGGCCCGGCGGTCGAGCTTGCCGTTCGGGGTCAGCGGCAGCGCCGCCAGCACCACCACCGCCGCCGGCACCATGTGATCGGGCAGCCGCTCGGCCACCGTCCGGCGCAGCGCCTGGGGCTCGGCCGCCGTCCCGGCCCGGGCCACGACATAGCCGACCAGCTGCTTCTGCCCCGGCCGGTCCTCACGCGCCACCACCGCCGCCTGCGCCAACGCCGGATCGGCCAGCAACGCCGCCTCGACCTCGCCCGGCTCGATCCGGAAGCCACGGATCTTGACCTGATGATCGGCCCGGCCGCGGAACTCCAGGACCCCGTCGGCCCGCCAGCAGGCGAGGTCGCCCGTGCGGTACATTCCGGCTCCCCGGGATCCCGAACGGATCGGCCACGAACCGCTCCGCCGTCAGCCCCGGCCGCCCGTGATACCCTCGCGCCAGGCCCGCTCCCGCAATGTACAGCTCCCCCACCACCCCCGCCGGCACCGGACGAAGCGCATCATCGAGGACATATGCCCGCGTGTTCCAGATCGGCGTACCGATCGGCACCAGTCCATGCGTGCTCCCTCCGGACAAGCCGCACTCGGCATAGACGCTGTCGCCGGCCGCTTCCGAAGCACCGTAGAGGTTGAGAAATCGCGCATCGGGGCACGCCGTCTTCAGGCATGTCACATGGGATTGCGAAAGCGCTTCGCCGCTGGTGATCCATAGTAGGCAGGAGGCGAACCGCTGCGGTTCGCCCTGCTCGAGGAGAGGTGCCAGCAGGCTGGGCACGAGGGTGATGCAGCCGATGGAATGGCGCTCGATCAAGCGCGCCATCTCGGCCGGACTCCTGGTTGCGGCGGAGGTCGCGAGGACGATTTTGGCACCGTGGAGGAGGGGTCCCAGGAGTTCCGTCGAGCCATCGATGAAGCTCGAAGAGCTCTTGGCCAGTGCGGGGCCCTTTCCATAGGGTTGCAGCTCACCCACCCACCGCAGACGATTGACCATGCCGGCGTGCAGGCCAAGGACGCCCTTTGGCGTGCCGGTGGATCCTGAGGTGTAGATGAGGTAGGCGGGGTGGCGGGGGTCGAGCGGGGCGGTGCGGTCGGCGTCGGTGGGGGCGGTGGCGGGCCGGACGGCGAGCTCGGCGGCCAGGCCGGGATCGTCGAGCGCGAGCCGCGGCGCGGCCGCGGGCAGCCGGGCGGCAAGCGCGGCGGTGGTGATGACGCACAAGGGGGCGGCATCGGCGACCATGAAGGCCAAGCGCTCTGCGGGGTAGTCCGGGTCGAGCGGCAGGTAGGCGGCGCCGGCCTTGAGAATGGCGAGCAGCGCCACCACCATCGCCGGCGAGCGCTCCAGGCACAGCCCGACGATCGTCTCCGGCCCGGCGCCGCGCGCGATCAGGTGATGGGCCAGCCGGTTGGCCCGGGCGTCGAGCTCGGCGTAGGTGAGGCTCTGCTCCTCGTAGATCAGCGCCGTCGCCGCGGGGGTCCGCGCGGCCTGCGCCTCGAGCAGCTCGGGCAGCGTCGCCTCGGGGGAGGGGTGCGCCGTGGCGTTCCACTCCTCCAGGATCCGCCGCCGCTCGGCCGCCGCGAGGATCTCGACCGCCCCGATCCGCCGTGACGGATCCTCGACCATCGCCTCGAACAGCCGGATCAGGCGGGCTTCGTGCGCGGCCAGCTGATCGGCTTCATAGAGCGCCGCATTGGCATCGAAGCCGAACTCAAGCGCCTGGCCGGCGCCGCGGTCGAGGAGGTAGATGTCGAGGTCCCGGGCCGGGCCGTTCGCCAGGTTGTGCGCCCTCGCCATATGACCGCCGAAGCGCAGGTCGTAATCGAACGGCATGATATTGACCGACGTCGCGAACAGATGCTGCCGCCCCGCCGCCAGCCCGAGGTCCCGGCGCAGATCCTCATACCGATATCGCTGGTGGCGCAAGGCCAGCCGGACTTCGCGGCCGACCTGGCCGAGGAGATCCGCGAGCCTCATCTCGGGCGACATCGCCAAACGCAGCGGCACCACGTTCGCGACCATGCCCGGAATGCCCCGAAGCGTCCGGCCGGATCGCGCCGTCACCGGGAACCCGATCACCAGATCCGTCTCGCCGGTCATCCTGTGGAGATAGGCCGTGGTCAGGGCGATCAGGAGCTGCGGCAGGGTGGTGCCGCCCGCCCGCGCCAGATCCCGCAGCGCCGCGCTGGTCCCGATCGGCAGACGGGTCCGATGGCGCACGATGCCACCAGCTGGCTCCCGCTGGCCGGCGAGGCTCACCGGGGCAGGCCGGTCGGCGAAGCGCTCGGTCCAGTAGCGTCGATCCTGCAGGAACGCGCCCGAACCGCGATACTCCACGTCCGCCGCGAGCAGATCCCGGAACACGCCGAAAGGACTGGCTTCCGGCTCCCGGCTTTCGACCAGCGCCGTGTAGACATCGGCAAGACGGCCCGCGAACAGCGCCCCACCGAAGGCGTCCAGGGCGATGTGGTGACTGCGCTGATACCAGTAGAAGCGATCAGGTGCCGCGCGGAGGAGGGCGTAAGCGAAGAGAGGGCCATGGGCGAGCTCGACCGGTCGGGCCAGATCCGCCTGCATCCAGTCTTCGGCCGCGACCCGGGGATCGGTCTCGCCGCTGAAGTCGATCACCGGGAACGGCCAGTCGGCCGTCACGTCCCAGATCTGCCGCGGGCCGGCACCATCGTCGATGAACGAAAAGTGCAGGCTCTCCGCCTCCGCCACCACCCGCCGCAGTGCCGTCTCGAACCGGAACGGGTCGATCGGCCCGTGGATCTCCAGATATTCGGCGATGGTGTATTGCGCCGTGGCCGGAGTCAGCGCCTCCGCCAGCCAGACTTCCGACTGAGCCGCCGTCAGCGGATGCGCTATCTGCTGCATGTCGTTCATGATCTGACGATCCTCGGCTCGTCGCGCTCCGGTCGTTGCGGCGCGGAGACCATTGGCGGTGATGTTGCGGCTGACGGGAGAGGTGCTGGCGAGGCATGAGGTGCGGGCGATCTGTCGCCGAGGTCCCAAGGATCACCCGTGGTATGGATCGCCTCGCGAGCGCTCCCGCGCGCAGCCGCAGGTTTGCGATGTTGCGGCATCGACGCAGCGGACTTGCTTGCCGGGCGTTCAAGGCGGTGTCGAGGGCAGGCAATGTCGGTTCGCCGATTCAGAAAAGCAGTTTGACTATACTTGATCTCGGAATCGAAATCAGAGTCAAATCAATAAATCTGCGGATTGTATTAAAATATAGTAAAATAAAGCGTAGCGCAAATTCGCTTTAAACCCGTGGAAATGTAATGCATCGAGAAGCGAAATTTTCAGTGTTGGCCTTCCCGTGCAACACGTCTCCGATCAAGCTGCGATGCACGACCGGACAGGAGCGGCGCATCAAGCGCTGGGAGCATGAAGCCGTCATCGACGCCATGCAGCAGCGGCTGGACCAGGCGCCAAACGCCATGCGCGTTCGCCGCCAGACGGCCGAGCACCCGTTCGGCACCCTTAAGGCCTGGATGGGAGCGACACACTTCCTGACCCGCACCTTGAAGCGGGTCAGCACGGAGATGAGCCTTTACGTCCTCGCCTACAATCTCAAGCGCGTGATCTCGATCCTCGGCGTCGACGGCTCGCTGCAGGCGATCCGAGCCTGACGCCTGGCTTACAACCAGTCCCAACGACCACACCCAACCCATCCAGCTCATCGCACGCGCGTTTCCACACAGCCTGGGTCGCGTGCAGTCGTGTCCGTTTCGAGGTGCCGGCCTGCGATGGCCGGGTTTCGGCCACGTTCCGAGATCCGGGCTTGGCCGGGAAGGCCAGGATCCTATGGGTTCTAGCGATGTCCGGTGTCGGGGCGCCGATGCCCTGACCGCTTTTGGCGCGGACGCGAAGCTGAGCGGCTGATGAAGGCGGTGGCCGGAAACAAGGCATCTACGGCGTTCGCGGAATGCTTGCCGGGGCCTTAGCCTTCGGGCGGTAGGTAGACTTTCTTGCCACCGTAGCGGAGCGTGCCATGTCGAGGCTCAGGGACTTTGCGATCGAAGCCCCATGGGGATTGCAGCGTTGGCGGCAGTTCGAACGGCTCACCGCCGATCTCGAGCAGGGCGGGGTGCTGTGGCCGTTGAAGGGGCAGCCGCAGACCCTCGAACGCACCACGGTCACGGTCGACCTGCGCAAGGAATGGGCGTCCCATGCGCCGTTCGGCGCCGGGCGCCGCCGTTCCGAATTCGAGCCCGGACGGGTGGCCCTGGAAGCCGCGGACGGGACGTTGCTGGAGGAACTCCGGGATCCTCGCAGGAGCTTCGCGGGCCACACGCTGCAGACGCCGTGGACAGAGCTTCAACTGGCCTACTTCGCCGGTTGCGCCATGTGGGCGTATCTCAACACGCCCTTCCTGCTCGCCTGGCCGGGCGTCGAGACCGAGGAGATCGAGCCGTGGCGGACGGGTGAGGGCCTCTGGCGTCGTCTCGCCGTCCGCTTCCCGGCTGAGATCGCGACGCACTGCGCGGTGCAGACGCTCTACTTCGATGCCGAGGGGCTGCTGAAGCGCCACGACTATGACGTGGAGATCGCCGGCAACGCGCCGGGCGCCCACCTCGTCGACGACTATGTGGACGTCTCGGGCATCAGGTTTCCGACCAAGAGGCGGATCTTCGCGCGGCAGCCCGACGGCAGCTTCAGCGAAGAGCCGCTGGTGGTGTCGATCGATCTGTCCAACATCCGGCTGAGCTGACGTCCGGTCACTAAAGCACGGCGAGGGTGCCCGATTCATTGCGGATCGCTCTGGGCACCTCGCCATGCACCCGGATGAAGGCCTGGCGCATGCGCTCGCGGTTGGCGAAGCCGGACTCCTGCGCGACGGCCTCGATGGGCAGCCGGCTCTGCTCCAGCATCAGTTTCGCGGCCTCGATCCGCAGGGCCTCGACCGCCTTGGCCGGGGTCGTCCCGGTCTGGGAACGGAACAGGCGCGTGAACTGCCGCGGGCTCAGGCATGCGGCGCGCGCCAGATCCTCGATGCTCAGACCCTCGCGCAGATTCTGCCTGGCATTGGTCAGCGCCCGTTGGATCCTGTCCTCGCTGACGCCGAGATCCAGCATGGCGGAATGCTGCGACTGCCCGCCGGACCGCCGGTGATACATCACCATGCCTTTGGCGACGGCCCGGGCCCGGTCCGGCCCCAGGTCCCGCTCGATCATCCCGACACCAGGTCCGTTCCGGCGCTCATGCCGGCGGAGGTCCAGATCTGGCCGTCCGCCATGAAGATCTTGTCCATGTCGACCCGGCACTCCGGGAACCGGGCCCGCAGCTCGGCCGCATAGCGCCAATGCGTCGTCGCGCGCCGCCCGTTCAGCAGCCCTGCATCCCCGAGAACGAAGGAGCCCAGGCAAATGGACGCGACACGCCGCGCGTCCCGGGCGGCGGCGCGGAGAAGCCGGACCAGGCCGGGCGACGACGTCGGGATCTCGAGACCTGCGGCGACGATAAGCGTGTCGAAGGGGGGCTGGTCGAAGGGCTCCGTCATGACCTGGATCCCCGAGGAGGAGGCGACCAGCCCGCCATCCTCCGACAGCACGTGGAGGTCGTAGACCTTCTCTCCCGCATGCTTGTTGGCCACGTCGAAGGCCGCCACCGCGCCGAAGCAGACCGCCTGGAAGCTCGGGCACAGAACCAAGCCAACTCTCATGATTCCTCCTGGACACAAGGCTCATCGTATCTGGTTGCGCGCCTCCTCCTTCGCCAATGTCATGGCCGAAAGGATGTCATCTACGTCCTGTCCGCCCGGATTGTCCATTGATACGGCCGCCACCGAGAGCGCAAGAGCAACGCCACCCACACGTGAAGTATTTCCGACATTCCAAGATTAGATTCGCTCTTTTGCCGCCACCAAGTCGTGTTCGGCCCGGAAAGGCGATATGGCCGGAAACCAAGCATCTATGTCGTTCGCGAGATGACGCAGGTCGACCATTGTTCCTGCACTGCAACTGCAACATGGCCCAAGGCAAGTTGTGCGGGTCATCTTCTCCAAGGACGATTCCTCATGCAAATGACAGGTAACACCATCTTCATCACCGGAGGCACGTCGGGCATCGGACGCGGGCTTGCCGAGGCCTTTCACCGGCTTGGCAACAAGGTGATCATTGCGGGCCGGCGTAAGGCCTTGCTGGACGAGGTGGCGACTGCCAATCCCGGCATCGAGGGCATTGAACTCGACATAGCCGATCCGGCCGACGTTGCGCGCGTCGCGGCCAAGCTGATCAGTGACCACCCCGCGCTCAATGTCCTAATCAACAATGCGGGTATCATGCCTTTCGATGATGCCTCCGGTTCTATTGACGAGGCGGTCATGCGCCAGCTGATCGACACCAATCTCGTCGGCCCTATCCTCATGACGTCAGCCTTGATCGAGCATCTCAAGTCGCAGTCGCGGGCTACGATCATTCACAACACATCCGTCCTGGCCTTTGTGCCGCTGGCCGCGACGGCTATCTATTCGGCGACCAAGGCCGCCCTGCATTCCTATGCGCTGTCGCAGCGCTTCAAATTGCGCAACACCACGGTGCGGGTTCAGGAGATCGCGCCGCCATGGGTCGACACGGATCTGATCAAGAAGAGCGGTGATCCGCGCGCCATGCCGCTCGATGCCTTCATCACCGAGACGATGAAAGGCCTGGAGACTGACAGCGAAGAGGTTTTCGTCGAGGCGATCCGTGTGCTGCGGGATAATCCGGGCAGCGGCGAACATCAGCTCATCAATTCTTTTAATGCGGAGATGGAAGCCAACCCCCTCCCGGTCTGACGGCACGGGGCGCCCCTCTTGCGGTTCACCATGGCAGGAGACGCGCCCGCCGCGCCCGCTGCCTTTTTTCCGGCGGGGCGGAGAGGCATCCTTTGTCGGGAGGCCGCCATCACTGCCCGACCTATGGGACCACAGGGGCCACAGGATGCCGTAGTCACCCTGTCTCGATTCACGAATGAAGAGGCACGGCTTCCAAGGTGCCGATAGGTTTGGGGCGGAGTGATCGATCTGCGGGAGGAAGCTGCCGGCGCCGCTCCCTCCCGCCCCCTCGCCTTATGCAGCTACGGACAGGCTCTGCGCCAGCAGCCCATAGTTCGCGGCGCGGGTGACATCGGCTTCGGGATTGCTGATCGCGCCGGCATAGCGCCCGATGACGCGCCCTCCCGAAATCAGCGCAGGGTCGTCATGCCCGATCAGCAGGAAGCGGCTGTCCGACAGGGCGCGCTTGATCGCGCGCTTCTCCTCCAGTGACGACATGGCTCGGTTCGCCGTGATGGTCGGCTCATGGAAATTGTGGTCAAGGATCGGCGCAACCAGCTGATCGTCGATGTGATACGCAATGTCTCCCGCAATGTTGGCGATGCCTTCGTCGGTTTCGACCAGCACGGAGATCGACCCCGGCGTATGCCCGCCCGACAGTCGAACCGCAACGCCCGGGATCACCTCCTCCTCATAGGTCCCATCGACATCGAACAAGCGCAGTGCGCCGCGGGTGTGCAGCCGATCGATGAGATGCTTTGTATCGGCGGCCGTGTACATGCCGGAGCCCATGACGCCGGACGCCGAGAACTCCAATTCGCGTCGTGCCAGTGCCACGGTGGTGGTCATCGGGAAGAGATCATCGCCGCCGGCATGGTCGATATGGGCATGCGTGTGCACGATGTAGCGAATGTCGGATCGGGTGAGCCCATGCACGGCGAGGTGGTGGTCGAGCGTCATCTCCGGCGTCCGCACCCCCTGCATGCCGAAAGCGTCGAATATGTCGACGTCGCGTGGCCCCGTATCCACCAGCACCGGCGCCTCGCCGCCGGTGATCAGGAATCCAAGGAACGGGATCCTGGTTTTCACGCCGGGGGTCCGGAACAGGACGAGCCCGGACGCATCCATGGTGAGTTCGCCCAGCCGAATCGGATGGATCTTGAGTGTCATGATCAGTCTCCTGAGGTTGAAGAGTATCGAACCGAACGGTTCAAAATTGTCATGCTTCTGACGAAGGGCGTTCGCCGCTCCCGTCCGCCGCGCCAAGCGGGAGCATGCTGGCTCCCGCGACCACCACCAGGCAGAGTGTCGCCATGATTGTGATGCCGGTCAGGGCGGCAACTGGCAGGCCCGAGATCGTCGCCGTCTTGCCGAGGCCGAGCGCCAGCGCGCCGGTGAACAGATAGGCGAGCAGGAACACCGCGGACATGATCGAGCCGCGTATCGCCTTCGGTGTGTGGGCGCTCACGATGGCAAGGCCGCCATAGACCATGAACGCGTAGCCGATGCCGGAGACAGCCGAGGCCGCAACGAAGGCGGCGAGGCTGTGCGCCAGCACCGCGATGGCCAGAAACAGCATGCCGACCAGCGAGGCTGCCGAACCAAGGAGGATCGCCAGCCGGGCAGCCAGTCGCCGGCCGACCAGGCCAGTGACGCCGAGAGCCACCGCGAAGATCGACAGGGCGGCGCCGTTGATGAAGACGTTCGACGATCGTACGAGCTGCTCGGCAATCTCCGCACCCAGCGAGGTGACGAGAACGCCGTGCGTGTAGGCCGTCATCACCGTCACCGCGGTGAACCAGAAGGGGAGGCGCATTTCCGGCGGAATCTGCGGTAGGCGCAGGCGCCAGGGCCCGCCGGTTGCGACCCCCTCCCGTCCCGGCAGCCGGCTGAGGGCGGCAAGCAGCAGAAGCAGGAGCGCAAGGAGAACGGCGAAGCTGAGCCGTGTCGGAAAAGGAGCGTACTGAGTGAGCGCGCCCCCGACGAGCAGTGCTGCCGAGAAGCCGGTGGCCTGTGCGACGATTGCCACCGAACTCGCCCGCGCCTCGGCGCCTTCACCCGCAAAGTCGACCAATGCGGCCGCCGAGGGGCCGGCGGAGAGGCCAACGCCGATGCCCATCAGCACCCGTCCAGCGAACAGAATGTCGACATCGGTCGCCAGCGCGAAGAGCAGCACGCCCGACGCCGACGCCGCCACGCCATAGAACATGGCGCGCCCACGGCCGATGCGATCCGAAAGATCCCCGAAGACCAGCAATGCACCGACCACCGTCACAGGATAGATGGCGAAGATGGCCGTGGTCAGCGTGGGCGTGAGATTCCACTGTCGCGCATAGAGCGGATAGGTCATCGCCGGCGCCGCGCTGGTCCAGAGGGTGTGGGCGACAACGCCGGCGGCAGTCCAGAAACTGGCTCGGCGCGAGAGCACACGTCTGCTGATGAGCCGCGACATCAATTTCCTGCCAGGTCGAGGGAAGACATTTTGAACCGATCGGTTCATAACTAGGCGACCCATCGGCTGCTTGCAAGCCTTAATGAACCGTTCGGTTCAAATAATTTCTCGAGAGGGAGGGACGGAAGCGTCGCCCAAGCAATTGAACTGATCAGTTCGGAATTCTATCTTCAGGAGATGGCAAGACCGAAGAAATTCGACCGCAACTCCTTGCTCGACAAGGCGATCCCGCTATTTTGGCGTTCGGGCTATGTGGGCACCAACCTACACGAGCTCGAGCGCGCGACCGGGGTGAACAAGTCCGGCCTCTATTCCGAGTTCGAGAACAAGGACGACCTCTTTGTCTCGGCGCTGAAGCGCTACTTTGATACGCGACCTGGACTTGCCATGCTGCAGCGCCCCCCGTTGGGCTGGGGCAATGTCGAGACCTTTCTGCGGACATTACCGTTCAATACCCCAGGATGTGCCGGCTGCCTGTCGGTGAATTCGACCCGGGAGGTCGCCGATCTGCCCGAGCGGGCCGTCTCGCTGATCCGCGACTTCAACGCGGCACAGAGAGCTGCGCTCGCCGGCAATGTGGCGGAGGAGGGGCCGGCCATGCCGGTGGACGCGGTCTGTGATCTCATTGCCACCTTCTTTGCGGGCGCCTGCATTGAGGCCAATCTGGGCGCCGACCGGAACACCCATGAGGCGCGCGTCACTCGCTTCATGGAGCTGCTGCGCAAGCTCTGAAAGCCAACGCCACTCGGCTCGTGTCGCCAGCAGGGAGGGGCGGTTCCTGACCACGTTGGCATCCAGCAGGGAAAGTGACGTACGAGACGATCCGCCGCTGGGTGAGCAGGTTCGGTCCGATCATCGCCCGGCGCCTTCGGGCGCGGCGGCCGGCGCCGCACCGTCGCTGACACCTCGACGAGATGTTCGTCCGGATCGGCGGCAAGTCGATGTATCTCTGGCGGGCCGTCGATGCCGAAGGTGAGGTGCTCGAGGTGCTGGTTCAGGCCAGGCGGGACGCGGCTGCCGCCTGCAAGCTGATGCGCAAGCTCCTCCGGAGGCAGGGGATCGCTCCAACCGCCGGGGTCACCGACAAGGAGGGTGTCCGGTATCTTGTGTAAGTGAGCTCCGCGGGTTCAACATTTAGTAGTGGAGGACTTGCGATGACGACACTGCGACCGGAGCTTCTGGACGAGCTGCTGTCGGGGTATGAGCAGCCGGAGGATCTGCTGGGCGAGGCCGGACTGTTCCGGCAGTTGAAGAAGGCGCTGCTGGAGCGGGCGCTGGGGGCGGAGCTGAGCGCGCACCTGGGCTACGAGAAGGGCGACCCGGCCGGGCGGGGCACGGGCAACAGCCGCGACGGCACCTCGGCCAAGACGGTGCTGACCGAGGAGGGCGAGCTGGAGCTGGCGGTGCCGCGCGACCGCAACGGCACCTTCGAGCCGCTGATCGTGCCCAAGGGCGCACGCCGTCTCGACGGCTTCGACGAGCGGATCGTGTCGCTTTACGCCCGCGGTATGACGGTGCGCGAGATTCAGGGCCACCTGCAGGAGATGTACGGCGTCGAGGTGTCGCCGGACCTGATCAGCCGGGTCACCGACGCCGTGCTCGAGGAGGTCCGGACGTGGCAGACCCGGCCGCTCGACCCGGTCTATCCGGTGGTGTTCTTCGACGCGCTCAGGGTCAAGATCCGCGACGAGGGCCTGGTCCGCAACAAGGCGGTCTACGTTGCGCTGGCGATCACGGCCGAGGGCGACAAGGAGGTGCTCGGCCTGTGGATCGAGCAGACCGAAGGCGCCAAGTTCTGGCTCAAGGTCATGAACGAGCTGAAGGCCCGCGGCGTCGGCGACATCCTGATCGCGGTGGTCGACGGGCTGACCGGCTTCCCCGATGCGATCGGCGCCGTGTTCCCGCAGACGACGGTGCAGACCCCCGATCGGGTCGGGGGCAGGCTCTGCATCGTCCATCTGATCCGCAACTCGCTGGCCTTCGTGTCGTGGAAGGACCGCCGCACGGTGCTGCCCGACATCAAGGCGATCTACCGGGCCGAGACAATCGAGGCGGCTGCGGCCAGGCTCGACGAGTTCGAGACCGAGTGGGGGGCGCGCTATCCGGCGATCGCGCCGATGTGGCGGCGGTCCTGGGAGCACGTGGTGCCGATGTTCGCCTTCCCGCCGGCGATCCGGAAGATGATCTACACCACCAACGCGGTGGAGAGCCTGCACCGCTCGCTGCGCAAGATCATCAAGACCCGCGGCAGCTTCCCGAGTGACGAGGCCGCGACCAAGTTGCTGTTCCTGGCGATCCGCAACGCCGGCCTGCGCTGGAAACGGCCGGTTGAATGGACCGCCGCGATGGGGCAGTTTGCCATTCTGTTCGCCGACCGCTTTGCGGCCTCAGCGCGCTGAGGCCGCAAAGCACGATGCCCGCGGGCCACTTACACAGATCATCGGATACACCCCGCTTGCCCTCGCGCCCAGATGCCGACGGCACTGCCTCCGTCCGCGCCTCGGTCTCGGCGTGGTCCTCCTTGATGTCGCCGATAACCAACTCGAGCTGCTCGACGGCGCGGTCGAGCTTCTCCGACGAGCGGCCGAACCGGGCCCGGCGCAACGCCGCCAGCTCCGCCTTCAGCTTCTCGATGTGCAGGGTCTTGGCATGGATCTCGGCGTTCCGGGCCGCGATCTCCCGCTGCACCTCGACCTGCAGCGCGGCTGCGAAGGCGCGCAATTCGGCAGGATCGGTGGGTAGGGAGGCCGTCGCCAGCGACATGCCCCCTGTCTAGCAGATCCGACCCGCCGAAGCCAGGATTCCCGCATGGAATCAGCGCGTTGTCAGATCACCGCGGGCCGCCGCGGTGGCTCCGGCGGCACCGTCCGCCGCCAGTCCATCGCCTCGACCAGCAACGCCATCTGGGCTGGAGTCAGCACCATCGTGCCGTCGACGATCGGCGGCCACACGAACTTGCCCTTCTCCAGCCTCTTGGCGAACAGGCACAGCCCCGTGCCGTCGTAGTGAAGAATCTTCAGGTAGTCCGCTTTTCTGGACCTGAAGAGGAACAGATGGCCGGAATACGGATCCTGCCTCAACACCGCGGCGACGTCGGCGGCAAGGCCGTCAAAGCTGCGCCGCATGTCTGTCGGACGGCAGCAGAGATACACCTTCGTGCCGGGCGTCACCGTGATCACGGCAATTCCTTCAGCGCCTGCAGCACGCGCCGTAGCGCCCCCTGGTTGACGAAGGCGTCGACCCGGACCCGGGCCCCGCCCGGCAGGGCGATCTCGATCGCTCCCGGCCGCTGCTCGGTGCACGCCGCGGAGGAGGCTGGATCGGAACTCGCGGACCGCTCCGGTGCCGCCAGCGGCAGGCTCGCCGCCGCGGCCGTCCTCTCGCTCCCGCCGAACACGCCCAGCGGCACGAACTCCATCGGCACCGCGGATGCCCCGTCGCCAACACGCCCGGTCCGCTTCGCGACACCACGACCCTGGCCCGCCTGGCGCAACCACTTGAACAGCAGGTTGGCGTTCACCTCGTGCTGCCGGGCCACCTCCGCCACCGACGCTCCGGGCACCAGCGTCGCTTCGATGATCCGCTGCTTCTGCTCACCGCTCCAACTCCGCCGGCCCGAGCTCGACATCTGACTCCACTCCACCATGGTGTCCACCAACGCTGATAGTGGACACCAGCCTGGAGCCTACTCTCCTCCACCGGCAGGCGGCCTTCACATCACGCGTACCTGGATCTGGCTCTTCTCGTCGACCGACAGCACCACCGCATGGGCGGGGGGATCGACATAGAGGCCGACCACGTCATGAAGCTTGGCGACGAAGGCGGGGTCGGTCAGAGCTTGAAGGCGCGCCAGCGATGCGGTGCCAGGCCGTGGGTCTTCCAGATCTCCTGCACGGTCGAGACGGCGAGGCCGCAGGCCTTGGCCATGGCGCGCACCGTCCAGTGGGTCGCCTCGTGCGGCGGCTCCGTCTGGGTCAGGCGGACCACCTCGGCGACCCGGTCCGGCGCGACTGGCGCGCGTCCGGGCGGCCGCGTCTTGTCGCGCAACAGGCCGTCCACACCCTCGGCCATGAAGCGCTCCTGCCAGCGCCAGGCCGCTGTCTTGAACACTCCCGCTTCGCGCATGATTGTGGCCGTACCCGCCCCCGCGGCGCTGAGAAGCACGATCCGGGCTCGCCAGACATGCTTCTGTGCCGTGTTGCGGTCCGCAACCACCGCCTCCAGCCGGCGCCGATCCTCGGCGGCGACGTCGATGGAAATCCCTGTGCGCATCCCACACACTCGCACAGACTGCGCCCCATAAGAATCCTCAGCCGGACTCTTCCCTTCCGGTCAATCCACTAGGAAGGCTGACGGAGAGATCGACGAGGCGCCGGGTCATGAGGGTACTCCGCCGTCGATACCATCGATCCTGAAATGCCCCAGTGTGTCGGCGCCGTCACACGGCAGTGCTTGATCTGCACCGGCAACATGATGTGTGGCGCGCCGGAGCCGCGCCGCTGCGCCCGGAAATAATGACAGAGCATTATGACCGATCTGCTCGATCTGCTCTGGAGCCAGCCCGGCGAAGCCTAATATGGCCTCGATGTTCGCCCGCATCGTCTCCTCTACCGTGCAGGGAACGCCACAATCGGACCCGTAGACGATGTGGTCGCAGGTCGTCATAGCGAGCGCCGGCGCCAGCGTGTGGGCCGAGCCGGTCATAGCCGTGTCGAGGAACAACGCGCGCAAGTGCTGGCGCATCTCGTCCTGCGTGATGCCGTTCGGGTTGGGGATCCAGGGTTGGGTGCCGAGCAGGATCAGCCGTCCCGAGAGCGCCGGCAGTGCCGCCCCGCAATGGGCAAGTACCAGTTTGACGGCGGGAAATCGGCGGAAGATCCCAGCATACAGCATGTCGACAACGGTGCGGGTCGTCTCAAACGCTACGTCCAGCAACGGGCTGGGACGGCCGAATGTCCCGGCGGCGTAGGCATCGGGGTGCCCGAAGACCACGGCCTCCCGCCGGTTAAGTTCGGCCCAAACTGGCTCCAACCGCGGATCGCTTAAGTATACGCCGTTGTAGCAGAACGTGACCGCGAACCCATCTGCGTCCAGTTCGTCATAGCCACGGTATATTTCCGCCAATGCCGCTTCGGGATTGTCGGTTGGCAGCGGCAACGAGCAAGCCGAACCGGGATGGATGCCGGGCCACTAACGACGCGCCGTAGTCGTTGGACGTTTGCAACGCATGCAATGTCTTGGGGATATTGCTGAGCATCTGCATGGCGATGCCAATGCGGTCCATCGTGTCCAGCGCGGCTTCAAGGCTCCAGTCGGCCGGCTTGGGGCCGATCCAATCGGCCCTCTGCATCGCAAGCCAGCGCTCGGCGCTTTGCTCCGGCGTCATCGGCGGCGTGAAATGGGCGTGCACGTCGATCCACTGATCAACCATGGGGTGTCTCCCGACTCATGCCCTGCTTGGGCAAGTCAGATATAGAATTTGTCCGAAAAACGCGAGATAGTGACTTTCAGACAAAAGATTGCGAGGACCGGACATGCCCACGCGCCTGCCCAACCCCAATGCCGTCGGACAAATATCGGAACCGATTTCTCTTAGGACCTTGGATTTCGCCGCCGGAACTTTATTCCCACCCCAGCGTGCTCCATGGGGCAAACTGCTGTTTCCTGTTTCAGGCGTTGCGGACTTCACGATTGCGGGCGAGCGTTACGTGTCGCCGCCAGCCTACGCGATCTGGATTCCGCCGGAGGTTCTGCATGACTCGCGAACCCCGCACGCGACCCGTTACGCTTCGGTCTACGTCCGGCGGGACTTGTGCTGTGGCCTGCCTGACTTTCCCAGCACGCTCTCCCTCAGCCTGCTCATCAGGGCGATCGTGGCGGACTTCGCCATGCGCGACGTCACCTACCCGATTACAGCCGAGGATGAACGGCTTGGCCGGGTTTTGCTCGACCAGCTCCGGCTGGCTCCGCGGCATGAAAGCTATCTGCCATCCTCAGATGATCCCCTGCTCAGCCCGGTGTTGTCAGCGCTCCGGAATGCTCCCGGTGACCGCCGTTCGCTGGCTGAATGGGCTAGAGTCGTGAACACGACGGAGCGAACCTTGTCGAGGCGATGCCAGACCTCTCTCGGCCTGTCGTTCCATGAATGGCGTCAACGATTGAAACTCGTGACCGCCCTGACTCTGCTGGAAGCAGGCACGCCAGTTAAGGTAGTGTCACAACAACTTGGATACAGCGCCACTTCTGCATTCATCGCGATGTTTCACCAACTCACGGGCATGAGTCCGACTCGAATGATTAGGGACTATAAAGATTCCTGACCCCAGGGCGGTTCAACGCTGGCCAGATAGCCTTGTATGTGAGATCACGATCGCCAAGCTGCCGCTCGCCAAGGAGATCGACGACTTCGTCTTCGACGGCACACCGATCAACGAGACCCTGGTCCGCGATCTCGCCGGCGGCAACTTCCTCGCCCATCAGCGCAACATCGTGCTCGTTGGCGGCACCGGCACGGGCAAGACCCATCTTGCCGTCGCCATCGCGCGCGCCTGCATCCGGGACGGCGCCCGGGGCCGCTTCTTCAACGTCGTCGATCTGGTCAACAAGCTCGAGGCCGAAGCCCGCTCCGGCCGGCAGGGCCGCATGGCCGACTATCTCTGCAGGATGGGCTTCATCGTCCTCGACGAGCTCGGCTACTGCCCTTCGCCCAATCCGGCGGCCAGTTGCTGTTCCACCTGGTCAGCCGCCTCTATGAGCAATCCTCGGTCATCGTCACCACCAATCTGGCCTTCGGCGAATGGCCGAGCGTATTCGGCGACGCCAAGATGACCGCCGCGCTCCTGGACCGCTTGACCCATCACTGCGACATCGTCGAGACCGGAAACGAGAGCTGGCGCTTCAAGAACCGCGCCTGATCCCCCGCCCCGGACCCCACCCCCTGCGGTCGACCCGGTGGGACCACAGCGCCTCCCCGCGCGTGTCGCTCCGCCGCTCCTGGGGGCTACTCCGCGCCACGCGCGGGGCCCCTCCATGGACTACCGGGACGACCCGCTCAAGGGGTCAACATTCGACGCCGATACGGGGTCAATCTTGTCCGCCGATTGACATCCAAGACCGACCAGGAGCGGCGAGGGGAGGAGGTCGGCGTCCAGGCGGTGCCGGCATCGCCGCTCTGCGCCGTGACCGCGGTCTTGGCCTGGCTCGGGGCGCGGGGCGACACGCCCGGGCCGCTGTTCTGCCGGATCGACCGCGGCGGCCATCTAACCTATGGCGTCGACGGCCGGCTGCGGCCGATCGACAGCAAGACCGTCGCCCGCCTGGTCAAGCGGGTGATCGCCGGCACCGGGCTCGCAGAAGCGGAGTTCTCCGCCCATAGCCTGCGCGCCGGGATGATGACCGCCGCCGACCGCAAAGGCGTGCCGCTCGAGGCGGCGATGCAGCACGGCCGCTGGAAGGACGCGCGCACCGCCCGCGGCTACCGGCGGCATTCGAGCCTGTGGCAGGGGAACTTCACCGGCAAGCTGCTCGGGGACGAATAGCACAGGGAGATCATGCGACCGCGGAACTGCGAATTCCTGCCCGCGTTTGCGATTACGCACCGGGAGGAGTTCTCCCGCCTTTCGCGCCGGGCCGGTGCCATCGCGTCACAGCTCCGGCGGGTGTATGCTGTACTGGAGTCGACGGCTAACCGGGGCTGTGGGCGGGCGCCGACTTGGCCTCGCGAAGCGCACCGAAGAGCGACGTGCGGAACGGGCGGTGTAGGCGCTCTGGAGAGTGTCGGCATGGCTGTGCCTGTGCACCGGCGGCTCGCGGCCATCATGGCGGCCGACATCGTCGGGTATTCCCGGCTGATGGAGGCCGATGAGGCGGCGACCCTCGCCGCGATCAAGGACCTGAGATGCGCGGTGATCGATCCGCTGCTGGTCGAGCATCATGGCCGCATCGTCAAGCTGATGGGCGACGGCGCGATCGTCGAGTTCGGCTCCGTCGTCGATGCTGTGGCGTGCGCCGTTGCGGTGCAGAAGGGATGTGAAGCCCGGCAGACCGAGCGTCCGGGCGGACGCCGCATCGTCTTTCGCATCGGCGTCAACCTCGGCGATGTGGTCGTCGAAGGCGAGGATCTGCTCGGCGACGGCGTCAATGTCGCTGCCAGGCTGGAGCAGCTCTGCAGCCCCGGCGGCATCCTGATCTCTGGCACGGTCTTCGACCAGTTGCAGGGCAAGATCGACCGGCTGACGCTGGATTATGCCGGGGACCAGCATGTGAAGAACATCGCCCGGCCGGTCCGCACCTACAATGTCCGGCAGGACGGCGGCGGGCGGCCCTGGCGACTGCGCATGAGGCCGCATCTCAGCGAGATGCGCTGGGCGGCCGCGATCCTGACCGTGCTGGTGTTGGCCGGTGCCGGCTGGTGGTGGCTGGCGGCGGGCGAGCCGATGCGGGCCAGGGCGTCGATCGCCGTGATTCCCTTCGACAACCTCGGCGGCGACGAAGCTACCGGCCGCCTTGCCGACGGCGTCACCGACGACATCATCACCGACCTTGCCCGGTTCCGCGATCTGGAGGTCATCGCGCGGCACTCGACGATGATCTACAAAGGCAAGCCGATCGACGCTCGGGTGATCGGCAGCGACCTCAATGTGCGATTCGTGCTGGAAGGTTCGGTCCAGCGGGAGGGAAGCCGGGTTCGGGTAGCCGCGCAACTGGTCGATGCCAAGTCGGCGGCCCACCTCTGGTCGGAGCGTTGGGACAGGCCGGACCAGGATGTATTTGCCATTCAGACCGAATTGGCCCAGTTGCTCGCTGCGAAACTCGGCGGCTACACCGGCACGATCACATTGTCCGACCGGGATGCCGCGCGACGCAAGCGCCCGAGCGATCTCAACGCCTATGATCTCTATCTGCTGGGCATCGAGGCGAAGCACCGCGAGACGAAAGAAAGCCTCACCGAGGCCATTCAACTCCTGAAGCGGAGCATCGAGATCGATCCGAAGTTCGCTCGCGCCTGGACAGGACTTTCTTGGTCCTACGCCATGATGGCCGGGCGTGCCGAGAACATTGCCGAACTGACGGCGCTACAGCTGGATGCCGCGCGAAGGGCGGCGGAGCTTGATCCGCTGGACGCGGAGGCGCATGCCGCTTTCGGATCCGCGCTCGGGATGACAGGCGACTTGCAACAAGCATCCTCGGAACTGCGGCACGCCGTCAGTCTCAATCCAAACTCGGCTGATATCCTAACCTTCTATGCGGGCTGGGCGAGCGCCTTTGGCGACGTTGGGCCGGGCGTCGAAGCGGCGGAGCGCGCCATCCGGCTGAACCCCGAGAGCCCGAACTGGGCAATCGCCCAGTATCGCTACGCCTTCTTCATGGCGGGCCGCTACGAAGAGGCGTTGCAGTTGCAAAGACAGCGCCCGAAGCAGGGTTTTGCACGAGCCGACCATGCCTACTTGGCAGCGATTCTGGCGGCACTCGGTCGTGAAGAGGAGGCGCACACTGCCGTTGCCGAGGCGCTGGCGCAGTTTCCCGATCTGTCGATCGAAGGCTTTGCCGGGGGACCGGAATGGAGCGAGGCGGAACGGCACCGGTTTATCGAGACCATGGGCAAGGCGAATTTCCCGCCCTGCGCCAGCGAAGCCGTCCTGAAGGCCAGACCGGACCTCGTACGCTTGCCAGAATGCATCCAGAGTTAGTGTGTACTCGCTCGCGCCGCGAATCGGATCGGGCGTGTAAATCGGCATGGGGTACCGGCGCCGATCGGCGTCGTGAGTGCCTGATTTCTCGCGATAGTGAGCGATCCCGATCTGACGCTTATTCACAGTTTCGCATCTCAACCCGTCGCGGCTATGCTGACGCCAAGTGGCGGGGTCCAAATATCAGTCCAGGGAGCTGCGGTCATGTCCGTAGCAAGCGACACATCCTCTGCGATCCCCGCTGCTGAGCTCAAGCTGCTCAGCGCAGTCGCGGTCAGGTCCGCCATTTCTGGACCTTCTTCCTGTTATCGAGCGAGTGACTGGCCGCAGGATTGCCGCGTCATTCGGGCTCAATCCAGCGGTCAAGATGCGGATTGAGTCTGGCGAGACGTTCGATGTCGCAATCATCAATGGGGAAATGCTCGAAGACCTGATCAGGCAAGGAAAGATTGCCTTCGGAAGTCAACGAGCTTTCGGCCGGGTGGGCCTGGGCGTCGCAGTCCGAGCAGGCGCGCCCAAGCCGGACTTGAGGTCGGTCGAAGCTCTCAAGCGCGCGCTGGTGAGCGCCAAGTCCATCGCATACGCAGGTGAGGGTTCAAGCGGGGCTCATTTCACCGCATTGCTGGCTCGCCTCGGTATCCAGGAGGAAGTGGGGCCTAAGCTCAGGTCGGTAGGGGGCGGCGAGACAGGGCAAGTCGTTGCGACGGGCGAGGCAGAGCTCGGCGTTGTCCCCGTCACGACTATCCTGGCCGCTGCGCCCGGCGCCGAGCTGGCCGGGATGTTTCCCGCCGAGTTGCAGAGCTATATCGACTTTGCGGCCGGTCTCAGCGCGGCGGCCACGGACGTCGGCGGCGGCAACGCGCTCTTGAACTTTCTCACCGGTCCCGAGAGCGACGAGCTGCTCAAATCCAAAGGTGTCGAGCGTCTAACATGAACCTGCTCCAGAGTTTGGCTGAACGACTGTCCGTTTTTAATCCGTGAGTTTCGGGACGGGCTCTAAGGGTTGTGTCGGGCGACGCGTAAACCTGGACGTACGTATTTCGCCTTGAGGATCTGGACCCTCCTCCTGGGCGAGGTCGCCCGCCGGGGTGAGCTAAGATGTTGAAACAACACGTGATATGGGCAGTTATCGCGCGCTGGAAAGCTTGTTGCGCAGCGCGGATGCGGTAGAATCATGATCGAGGCGCCGCCGGGCTTCCAGGAGAAGGGCGACGACCTCTACGCGCTGGATGTGCGCGGCAGCAGCAAGACCAGCGTGGCGCTGTCGCCGATGGTGGAGTTCGGCGGCCGGCTGGACCTGGACCCGGAGACGGCGCTGCGGGCCTATGTCGCCTTCGGCATGAGCTACCAGCCGGACAACACCCGGACGATCCATTCCAGCTTCGCCGGGGCGTCCTCGGCCAACGGCACCTTCAGCGACCACATCGACTCGCCGGACGTGCTGGGTCGGATCGATGTCGGGCTGCAGCTGTTCCGGGCCGGCGGCTTCGAGCTGAAGGGCGAGTGCACCGCCGATATCGGCGGCTCGTTCCTCAGCCAGTCCG
Organism: Inquilinus ginsengisoli; assembly: GCF_050434925.1. Classification (GTDB taxonomy): domain Bacteria; phylum Pseudomonadota; class Alphaproteobacteria; order DSM-16000; family Inquilinaceae; genus Inquilinus; species Inquilinus ginsengisoli_B. The sequence continues at coordinate 8,404,410 of NZ_JBNDJK010000001.1, read as the reverse complement.
CCAGCGCCCGCGCCGCCTATCACTTCTGACGGCGAGGGCTATCAGGAGCCGGGCGGCCATGGGATTCTTGTTTCGACAGCAAGCGGCAACGGAGGGCCAACTACTATCAAATAATGGGTCCTGGCCGGATCTGGTACCATTGATTCCCCCCAACTGGATCTATGGCTGGAATACATACGGCAATAAGCTCCCTCCGGCCGCGCCTGCGGGATGAGCGGCACATTTGATTGAGGCTTTGGGGGGTCATGGCGCAAGGATTGTCCGGGGCAGATTTCAAGTCTGGCGCGATCTTGGTGAACGATGCGGCGGCGAGTCTTGCCGGGGCGCTGAGCTACCGGGCGCAGTCGTCATCTCCGAGCCTGGCCGCCTTCAGAGCAGCGTTGCCGACCCAACCGGTCCTGCATCGGCGACCCTGGTCGCCGGGCTGCTGGGAACCGCAGCCTGGCTCGCTCTGCCGAACCCGGCCGCGGCACAGGCCTGCAACATGGTCATGGTGGGGGGCGTCAACACCTGCACCTATTCCGGCATCGGGTCCACATGGGGCTTCCAGACCGACAATATCGATGCGCCGCCGATGCTGGTGACCTGACCGGCAACATCATCATGTATGTGAAGACCGACGAGGCGGTCGGGCTGAATTTCGGTTCCTTTGGTGCGACCGGTAACAGTGGGCGCGGCGGCAACGTCCAGGGGCTGCAGCTCACCAATGCCGGAAAGATCACTCTGGACGAAGCTTCGACGACGGGCGGCCAGACCTACGGCATTCGTCACGCGGTGCAGCACGCCGGCGCATGGCAGACGGCAGCGATGGGCTTGCCCGAATTGTAGAAGGATTCAATCAGGGCGATGGAGTCCGGGTCGTCGGCCAGGTCCCACATCGGCCCATGGCCGCCCGGATAGAAGACCGCGTCGAAGCCGTCGGAACGCATGTCCTTCAGCTTCGCCGTGTTCGCGAACTCCTGCTGCGCCTGGAGATCCTGCTTGAACCGCGCCATGGCCGGCGTCTGATTCTCCGGCAGGTCGCTCTTCGGGTCGATAGGCGGCTGACCACCCTTGGGCGAGGCGAGCGTCAGAGCGACGCCGGCGTCGCGGAAGACAAAATACGGGGCCGCCCCCTCTTCGAGTCAGAATCCGGTCTTACGCCTGGTATTTCCGAGCGTGTCGTGGGATGTCAGAACCATCAGAATCTTCATGGTCTTCTCCGTTACTTTCGGCGATTGAACGACGTTATTTTCGTGATGAGAGGCGATGCCGTCGATTGGACGTTGGCGTCGGCGAGATTTTCGTATCAGTCGGGGTCGGCCTTGAGCGTTCCGGAGCTGCGGTTCTGCTTCAGGAAGGCATCCATCAGTTCGGCGATTTCGTCTGCCGCGGTGTCGAGCGCGAAATGGCCGCCCTCCAGGATATGGACCTCCGCTGCGGGAACATCGCGCTTGTAGGCGTCAGGCTCCGAGAGACCGAAGGACGGGTCGTATTTTCCCCACAGCACCAGCATCGGCGGCTGGTTCTCGCGCATCCATGCCTGCCATGCCGGATAGGAGGCGACATTGTTGCGGTAGTCGTAGAACAGCTCTGTCTGGATGTCGGCCTGGCCTTCCCGGTTGAGGAAGGCGAATTCGTCGGCCCACAGGTCCGGGTCGTAGCGGTCGGTCCGCGGATCGCTGCCGACATGGCGGGCGCGCGTGGTCTCGAGCGACAGCAGATTGGTGCGTAAGGCCGCTTCGTGCGCCGCGCGGTCCGCCCAGAAGGCGCGCCTGGTTGCCCAGATCCTGCCCAGGCCCTCGTCATGCGCCACGGCATTCTGGATGATCAGGCTGTCGACGCGATCCGGGTGGGCGAGCGCGAGCCGGAAGCCGACCGGCCCGCCGTAATCCTGCATGTAGAGATGGTACCGCGAGAGTCCGATTTTCTCGATGAAGCGGGCGATGACATCGGCAAGGTGGTCGAAGGTGTAGGAGAAGTCGTTCGGCTTCGGCGCGTCGCTGTGGCCGAAGCCGGGATAGTCCGGAGCGACCAGGTGAAAGCGGTCCGAGAGCCGCTGCAGCAGCGGCTCGAACATCCGCGACGATGACGGCAGGCCGTGCAGCAGAAGAACGGTCGGCGCATCCGGCGGGCCGGCCTCCCGGTAGAAGATCGACAGGCCGTCGACATCGACGGTGCGGTAGCGGACCGGGTGCTTCATGCGGGTCTCCTGGGGATGTGCCTGCCGGGCTCAGTCACCGACCTGCAGGATGATCTCGATTTCGACCGGCATGCCAAGCGGCAGGCTGGCGACCCCGAGCACGATGCGCGGCGAAAGCATCCCGATCCCGAAGGCCTTGACGAGGATCTCCGACGCGCCGTCGGCAACCTTCGGGTGCTCCCGGAAATCGCCTGCGGTCGCGATGTAGACGCCGAGCTTTGCGACGGCGGTCACCTTGTCGAGCGTGCCGAGCTGCGCCTTGGCCGCGGACAATGCGTTGAGACAGGCGATCCGTGCCGCCTCCCGCCCCGCCTCGACCGACAGTTCGGCGCCGAGCCGGCCGATGGATTGCGGGGTTCGGCCGACGACCGGGAGCATCCCGCTCAGGAAGAGCAGGTCGCCGATCTTCACGGCCTCGACATAGGCGCCGAGCGGTATGGGTGGCGGCGGCAGCTCGATGCCCAGGCTCTTCAGCCGCTGTTCCGCGCCGGCGGCCGGCACCGTGCCGAGAGCTACCATCGGCCCAGATGGGCGCCGCCATCGACGTGCAGCACCTCCCCGGTGATGTGCGGAGCCTCGGTCAGGAAGACGACGGCGTCGACGATATCCTGAACGGTGGAGATGACGCCCATCGGCGACAGCGTCTTGAGGACGTCCTTCGGATCGTCCTTATGGAGCGGCGTGTCGACGATGCCGGGCGCCACCGTGTTCACGCGGATTCCCACCTTCGCATACTCCATCGCGATGTTCTTCGACGCGGCCTCGATGCCGCCCTTGGTGATCATCGCGACCGAGACGTCGACGCCCGCGATCGGATGATCGACCAGCGGCGTGGTGATGCTGACGATGCTGCCGCCGGACTTCTGCGCCAGCATCTGCCGGACCACGAGCTGGGTGAGATGCAGGAATCCTTCGGTGTTCGTCGACGCGAGCTTGCGGTAGTCGTCGACGGTGTAGTCGATGAACGGCTTGGTGAAGAAGATCCCGGCATTGTTGACCAGGGCGTTGATCGCGCCGAACCGGGCCAGGGCGATTTCGGCGACGTTCCGCGCCGTCGCCGGATTCGCGATGTCGCCGTCGACGCGGGCCACGCGGTCGGAATCGGGGATCTCCCCCGACCGGCTGACCTGCCGCGATGTCGCGACGACGTTGTAGCCGCGGTCGAGGAAGGCGTTGGCAACTCCTGCACCGATGCCCTGCGAGGCACCGGTGACGATCACTGTCTTGTCAGCGTGCATGATCATCTCCGAACTGTGATGCGGCAGCACTCGGGCGAGCCGGTGGCGATCAGGTCGTCTGGCGCAGGGGCCGGAAGGCGGCGCGCAGCTCGGCGCTGAACGCGGCTGGCTGCTCCCAGGCGGCGAAATGGCCGCCCTTCTCGGGCCTGTTGTAGTGGATCAGCTTCGGATAGGCCTGCTCCGCCCAGCTCCTGGGCGCCTGGTAGATCTCGTCCGGGAAGGCGCTCACGGCGACCGGGATCTTGATCCCCCGGGGGTCGAAGAAGCCTCCCGACGGGAAATGCGCGTTGTCCCAGTACAGGCGCGCCGAGGAGATCGCGGTGTTGGTCAGCCAGTACAGCGTGACGTTGTCGAGGATGTCGTCGCGCGTCAGGCCTTCGGTCGTGCCGTCGAAGACGCGGGCGATCAGCCTGTAGCTGCGGATGTCGTGGTCGAGCATCCACGCCGCGAGGCCGACCGGCGAGTCGACGATCCCGTACAGCGTCTGCGGCCGGTTGTTCATCTCGATCGCGTAGCCCAGCCCGTTCTTGTAGAAGTCGTCGAGCTGGTCCCAGGCGTACTTCTCGTCCGGCGAAAGGCCAGCAGGTGGCGGGCCGCCGGCGGCGAGCGCCTTCGCGACATCGGCGGGGACGGTGGCCGCCATGTTGGTGTGGATGCCGAGCAGCCCTGGTGGCTGCTGCAGCGCCATCTGCTCGGAGACGGCATTGCCCCAGTCGCCGCCCTGCGCGACGTACCTAGTGTAGCCGAGCCGCTGCATCAGCACCGCCCAGGCCTGCGCGATGCGGACCGGGGTCCAGCCGGGCGCCGTGGGCTTGCCGGAGAAGCCGTAGCCCGGCAGCGACGGGATCACCACATGGAACGCGTCCGATGCGCTCCCGCCATGCGCCGTGGGGTCGGTCAGCGGGCCGATGATCTTGAGCTGCTCGATGATCGAGCCGGGCCAGCCATGCGTGACGATCACCGGCAGGGCGTTGTCGTGCTTCGAGCGGACGTGGATGAAGTGGATGTCCAGCCCGTCGATCTCGGTGACGAACTGCGGCAGGCCCTTGAGCCGCGCCGCCATCTTGCTCCAGTCGTAATCCGTCGCCCAATACTCCGCGAGCTTTCGGATCGTTGCCAGCTGCACGCCCTGCGTGTCGTCCGGGACGGTCTCCTGGTCCGGCCACCGCGCCGCGGCCACGCGGCGGCGCAGATCGTCGAGCTGCTCCTGCGGGAAGCTGATGCTGAAGGGGTGGATGGCGTCGCCCGTGGCCGCAGCGAGCGGAATCGGCATCATCAAGGCGACGCTCGTCAGCGCCGACGCGACCAGCACGTCACGGCGCGTGGGGGACAAACCTTCCGACATGGCGGGCTCCTCTCAGTAATGTCATTGGCGGCTAAGCGCTAAGACAGACTGAAATGAGACCGGTGAAGGCGCGATTGCACGTTGGTATCGCCGACACCTTGGTATCGGACGAGGCCGGGTGATACCAAGGGGTCGGCGATACCTTCGTTTGATAGATAGAAGCGCCGCGCGCTGGCATTTCGATGGCACCGGGATTGTCCCAGTGACCATCGGAGATTGGATATGGATGCCATCGCAGATTTCGGCCGGATTCGCGTCGATCGCCGTTCCCCAGCCTATTGGCGCGTCACCTTCGACCTGCCGCCCCTGAACATCTTCGGACCGGGGAACATGGCGCAGCTGAACGCCGTCGTCACGGCGCTCGAGAGCGACGGGCAGGTCAAGGTCGTCGTCTTCGACAGCGCCATCGAGGGCTTCTTCCTGACCCATTACGATTTCCTGGCCAATCCGGAAGATACGCTCAGCCTGCCGCCGGGGCCGACCGGGCTGCAGCAGCTGCCCGACATGCTGGTGCGGCTCAGCCGAGCTCCCGTCGTCTCGATCGCGTCGATCCGCGGGCGGGCGACCGGCGTGGGCAGCGAGCTCGCCCTCGCCAGCGACATGCGCTTCGCCAGCCGCGAGAAGGCCATCCTGTCGCAGTGGGAGGTCGGCGCCGGCCTGGTCCCCGGCGGCGGCCCGATGGCCCGGCTGCCCCGTCTCATGGGCCGCGGCCGCGCGCTGGAGGTGCTGCTCGGGGCGGACGACATTCCGGGCGATCTCGCGGAGCGCTACGGCTATGTCAATCGCGCCTTGCCGGATGCGGAGCTCGACGCCTTCGTCGACGCGCTGGCGCAGAGGATCGCGTCCTTCGACAAGCAGGCGATCGCGGAGACGAAGCGCCTGGTCGACATGGCCAGCTTGCCGCCCGACGCCGATATCGCGCCGGAATGGGGGGCGTTCATGGCCGCGCTGGCCCGCCCGGCCGCCCAGACCCGGATCAAGGCGCTGATGGAGCGCGGCTTCCACAAGCCGGGCGATGTCGAAACGCGCCTCGGATACCACGTCGGGCAGCTCGGCCGCTGACAGAGACCAGACTCAGGAGTTGACCATGACCGGTACCCAGATGCGCGGTGAAACCGCCGGGGCGCGGGCGATCGACATGCGCCTCGAGATCGTCATCATTCCCGTCTCGGACGTCGATCGTGCCAAGCGCTTCTATGGCGATTTGGGCTGGAGGCTCGATATCGACCACGCAACAGCTGACGACTACCGCGTGATCCAGTTCACGCCGCCCGGCTCCGAATGCTCGGTCATCTTCGGCAAGAACGTCACCGCCGCCGCGCCAGGCTCGATGCAGGGGCTGCACCTGATCGTCTCCGACATCGAAGCCGCCCGGGAGGACCTGCTCCGCCGTGGCGTCGAGGTCGGCGAGCCGTTCCACGACACTGGCGGCGTGTTCCAGCATTCCGACGGAAGGGGCGTGGCCGCCGGTCCGAATCCGCACCGGAAAAGCTACGCCTCATACGCCTCGTTCAGCGATCCCGACGGCAATGGCTGGGTGTTCCAGGAGGTGACCGCGCAACTGTCCGGAGACATTGAACCGGGTGACGCGCGGTTCACCAGCGAGGTCGTGAATGCGGTCCGACATACGGCAAGCGGAGGGTGAAGTGGATCTCGACAGAACGATCGTCATCACCGGCGCCTCGGAAGAGATCGGCGCGAGCCTCGTCGGTACCTTTCTCGAGCGCGGCTACAACGTCGTCGCGGCGTCTTCGGAGATCGGCCGGTCTGCGGGAAACCTGCAGTCGGACCGGCTGGCCTGCGTCGCCGGGGATATCGCGGATCCGGACACGGCCGAGATCGTCGCCAAGACCGCGGTTGCGCGCTTCGGAAGGATCGACGCGTTGATCAACGGCGCGGGGACCTTCGTCACGAAGCCGTTCATCGACTACACGGTCGAGGACTATCGCCATCTCGTGTCGACGAACCTCGACGGGTTTCTGCACCTCACCCAGCTGGTCGTCCGGCAAATGCTGGCGCAGGGGACCGGCGGAAGCATCGTCACCATCACCTCCCCTCGGGGTGACCAGGCGAGCCCCGGCGTCAATGCGTCCGTCGCGATCATCACCTCGAGCGGTGTCGAAGCCGCCTCCAAGACCATCGCGATGGAACATGCGCGGGATGGCATTCGCGTCAATATCGTGGCCCCCGGCGTCGTCGTCATGCCGCCTCGAACGGCCAATCAGGAAATCCTGCTCGAGACGCTGCCGGCGACGCGCAGCACTTCCATGACGAAGGAACTCATCGATGCCGTCGTCTTCCTGACCGAGGCGCCTCAAATCACCGGCAAGGTGCTGCATGTCGACTGCGAACCAGTCGACAGATGGTGAGTCCCGGACCGGTATCGACGGTGTCAGCTGCTTGCCCCAAGCTCCTGCAGCAGTTCCTGCGCGACCATGAGATCGTGCGTGTCCTGCCCTTCGGCGAAGCGATCGTAGATCGGCGCCAGGAGCGCGAGCGCTTCGCCGGCCCGCCGCTGATCCTTCCACAATCGTGCCAGGCTCGTCGCTGTCCGCAACTCCCACGCGATCGTCTGCTGCCGGCGGGCCCATTCGAGCGATCGGTGATAGTACAACTCGGCCTCGCGCGGCCCATCGGGCGCACCGTAGGACAGGATCAGCTCGCCTTTGATCCTGAGGATCTCGGCGAAATACCATCGTTCGTCATTCTGTTCGGATCGCGCCAGGGCTTCGTCGATCGCCGCCAATCCCTCGGCAATGTTGCCGGCACGCCCGAGGGCAGAGGCGAACTCGCTCTGGAAGACGATGTAATAGACGCCGTACTGGATCTCGCGGAACTCCGCCAGGGCGGCCTCGAGTTCGGCCAGCCCGCCATCGAGGTCGCCGCGCTCGATGAGCAGGACACCTCGGAAGCACCGGCCCCAGCCTTGCCAGAAACCGAGCCCTTCGGCCGCATTGTCGATCAGCATCGAGACGTAGCGCTCGACCAGCGCCCGATCGCCGACGAACAGGGCCACTGGACAAGCGGCGTGAACCAGGACCTGGCAAAGGGTGAGGGTATCGCTGCCGGATGCGGCGCCGTCGACAATGCTCTTGACCAGGAGCACGGCCTGCTTCGGCCGGCCCTGCAGCCACAGAATCCGCGCAAGAAAGCACCGGGCCATTGCGCGTTGGTCGAAGACAAAGCGGATCATCTGGGCGCCGATGACCGGAACCTCGTATCTGCCCAGCATGCGTTCGATGATGTGCCGCGCCTCGGCCTGGTCGCCCAGGACATGCAGGATGTAGCCGACCATCCGGTCTCCGACCAGGATGCCGAGCTTGTCGCCTGTGCTGGCGGCAAGCTCGGAAAACCTCCTCGCGAGTGCCAGCGCCTCACGGAACTCGCCTTTGTTCAGCAAGCCGGCCCAGAGGCCCCACAGGGCCCGCAACTGGTAGTCGCGATTCTCCTGCCGCTCGGAGGTTTCGAGAGCCCGGTTCCATGCAGCCATGGTCTCCGACCCCAGGCCCTTTGTCTGCATCAAGGACCAGGCGCGCGCCGCGTGCAGGCGCATCTCCTGGTCCAGAGTCCGGCTGGTCGCGGGGGCGGCCAGGGCGCGGTCGACCCGTTCCTCGCATTCCCTGGTGAGCGAAAGATGAAACCAGAGCGGGATGGCGAGGACCGTCAATGCGACGCCCGTGGCCACATCGCCGATGGGCGAAAAAGCCCAGTCGAGCGCGGCTCTGACATTGTCGATGTTGTGCCGGTAACGTGGGAGCCAATCGGTTGCGGGCTCGCGCTCCCATTCCCCATAGGCCTGTTCGAGCAAAGCCCGATAGTGCTCGGCGTGCCGCCGGGCGAACCGGCCTCGTTCGCCGCATTCGTCGAGCTTGACCAGCGCATAGGCCCGGGTGGTGTCGAGCAGGCGGTAGAGCGCCACGGCCGCATCCAGGCTGGCCGTGACCAGGGATTTGGCGATCAGATCGGCGATCGCATCGACGATCTCGGACGGAGGCGTATCGCCGTCGGCCAGGATGGCGCTCGCCGATTCCATCGTGACCATGCCGGCGAACACGGCCAGGCGACGGAGCACGACCTGCTGCAGCTCCGGCAGCAAGGCGTAGCTCCAGTCGAGCGTCGTGTGCAGGGTCTGATGGCGGGGCAGGGCGGTGCGGCGACCGCGCAGCAGCAGGCTGAAACGCTCGTCCAGCCGAGCCGCGAGCCCGGCGACGCCGAATGTGTCGACCCGCCCCGCCACGATCTCGATGGCCAGCGCGATTCCGTCGAGGCGGCGGCAGATCTCGGCGACCAGCGGCGCCTCGGCGTCACCGAGCTCGAAGGCGTCGAGGCATGCGGCGGCACGCTCGACGAACAGCTGAATCGAGGGAAACGCCAGGGCCTCGGCGGCCGTGAGCTCGGCGCCGCTCTGCGGAAAGGCCAGCGGCGCGAGCCGGTGCACGCGCTCGCCCTCGGACCGCAGGGCTTCCCGGCTCGTCGCCAGGATATGGACGCGCGGGGCGCCCTTCAGCACGTCCTCCGCCATCCTTGCTGCGGCTTCGACGAGGTGCTCGCAGTTGTCGAGCACGATCAGCAGGTGCTTTTCCCGCAGGAAGGAGATCACGGTCGACAGCGGCTTGTCCGAACCCATGCCGACCCCGAGGACAGTCGCCAGCACGCCCGGCGCCAGCAGCGGATCGGAGAGAGGGGCGAGGTCGACGAAACGGACACCGTCCTTGAAGCTGCCGGCCAGGGTGTCGGCGACGGCGACCGCGACGGTCGTCTTGCCGATGCCGCCGGCGCCGACGATGGTGACGAAGCGCTGGCGGGTGACCTGCGCGGACAGGGCGGCCACCGTGTCGGAACGGCCGACCATGCGCGTGAGCGGCATCGGCAGATCCTGCCGCGCCTCGATCGCCTCGATCTGCCGGTCGATATCGCCGAGCGCAAGGCCGCGGTCGACGGGTGCTACGAAGCTGTAGCCGCGTCCGGGGATGTTGGCGATGAAGCGCTTCCCGGCCTGTCCGTCGCCAAGGGCGCGGCGCAGGGCCGCGACATGGACCTTCAGATTGCCCTCTTCCACGAAGGTGTTGGGCCATACGCGGTCGAGCAGCTCCTGCTTGCCCAGGATCTGGCCCGGCCGCTCGAGAAGAGCCACGAGGATGTCGCGGGCACGGCTGCCGAGGTGCACCGGTTTATCGCCTTCGAGCAGCAGCTGTTGTGCGGGCAGCAGCCGGAAGGCGCCAAAGGCGATTTCGCTTGGCTTTTCGGCCTCGTACCCGGTCACTCTTCGCCCCTTCGGCTCGTGAGTCTGACGGCGCGTGCAAGACGCCCGATCCAAGCCATGCGGGCTTTGTCCTGGCCGGCCTCATGCGTATCGTCCCGCGATCGACGGGCACGGTCAACGCCCGGTGCTGACGATCTGAGGGGCAAGGGCCTGCATTGCCTCCAACCCCGGAATCGTGGAATATTTTAATGTTGGACAAAAGACAGGTCTGGGAGGCACCAAATGGCATTCCGGAAGGGGCAGACATTCCTTCGGGGGGTGGAATTTACTCCTCAGTATTTAAATAATATGAACCGGCGTGACTTCATCACGCAAAGCGTGACGGCTGGGCTCGGCCTGGCCGGCATCGGAGCCGTCGCGAGGATGGGCAGCGGTGCAGCGTATGCGGCAGACCGGCCGCTGACGCCGACAATCTATCAGTGGATCCAGGATCTCCATCCCGGAATCCCGGCGGTGAACGAGAAGTTTCCGGGGATCAACTACCAGATCGCGCCGGTCGAGGGGTTCGGTATCGAACGCTTCGTCGCCGAGGCGAAAAACAAGGAAAGCTCCTGGGACGTCTATGTCGGGCAGACGCCCTTCGTCGAGATGTCCGCCTTCGTCAAGGCCGACGTGATCGAACCCTGGGACAACTACATCCCGAAGGAGGTGATCGATGACCTCCTCCCATCGATCCGCGAGGAATGCACGATCGATGGCAAGCTCTACAGCTGGCCGTTCCTTCTGGATGTGATCGGCACGGGCTGGCATTCCGGCCTGACGAGCGCCGCCGGGTTGGCCGATGCCGCGCCGCCGACATGGGATGATTTCCTGTCCGCGGCCAGAACGATTATGGACAAGAAGGCCGCCCCCTGGGGCGCCACGTTCGACTGCCATGGCTGGCGCTCGCTGGCGCCGATCGCGCACAGCATGAGCACCCATGTCTATACGCCGGAGGGCCTTTTCGACTTCACCAGCGAGCCTGCGATCGAGGCGCTGAAGCTGATGAAGCAGATCATGCAGCTCGCGAACCCCGATGTCCTGCTGGAAGGCACATCGGACGCCGGCGTCAACGGCACCCCTGACGAGGTCGCATTCGCCGCGCAGCGCGTCGGCCTCTATTTCAAGTACTTCAATGCGCCGCTGCGGATGGCGGCGAACTGGGACGACCCGAAGGCATTGCACCTCGGTCCGTTGCCCAAATTCGCCAATGGCGAGGGCTCGACGGTGTTCTGGACGACCGGCTGCGCATTGTTCAAGTACGGCCAGAACAAGGACAAGGCGGCGGAATACGTCAAGGCGCTGACCTATGACAGGCAGATCTGGAAAGACTCGATCATGGGTACGGCGAGCGGCCATCCGGGGCAGCTGCCGCCATACAAATCGATCTACGCCGAATGGCAGGCCAGCAAGCCCGACTGGATGCCGAACTTCGTGGGTTTGGTGCGGGACCAGCTCGACAGGGCCAAGGCGATCAACAACCACCTGTTCGGGCTGCAGCAGTTCGTCATCGGCAAGCCGATCTGGGAGACCTACCTCAAGGGCGAGGAGGCCGACCCGAGAGTGGCCATGCAGAAGGTCGCCGAGGCGGTCAACGCCGAGGTGAAGAAGGGCTGACGCACGGCCGGCGGCCAGTCGCTGAACGCGACATGTCGCCCAGGGTTACCGTCGTGCATATTGCCGGACAGGTCGGCAAAGGCTTTGGCTCCAGGAGCCGCAGCCGCGCGGATATGTGCGCTGAGTTTCCAACAGGTTCGATGGCATGGAAGAGACGATCCCGTCCCCTTCGGCAACGGCGACTGCCCTGCACCGCCACGCGGTGCAGCTTCGCCGAACGGCCGGCGCATGGCTGTTCCTGCTGCCGGCCCTGGCGTTCTTCGCCCTGTACCAGCTCTACCCGATCCTGCGTGTGCTCTGGATCAGCTTCACCGACTATCAGGTCCTGTCCGACCAGCCCGCCAATTGGGTCTGGCTGAAGAACTATGCCGACGCCCTGCAGGACCCCTTGCTGTGGTCCGGTCTCGGGCGTGCGGCTCTGTTCACCATCATGTTCCTGCCTGGAACGATCATCCTGCCGCTCCTCCTGGCAATCCTGGTCGATCGGGTGTCGAGCCCTCGCCTGGCGACCTTCTATCGGGTCGTCTTGTTGATCCCGGCCGTCATCCCCAGCACGCTGATATTCGTCTTATGGAAGTGGATGTACAACTACCAGGCCGGCCCGATTAATCACTTCCTTGTCGATACGCTCGGGCTGTTCACCCTGCACGATGCGCCGCAGTGGCTGGGCGGGACGCCGCTGACGCTGCCCTCGATCGCCATCATGGAAATCTGGTGGGGGCTCGGCTACCACACCATCTTCTTCCTCGCCGGCCTTGCGGCGATCCCCAAGGATCTGCCTGATGCCGCACGCATCGACGGGGCGAATGAGTGGCAGATCTTCTGGTATGTCATCCGGCCGCGGCTTGCGCCGATCATGATGGTGCTGGTCGTCCTGCGCTTCGGCACAGCGATGGCGGTCATCGATGAGTATCTGATCTTCGGCGGCTTCAACCGCGCCTCGCCGACCTATACCTGGACGATCTTCATGTACGATCAGGCATTCAAGCTCGGCCTCTGGAGGCAAGGCTACGCCGCGGCGATCGGCATGATCGGAGCAGTCGCCATGATGTGTGTCATGGTGCTGCTGCTCCGGGCTTTCCGCACCAAGGACTGACTGTGGGATCGAGCTGCCCATGAGCCCCGAACCCATCGATTACGCCGCGGGCGCGGCAATGCGGACGGCCGGCGGGACAGCCAGGCCGGGCTGGTCCAGGCGCAGGCGGGCCACGGTCATCCGGCATGTGGTCATCAATCTGTTTCTGCTGATCATCCTGCTGCCGCTGGTCTGGGTCCTGCTGATGTCGGTAAAGACATTGCCGGATGCAATGCGCGGCGATTTCCTGCCAAGCCAGCTTGATTTCAGCCATTACCCTTATGTGTTCGAGCGCATCGCGACGTTGCCCACCAACCTGTTCAACAGCATCTACGTCACGTTCAGCGCAGTTCTGATTACCATGTTCTGCTCTGTCACGGCCGGTTATGCGCTCGTCCACCTCAGGCCGCGCGGCTCCGGCAAGGTGATCGCCTTGTTACTGGTCTCGCTATACTTTCCCGTTCGCGTCGTGTCTCTGATCAGCATCTACGAGACCCAGCGTTGGCTTGGCCTGATCAACGATACCGCCGGCCTCATCCTGCCCTATGTGACCCTTCAGCTGGCGATCAGCGTCCTGATCATGCGCAGCATGTTCCAGCTCGTTCCGCATGAAATCATCGACGCCGCGCGGGTCGACGGCGCCGGTCCTTGGCGCACGCTCTGGATGGTGGGCCTGCCGATGGTGCGCAACGGCCTCGTCGTCATCTTCATTGTCAATTTCGTCGCTGCATGGGGTGAGTATCTGCTGTGCGTGACGCTGGTCGACGACCAGGCGAGGCGCACAATGCCGGTCGTCCTGGCCGTGGCCCAGGGCGGTCAAGGCCAATGGGCCTGGCCCAATCTCGCGGCCGTGTACATCATTGTGACCATGCCCGGCATCATCGCATTCGCATTCGCCCAGAGGCTGTTCTTCAAGGGCTTGGCTGAAGGCGCGATGAAGCTGTAGTGGGCAGGAGCGGGTGTGGGCCGCGTCGGTCGCGAGCCGGCCTCAGCGTGTCCCGCTATCGGCGGATATCGCCACGGCATTTCTCAGGCGGATTCGTTTCAGCGCGTCCTGTTCGACGAAGCCGGACACGCTGATATGGCACGCCGTCAGGGGGGCGGTGTCGGTGCAATGCTTCAGTGCTTGCCGCAGGCTTGCACGATCGAAGGTTGCCGGGTCGATCGAAACTCTGCCTTTGCCTGACTCGGCGTAGCACCCCGCGGAATCGCTGATGAAACCGGCTATTCGACATCCGGTGAGGGTGACTTGCGAGCCCAGCAGCGTCGTCGGGTCGGCCAGGAACGTTTCGACGTCGACGCTGGTGGCCGGCGTCGTCGCGCCCGGTTCGTCTGTTGCGTGCTGGCCCAGGCCCGGTCTGGCTGCGCCAACGATGCCCACGGCCATCGCAAGCCCGGCGGCGGCTGCCATAAGCACTCTGGTGGAGCCGGAGCGTCTGTGCTGCACGACCCGTTCCTCAAATCCGGACCAGGTCACCGCTCGGTGGCAGGAATACGCAATTCGGAGGAAGGGGGCTATGCGCATAGGCGATTGCTTCTCAAGGGCGGTCGAAGGCTGAGCTTCGTCGCCATCGCGATCAGGTCAGCCAGGGAATTCGCCTCCATCTTGCGCATGACCCTGCCGCGATGGGCCTTTACCGTGATTTCGCTGATGCCCAGCTCGAAGCCGACCTGCTTGTTGAGGCGCCCCCTGACGACCAGCGCCATCACCTCCTGCTCGCGGCCGCTGAGCGCTTCGTGGCGCCGGCGGAGGGCAAGCAGTTCCGCTTCATGTTCCAGCCCGGTCCTGCTGGCCTCGAGAGCGCGACCAACCGCCGTCAGCAGCTCCTCGTCGTCGAACGGCTTCATGAAGAACTCGACCGCGCCGGCCTTCATGGCCTGGACGGCGACCGGAACGTCGCTGTAGCCGGTCAGGAAGATGACCGGCATCCCGCTGCGCTCCGCCGCGATCCGCCGCTGAAGCTCGAGACCGCTCAGGTCAGGAAGGCGAAGGTCAAGGACAACGCAGCTCGGGACCGAGACATGGGGCCGCTCCAGGAACCCGAGCGCGGATCCGAACGCCTCCGCCCGCCAGCCCGAGATCCGGATGAGATCGGCAAGGGACTCGCGGGCGGATAGGTCATTATCGACGATGAAGACGGTCGGCGTGCGATCGGCGTCCGACGATGAGGGAGCGCTCGCGACGATAGGGCTCGACGGCGTATCGCGACCCAAGCCCAGGTCAAGCAGCTTCCCGCGTTCCGGGAAGTCGATGCGAGCCGGCTCGGTGGCTCTGCCTCGCGCCAGGCCGATCTCCGGGAGAGGGCTGCAGCGGATCTGTGCGGACGCACTGTGATACGAATGCGATATCATGTGTCCCTCCTCTGATTTACTGCGCGCGAGCGTCTCGGTTGTCCCGATTGATGGGCGGGCTTCAATCCAGGACGGAGCGCAGGGCGGCGACCGCCTGGGCGATGGCGCTTCGCGTTGCCGGCGTGTCGGCCAGCGCGTTCAGCATGACGAACCCGTGAACGGTGCCGTTGTAGCGGACCGAGGTCACCCTGACGCCGGCGCGAAGGAGCTGGCGGGCGTAGCCCTCGCCATCGTCGCGGAGCACATCGTTCTCCGCAATGATGACCAGCGCGTCGGGCAAGCCCCGCAATTGGTCGACGGAGGCCCGCAGGGGTGCGGCGGTGATCTCGTTGCGTGAGGCAGCGTCCGGGAGATAGGCGTCCCAGAAGCGCTCCATGGCGCTCTTCGTCAGCCAGGGTCCGTTCGCAAAGGTCTGGTACGAGGATGTGGCGAAATTAGCATCCGTTATCGGATAGAACAGGACCTGCAGATCGATCTTGGGACCACGGCGCTGCATCGCCAGGAGAGTGACCGCGGCGGCCATGTTGCCGCCCGCGCCGTCTCCGACCACCGCAAGCCTTGTCGGGTCCACGCCAAGGCTCTCGCCATGCGCGGCGACATGAGCGGTGACGGCATAGACCTGCTCCAGGGCAACCGGATAGCGCGCTTCGGGGGAGCGGTCGTATTCCACGAAGAACAGTGCCGCGCTCGCGGCGACGGCCAGCTCTCGCACGATCCGATCGTGAGTATCGGCGCCGCCGAGGCACCAACCGCCGCCATGGATGTAGACGATGACGGGCAGGAGTCTCTGCGCATCGCTGGGCCGGAAGATTCTGACGACCACGGATCCGGTCGGCCCGACCGGAAATGTCGCGTCCTCGATCTGGGCAGACGGCCGCCCGACGGCGCCGGCTTGAATCCGGACCAGCGCATGGCGCGCATCCTCAGGCGATCGGCGGCACAGATCGGGGTTCTCGCCGACTGTATCGAGAAAGTCCTGCGTTATCGGCTCGAGAACCCAACCTGCGTCGTTCATTCTGTGACCTCGGCTCGCGAGTGATCGGAGCTCAGGGACGGATCCGGCAGCAGCCTCGCGCGACCGCATGTCCAATAGTCTCCGCGGTGGTCTGACGACAGCTCACCGGGTCGCGCATCGATGGCTGGCCCCCGAAGGCGCCTTGACGAAGGAGATGCTGCGCCTGTTCGAACAGCGGTTCGAGTTAAGACTGGTAAATCCGATGGTTGGGTGTCGCAGCCCAACAGATCCGCCGCCGCGGCCTCGGTCGTGCCGCCGGAAAGCTGCGCTCGTACGAGGCCGCTGCGTCGACCACTGCGGTTAACCCCCTTTAACGAGGACTAACTGGGCAGCGCCTGCGGGTCGACATCAGGATCTGAGCATTCCCATCCGGCGCCGGGCCGGCGCCGGATGGGCGGTGGAGCATCCGCTCCTTCCCCGGCTCTCAGCAAAGGTCGCATCCCTCATGGACATCGTCAGCTCATCCGAAGCGATCGACCGGCAGCGTCGCCATCTGCTTGGCGCCGCCGCGCTCGCCCTCGCCGCCGCTCCACTGGGCACGATCGCCGCGCGGGCCCAATCCGCAGGATCGGGCGCGTCCTTCACCGCGCTGAAGCAAGTCAATGCCGGCGTGCTGAACGTCGGATATGCCGAGGCCGGCCCGGCCGATGGGGCGCCGGTCCTGCTCCTGCACGGCTGGCCGTACGATATCCACAGCTACGCCGATGTCGCGCCCTTGCTCGCATCGGCCGGCCACCGCGTGATCGTGCCGTATCTGCGCGGCCACGGCACGACGCGCTTCCTGTCCGGCGCGACCGCTCGCAACGGCCAGCAATCGGCGATCGCCGTCGACATCCTTGCTTTGATGGACGCCCTCAAGATCGAGACGGCGACGATCGCCGGGTTCGATTGGGGCGCGCGGACGGCCGATATCATCGCCGCCCTCCGGCCGGAGCGCTGCAAGGCCCTGGTCTCGGTCAGCGGCTATCTGATCGGCAGCCAGAAGGCCGGCGGAATGCCCTTGCTGCCGAAGGTCGAGCTGCAGTGGTGGTATCAATATTATTTCGCCACCGAACGCGGCCGGGCCGGCTATGAGCAGTACCGGCGCGACTTCGCGCGGCTCATCTGGCAGCTCGCATCGCCGAAATGGGCCTTCGACGACGCCGCCTTCGATCGCAGCGCCGCAGCCTTCGACAACCCGGATCACGTCGCGATCGTGATTCACAACTACCGCTGGCGGCTGGGCCTGGCCGAGGGCGAGGCGCGGTACGACGATCTCGAGCGGCGGCTGGCGGAGGCGCCGGTGATCGGCGTTCCGACGATCACGCTGGAAGGCGACGCCAACGGCGCGCCGCATCCCGAACCCGCTGCATATCGCCAGAAATTCTCCGGCCCCTACGAGCACCGGACGCTGACCGGCGGGATCGGCCACAACCCGCCGCAGGAAGCACCGCGGGCCTTTGCCCAGGCGGTCATCGATGTCGGGAAGATCTGACCAGCAGCCGCGCAACACCACGAAAGCGAAAGAAATCAGGAGAGGCACCATGAGCCAGGACACGAAAGAACAGGCCACCCAGGAGATCGGAAAGGTCGTGTACACGGCCAAGACCCACACCACCGGGGGACGCGAGGGCGGTGCCTCGCGCAGCTCCGACGGCCAGCTGGAGGTCAAGCTCTCGCTTCCGGGTTCGGGCCGGGCCGGCACCAATCCGGAGCAGCTGCTCGCGGCCGGCTGGTCGGCCTGTTTCGAAAGCGCGATCGGGGTTGCGGCCCGCAAGAGGAAGATCGCGTTGCCGTCGGGCCTGGCGATCGACGCCGAGGTGGATCTGCACCTCGGGGAGGCCGGCTATTCCTTGGGAGCCCGCCTCAATGTCAGCCTGCCCGGGATCGCGCGCGACACGGCCCAGGCTCTCGTGGATGAAGCGCACGAGATCTGTCCTTACTCGAAAGCCACGCGCGGCAACATCGACGTGGCGATCACGCTGGTCTGAGCCGGCAGAGCTTGCGGTGCTGCCACGACGCGGGACTTACCGGCTGGCCTTGAACGCCTCGGATCGAGCCTGGCGTTCCTCTCGGTATGCCGGGCTGAGCTTGACCGTCAGGTCCTCACGGCGCAGCGGCAGGCCGCAAGACTCGCAAACCGGCCCGAGTCCTGCCGGCTTGCCGCAGCTCCGGTGCGTGTACTGCACGGCGCGGCCTTCCTCGGGCGATTTGAGCCAGGTCTCGCCCCAGGCGCGCAGCGCCAGCAGAACGGGATAGAAGGCCTCCCCCTTCTCCGTCAGGTGATAGTCGTGCCGCAGCGGCCGCGTGCTGTAGGGGCGACGCTCGACCAGGCCGTCGCCCTCCAGGGCCTTAAGGCGCGCGGCGACCATCTGCGGCGTCGCACCGGTCTGGGCCTGGATCTCCTCGAAGCGGTGATTGCGCATGAAGAGCTCGCGCAGGATCAGCACCGTCCAGCGGTCGCCGACGACCGTCTCGGCACGGGCCACCGGGCAGAGAGTCTGATTGCTAGGGGCGGCCAGAGGCCTATCAACTTTCCTTTTCATAGGTACTTGAAGCTATGATTTCCATAGCAAACATGGAGTGCCGATCACGCTTGTGCAACCGGCCGCGCTGCGGCCCAGGAGGTGACCCATGCCTGACATCGCCTATTCGTGTGAGAGGACAGCGCTCCTCTTCGTCGACCCGTACAACGACTTCCTGTCGGAGGGCGGGAAGATCTATCCGCGCGTCAAGGAGGTCGCGGACGAGAACGGGCTGCTCGACAATCTGCGCCGGGTGAGCGGCGCGGTCCGCGCTGCGGGGATCCAGGTGGTGATCGTGCCGCACCGGCGGTGGGAGCCGGGCGACTATGAGGACTGGGACCACCCCAATCCGACTCAGCGGGCGATCATGCACCGCCACAGCTTCGCCCGCGGCGAATGGGGCGGTGACTGGCATCCGGATTTCGCACCGCAGCCAGGCGACATCGTCGTCAAGGAGCATTGGGGCCAGAGCGGCTTCGCCAACACCGACCTGGATTTCCGGCTGAAGCAGAAGGGGATCACCCATGTGATCCTGGTCGGGCTCCTGGCCAACACCTGCATCGAATCCACCGGCCGCTTCGCCATGGAGCTCGGCTATCACGTGACCCTGGTGCGCGACGCGACCGCCGCCTTCTCCCACGACATGATGCATGCCGCGCATGAGCTGAACGGGCCGACCTTCGCCCACGCCATCCTGACGGCGGCGGAGGTGATCGCAGCCTTGTCCGGCGCGACCGAACCACTCGCAAAGACCGCCTGATCGCTCGTCCGGCACGCGCGCCGCCCCGCGGCGGGACCGCAACCGCGCCCGACACCCATCGAAACGGAGACAGGACATGGACGACAACGAGATCGTTGATTCCAGCTTCACCGCGATCATCAATGCGCCGATCGAGAAGATCGACATTCCCAAATGGTGCTTCACTCTCGCCGAGAAGGATTACCAGGGCTGTTCACCGGCGCACATTGCGGCAGGATTCACCACGGCGCCGGATGGCAAGCGCATGTCGATCAATGTCGAGATCATCGGCGGAAGCCTGATGGTCCAGCACTATGTCGAGACGCTCGGCGAGAAAGACCATTTGATCCTGGAATCGGTTTCCGACGTCTTCACCCCGACCGGCCGGACGACCATCCACGTCCGCTGGGAGCTGAGCGTGAAGGCGATCGACAGGGAAAGATGCGAGTTCACCAACCGGGTCCGGTCTCGCGCGACGCCGGAGTTCATGGAGTTCCTCGGCCGGCAGGGCATCCCCTTCGACGTCTTCAAAGCCCAGCGCCAGCCGATGTCGATCTATCACAACAAGTCGGAAACGCCGCTCTTCGCCGCCAGCATCGAGCGCGCCGCGCTCAACAGCTAGCGTTACGGCGGCGCCAGAATACCGTGGAGGCCCGGGGCTCCAGCGAGCCCCGGGCCGTTTTGCTCCGGCTCACGAGCCGCGGCGAGCGGCTCGACGAAGCCCAAAAGAAATGCGGCCCGGCCGCAGGCGAGGCTTCAACTCGTGTGGCCGGGCCGCCAGCGCTGCTGGGGTATGACAGCGCCTCGAGGTTGTGGCCGCTTCATGGGGGGAATGAAGGCTTGCCACGTGCCGCGTTCGGGGGAGGAACCACGGCGAAGCTGAGAGTAGTCGATCCCTCGCCACTCCTAAATAATATGAAAGTATTGGTGCTCTGCTGCCTATCGCCGGGTGGGAGCCGCTTCCGACGAGCTGATCCTCGCGCCGCCAACGGCGCATTTGAGCGAGACGGACGCTTTGACCATGCCGATTAACCTCGCTTAACGAGTTCTAACTGGCTGGGGCCTGTGGATCAGCGTCAAAGTCCAGGCAGCAGACAAGCTGGTCGAGCACGTATCTGAAGTTGATTTTCGAGAACCAACTCGACAGAGGCGGCCATTTCGCAGCCCGGAAGCTGCCAGCCCTCTCAGCGTCGAACCGCGCACGCCCGGCCTCTGCACGAAACAGATCCGACGCGCCAGCCCGCGACAAGGGTCCTGCTTGCGGCCTTCGGCGGCGCTCTACGCAACCGAGAGATGGAGGGTGATCATGCAACTTGACCAGCCGCTCCCAGGGAGGTCGGCACCGTTGCCCTCACTGCGAAGGAGTGCAGCGGACCAAGCGCTCGTCATCATCGTCGACGATCAGGAATCCGTTCGGGAGGGGCTGTCGGAGCTGATCCTGTCGGCAGGATTCCAGCCGGTCTGCTTCGCGTCGGCCCGCGAATTCCTCGACGCCGACCTGTCGGATACTCCCGGCTGCATGATCCTCGACGTGCGGATGCCTGGGGCCAGCGGCCTCGATCTGCAGCGACATCTCGCCCAGAGCGGCAACCCCAAGCCGATCATTTTCCTGACCGGACACGGCGACATCCCCATGTCGGTCCAGGCGATGAAGGCCGGCGCCGTCGATTTCCTCACCAAGCCGGTGCGGGACCAGACGCTGCTCGATGCCGTGGTCGCGGGCGTTGCGATCGATGCCGCGCAGCGCGCCAGGGCCCGGATCGCCCGGCTGCATGCCGACCGCTACAGGACCCTGACGCTGCGCGAGCGGCAGGTGATGTGCGCCGTGGCACTGGGGCGCCTGAACAAGCAGATCGCCTTCGATCTCGGCATCAGCGAGGTCACCGTCAAGCTCCACCGCAGCAACGCCATGCGCAAGATGCAGCTGACCTCCGTCGGCGAGGTCGTTCGCGTCTGGGAGGTGCTGCCGGCCGAGATGCGCGAGCGGCAGGCGGCGTGACCGGGTGGCGGCGAGATTTGAGACCTGACGCTCCGGATCACACAGGCAACGGAGCCGGCGGGCATCAGCACAGCGCCTGATCGGAGGGGATCATCGATGACCTATGCTTTGAATGTGAACGGCAAGACCCATCCGGTCGATGTGGACGGGGACATTCCGCTGCTGTGGGTGCTGCGGGACGTCATCGGCCTGACCGGGACCAAGTTCGGCTGCGGCATCGCCATGTGCGGCGCCTGCACGGTCCATCTCGACGGGCAGGCGGTGCGGTCCTGCGTCACCCCCGTCGCGGACGCCGCGTCATTCGCGATCACCACCGTCGAAGCGGTCGGCGAGACCGATGCGGGCTCCCGCATCCAGAAGGCCTGGCTCGCGGAAGAGGTGGTGCAGTGCGGCTACTGCCAGTCCGGCCAGATCATGTCGGCGACGGCCCTGCTCGTGGCCAACCCCGAGCCGACCGACGACGACATCGACGCCGTGATGGCCGGCAACATCTGCCGCTGCGGCACCTATCCGCGCATCCGCGCGGCCATCAAGCGGGCCGCCGGCATGACGCTGACCGGGGAGAGCCGCTGATGGGCATCCTCGCCGCCACCGTGTCCGGCCAGGTCTCGCGCCGATCCTTCCTGATCTCCGCCGCCCTGGCGGGCGGCAGCTTCGTCATCGGGCCGCGCTTCGCCGAGGCCGCCGGGACGTTCACCCCGAACCCGTTCATCCGCATCCCGCCGGCCGGCCCGGTCGAGCTGGTGATCGCCTCCGCCGAAATGGGGCAGGGGGTCTACAGCGGCATCGCCACGCTGATCGCCGAGGAGTTGGAGGTCCCGCTGGCCCAGATCCGGGCCATCCCGGCCCCCGCCGACCCCTCGCGCTACGCGCACCCCATGCTCGGCGATCAGATCACCGGCGGCTCGGTCACCATCCGCGGCTTCTGGGAGCCGATGCGCCGCGCCGGCGCCGCGGCCCGGATGATGCTGGTCGCCGCCGCCGCCCGGGACTGGGGTGTTCCCGTCTCGGCCTGCCGGGCCGAGGCCGGCGAGGTGATCCATCCCGAAAGCGGCCGCCGCATCGCCTATGGCGCGCTCGCCGACAAGGCGGCGCGGGAGCCGGTGCCGGACCGGATCGATCTGAAGCCGGCGTCGGAGTTCAAGCTGATCGGCAAGGCGGCGCCGCGCCTCGACACTCCGAACAAGGTGAACGGCACGGCCCGGTTCGGGCTCGACGCCCATCCGGCCGGGGTCAAATTCGCCGCCCTCGCCATCAGCCCGACCTTCGGCGGAACGCTGAAGGCGGTGGATGACGGCGAGGCGCTCCAGGTCAAGGGCGTGCGCCAGGTCGTCCGGTTGAGCGATGCGGTCGCCGTCGTGGCCGACCATACGGGGGCTGCGCGCAAAGGGCTCGCTGCGCTGCGCATCACCTGGGACCCGGGGGCGAATGGCGGTCTGACGACGGCCGAGCTCGATCGCCGCATCGACACCGCCATGGCGAGCGGCGAGGCGTTGGTGGCGCATGAGAGCGGGACTATCGCCGAGGCCGCCGGCGTGCGCGGAATCGAAGCTGTCTACCGCATGCCCATTCTCGCCCATACCGCCATGGAGCCGATGAACTGCACGGTCGATGTGCGGTCGGGCTCCTGCGAGGTCTGGGTCGGCACGCAGGTGGCGGGCCGCGCCCGCCAGGCGGCGGCGCAGGTCACCGGCCTGCCGGTCGAGAAGGTGATCGTCCACAACCACCTGCTTGGCGGCGGGTTCGGCCGACGTCTCGACCATGATGGCATCGTCATGGCGACGCGGGTGGCGCAGCAGGTGGACGGGCCGGTGCAGGTGGTCTGGAGCCGCGAGGAGGACATCCGCCATGATTCCTATCGCTATCTCAATCTGAGCCGCCTCGATATCAGGCTCGGCCCCGACGGAATGCCGGTCTCCTGGCGGCATCGCGTGGTCGGGCCTGCGATCATGGCGCGGTTCCTGCCGATCCTGTTCAAGGACGGCATCGACCTCGACATCACCGGCGGTGCCGAGAGCCCCTACGACATCCCGAACAAGCGGGTGGAGTATGTCCGGCACGAGGCGCCGGAGGGCATGCTGACGGGCAATTGGCGCGGCGTCGGCCCCACCCGCAACGCTCCGCCCGTCGAGGGCGGCATCGATGAGGCGGCGCATCTGGCCGGCCGCGATCCGGTGGAGTACCGCCGCCAGCTGCTGGGTAAGGCGCCGCGGCTGCGGGGCGTGCTGGACCTCGCTGCGGAGCAGGCCGGCTGGGGCACGCCGCTCGGCGCCGATCGCGGCCGCGGCGTCGCCGTGACGGCGGATTTCGGCAGCTTCGCCGCCCTGGTCGCGCAGGTGCATGTCGGCAAGGACGGCGCCCTGAAGGTCGAGCGCATGGTCTGCGCCATCGATTGCGGCCAGGCCGTCAACCCCGACATCCTGCGGCAGCAGGTCGAGGGCGGCGTCGTCTACGGGCTGAGCGCCGCGCTGTACGGCCGCCTGAGCATTGCCGACGGCGCCGTCGTCGAGGGCAATTTCGACGACTCGCCGGTGCTGCGCATCCATGAATGCCCGCCGATCGAAGTCCACATCGTGCCGAGCACCGAACCGCCGGGCGGGGTCGGCGAACTCGGCACGCCGGGGGTCGCGCCGGCCTTGATGAACGCGATCTTCGCCGCGACCGGCAAGCGCCTGCGGGATCTGCCGATCTACACCCGCCAGCTGGGGA
Source organism: Inquilinus ginsengisoli (assembly GCF_050434925.1). GTDB lineage: Bacteria > Pseudomonadota > Alphaproteobacteria > DSM-16000 > Inquilinaceae > Inquilinus > Inquilinus ginsengisoli_B. The sequence continues at coordinate 8,380,393 of NZ_JBNDJK010000001.1, read as the reverse complement.
GGGCGTGACCATGCCGAAGCGTTCACGCCAGATCGGGCTGGTGGCCTTGGCCTCGATCGCCGCCGCGGCCATCACGCTCGGGCTCGGATCCGGCATCGCCGATTCCGCACCCCAGGATTCGACCCGGCAGCTGAAGGGCGTCGCCGCGTTCCAGTCGATCGCGGATGCCGGCGACCGTTCCCGTGCCCTTTTCACCGAGGCGGCGAAGGTCATCACCGATCCGCGCTGCATGAACTGCCACCCGGTCACGGGCCGGCCCACGCAGGGCGACGATATGCATCCGCATATCCCGTTCATGCAGGCGGGTGCCAGCCGTATCGGGGTGGACGGCCTGGCCTGCAGCACCTGCCATCGCGCGGAAAACACGGCCGTACTGGGAAGCCGCATCCGGTCCATCCCCGGCAATGCGCACTGGTCGCTCGCGCCGGACAGCATGGGCTGGCAGGGCCATTCGCTCGGCTATATCTGCCGGCAGATCCAGGATCCCGGGCGCAACGGCGGCCGCAGCCTGGCCCAGATCCGGCAGCACCTGGCCGAGGATCATCTCGTGGCCTGGGCGTGGCATCCGGGAGAGGGGCGGCGGCCCGCCCCCGGCACCCAGGCCGAGTTCGGCGCCCTCATCGCCGCCTGGATCGAGACGGGCGCCGAATGCCCGCCCGAGTGATGCGGCGGGACCGCCGGACCCGCATCACGGATGCATGGAGATCCATCGTGAAGACCTGGTTCATCACCGGTGCGTCGCGCGGCTTCGGCTTGCGGATCGCGCAGCTGGCGTTGGCACAGGGCGACGCCGTCGTCGCCATGGCCCGCAAGACAGCGGCCGTGATCGAAGAGCTGGGCGAGCATCCGAACCTGCTGGCCGTGCCACTCGACGTCACCGACGAAGCGCAGGCCCAAGCAGCCGTGGCCACGGCCGTCGAACGGTTCGGCCGGATCGATGTGCTGCTCAACAATGCCGGCTTCGGCCTGCTCGGCGCGGTCGAGGAGGTGACGGCCGAGGAGGTCGAGGCGGTGTACCGCACCAACGTCTTCGGCCTGCTCGCGGTCACGCGTGCGGTGCTGCCGCAGATGCGGGCGCAGCGGTCCGGACGCATCCTCAATATCTCGTCGATCGGCGGTTATCGCAGCGCGCCGGGGTTCGGAATCTACTGCTCGGCCAAATTTGCGGTGGAGGGCCTGTCCGAGGCGCTCCACCACGAGCTGGCGCCGCTCGGAATCCATGTCACCGTGGTCGAGCCGGGTTATTTCCGGACCGACTTCCTGGATTCGACCTCACTGACGGTGAGCAGCACCCGGATCAGCGACTACGACGGCACGGCCGGCGCTACGCGCAGCCGGGCGGCCGACCTCAATCACGACCAGCCGGGTGACCCCGACAAGCTCGCAGCCGTGCTGGTGGCTTTCGCCGACGCGCCCAACCCGCCGATCCGCCTGCCGCTGGGCAGCGACACCATCGCCGCCATCGAGGCCAAGCATGCCTCCGACGCCGCGATCCTTGCAGATTGGCGGTCCGTGGCTGCCTCGACCGACTTCGTCTCAAGCCGATCCGGTTGACGCCAGCCGGGCAGGCCGTCGGTGGTCAGTCCCTGCACTCCAGGCCGCACCGTTCTTTTTCTGGCCCGGCTCGTCGTCGTCCAAAACCGCGACTGGGCGTGCATCGCCCCGTCATCCCGGGGCGACGGTCAATTGGGCCAATGGAACCGTGATCCCGATCTCCAGCCCCTCGGGCAGCCAGCGCCGGGTCAGGTCGCCCTGCAACTGGCCCTTGATCGTGCCGTCCGCCAGCCGGGTTCCGAAGCCGTCGGCTTCGGGCGATGCCGCGATCGGCGGTCCGCCGCGTTCCCGCCAATCGAGGCGAAGCTGGTCCGCCTCGATTGCGATGGTGATCTCGACCCGTCCGTCCGGCATCGACAGGGCGCCGTATTTCGCCGCGTTGGTCGCGAATTCATGGAACACCAGCGCAAGCCCGGTCACGATATGGCCTTCGACGGCAAGGTCAGGTCCCGAGATGGACACCCGTCGGCCGGGAGCCTCCTCGTAGGGCGACACGATGGTCTGCACCAGCCCATACAGCGAGGTGGCAGTGGCGGCCTTCTCGCGCCCGATATCGGCCAGGGTCAGGTCATGCGCCCGGGCCAGGGCGCCGAGGCGGCTTTGGACGGCCTCGGTCAGTTGCTCGACCGATGCGCTGGACCTGGCGCTGAGGGTCACCACCGCCCCGGTGAGCGCGAACAGGTTCTTTATCCGGTGGCTCATCTCCCGCAGCAGCATGACCTGCTGTTCCTGGGCCCGACGCTGCTCGGTGATGTTGCGCACGATCTTTGACGCGCCGACGATACGCCCACCGGCATCCTTGACCGGCGACACCGACAGCGAGACCTCGACCAGGCTGCCATCCTTGCGGCGCCGGACCGTTTCGAAATGGTCGATGCGCTCGCCCGACCGGATCCGCGCCAGGATGCGCGGCTCCTCCTCATGCCGGTCGAGTGGGATCAGAATGGTGATCGGCTTGCCGATCATCTCCTCCGCGGCATAGCCGAACAGCGTCTGCGCGCCGGCGTTCCATGCCGTGATGATGCCGTCGAGGTCCTTCGCCAGGATGGCGTCGTCCGACGATTCCACGATCGCCGCCAGACGCTGCGCGGCCAGCTCCGCGCGGTACCGCTCGGTGACGTCGATCAGGATGCTGACCGCGCCGGTCAGCGCGCCCGCGGCATTGAACAGAGGTGTCGGGTAGGGGACGAAATGCACCCGGCTTCCATCGGGACGCTCGGCGATCGTATCGACCCCGAGGACCGGCAGCCGCTCCCGCAGCGACAGCGCCAGGGGCGCCTCGTCATGCGGCAGCGGGGTTCCATCCGGGCGGAACAGCCTCAATGCGCCGTTGTACCTTGCCTTTCCGATCTCCGGTTCGGTCCCCCACAACCGTGCCGCCGCGTCGTTGAAGAAGGTGATCCAGCCCTCGGCATCCGTCATGTAGACGGCGACCGGCAGGCTTCGTAGCAGAGCCTGCCATTGCAGCTCATCCGCAAGCCGGCCGAGCTTGAACCGCGACACCCGGAACTCGGCTGCGTTCGGCAGACCAACCATCCGGCGTCCCCTTGTCGAAGCCGCCGTCATCCGGCCGACGATGGCACGACCAGCGGTAACGAGAACCGTAGAGGCTGGGGCTGCGAAAGGCAACGAGGCGGCAGGCCGCCCCAGGGCAGCGAACTCAAGTTACAGGTGACAGGGGGGAGAAAGGGTGAATCGCTGGAGGCGGATGATTCGGAGCCGCCGAGATGAGCGAAGAGCAGGGGAGTGCGTGGCCGAAGTCGCGGCTGCGGGCGTTGTTGGAGCATTTTTCGACGATCGAGGATCCGCGGGACGTGCGTCGGATTCTGCATCCGTTGCCGGAGATCCTGCTGCTGGTGGTGTGCGGGACGCTGGCGGACTGCGACGACTATGAGGGGATCGCGTCGTGGGGCGAGGCTCATCTGCCGTTTCTGCGGCGCTATCTGCCGTATGAGCACGGGGTGCCGGGCGAGCGCTGGCTGACGATCCTGATGAACCGGATCAACCCGGCGCTGTTCTCGGCCGCTTTCAGCGACTGGGTGCGCGAGACCTGGCCGGAACGGCCGGAGTTGGTCGCCATCGACGGCAAGACCTCGCGCCGCAGCCATGACCGGGCGGCGGGCGCCGGGCCGCTGCATCTGGTCTCGGCCTTCGCCACCACCCGCCGGCTGGTGCTCGGCCAGGAGGCCGTGCCCGACAAGGCCAATGAGCTGGCCGCGATCCCCGTCCTGCTCGAACGGCTCGGCGCCGAGGACGGGCTGAAAGGCGCCCTGGTCTCGATCGACGCCATCGCCACCAATGCCGACATCGCCACGGCCATCCGAAAGGTCGGCGCCGACTATCTGCTGGCGGTCAAAGCCAACCAGCCGACCCTCAGGGCCGAGATCGAAGCCGGCTTCGCCGCTGCCGAACCTCACAGCCTCGATACCGACATCGATCTCGACAAAGCCCATGGCCGCATCGAGCACCGCCGCGTCGATGTGCTCCGCGAGGTCGACTGGCTCTCCGGCGAACGCCGCTTCCCCGGCGAGCTCCGCCTGCCCGGCGTCGCCTGCATCCTCCGCGTCCACGCCAAGGTCGAACTGGCCGACCGCTGCCGCCAGGACACCCGATACTTCATCTCCTCCGCCAGCCTCTCCGCCACCCAGGCCGCCGAGGCCGTGCGCGGACACTGGGCCATCGAGAACCGCCTGCACTGGGTCCTCGACGTCACCTTCCGCGAAGACCAGTCCAGGCTCCGCAAGGGACACGGTGCCCAGAACATGGCCGTCGTCCGACACTTCGCTCTCAACCTCCTACGCAACGCCCACGATAAAAAATCTCTCAAACTCCGCCGCAAAATCGCCGCCTGGTCCCCAAAATACCTCAGCTCGCTACTCTCCATGCCAGACCGGTAACTTGGATTCGTAGCCCTGCAGGCCGCCCGGCGCTCCCTTCGGGACGAGAACCGGTCGCCTCACCAGGAGCCGGTCTCGAACACCTGGCCGGCGAGACGGCCGGAGCCGCGGATGGCGTCGAGACGCGCCTCCGCGTCGTCCTCATCATAGGCCCAGATCGTCGCGGTCCAGACGCGCTCCCCGCCCGCCTGCGCCGCCAGGTGCGGGTATTCGATCATGAAGCGGAACATCGGCCGTCCCCACTGGTCGCAGGAGACATGCTCGGGCTCGGGGCGCTGGCGATCGGGAAGGCGGAGGACGGTCATGGCGCTGCGATCCATCGGATGGTGGGACCCATCCTCCTGAATGCCGGAGCTTCGATGACGGTTCCGGTGAGTTCATGGTCGGCAGTCGTCTATTCAGATAAGAGCGGTTAAACATTTGTTATCCAGGTCGACTAATTATCATTTGATAGTAAATTAAAAGACGGAACGAAGTTATCGGCGTGAGGTTTGTTTTGTGTTCCTCAAATTTATAGCCGTTCCGAATCGTTTCGTTGGATGAGGCGACGGGCGGCACCCAGTGTTGAAGGAAAGATCCCGATGCCGGACCAAGATCGTGCCGCGGATTGCGCCGAATTCACTGCCGTCGTCACCCCGGTGCTGTGCGAGCTTCGGCGCTATGCGCGATCCCTGACCCGCAACCGCGCCGACGCGGAGGACTTGCTGCAGGACACGCTGCTGCGCGCCTACAACAAGTTCCATCTCTGGCAGCCGGGGACCAACATCGCCGGCTGGCTCTGCGTCGTCATGAAGCGCGTGTTCCTGTCGCAATTCGAGCGCCGCGGACGGGTGATTGCGGTGCCGGCCGAGGATTTCGACGGGCCGCAGCCGCCCAGCCAGGACGACGTTGTCGATCTCATCCGTCTCGGCAAGGCCATCGACGGCCTGCAGCAGCATCACCGCGAGCTGGTGGAGGCGGTGGCGATCAACGGCGACTCCTATGAGGAGGCGGCGCAGGCCTTCCACATCCCGATCGGCACCGTCCGCTCCCGCCTCGGCCGCGCCCGCGACCATCTCCGGCACGAGACCGGTATCGGATCGTAACCGCACGTCCGGCCTCAGCGGTCTCTCGGCTCTGCCGCCGGCGAGGTCGGCCGCTGGAAGATACGGGCGAGGCACAGGCATCACGAAATTTCGCGACGGCCGGACGGTGACCGGAACCGGCTTTCCGATGAGGCCGTTGGTCCTGCAGGACCAAAGGTTCGGCGGGCCGCTCCGGCCCGGCAGGCGCAGCCCGCGGCGCGCCATGGCGACGAGTTGCCGGTTCGGGACCCCGACCGCGGCCTCGAGATACTTGCCGGTGCGGGCCGAATAGTGGATCACATCGCCATCGCGATTTGACCACGACGTGCGGGGGCGCGAACCGCTCCAGCACCCGGGCCTCCACGGCATGGTGCAGCCCCGCTGCGGCCGGCATTACCCGGCGAGTGCGTGACTAATGCCGGCAAATACGGCGCGCTGTCCGTTGCCGAAGGGCAGGTGACCGTGACCTGGGCGCAGCATCAGAATGAGAGGCGGCTCGACTGGACGGAAACCGGCGGACCTGTCCCGGCAGCGCCGGCGACGCCCGGCTTCGGGCTAAAGCTGGACGATCGCGAGGCCGAGCACGCCCTCGGCGGTAAGGCCGAACTGAACTTCGCCCATGAGGGGCTGATCGCAACCCTGCGATTTGAGGTCGAGTAGAGGCGCAAATGGGCCGCCCGGACTGGAAATCCAAGCTTCTGATCGTCGAAGACGAATGGCTTCTGGCAGAGCAGATCGCAAGCGCCTTGACCACGGCGGGCTTCGAGGTCGTGCCGCCCGTGCCATCGATCGCCACGGCATTCTCCGTGATCGATCGGGAGAAGATCGGCGCTGCCGTGCTCGATATACGATTGAAGGGCGAAGACAGTTTCGAGCTCGCCCGGGAGCTGCAACGCCGGGGAATTCCCTTCGTCTTCGCCAGCGGCCATGCGCGCCTGGAAATTCCTGCCGACCTGCGTGAGCATGTCGTGCTCGCCAAGCCGATCCGAGCAGATGAGATGATCGAGACGCTGCACGCAATTATCGGCCGTTAGATTGTGGTTAAGCTCCGATGAAGTAACGACAGATTATAATTTGTTATATTTGCCGTTCACATCTGACCGTTTCGCATCGTTTCGCCGTCTGGAAAGAAGTCATTCGAGGAACGAAGAGGAGACGACGCCTATTGACTTGTCGTCTGCGGCGCGGCGCGCTCGATCGCTCCGGCCGTCAGGCGGCAATCGATAGGGGGTAACCCATGGCGACGACTGAAAAGACACTCGACGACCTGTTCCTCGACACGCTCAAGGACATCTATTACGCCGAGAAGCAGATCCTGAAGGCCCTGCCCAAGATGGCGAAGGCCGCCCAATCCGCCGAGCTCAAGGCCGCCTTCGAGACGCATCGCGACGAGACCGAAGGCCAGGTCGACCGCCTCGAGAAGGTGTTCGAGCTGCTCGGCAAGCGGGCGCAGGGCAAGACCTGCGACGCCATCATCGGCATCATCGACGAAGGCAAGGAGATCATGGAGGAGTTCAAGAACACCTCCGCGCTCGATGCCGGGCTGCTCTCGGGCGCCCAGGCCGTCGAGCACTACGAGATCTCCCGCTACGGCACGCTGAAGGCCTGGGCCGCCAAGCTCAACATGCCGGAGGCCGTGCGTCTGCTCGAGCAGACGCTGCAGGAGGAGAAGAAGACCGACCAGCTGCTGTCGAGGCTCGCGGAAAGCAGCCTCAACCAGAAGGCGGCCTGATCCGGCGCTGCGGCGAGCGGTGATCCGTCCGGCGACCGATCCGTTGCCGGGCGCGTCTCGCTCGTCGCGGGCGATCTCGCACGGTGAAGCATAATTCGAGCCGGATTCCGATGCCCCGTATCAGGCCAACCAGGTCCAGACCATGGCGGCCGCGATCAGCGCCATGAAGCCCGTGGCGATCCAGCCCAGGACCGCGAGGCCTTGCGGCAGCCGGAACTCCCCGACGACGGCGCGGCGCCGGCTCAGGATCATGATCAGCGTCATGATCGGCACCGCGACCAAGCCATTGATGACCGCGCTCCAGAACAGCGCCTTGATCGGATCGATGCTGACGGTGTTGAGGCCGATGCCGACGATCATGGCGGCGGCGATTACGCCGTAGAAGGTCCTCGCCTCGGCCGGCTTGCACGCCAGCCCGGCTGGGCGGTTCAGCGTTCCGCAGACCCCGAAGGCCGCGGCACCGGCGAGTACCGGCACGCCCAGCATCCCGGTGCCGATGATGCCGGCCGCGAAGATTGCGAAAGCGAAATCCCCGGCGATCGGCCGCAGCGCCGAGGCGGCGTCGGCCGAGGTCTGGATGTCGAGCTTGCCCGACGCATGCAGCGTCGCGGCGGTGGTGATGACGATGAACAGGCCGATGACGTTCGACAGGCCCATCCCGAGCCAGGTGTCCAGGCCGATGCGGCGGAACTCGGGTGCGGCTTGGCGCGGCGCCTCAACCAGCGGCTTCATCTTCGGGTCTTCCCGCTCCCGCTCGGCTTCCTGTGATGCCTGCCAGAAGAAGAGATAGGGGCTGATCGTCGTGCCGAAGATGGCGACGGCCGCGGTGATGTAATCCGTGTGTGCCTGGAGGCGGGGCCAGACCAGTTCGACCGCCACCTCGCCCCACGGCACATGCACGGCGAAGAGGGTGCCGGCATAGGCGAACACCGACAGGCAGAGCCACTTCAGGTAGCTGGAATAGCGCTCGTACGGGACGAAGGTGATGAGGCCGCCACAGGCGATGGCGAAGCCGACGACATAGATCTCGTGAGGTCCGGCCACGAGCAGTTGCAGCGCCGCTGCCATGGCCCCGAGATCGGCGGCGAGATTGATGACGTTGGCCACCAGCAGCAGCGCCGCGATCGTGTAGCCGACCGGTCGGGGGAAGCTCTCAGCGATGTTGGTCGCCAGGCCCTTGCCGGTGATCCGCCCGAGACGGGCGCAAGCCTCCTGGATCACCACCATCAACGGAAAGCTGAGCAGCAAGGTCCAGCCCAGGGAATAGCCGAACTGGGCACCCGCTTGCGAATAGGTGGCGATGCCGCTGGGGTCGTCGTCCGAGGCGCCGGTGATCAGGCCCGGGCCGAGCTTCGACAGCCAGCCGCGAGGCTTGGGCGAAGCGGAGAGCGGATTGACCGTGCTGGACATTGGATCGGCGGCCTACTCCAGATCCTGGTCGAACTGCTCGTCCCGCCGAAGCGCCGGCATCACCGAACGTGTGGCGTCCTTCCAAGCGGGACTTTGAAGCAATGGCCGGGATGCCGCTTCGGTTCCGCTTCTGACAAGGACGGCATGGCGGCAGGGTTCGGATCTCCCGGCGCGCAACTCAGTTTCCGGCAGGTGCCGTGGGCGGGCTGGGTCGCAGGAAGATGCGCGTGATCTCCGGATGCTCCCGGCGCAATTGCTCCGTCAGATCGTCGACGGCCGCCTGGACATCCTCGCGCGGCAGGCCGTCACGGAAATCCAGCGTCATCGCGAGCAGGATCTCAGCCGGTCCAAGGTGCATCGTCAGCAACTCGACCACCCGGGCCACCCTGGGATCCTTGGCGATCGTCTCCCGCGCGCCGGCGATCACCGCGGCCGAAGCGCTTTCGCCGACCAGGAGGCTGCGCGTCTCATTGCCGAGCATCGCCGCAGCGCCGATGAGCAGGCATCCGACACCGATCGAGGCGATCCCGTCGAAGACCGGAGCGTCGAACCACAAGGCAAGGGCGAGGCCCAGCAGGGCGATGAACAAGCCGGCAAGGGCCGCGGCATCTTCCAGCAGGACCGCGAAGATGCCGGGGTCCTTGCTGCCGCGAATGGCGTTCCAGAAGGCGACATCATGGTGGGCGCGGTGAAATTCCCGCCAGGCCATGATCAGCGACCCTCCCTCGAAGACCACCGCGGCACCGAGGACGACGAAGTTCACCCAGACCCGGCTGAGCGGTTCGGGCGCCATGACCTTGGCCACGCCCTGGTAGATCGAGACTGCGCCGCCGAGCATGAAGATCATCAGGGCGACGACGAACGCCCAGAAATAATACTCCATGCCGTGCCCGAAAGGGTGACGAGCATCTGCCGGGCGCGCCGCCCGGCTGAGACCCAGCAAGAGGAGACCCTGGTTGCCGCTGTCGACGGTGGAGTGGATCGCCTCGCTGAGCATGGCCGCGCTGCCTGTCCATGCCGCGGCGGCGGATTTGGTCAGGGCAATCGCCATGTTTCCGGCAAGCGCCGCGTAGATCGGTCGCCGCGACCCGCCTGACGGAACCGGTGCTGGATGACCGCGCGAAACTCGCGATCGTCGTCGCGGCTCACGCGCCATGATGTCCGGCACGGAGCCGGTGCGGGTCGGCGGTTGCGGGTTCGCACATGATGAGAGAAACGACACGGTATTCGCAGCGGTTCCGCTGGTCTCGCGGCGCGAGCCCGAGCTCAGTCCATTCCGCTCTATGGCACCTCCGACTCCGCCGGTTCCCGCCCCCGTCCGATCACACCACCAGGTCGCGCTCCGGCACCGGCTCGCCCCGCGCGACGCAAGCGATGTTGCCGAACATCTGGTTGACGGTCTTGTCGAAATTGTCGGCCGCGATCGCCGCCAGATGCGGCGTCACCACCAGGTTGTCCAGGGTCAGCAGCGGGCTGTCCGAAGGCAGCGGCTCGATCTCGTAGACGTCCATGGCGGCGGCATGGATCGTGCGCGCCCGCAGGGCGTCGACCAGGTCGCTCTCCACCACCACGCCGCCGCGCGCGGCATTGACCAGCACGGCGGTCGGCTTCATCGCCGCCAGCGCGGCCTTGTCGATCAGGTTCTTCGTCTCCGGAGTCAGCGGGCAGTTCAGGGTGATGATGTCGGCCTGGGCCAGGATCTCCGGCAGCGTGGCGAAGCGGGCGCCCAGCGCGGCCTCCTCGGCGGCGGGCAGGGGCGTGCGCTTGGAATACAGGATGGTGCAGCCGAAGCCCTTCAGCAGCCGGGCGAAGGCCTGGCCGATGGCGCCGAAGCCGATGATGCCGACGGTCTTGCCGGTCAGCATGAAGGTCTGCATCGGCATCGCGGTCGCGGTGCGCCAATGGCCCTTCTTCAGCTCGGCATGGCCGAAGGCGATGCAGCGCAGCGCCGCCAGCGTCAGGCCCAGGGTGAACTCCGCCACCGGCACCGCGTTGCTGCCGGTGGTGCGGGCGACCCGGATGCCGAGCGCGCGCGCCGTGTCGAGGTCGAGGTTGTCGACCCCGACGCCCCATTTGTGCAGCAGCTTCAGCCGGGGCGCGGCGCGCAGCACCTCGCCGCTGACGCCGACCTGGCCGGCGATGGCGTATTCGGCGCCGGCGATGATCTCCTTCAGGTGATCGTCGCCGCGGGCGGTGCCATGGGTGAGAACCAGGCCGGGCGGCAGCAGGGCGCGGAGGCGGGTGACGCTGTCCTCGCTGATCGGGTCCAGGACGACGACGGTTTCGGTCACGGCAGGCTAACTCCAGTCGGGCTACAGGTCAGATCGTGAAGCGGACGCCGGCGCGCGCGAGGCCGCCGGAGATGGCGACGGGCGTGCCGTCGGCGCGCCAGCAGGCGGCGCCGGTCAGGGTGCCGTCGGGGGCGAAGGCGATCGCGTTCATGCCGCCGGCGATGCGCGGCATGCGGGTGATGCTGTGGCCGCGGGCGGCCAGGTCCTCGGCGACGGATTCGGGGAAGGCCAGCTCCAGCTCCAGCATGCCGCCCTCGGTCCACACCCGCGGGGCCTCGACCGCCTCCTGCAGGGTCATGCCGTGGTCGATCAGGTTGACGATGGCCTGCAGCGCCGACGGGAAGATGCGCAGGCCGCCCGGCAGACCCAGGGCGAAGGCCAGCTTGTCGTTGCGCAGCACCATCATCGGCGCCATCGAGGTGAACACCCGCTTGCCCGGCGCGATCGACAAGGCGCGGCCGGGATGCGGGTCGAAATTGTACATGTAGTTGTTGGTCAGCATGCCGGTGCCGGGGATCTGGGTGCAGGCGCCGAACAGGCCGTTGATGGTCTGGGTGGTGGCGACGACGTTGCCGGCGGCGTCGGCCACCGTGACATGGGTGGTGTTGGCCGATTCCCCGCCCGCCAGGCCGGCGGTCCAGGCTTTCGTCCGCCGCAGGTCGATGCCGGCGCGCCGCTCCTCGGCATAGGCCTTGGCGATCAGGCGGTCGACCGGCACATCGACGAAGGCGGGATCGGCGGTGGCGACGGCGCGGTCGGCGAAGGCGATCTTCAGCGCCTCGGCCAGCAGGTGCACGGCATCGGCCGAGCCGAAGCCCAGCCCGCCGATGTCATAGCCCTCCAGGATGTTCAGCATCTGCACAATATGCACGCCGGAGGACGAGGGCGGCGGCGGGCCCAGGATCTCGAAGCCGCGATAGGTGCCGCGCACCGGCGCGCGTTCGATCACCCGGAAGCCGGCGAGGTCGGCCTGGTTGATCAGCCCGTCATTGGATGCCATGAAATCGGTCAGCGCGGCGCCAAGCGGCCCGTCATACAGCGCGGCGGGCCCGCGCTCGGCGATCAGGCGCAGGCTGGCGGCATAGTCGCCCTGCACCAGCCGATCGCCCGGCCGCAGCGGCCGGCCGCCGGGCAGGAACAGGGCCGACAGGCCGGGGTCGCGGGCCAGGTCGGCGGCGCAATCGGTGATGCAGTCGGACAGGTACGGGCTGGCGACGAAGCCGCGCTCGGCGAGGCGGATGGCGGGCGCCAGCACATCGGCCAGCGGCAGCGTGCCGAAGCGCGCCAGCGCCTCGCACCAGCCGGCCAGCGCGCCGGGGACGGCCACGGCCTTGGGGCCGACCTCGTTCTCACGGTCGCGGACCAGCCGGGCCTTGCCGATCTCGTCCGACAGTGGCTCATACATCGTGGCGCTGCCGCGGCCCGGCGCGGTCGACAGCCCGTCCAGCACCAGGTGGCGGCCATCGGCCAGCCGGATATGGGCGACGCCGCCGCCCAGCACGCCGACCATCATCGGCTCGACCACGGTCAGCGTGAACAGGGCGGCCACCGCCGCGTCGACGGCATTGCCGCCGGCCAGCAGCATCTCCGACCCCGCGGCGGAGGCCAGCGGATGGTTGGTGACGACCATGCCGCGCGAGCCGGTGGCCGGCCGCTTCTCACAGGTGAAGTCGGTGACGCGCGGGGCGCGGGAGTCCGTCACGATTCTGGCCTCAGCTGGTCTGGTTCAGGGCTTCGAGAACCATACGGCTGGCGCCGGAGATGTCGCCCAGCTTTTCGCCGGCCTTGACCCGTTCCTGGCTGCGCTCGCCGCGCTCCTGCCGCACCAGCGCGGCATCGGCGATCGCCTCGGCCTGGTCCGCCGGCAGCACCAGCACGCCGGATTCGTCGGCCAGGATCACGTCGCCGGCCCGCACCGGGACATTGCCGCAGGAGATCGGCAGGTTCAGCGTGCCCCCCAGATTGTACAGCCGGGTGGTGATCGGCGACATGCCGCGGCACCACATCGGGAAGTCCGAATCCTCGATCTCGGCCAGATCGGTGCAGGGTCCGTCGACGATGCCGCCGACGGCGCCGGCCGCCTTGGCCGCGATGGTGACGCCGCCGCCCCAGCAGGCGTGCTTGTCGTCGCCCAGCCGGTCGACCACCAGGATGTCGCCCGGCCGCAGCAGGCCCAGCGTGTGGTGCAGCAGGGTCGAATCCTGGCCCGGGATGGCCAGGGTGACGGCGGCGCCGGCGATGCGCTTGCCGCGCAGCAGCGGCTGGATGCCCCGGTCCATGAAGCCCCAATGCTGGGAATGGCCGATGGTCGCGGTCTCGACGCGGCGCAGCTTCTCCACCAGGGCGGCGGGGATCTGCGGCGGCATGGGGGCAATGCGGTAATCGGGCATGTGGCTTTCCCTAGTTGCCGACGGCGCGCGCGACGCCGACGAGACGTTCGACCAAGACGACGACGAGAAGGGTCGCGGCGATCAGCACGACCGACAGGGCCGCGACCATCGGGTCGGTGCGGCCTTCGACGTAGCGCACCATCTCGACCGGCAGGGTCGAGGCACGCGGCCCGGCGATGAACAGCGAGATCACGGTCTCGTCGAAGGACAGCAGGAAGGACAGCGCCCCGCAGGCGATCAGGCCGGGCGCGGCCAGCGGCAGAGTGACCCGGCGCACCACCCGCCACGGCGTGGCGCCGAGCGTGGCGGCGGCGGCCTCGATGTCGTCCGGCAGGGTCGAGAAGGCGGTGGTCATCATCCGGACGACGAAGGGCAGGGTCACGATCATGTGCCCCAGCACCAGGCCGGGCAGGGTGGCGGTCAGGTGCAGCGGCGTGAAGAACAGCAGCAATGCCAGGCCGATGATCAGCGTCGGCAGCAGCAGCGGCGCCAGGAAGAAGCCCTGCAGCGCCTCGCGCCCCGGGAAGGTTCCCTTGTTCAGGGCCAGCGCCGCCGGCACGCCCAGCAGCAGCGACAGCGCCGTGACCACGCAGGCGATCTGCGCGCTCAGCAGCAGCGCGTCGAGCAGCGGCCCGTGGCCGGCCAGCGCCTCGAACCAGCGCAGCGAGTATCCCGAGGGGGGGAAGACGATGAAGTCGTCGGCGGAGAAGGCCAGCGCCACCACCACGACGATGGGCGCCAGGATCATGGCGTAGACGATGCCGGCGAGGGTGGAGAGGACGCGGCCGGCGCCGTTCATCGCTGCAGCCTCCGCGCTGCGAACCGGGCGACGACGGCCAGCGCCAGCAGCAGCACCAGCGTGTAGATCGCCAGCACCGCGGCCACCGGCCAGTTGGTGTTGGTGGTCGCCTGCTCGTAGATCTCGGTCGCCAACACGAAGATGCGGCCGCCGCCCATCAGCCTCGGCGTGATGTAGGACGACATCGACAGCACGAAGCCCAGCCCTGCGGCCAGCGCGATGGCGGGCAGGCTCAGCGGCAGGGTGACGCGCAGGAAGCAGCGCAGCGGCGTCGCCCCCAGGCTGCGCGCCGCCTCCTCCAGCGTGCGGTCGAGGCGGCCGAACCCGGCCAGCAGCGCCAGGATCATGTAGGGCATGATGCTCTCGGCCAGACCGATGGTGACGCCGGTCCAGTTGAACACCAGCCGCATCGGCGTGCTGATCAGCCCGAGCCACTGGGCGATGCCGTTGACCAGGCCGCGGTCGCCGAGGATGGCGAGCCAGCCGAAGATGCGGACCACGCCGGACACCAGCATGGGCATGATCGCGACCACGGCCAAGAGGCCGCGGAAGCGCGACCGGGTGCGGAACAGGAACAGCGCCACCGGATAGGACAGCGCCAGCGCCAGGGCGGTCGCCACCAGCGACAGCCACAGCGAGTTCAGGGTCAGCTCGGCGGTGAAGGAATCGGCGAAGACCTCGCTTGCGGTCTGCAGCGACCAGGCCTCGACCATCGCGCCGGTCGACCCGACCTCGTTGAAGGCGGTGCGGAACAGGCCGAGCGTCGGCCAGACATAGACGGCCAGCACGAACAGCGCCGCGGGCAGCACCAGCAGGGGCAGCGGCAGGCGCCGGCCGCGGGGCGGTAGGACAGGGCGTTCAGCGGCGAGGGGGTGCAGGACGTCGGTCATGGCGCCTCGCGCGGGAACAGCAGCGTGTCCTCGGCCGGCCAGATCGCCGCGACCTCAATGCCCTCGGCCGGCGGGCGCTGGCCGGACGGCATCTCAACGCTGAGCTGGCCGCCGGCGCCTTCGACCACGACCTCGATCCGGTCGCCGATGAAGACGCTATGCGAGACTTGGCCGCGGATCCGCGCCACGCCCTCGGCCGCGGGCTCGGAGATTGGGGCCAGGCGGATGCGCTGCGGCCGGACGAAGATGTCGACCTCGCCGGCCGGGGGGGCCGCGACCGGCAGCGCCGTGCCCCACAGGGCGATGCGCCCGTCGGCGCCGCGGGTCGCCGGCAGGATGTTGGCGCGGCCGACGAAATCGGCGACGAACCGCGTCGCCGGGCGCTCATAGATGTCCTCCGGCGCGCCGACCTGCTCGACCCGGCCGCGATTCATCACCGCGATCCGGTCGCACATGGTCAGCGCCTCGACCTGGTCATGGGTGACGAACAGGGTGGTGATGCCGAGCGAGCGCTGAATGTCGCGAATCTCGTGCCGCATCGCGTCGCGCAGCTTGGCGTCGAGGTTGGACAGGGATTCGTCGAGCAGCAGCACCGAGGGGCGGATCACCAGCGCCCGCGCCAGCGCCACGCGCTGCTGCTGGCCGCCGGACAGCTCGCGCGGGCGGCGCCCGCCCAGCGCGCCGAGGCGCACCATGGAAAGCGCCTCATCGACCCGGCTGGCGGCCTCGGCGCGCGGCACGCGCCGCTCCTCCAGCCCGAAGCCGACATTGCGCGCCACGCTGAGATGTGGGAACAGCGCATAGGACTGGAAGACATAGCCCATGTTGCGGCGATGCGCCGGCTCGCGGGTGATGTCGGCGCCGTCGACCCGGATGGTGCCGCCATCCGGCGCGATCAACCCGGCCATCATCCGCAGCGTCGTGGTCTTGCCGCAGCCGGACGGGCCGAGCAGCGCCACCGCCTCGCCCCGGCCGACGGTCAGCGTGACGTCGTCGACCGCGACGAAACCGCCATAGCGCTTGGCCAGGCCCTGCAGCTGGAGATAGCTCATCGGATCAGCCGGCCGAGATCACTTCGCGGCGCCAGCGGTTGTTCCACTTGTCGCGCACCTTGACGATCTCGCTCCAGTCGACCTCGATCATGCGGCTGCGGTTCTCCGGCGCGATGGCGGTGCGGGCCAGCACCTTGGGGTCGATCTGCGCCTTGCCGTTGGTCGGCGCGTAGAACACCCGCTCGGTGAAGGCCTTCTGCGCCTGATGCGACAAGGCGTGGTTGATGAAGGCGGCGGCGGTGGCGCGGTTCTTCGACCCGGCGGTCAGGTTGATGGTGTTGATCTGGAACACCGAACCCTCCGGCGGCAGCAGCGCGCCGAGCTTGCCCTGGGTCTCGTCGATCTTGCGCTGCGACCGCGCGTTCCACCCGGTAGCGACGCGGACGATGCCGTTCTGGATCAGGGAGTAGCCGTCGGGATTGGGGTTCCAGGTGTTCACCGACGGCGCCAGCTCGGCCAGCTTCTTGATCGCCTGGTCGATCGACTGCCGGTAGTCGCCGCCCAGCATCTTCTCGACCATCACGGTCAGGGCCAGGCCCTGGATGTTGGGCGGGGCACTGATCCCCAGCAGCCCCTTGAGGTCCGGGCGCCACAGCTCGGCCAGGCTGGCCAGTGGCGGCTTCAGGTTCACGGCGTCGGTGACCAGCACCAGATGGTCGAAGGTCACGGCCGGCCCGAACTCGCCGCCAGCGGCGCGGGCCTCGGGGACGAGCTCCTCCAGCGACGGTACTTCGGCCGGGGTCAGCTTGTCGAACAGGCCCTCGGCATTGCCGATGTTCGAGGCGGTGACGTCCATGATGGTGACGTCGATCTGCGGATCCGCCTTCTGGGCGCGGATGTTGCCCAGCATCTCGGCCGAGGTGCCGCCGGGCGCATAGGCGACCTCGACGCCCGGGAAGGCCTGCTGGAACGGCTCGATGACGGTCTTGATGTAGTTGTCCTGGAAGGTGCCGTCGGCATAGGACATCAGCCGGATCTGGCCGGAAGGCGACTGGGCCCGGAGGATCGCCGGGGCCGCGAGGGTCGCGACCCCGGTCTGGAGCAGGAGACGGCGCGTCAGCATCTGGAAGCCCCCATTGTTGGCCCCGTTCGGGGCAGCATTGAATCCGGTCGCGGCCTGACTCAGGCCGCGACCTTGTCGGCGAAATGCGCGACGAAGCGGGCGCAGATCTCAGTCAGCTTCTCGGTCAGGGCCGCGCCGGTCTCGGCCGAGCACAGCCGCGGATCACCCTTGCCGACGCCGAGGGTGTAGACCTCGTCATACTGGTTCGGCATGCCGATCTCGGCGCCGTCGAAGCTGGCGGTGCCGAGCCCGGTGAAGGGCAGGTCCAGCACCGGGTCACGCTTCGCCGGCCGCTCCGTCGGCATCATCTCCGGGCGCATCAGCTCCGGGAACAGGTGCAGGCCGATGCTGGTCAGCGGGTCGGCGCCGTGGCCGGCGACCTTCGCTGACGTCTCGGCCCCGACGATGCCGGGCAGCAGGCCGTAGCCGATGCGCCAGAGGTACAGGCTGGGCAGCACCGTGCCGTCGCGCAGGTACAGGTTGCGCGCCACCTCGGCGATCGGCCCGACATTGCCGCCATGGCCGTTGATGACGACCAGGCGGGTCAGCCCGGTTTTGTGCAGCGACCCGACCATGTCGGTGATGACGCTGGTCAGGGTCGACTGGGACAGGGCGATGCCGCCGATCATCGGGCCGAACCAGTCGACGCCGCCATAGGGCAGCACCGGCGCCACCAGGGTCCGGACGCCGCGCTGGCTGGCGCGGATGGCGGCCAGCTCGGCGATCTTCTCGGCCAGCAGGTAGTCGCCCATCGGGGCGTGCGGGCCCTGGTCCTCATGGCTGCCCATCGGCAGCAGGATCACCGGGTTCTGCGCCAGGGTCTCGCGGGCCTCGCCGCCCGTGATGGTGCCCAGATGCACCTTCGGTTCCGTCTTCGCGGCCAAAGCTCTACTCCTTGTCGGCAGGTCGGTGGGCGGGCCGGATCGTCATTCAGGCGATCTCCTCGGCCCGGATGCAGGCGACACGGCGGGCTTCGCCGTGGGGGCGCAGCTCCGGCACCGTCTCGGCGCAGGCCGGCCGCGCATGGGCGCAGCGGGTGCGGAAGACGCAGCCGGAAGGCGGGTTGGACGGGCTCGGCGGGTCGCCGGCCAGCAGGATGCGGCCGGCGCGGCGGTCGGGCCGCAGCTGCGGCGTCGCCGAGATCAGGGCGCGGGTGTAGGGGTGGGCCGGGCTGGTGAAGACGGCCTCGGCCGGGCCTTCCTCCATCACCCGGCCGAGATACATCACCATCACCCGGTCGCACAGGTGGCGCACCACCGGCAGGTCGTGGCTGATGAACAGCATGGCCAGGCCCAGGTCGCGGCGCAGCTCGGCCAGCAGCTGCACGATCTGGGCCTGGATCGAGACGTCCAGCGCCGAGACCGGCTCGTCCGCCACCAGGAAGTCCGGCCCGCTGGCCAAAGCGCGCGCCAGACCGATGCGCTGGCGCTGGCCACCGGAGAACTCATGCGGGTAGCGTTGCGCATAACTGGGGTCGAGGCCGACCCGCTCGAGCATCCCGGCCACGCGCTGGGCGCGCTGCCCGGCGTCGCCGACGCGATGGATGGCCAGGCCGTCGGCGATCTGGGCGCCAACCCGGCGACGCGGGTCGAGGCTGCCATAGGGATCCTGGAACACGATCTGCATGCGCCGGCGCAGCGCCCGCCAGTCGCGGCCGGAGGGTCGGCCGAGCGGCTGGCCGTCGAAGCTGACCGTCCCGGCGCTGGCGGGCATCAGCCCCAGCATCAGCCGGCCCAGCGTGCTCTTGCCGGAGCCGGATTCGCCGACGACGCCCAGCGCCTCGCCGCGGGCCACGCCGGCATCCACCGCCCGCACGGCCTGGACGGCCCGGCCGCGCCGGAACAGGCCGCCGGTGTGGAAGACCTTGGACAGGCCCCGGGCCTCGACCAGCGGCGTCGCCGAAGGGATGGTCATGCCGCGGCCTCCGTCCCGTTCGCCAGATCCTGCCAGCGGACGCAGCGGGTCCGATGCCCGTCCCGCGCCTCGTCGAGCGCCACCGGCGCCGCTTCGCAGGCCGCGACGGCGTGGTTGCAGCGCGGCGCGAAGCGGCAGCCGGCCGGGAAAGCATGGGGCTGCGGCACCACGCCGGGGATGCCGGCGGGCTGGCCGTCGCCGTCCGGCGTCGCCGCCAGCAAAGCGCGGGTGTAGGGGTGCAGGGGTGCGGCGAAGACCGCGGCGGCATCGCCCTGCTCGACCACCTGCCCGGCATACATCACCGTGACCCGGTCGGCGATCTCGGCGACCACGCCCAGGCTGTGGGTGATGAAGATCATTGCCGTGCCGGTCTCGCGCTGCAGCTCGGCCAGCAGCTCCAGGATCTGGGCCTGGACCGTGACGTCCAGCGCCGTGGTCGGTTCGTCGGCGATCAGCAGGCCCGGGCGGTTGGCCAGTGCCATGGCGATCATGACGCGCTGGCGCATGCCGCCCGACAGCTCATGCGGCCAGGCGTCCAGCCGCCGCTCGGGGTCGGCGATGCCGACGCGCCGGAACAGGCCCAGCGCTTCGGCCCGCGCCGCCTTGGCCGTCGTCCGGCGATGGGCGCGGATCGCCTCGGCCACCTGGTCGCCGACCCGGTGCACCGGGTTCAGGCTGCTCATCGGGTCCTGGAACACCATGGCCATGGCGCCGCCGCGCAGCGCCCGCAGCGCCGGCTCGTCCAGCCGCAGCAGGTCGCGCTCGCCCAGCCAGGCGGCGCCGGCGACCGGCCGCGCCGCCGGCGGCAGCAGCCCCATCAGCGCGGTGGCGGTGACCGATTTGCCGGACCCGCTCTCGCCGACGATCGCCATGGTCTCGCCGGGGCGGACCGAGAACGAGACGTCCTCGACCGGCCGGATTGTTCCGCGCGGGGTGGCGATCTCGACGGTAAGACCCTGCAGGTCCAGCACCGCATCGGTCCGCGCCGGCGGCGGCAGCAGCCCGGGCAGCACTCGGTCGATCAGGCGCGGCCGGGGGCGGGCGGCCGGCGTGCGCGGGTCGACCGCGTCGCGCAGCCCGTCGCACAGCAGGTTCATCGCCAGGATGGTCAGGCTCAGTGCCGCGCAGGGCCACAGCAGCAGCAGCGGCGACTGCTCCATCGTGGCGCGGGCGCCGCGGATCATCAGGCCCCAGGACGGGGCCGGCGGCACCACGCCGAGGCCGAGGAAGGACAGGCCGCTCTCCAGCACCACCGCGGCGGCGACGGCGAGCGACAGCTGCACCAGCACCGGCCCGGCGATGTTGGGCAGCACGGTGCGCAGCAGAATCCGGCCGGTCGGGGCGCCCAAAGCGCGCACCGCCTCGACATAGTCGTGGCTGCGGGCCGACAGCACCTCGGCATAGGTGACCCGGGCGAAGCCGGGCAGGTACAGCACCGAGAGCACCAGGATCAGCGTGCCGGCGCCGGGGCCGAGCAGGGTGACCACCAGCAGCGCCAGCAGCACCGGCGGGAAGCACAGGATGATGTCCATGCTGCGCACCGCCAGCAGCTCGCCGATGCCGCGGAACCAGCCGCCGATCAGCCCCAGCGCGGTGCCGAGGATGCCGGCGATGGCGGCGGCGGCAAAGGCGACGCCCAGGCTGGTGCGGGCGCCCCAGATCAGGCGGGACAGGACGTCGCGGCCGAACTCGTCTCGGCCCAGCGGCGACCCCGGCATCGGTCCGGCCAGGCGCTGGGCGATGTCCTGCTTCACCGGGTCCGCCAGGCCCAGCCATGGCGCCAGCAGCGCCAGCAGGATGACGGCTGCGACCAGCGCGCCGGGGAGCCACAGGCGCCTCATGCCGCGCGGATCCGCGGGTCGAGCACGGCGTAGAGCATGTCCATCGCCAGGTTGATCAGCAGGAACAGGCCGGAGACGGTGAGCACGATCCCGACCACCATCGGATAGTCGCGCGCCTCGACCGCATGCAGCAGCGGCGTCGACAGGCCGGGCCAGTTGAAGACGTATTCGACCAGAACGGTGCCGCCCAGCATGGTGCCCATCTGCAGGCCCAGCACGGTCAGCACCGGGCTCAGCGCGTTGCGCACGACGTGGTGCACCAGCACCCGGGCGGGGGACAGGCCCTTGGCCCGGGCGGTGCGGACATAGTCGCGCGACAGGGCGTCCAGCACCGAGGACCGCGTCATCCGGAACACGATCGCGGTCAGCCCCTTGGCGATGGCGATCGCCGGCAGGGCCAGCAGGGTCAGGTGCTTCATCGGATCCTGGGCCAGCGGCACGAAGCCGCCCGCCGGCATCAGCCGCAGGGCCTGGGCCATCAGCAGGATCAGCAGGGTGCCGACCACGAACACCGGCACCGCCAGCAGCAGCGCGGCGAGGCCGGAGGCGACGCGGTCGAAGGTGCCGCCGCGGTGCAGCGCGGCATAGGTCCCGGCCGGGATGCCGAAGACCACCGCCAGCAGCGCGCCGGCGACGATCAGCTCCAGCGTGCGCGGCAGGCGCAGCGCGATCTCCTGCGCCACCGGATAATCGTCGACCAGGGAGTTGCCCAGGTCGCCCCGCGGCAGGCCGGACAGGAAGTCGAGATACTGGTCCACCAACGGCCGGTCGAGGCCCAGCCGGCTGCGCAGCTCGGCCACCGTGGCCGGGTCGGGCGCGATGCCGCCGGTCGACAGCAGCAGCTCCGCCGGGTCGCCGGGCACCAGGTGCAGCGCCAGGAACACGATCGTCGCGACGATCCAGGCCAGCGCCAGCGAAGTCGCGATGCGGCGGAGCAGCCCGGCGATCATGTGAAGCTGGTCTCTTCCAGCGTCGCGCCGGAGGAGGTGGTCAGGGCGCCGGGCAGGTTGGTGAAGCCGGCGAGGCGCCGGTCCAGGCCATAGCCCTGCGATCGCCAGGCCAAGCCGGCCAGCGGCACCTCTTCGAGGGCGGCGCGCTGCATCTCCTTGTAGATCTCGACCCGCTTGGCCGGGTCGAATTCGCCCCGGCCGCGGGCCAGCGCCTCGACGGTCCTCGGCGCCTTCAGGCCGAAGGAGCGGCCATGGGTGGGCGCCAGCGAGGTGTCGAGCACCCCGGTGAGACCGTCCGGGTCGTTGTTGTCGGCCGCCAGGCCGTGGATGGCGATGTCGTACTGGCCCTTGGTGCCGCGGGCGACGCGGGTCGACCAGTCGGGCAGCTGCAACTCGCACCGGATGCCGATGGCGGCGAGATGCTGCTGCACCACCTCGGCGGTGTCCTTATGCATGCCGTACTGGGCGGTGGCCAGCAGTGTGGTCTGGAACCCGTCCGGATGCCCGGCCTCGGCCAGCAGCGCCTTGGCCCGGGCGGGGTCGTAGGCCCAGCCATGCGCCAGTTCGTCGTCGTACCAGGGCGTGCCGGCGGTGATCGGTACCCCTTCCAGCGGCTTGCCGCGGCCGAAGAAGGCGGCCTTGACGATGTCCTCGCGTTTCACCGCGTGCGCGATCGCCCGGCGCACCCGCGGATCGTCGAAGGGCGGCCGGGTGGCGTTGAACAGCACGCACATGAACGGCCCCTCGACCGTGTCGAGCCTGAGTCGCGGGTCGGATTCGACCGTGCCCATCGACTGCCAGGGGACGTATTCGATCATGTCGACATCACCGCTCTGCAGGGCGGCGACGCGCAGGTTCTCATCGGCATAGACGGTGAACCGGATGCCCTTCAGCTTGGGGATGCCCGGCTTGTAGAACTTGTCGAAGGCGGCGAGCTCGATCGCGGTCCCGCGCTCCTGCCCGGCCAGGCGGAACGGCCCGGCGCCGATCGGCTCGCTCGGCGTCGAGTTCCGCGACAGCACGAAGGTGTTGTAGTTGGCGAACCAGGCCGGCAGCGTCGCCGTCGGCGTCTTGGTGACCAGGCGGACGGTCTGCGGGTCGGGGATGTCGATGCGTGCGATGCCCTGGAACTGGGTGCGCATATAGGCGGTCGAGGTCTCGCCGGCGATCTGCTCGATCGACCATTTCACGTCGTCGGCGGTGACCGGGTCGCCGTTCTGGAAGACGCAGCCGGGGCGCAGCTTGAACACCCAGGCGCCCTCGTCGTCGACCGACCAGGATTCGGCCAGCTCGCCGCGCAGCTGGCCCTTGCTGTCATAGGTGACCAGGCTGCGGTGCAGCATCAGCTTCACCGTGCCGGCGGCGGCGCCGGTGCTGACCCAGGGCTGCAGGTTGGGCGGAAAGGCGGACAGGCCGAAGCGCAGGATGCCGTCGGCCGATTGGGCCCGTGCCGGCAGCGAGAGGCCCGGTAGCGAGAGAAGGGGCAAAGAAAGCCCGGCCCCCAGCAGCGCGCGGCGTGTCGTGGTCATGCAACGGCTACCCCCGACCATGATGCCATCCCCTGTTGTTTCCGGCGCGCAGGCGCATGGCCCGGGGCCGAGATGTCGATTTGCGCCCGATGTGCTCCGAGCTTGGGTTTGACATCTATCCGGCTGAAAATTACATGTCAACTAACATGTGGACGAAGCGGTGTGGTTCGGCCGGGGCGGCGAAGATGCCCAGAAGCTTCGCTGCAGTGCCATTTTCCGGGACGGTCGGGCTTTGAGCTTCCCGGCATAACGTGTAACCTCACTTGCAAACAATCAGGCCCGCAGGCGGCAAAGGGTTCCGGTGTCTCAACGTCCAAGACTGAGCGATATCCTCTATGGCGACATGCTGGGGCGCATCCAGCGCGGCCAGTTTCCGGGAGATGGCAAGTTGCCCTCCGAGAAGGAGCTGAGCCAGAGCTTCGGCGTGTCCCGGCCGATCGTGCGCGAGGCTCTGCGCCGCCTGCGCGAGGAGGGGCTGATCCAATCCCGCCAGGGCGCGGGCAGCTTCGTCGTCGGCGTGGCCGAGCCGCAGCCGCCGCGGCTGGCGAATGGCGGCCAGGGCATCCAGACGATCTCGGATGTGCGGCGCATCTACGAGTTCCGGATCGCGCTGGAGGGCGAGGTCGCCTATGCCGCCGCGCTGAACCGCAACGAGGCGCTGCTGGCCGCGGTGAAGGGCGAGCTCGACGCCATTGACCAGGCGATCCGCACCGGCAAGATCGGCGTGCAGCAGGACAGCGACTTCCACACCGCCATCGCCCGGGCGACGCAGAACCAGTATTTCGAGGCGGCGCTGGCCGCGGTGCGGCCGCATCTCGACTACGTCATCGACCTGGCGCGCAGCTTCTCCGTGCTGCATTCGGCCGGGCATCTGGCGATGGTCCAGCGCGAGCATGCGGCGGTGTACGAGGCGATCCGCGACGGCGACGCGATCAAGGCGCGCGAGGCGATGCAGGCCCATATCCGCAATGCGCAGGAGCGGGTGTTCGACGGCATCCATCTGTAGCGTCCGGCAGCAGGCCGGCGACCGGATTGCTTGACAAGCGGCGATCCGGCAGGGGCCGTTCGGCGGTGGTTGTCAGGCAGGCCGGCGAGGTGGTCTGAAAAATTGTATATTTAAATCAACTTATTGATAGATGGCCGCCCAACGCGCTGCGGCCGGGTTGTGCAAAAAAGCATAAGTTGACAAGTTGAACGGTGACAACGCAGAGTCGTGGCAGGGCGGTCCCTAGCCGCCAGTAGCCGTCCTGCGGGGCGGGCCCGACCGGCAGGGAGGCCGGCCGCCGCCCGGGCCCGCGCCGGGAGAGCCTGCGCGAGTGAACGACACGGCCAGCCATCTGCAAGCCCTGGGGGCGGTGCTCGGAGAGCGCGGCCTGCTCGCGGCGCCCGACGACCTCTCCGCCTATGAGACCGGCGCCCGCTACGACCGCGGCCGAGCCGCCTTCGTCGCCCGCCCGGCAACGACGGCCGAGGCCTCCGCCGTCGTTGCCCATTGCGTGCGCCACGGCATCCGGCTGGTGCCGCAGGGCGGCAACACCGGCCTCGTCGCCGGCTCGACGCCGGACCCCGGCGGGGCGCAGGGCGTGCTCAGCCTCGACCGGCTCGCGGCGCCGTTCGACATCGACCCGGCCAACCGCAGCGCCACCGTCGGCGCCGGCCTGCGCCTGTCCGCCCTCAACCAGGGGCTGGCGCCGCACGGCCTGGTCCTGCCGATCGACCTCGGCGCCGACCCGATGGTCGGCGGCATGGTGGCGACCAACACCGGCGGGGCGCGCTTCATCCGCTATGGCGACATGCGCCGGCATGTGCTGGGGCTCGAGGTGGTGCTGCCCGACGCGCAGGGCACCGTGCTCGACCTGATGCGGCCGCTGCGCAAGAACAACACCGGGCTCGACCTCAAGCAGCTGTTCATCGGCACCGGCGGCGCCTATGGCCTGGTCACCCGCGCGGTGCTGGAACTGCGGCGCCTGCCGCAGCAATCGGCCACCGCCATCCTGGTGCCGCGCGACGACGATGCGGTGATGACGCTGCTGACCGCGTTCGAGGAGCGGGTCGGCGACCATCTGGCGGCGTTCGAGGGGATTTCGGGCGCGGCGGTCGGGCTGGCGCTGAAGCATCATGAGCGGCTGCGCAACCCGTTCGCGCCGAATTCGCCGCCGCCCTTTTGCATCCTGGTCGAGATCGAGCGCTCCTGGGCGCCGCGGGAGCAGGAGCCGTCGATCGATGCCCTGATGGAGCAGGTGCTGGCGGAGATTTGGGACCTGCCTGGCAGCCCGCTCGCCGACGCCATGCCGGGCCGCGGGTCCGAGTTCTGGGCCCTGCGGCACGTGCTGAGCGAGAGCCTGGCGGCGGAGGGCCGTGTGGTGGCCTTCGACCTCGGCTTCGCCCGCGCCGACGTGATGCCGTTCCGCCGGGCGATGACCGAGATGCTGGCGCAGCGGCACCCGGAGGCGCGGATCTGCGATTTCGGCCATGTCGGCGATGGCGGCGTGCATTTCAACCTGGTGCTGCCGCGCGACTCCGCCCTGGCGCGCGACCCGGCGCCGCTGCGCGAGCTGGTGTTCGGCGAGGCGGCCGGGCGCTTCGGCGGCAGCTTCAGCGCCGAGCACGGCATCGGCCGGGTCAACCTGGCCTTCTATGAGCGCTTCGTCGCCGACCATGAGCGCGGCCTTGCCGGGGCGATCCAGGATCTGGTCGCTCCGGGCGGCCTGGGCGCGGTGGACTTCCGCGCCGCAGCCTCGTCGAAGCGCCCGTTGGCTAGCCGTCGGCCCGGTATGCGGTGATGATCCATGCCCGCGAGTCGAAAAGCACACCGTCCTCAGTCAGGTGCGCTTCGAGCAGATCGCGCAACCGCCGGAGCACCGCGTCAGCCTCCGGACCCGCCCGGGCCAGCGGCTCCTTGACCATGTACAAGCCCGTCAAGGCCTCATAGGCCGAGTCGACGTCCGGACCATAGAAAACGGGTTCATGCACCTCGGCAAAATCGACCGAGCCGAAGCCGGAAGCATTCAAGATTTCGGTCGTGATGGCAGGGTCACTGAGAGAAAACGCGGGGGCAGTTGTCGCCGACATGGCAGTCCCCGGTGCAAGTGCCTGCTGAATGGCAGTCGACCACTCGTTGCGGCTTTGGCTCTGCCATACCATCCACACCAGGCGCGCCCCAGGCCGCATCGCCCGGCCTATATTGGCGAAGGCCGCTGCCGGATCGGCAAAGAACATCGCTCCAAATCGGCTGATGCAGAGATCGAAACCGGCAGAGGGAAATACCTGCCGCTGCGCGTCGCCCTGCTCGAAAACGACGTTCCGCAATCCCTCTTCTGCGCTGCGCCGGCGGGCGACATCGAGCATCTGCGCCGACACGTCCACGCCAAGCACGCGGCCTTCCACCGCGGTTCGGGCAGCATCGCGAGCGGATTGTCCCGCACCGCATCCGATATCGAGCACGCGATCGCGCCTTCCAGCCTTGACGGCAGATCGGAAGATCTCGTTGTGCCGACGCAGTTCGGCGTCATAAAAGTCGGCGCAATTCAACACCATTTCCCACCTATCCTGGCCAGCGAGTTCTTGGCATGACTTTCTGCGTCCCGAGCGTGTGATACTATATCTTCGCCGGACGTCGGTCACTGGTCGCTTCGGCCGCCTCTATCCGGGCCCTTCGTCAGCATTTGCAGCACCAAAATTTCACTCTTGGGCGCGCCCATGACGACGTGCTCGCCCTGGGCCCGGGCGTCGGCGGCGTTGCAGGAGCCGCGGAACGAGCGCGTGAGGCGCTTCCTGGCGAGCCGCGCGGCAAGCTTGACGCCCAGGCCTTTCACTCCAGCGCAAAGGCCTCGTGGACGGCCGATTGCAGCGATCCGCCGAGCACGGCGCCGCCGCCCGCCACATAGATCCGGTCGCCCAGCACGGTCGCGCCGACGGCATGGCGCGGGGTCAGCATCGGCGCGTGCTGCTGCCAGGAATCGGTCCTCGGGTCGTAGCTCTCGGTCTGCCCGAACACCTTGGCCTGCCGCGGCACGCCCTGCTCGAGGACGCCGCCCTCGCCGCCCATGGCGAACAGGCGGCCGCGATAGACCACGAGCCCGTGCCCGGACCGGGCCGTGGGGATCGGTGAGCGCTCCTCCCAAGTGTCGCGCTCGGGCAGGTACGCGTGGTGCAGATCGGTGTTGTACTCGAAGGTGTTGAAGCGCCCGCCGATGATGTGGATCACGCCCTCATAGGCCACGCAGCCGACGTGGTCGCGCGCGCCCGGCAGGGCCTTGCGCATCTCCCACCGGTCCGACTGCGGATCGTAGACTTCGTGCCAGCCGACGCTCGCCCGCTCCGCCACGGGTGCCGCGGCCCCGCCGATCAGATGGACCTTGCCGTCCAGCACCACGGCCGCGGCGGCGCCGCGGGCGCGGGGCAGGGGGGCGATGGCGCTCCACCGGTCCGCGGCAACGTCATAGGCATAGGCGTTGGTGTCCGGATCGCGGTTCTGCTGGATGAAGCCGCCGAAGGCATAGACCCGGCCGGCATCGGCCGTGACCGCCACATGGTTGGCGCCGCGCGGCAGCGGGGCCGCGTCGAACCACCGGTCCGCACCGGGATCGTAGACATGGTGATAGGCGCGGTCGACGCGGCCTTCGCCATAGCCGCCGACGATGTGCATGCGGTCCGACCAGGCCGTCGCCCAGGCCATTTCGCTGCGCGGGATCGGCAGCGGCGCGCGAGCGATCCAGCGGCCTTGCGGTCCCTTTGGCGCCGGGCTGTCGAACACGCGCTGGGCCTCCTGCGCGGGTTCGAGATGGTGCACGAAGTCTCCGCCCTTCAGGCGGGAATAGGGCGCGGGCGAGGGCGGTGCGTCCTTCAGCGGCGGCAGGTGATCGGCGTGCTGGGCGAGCGCTTCGGTTCCGAAGGCGGCCGTGGCAGCTCCCGTCGCGAGAAAGGTCCGGCGATCCATCAGGGGCCTCCCGCAGTGGTCGTGGAGATCTTGATGATACGGGGCGGGGCCATCCGTGCAAGCATCCGCCTTCTTCGGCGCGCTGCATTCAGAATTGCATTTTGGGCTCTATAGTGCAAATTTGGAGTGCCGAAGTCGGGAGATCCTTGCGTGACCGTGATGACTGCATCCGCATCGCTGACTTCGGGCGGTCGCCGATACCACATCGTCGATCTGCGGGATGCGGCCGGCGCCGATCTCGGCCGGCTGCCCACCATCCATCGCATCCTGCTGGAGAACGTGCTGCGCAATGCGGGCGAGGACGCGCCGCGCGCGGCGGCGGCGATCCTCGCCTGGCTCGGCACCGGGCGGGGCGAAGAGGAGATCCCGTTCCTGCCCGGCCGCGTGCTGATGCACGACACCACCTGCGGCCCGGCGCTGGTCGACATCGCCGGGATGCGCGCGGCTCTCGCCGAGGCCGGCGGCGACCCGCGCCGGTTGAACCCGGTCCTGCCGGTCGACGTCTCGACCGACCATTCCCTCGCCGTCGATGTCTTCGGCACGCCGGACGCGATGCGGCGGAACATGGAGTGCGAGCTCGGCCGCAACGCCGAGCGCTACCGCTTCATGAAATGGGCGACCAACGCGCTGTCCGGCGTCCGTGTGCACCCGCCCGGCACCGGCATCATGCACACGCTGAACCTGGAGCGGCTGGCGACGGTGGTCGGCACCGCCGAGCGCGACGGCGTCGCCTGGGCCGTGCCGGACACCCTGATCGGCACCGACAGCCACACGCCGATGATCAACGGCATCGGCGTGCTGGCCTGGGGCGTCGGCGGGCTGGAGGCCGAAAGCGTGTGCTTCGGCATGCCCGTGATGATGCGCGTGCCCGAAATCGTCGGCGTCCGGCTGACCGGCCGCCTGAGGCCGGGCGTGCTGGCGACGGACCTGGCGCTGACCGTCACCGAGCGGCTGCGGCGGATCGACCTCGCCGACCGCTTCGTCGAGTTCTTCGGCCCCGGCGTCGCCACCCTGTCGGCCGGCGACCGCGCCGTGGTCGCCAACATGGCGCCGGAGTTCGGCGGCAACTCCGGTTATTTTCCGATCGATGCGCAGACGCTGCGCTATCTGCGCGGCACCGGGCGGACGGCGGCGCAGGTCCAGCTGGTCGAGGACTATGCCCGCCGCCAGGGTCTCTGGTTCGACCCGGCGGCGACGCCGCGCTACAGCGAGACGGTCGAGTTCGACCTCGGCGAGGTCAAGGTCAGCCTGGCCGGCCCGCGCCGGCCGCAGGACCGGATCTCGGCCGGAGCCACCGTCGCCGCCCTGGCGCCGATGCTGCCGGCCCCGCCCGCCGCCCCGATGGCCGGGGAACCGGGCGACGGGGCCGTGGCGATCGCCGCGATCACCAGCTGCACCAACACCTCGGATCCGCGCCTCCTCGTCGCCGCCGGGCTGCTGGCGCGCAAGGCACGGCGCCTCGGCCTGGCGCCGCCGGCCTGGGTGAAGACCTCGTTGGCGCCGGGATCGCCGACGGCCGAGCGCATGCTGCGCCGCGCCGGCCTGCTGGAGGATCTCGAAGCCGTCGGCTTCGGCATCGTCGGCTATGGCTGCACCACCTGCATCGGCAATTCCGGGCCGATGACGCCGGCGATCGAGCGGGCGATGGCAGGGCGCGGCATCCTTCCGGTCGCGGTCCTCTCCGGCAACCGCAACTTCCCGGGCCGGGTGCATCCGCAGCTCGAGGCCGGCTTCCTGGCCTCGCCGCCGCTGGTCGTCGCCTTCGCCCTGGCCGGCGACGTGAACCGCGACATCCTCGCCGGCCCGATCGGCCGGTCGGCCGCCGGCGCCGAGATCCGGCTCGCCGATCTGTGGCCGACGGGGGCGGAGATCGACGCGGCGCTGGCCGCCGCCGTCGACCCCGCCGACTACGCCACAGCCTACGACCGGGCCGAGGCGAGCGCGGACTGGGCGCGGCTCGACGCCCCGGAATCGCCGCTGTTCCCCTGGGACGAGGCCTCGACCTATATCCGCCGGCCGCCCTTCGCCGGCTTCGGCGCGGGCACCCGGCTGGGCGCCTATCGGGCGCATCCCCTGATCGTGCTCGGCGACGACATCACCACCGACCACATCTCGCCGGCCGGGCAGATCCCGGCGGACAGCGAGGCGGCGGAGCATCTGGCCGCGCATGGCGAGGACCGGCGCGACCTCAACGTCTTCGCCGCGCGCCGCGGCAATTGGCAGATGATGCTGCGCGGCCTGTTCACCAACCGCAGTGTCCGCAACCTGCTGGCGCCGGGGATCGCCCCCGGCTCGACCATTCATGCCGGGTCGGGCGAGGCGCTGCCGCTGTGGCGCGCCGCCGAGCGCTACGAGCGCGACGGCGAGGCCGTGGTCATCGTCGGCGGCGAGCGCTACGGCATGGGATCGTCGCGGGACTGGGCGGCCAAGGGCGCGGCGCTGCTCGGAATCCGCGCGGTGCTGGCACTCGGCTTCGAGCGCATCCACCGCTCCAACCTGATCGGCATGGGCGTGCTGCCGCTGCGGCTTGCCCGGCATCCGGCGGAGCTGGAACTGGCGCCCGGCGACCGGCTGGCGATCGCGGCCGATCCGGACCGGCTGGCGCCGCGGGCCGAGGTCGCGGTGACGCTGCATCGCGCCGCGGGCGGGACCGAGGCGCTGCCGGCCACCGCCGCCATCGAGACCACGCTGGAGATCGAGATCCTGCGCGCCGGCGGGATCATTCCCCTGATCCTGCGTCGGGCCATGGCATCGGACGGCTGAACCGCGGCCCGGCGGACGGTCAGAGGAAGCTGTTGGCGATCAGCTCCCGCGTGTAGGGCGCGGCAACGGTGCGGGCGCGCAACGCATCGGAGGACAGCTCCTCGATGCAGGCACCGTCCTTCATCACCAGCACCCGGTCGCACATCTGGCCGACCACGGCGAGGTCGTGGCTGACGAAGACATAGGTCAGCCGGTGTTCCTCGCGCAGGGCCATCAGCAGGTTCAGGATCTCGGCCTGGATCGACACGTCGAGGGCCGAGGTCGGCTCGTCCAGCAGCACGATCGACGGCTGCAGGGCCAGAGCCCGGGCGATGGCAACGCGCTGCCGCTGGCCGCCCGACAGCTCATGCGGATAGCGGTCGGCGAAGCGCGCCGGCAGGCCCACCCGTGCCAAAGCGCCGGGCACATGGTCCCACGGGTCCGGCAGGCCCATGGCGATCAGCGGCTCGGCCAAGGCGCGGCCGATGCGGTGCCGCGGATGCAGCGACCCGTAGGGGTCCTGGAACACCATCTGCACCCGGCTCAGCTCGTCGCGGCTGCGCGTCGGGCCGACCGGCTTGCCGGCCAGCTCGATCCGACCGGTCCAGCGCTGCTCCAGCCCGGCCAGGGAGCGCAGCACGGTCG
The DNA here is from genome assembly GCF_050434925.1 of Inquilinus ginsengisoli. Taxonomy (GTDB): domain Bacteria; phylum Pseudomonadota; class Alphaproteobacteria; order DSM-16000; family Inquilinaceae; genus Inquilinus; species Inquilinus ginsengisoli_B. The sequence goes on along the minus strand of NZ_JBNDJK010000001.1, from coordinate 8,348,691 downwards.
ACTTGCCGCAGCCGGATTCGCCGACGATGCCCAACGCGCCGCCGGGCTCGACCGCGAAGGACACGCTCTTCACCGCATGCGCGCTGCCGCGGCGGGACTGGAAGCGCACATCGAGATCCGCAACCCGGACCATCGTCTCTCCGGGGCTCATCGGGCAGTCTCCTCGAGAGCGGCGAGGCGGGCCCGGTCGATCACCGGCAGCCGGTGCGGCCGCGGGCCGTCGAAGCCGGGCATCGAGGCGATCAGGCCCCGGGTATAGGGATGCGCCGCCTCGTCGAGCGAGCGCAGCTCCTCGACCACCCGGCCGGCATACATGACGAGGATGCGGTCGCAGAAGCGCGCGACCATGCGGATGTCGTGGCTGATCAGGATCAGGCCGGAGCCGTTCTCCCGCACCAGCCCGTCCAGCAGGGTCAGCACGTCCTGGCGCACGCTGACGTCGAGCGCCGAGGTCGGCTCGTCGGCGATCACCAGCTTCGGCTTGTTCAGCAGCATCATCGCGATCATGGCGCGCTGGCCCATGCCGCCGGAGATCTCGTGCGGGTACAGCGCCATGGTCCGCTCCGGATCGCGGATCCGGACATGGCCCAGCATCTCCAGCGCCGCCTTGCGCGCCGCCCGGCCGCCCAGCTTCAGATGCACCCGCGCCGATTCCGCGATCTGCGCCCCGATCGGCTTCACCGGGTTCAGCGAATAGCGCGGGTCCTGCAGGATCAGGGCCATGTCGCGGCCGCGGATCCGGGTCATCTCGCGCTCGCGCAGGGCCAGCAGGTCGCGGCCCATGAAGCGCAGCGCGTCGGCCTGCACCTGCGCGCCCTTCGGCTGCAGCCGCATGATGGCACGCCCGGCGGTCGACTTGCCCGAGCCGGATTCGCCGACGATCCCCAGCCGCTCGCGGCCCAGCGCGAAGCTGACGTCGCGGACCGCCCGGACGGCATAGGCGCCGTGGCCGAAGGTCACCGACAGGTTCTCCACCTGAAGCATGGGGACGTCACCGGGCATGGCGGGGATCCAGCACGTCGCGCAGCGCATCGCCCAGCAGGTTGAAGGCCAGGCTGGTCGCCAGGATCGCCAGGCCGGGCATCACCGAGACCCACCAGGCGTCGAGCATGAATTTGCGGCCGCTGGAGATCATCGCCCCCCATTCCGGCGCCGGCGGCTGGGCACCGAGGCCGAGGAAGCCGAGGCCCGCCGCGGTCAGGATCACCCCGGCCATCGACAAGGTCAGGCGCACGATCACCGACGGGATGCACATCGGCATGACATAGAGGCCGATCAGCCGCAGATGCGAGGCGCCGTACAGCCGCGCCGCGGCGATGTACTCGGCCTGCCGCACCACCAGCGTCTCGGCCCGCGCCAGCCGGGCGATCGACGGCCAGGCGGTCAGCGAGATGGCGACGATCGCGGTGCCCAGCCCGGCGCCCAGCGCCGCGGCGAAGGCCAGCGCCAGCACCAGAGAGGGGAAGGACAGGACGATGTCGGTGGCGCGCATCAGCACGGCGTCGACGCGCCCGCCGCAATAGCCGGCGACGACGCCGATCAAGAGGCCGATCGGGCCGATGATCAGCGTCACGGTGCCGACGATCTGCAACGTGATCCGGCTGCCCCAGACCAGCCGGCTGAAGATGTCGCGGCCCAGCTCGTCGGTGCCGGCGAGATGACCCCAGCCGGGCGGCTGCAGCACGTTGTTCAGGTTCTGCACGGCCGGGTCGTAGGGGGCGATCCAGGGTGCCAGCAGGGCGATCACGACCAGGACGCCGATGACGGCCAGCCCGGCCATGCCCAGCTTCTCGCGCCGGAAGCGGCGGATCTGGACGGACCACGCTCCGCCGGCGGCCGGTTCGGCCGCGATCGGCACGATCGGCTGCTCTGCCTGCATCGACATCAGCGGGCCTCCCGCGTGCGGGGGTCGAGCGCCAGATAGGCGGCGTCGGCGAGGACGTTGAGGATCATGAAGATCAGGCCGATAAGCAGGGTGCAGGCCAGGATGGCGTTCATGTCGCCGATCATCAGCGCGTTGGTCATGTACTGGCCGATGCCGGGCCAGGAGAACACGATCTCCACCAGCACCGCCCCCTCCAGCAGATGGCCGTAGGAGATCGCCAGGATGGTGACCAGCTGCACCGCGATGTTCGGCAGGATGTGGCCCCAGACCACGGCCGGCAGGCGCAGGCCCTTGGCCCGGGCGGCGATGATGTAGTCCTGGCCCAGCTGCTCCAGCGTGAAGCTGCGGGTCATGCGGACGATATAGGCCATCGCGGCATAGGCCAGGATGCAGGCCGGCAGGATCAGGTGGCTCAGCGCGTTCCAGAAGATCTCGTGCTCGCCGGCCAGCAGGCTGTCGATCAGGATGGCGCCGGTCCGCGGCTCGACGATGTCCTCGTAGAACACGTCGATCCGGCCCGGCCCGCCGACCCATTGCAGCCCGGCATAGAACACGATCAGCCCGACGATGCCGAACCAGAACACCGGCAGCGAATGGCCCAGCAGGGCCAGCACTCGGGCGATCTGGTCCAGCAGCGTGTCGCGGTACAGCGCCGCCAGCAGACCGAGCGGGACGCCGACGACGACGCTGAGGATGATGGCCAGCGTGGCCAGCTCCAGCGTCGCCGGGAAGGCGGCGGCCAGGTCCGACAGTACCGGGTTGCCGGTCAGCACCGCGGTGCCCAGGTCGCCCTGGGCCATGTTCTTCAGATAGACCCAGAACTGCTCGGGGATCGGCAGGTCCAGGCCCATCTTGGCCCGCATCGCCGCATAGGCCGCCGGGTCCGCCAGCTCGCCGACGATGGCGCCCACCGGATCGGACGGCATCAGCCGCCCGATCACGAAGGTGAGGCACAGCAGAACCAGCAGGCTGAGAGCCAGGCTGAAGACGCGGCGCAGCAGCTTGAGCGGCAGGTCGCGGGTCATGTCGTCTCCCATCCGCCGGTCCGCATCGCGGTCACTCGGCCTTCTTGCTGACGATATCCAGCCGGACGCCGCGGAAGCCCTGGCCGACGAAGTTCTCGACGTTGCCGGACACCACGACCGGCGAGAACCGCTCGAACATCGGCAGGATGGCCGGGCCGCTGGCCAGGAACAGCTTCTGGATCTCGGTGTACAGGGCCTCGCGCTTGGCGCGGTCCTCCTCGCCGCGGGCCTGCACCGTCAGCTTGGTCAGCTCCGGGATGTCCCAGGCCGACCGCCAGGTGAAGTAGCCGGAATTGCCTTCCGGGCTGTTGTCCGGATTGTAGGTGAAGTTCTGCAGCGACCCGATCGGGTCGGCCATGTTGCCGCCGCCGGTCAGCGGCATCAGCAGGTCGAAGTCCCGGGCGCGGTGGGAGGCGATGATCTGGCTGCCGTTGCCCTGCTCGATCGAAACCTTGATGCCGATCTGGGCCAGCGAGGCCTGGATCGCGGTGGCCAGGTCGACGCGCGGAGTCTCGGCGATCGTCTTCAGCACCAGCGGGAAGCCGTCCGGGAAGCCGGCCTTGGCCATCAGCTCCTTGGCCTTGGCGACGTCCAGCGTATAGCCGGGGTCGGGCAGGGCGGTCGGATAGTTCTCCGGCACCGGCACCTGGCGGACCCGGCCATAGGGGCCCATGATCGTCTTCTGCATGCCGGCATAGTCCAGGCCCCAGGCGATGGCGCGGCGGACATCCGGGTTGGCCAGGTACTGGTTCTGCGTGTTCATCGCCAGCACGTAGAAGCCGCCGGTCGGCACGCGCTGGGTGACGAAATCCGCCTTGCCGTCGAAGGCGGCGATGTCGGAGGCGGCGAGCGCGGTGGCGACGTCGATGTCGCCGCGTTCCAGCAGCAGGCGCTGCACCTGGCTTTCCGCGACGTGGCGCAGCACAACCCGCTTCATCGCCGGGGCGCCGCCCCAGAAGGCGTCGTTGCGGTCCATCAGGATGATCTCGTTCGGCGACCAGCGGCGCAGCACGTACGGGCCGGACCCGGCCGAGTTGGCACGCAGCCAGGCATTGCCGAAATCGTTGTTGGCCTCGTGCTTGGTGGCCTCGGCCTTGTCGATCACGGCGCCGTTGTTGCCCGACAGGGCGAACAGCACGAACTCGGCGATCGTGCCTTCCGGCAGCTTCAGGCGGAAGGTCTTCGGGTCGACCACCTCGAGGAAATCGTCGATGTTCTTTTCGTCATAGCCATAGGGCTTCCACAGCGACGCGGCGGCCTGGTTCAGCTTCAGCATGCGCCGCAGCGACCACGCCGCATCCTCGGCCGTGACCGGGTTGCCGGAAGCGAACTTCGCGTCGCGCAGATGGAAGACGATCGACCGTCCGTCGACCTCCCAGCTCTCGGCCAGCTGCGGCACCAGCTTGGTCGCGTCGTTCGGATCGGTCGAGACCAGGCGGTCGTAGATGTTGGAGGTGATGATCCAGGAACCGGATTCGGTGGCCTGGCCGGGGTCCAGCGACAGCACCTGCGCCAGCGACGCCCCGATCACCAGCTGGTCCGCCGGTGTCTTGGCTGCGGCGATGCCGCAGGCCGGCACCAGCGCGACCGCCAGGGCCAGCAGCCTTCTACCCCATTTTCCCATGGTCCGGGCCTCCCTAATTTTATATGATGTCTGTTGTCTGATGACTTATCACTGCCGATCTTGACTTCGCAAGGGTCAAAATGTGTGACTGCCGCGGACGGATGGGCGGAGGGCATGCCCCCACAAAGAAGCGAGCAGGAGGAGCGGTGCCGAACCCAATCGGAGTCGAAGCGGGGCCGCCACGGCGTCGCGAGAAGCTGGCCACCGCGGTCGCCGAGGCCCTGCGCAGCCGGATCGCCAACGGCGCGCTGCCGGTCGGCGCCAGGCTGCCGACCGAGCAGCGCCTGATCGACGAGTTCAACGTCAGCCGCACGGTGGTGCGCGAGGCGATAGCCGAGTTGCGGGCCAAGGGGCTGGTCGAGCCGCGCCAGGGCGTCGGCGTGTTCGTGACGACGGGAGCGGAGCCCGAGCCCGGCCTCCTGTCCGGAGACTTCACCCGGCTGTCGGAAGTGTTGGAATTGCTCGAGTTCCGCATGGGCGTGGAGATCGAGGCGGCGGGCCTGGCAGCGCTCCGACGGTCGTCGCGGCAGGAGGCCGAGATCCTGCTGGCGCATGACCGCATGATCGCCGCGGTCGATATCGGCGGCAGCGCCGTCGACGCCGATTTCGGGCTGCATCTGGCGGTCGCCGCGGCCACCAACAACCATTTCTACACCGACGTCCTGACCTATCTCGGCAAGCGCACCATCCCGCGCAGCCGGCTGGGCGAATCGGCCGAGGCGACGACCGGCTACCTGCGCAAGGTGATCGTCGAGCATGCCCGGATCATCGAGGCGATCGAGCGCCAGGACCCGGACGCCGCCCGCCTGGCGATGCGCCATCACCTGACTGAAAGCCAACGCCGCTACCGCGCCCTGGGCGGGCTGACGGGCGACGCCGAATCCTGACGGGCGAGGCCCGTTCCGGCTTGTCATCAGTCATATGATGTCATATTAGCTCAGCCAACAAAGCCGATGGCAGGGAGGGTGCGGGCATGTATCTCGGAACGCAGAACGGGGTTCGGGACGACGACGACTACCGGGTCATGGCCCAGCTCGGCGTCCGCCACCTCAACGACAACCCTCCCGGCAACCCGCATGACTGGTCGCTGGACGTGCTGCTGCGCCACCGCGAGAAGCTCGAGGGCTTCGGCCTGGTGCTCGACATGGTGCAGCTGCCGCTCGGCTCCCGCCCGATCGAGCAGTCGGACAGCCCCGACATCCTGTCGGCGGGCCCGGACCGCGACCGCCAGATCGACTCGATCTGCCGGCTGATCGAAAATCTGGCGCGGGCCGGCATCCCGGCCGCCAAGTACAACCTCAACATCATCGGCATCCCGCGCACGCCGGACGAGCCGGGGCGCGGCGGGTCGCTGAACGCCTCCTTCCGCTGGGACAAGGCCGACCACGACGCGCCGCCGACCGTGATCGGCACCCTGTCCGAGGACGAGAACTGGGAGCGCATCGACTATTTTCTCGAGCGCGTGATCCCGGTCGCCACGGCGAACAGGATCCGGCTGGCCTGCCATCCGCACGACCCCTACACCCCGCCCGGCTATCGCGGCGTCACCCGGGTGCTGGGCACGGTCGAGGGGCTGAAGAAGTTCGTGCTGATGCGCGAGAGCCCCTATCACGGCCTCAATTTCTGCCAGGGCTCGATCGGCGAGATGCTTGAGAACCCGGGGAAAGAGATCGACGACGTGATCCGCTGGTTCGGCAGCCGCGGCAAGATCTTCAACGTCCACTTCCGCAACATCCGCGGCGGCAAGCTCTCCTTCATGGAGACGTTCCCGGATGAGGGCGACATGGACATGTGGCGGTCGATGAAGCTCTACGCCGAGCTCGGCTACCCCTACATGGTGATGCCGGACCATGTGCCGACCATCAGCGGCCGCGACCCGGAAGGCGTCGCCTTCGCCTTCTGCTACGGCTACATCGCCGCCCAGCTCGAGACGCTGAGCCAGCTCTACCCGGGGTCCGTGACCCGCTGATCCGATCGAACGAGGCCTTCATGGATCCCCAGCAGCTCAAAGGGGCCCTGTCCGCAGGGCTCCTGTCCTTCCCCGTGACCCATTTCGACGCCGATTTCCGCTTCGACCGCGCCGGCTATGAGGCGCATGTCGGCTGGCTCGGCGGCTTCGAGGCCGCGGTCCTGTTCGCCGCCGGCGGCACCGGCGAGTTCTTCTCGCTGACCCCGGCCGAGGTGCCGCAGGTGGTGCGCGCGGCGAAGGACGCGGCGGGCTCCACGCCGATCGTCTCCGGCTGCGGCTACGGCACCCACACCGCGGTCGAGATCGCCCGGGCCGCCGAGGCTGCGGCGGCCGACGGCATCCTGCTGCTGCCGCCCTATCTGATGACGGCGGAGCAGGCGGGGCTGTACGCCCATGTGAAGGCGGTGTGCGACGCCGTCGGCATCGGCGTCATCGTCTACAACCGCGACAATGCGGTGCTGTCGGCCGACACCATCGCCCGGCTGTGCGATGCCTGCCCGAACCTGGTCGGCTTCAAGGACGGCCACGGCCAGGTCGACCTGGTGCTGGAGATCACCCGTCGGATGGGCGGCCGCCTGGCCTATATCGGCGGCATGCCGACGCATGAGGTGTTCGCGGCACCCTATTTCAGCGCCGGCGTCACCACCTATTCCTCGGCCGTGTTCAACTTCGTGCCGGAGCTGGCGCAGCGCTTCTACCGCGCCCTGCGCGGCGGCGACACGGCGACCACCGACGCCCTGCTGCGCGACTTCTACTACCCGCTGCTGGCGATCCGGAACCGCGGCAAGGGCTATGCCGTGTCGATCATCAAGGCCGGGCTGACCGTGCTTGGCCGCTCCGCCGGCCCGGTGCGCCCGCCGCTAACCGACCTGAAGCCGGAGGAGATGGTGCAGCTGCGCGGCCTGCTGGCCCAGCACGCGGAGGTCCTGGCGCCGGCCTAGGTCGGCTCGATCGCGACCCCGTCCTCCGTCATTCCGGTGATGACCCGCTCCACCGCTTCGACGCTGGTGTGCCTGGGGTCGATGTCGTCCGCCACCACCCGGCCCCGGCGCATCACCACGATGCGGTCGACCACCTGGAAGACGTGGTGGATGTTGTGGGCGATGAAGATGCAGGAATGTCCCGAATCCCGGGCGTTGCGGACGAAGCGCAGCACCCCTTGCGTCTCGGCCACGCCGAGGTTGTTGGTCGGCTCGTCGAGGATGATCAGGTCGCTGTCGAAATGCATGGCGCGGGCGATCGCCACGGCCTGGCGCTCGCCGCCGGACAGCGAGCCGATCGGCGTGTCGGGCGGGATGTCCTTGCTGATGCCGACCCGCTTCAGCAGGTCGCGCGCGACCGCGTCCATGGCGGCATGGTCCATGCGGTTCAGCAGGCGCGGGCCGCGGATCGGCTCGCGGCCGAGGAACAGGTTGCGGGCGATCGACAGCTGCGTCACCAGCGCCGAATCCTGGTAGATCGTCTCGATGCCGTGGGCGATGGCGTCGGTGGTGCTCCCGATCTCCACCTTGCGGCCGCGGATGAAGATGTCGCCGCTGGTGTACGGCACGGCGCCCGACAGGATCTTGATCAGCGTCGACTTGCCGGCGCCGTTGTCGCCGAGCAGGCCGACGATCTCGCTCTCGCGGACCGTCAGGCTGACGTCCTCCAGCGCCCGGACGCGGCCGTAATACTTGCTGATATGCGCCATGCGGATCAGGGGTTCGGCCATCGTTTCAGGTCCCTGCCTGGTGCCGGCGTTCGAGCCAGGAGTGCAGCGCCATCATCCCCAGGATGATCGCGCCGATGAAGATGTTGTAGGCGAGGCCGGGCACCCCGATCAGGACGATGCCGTTGCGCATCACCCGCAGGATGAAGATGCCGAGCACGGTGCCCAGGATGGTGCCGCGCCCGCCGCTCAGCGCCGTGCCGCCGATCACCACCATGGCGATGACCTCGAGCTCGTAGCCGGTGCCGCTGTTCGGGTTGGCGGCCGAGGTGCGGATCGAGCTGATCACCCCGGCCAAGGCGGCCATCATCGACGACAGCACGAACAGCGCGATCTTGGTGCGGCCGACGCGGACGCCGCGGGCCCGTGCCGCGCCCGGATTGCCGCCCGCGGCCTGGATCCAGTTGCCGGCCCTGGTCTGGTTCAGGACGTAGCCCATCGCCAGCGCGGCGGCGATGAACCAGAACAGCGACATGTAGACCCGGAAGCCGGCGATGAAGAAGTCGCCGGCCAGCAGCCAGGCCAGCCAGTTGCCGCCGGTGTTCCAGGTCCGCTGCGGGAAGCCGTCGGTGATGAACAGCGCCGTGCCGCGCACCACCAGCAGCATGCCGAGCGTGACCAGGAAGGACGGGATCTTCAGCCCGGTCACGAACCAGCCATTGACCAGCCCGATCAGGCCGGCGACGGCCAGGGCGGCGATGAAGCCGATCTCCAGCGGCGCCGTGCCGCTGTTGAACAGCGTCCACATCAGCACCGGGGCGAAGCCGAAGACCGAGCCGACCGAGAGGTCGAACTCGCCGGAGGTCATCAGCAGCGTCATCGCCAGCGCGATCAGGCCGAGCTCGACCGTGAAGGCCAGGGTGTTGCTGATGTTCTGGGGCGAGAGGAATTCGGGGTTGATCGCCCAGAAGGCGGCGAGCTCGACCACGAGCAGGACGAGGGGCCCGAATTCGGGCTTGGCCACCAGGCGGTGGACGATCGATCGATGTTCCAATTGGCGGTCCCGAGAAGGGGTCTGCGCGGCACTTGCGGCCGCGCAGACCGGTGGAGCCCTACTTGCCGGACAGGATCTTGTCGTAGACCGCCGCGGTGTCCTTCTCGTACAGCGCGCCGGTGATGACGTTGAAGCCGGGCGGGATGCCGCCGGACGCCATCGCCGCCAGCGACAGGGCGACATAGCTGGTCGCCTGCGGGTCCTGCCACTGCGCCGCGTTGACGTAGCCGGTCAGGACCTCCTGGGTCGTGTCGAGCGAATTGCCCCAGCCGACGACCGGGATCTCGCCCGGCTTGACGCCGACCTGATCGAACACGCGCTTGACGCTGCCGGTCACCAGGTCGCCCAGGCCGATGACGGCCTTGATCTTGGTCCGGTTGGCGGTCAGGTAGTCGACCATCCGGCTGATGATCTCAGCCTGGTCCAGCGTGGAGTCGGTGACCTCCCAGGTGATCCCGAGCGGCTTGAACACGCTGGCGATGCCTTCCTCCTCCTGCACGCCGTAGGTCGCGCCGGGGACCTCGACCGGCATCCAGACGAAGTCGCCGGACTTCACCAGGCCCTTGTCGACCAGGTACTGCGCCCAGTTCCGGCCGAAGGTGGTGTTGTCGCCGCCGACATAGGCATCGAAGGCGGCCTTGGGGTCGGGGGTGTTGAAGTTGATGATCGGGATGCCCGCGGCCTTGGCTTCCTTCACCACTTCGATCAGGCTGCCCGGGTCGGGGCTGGTGGTGACGATGCCGTCGGCCTTGGCCGCGATCGCGGCGCGCACCGCTTCCTGGTGCGACGGCACGTCGCCGTTGTGGAACGAGGTGTTCACCGTCTGGCCGGTGTCGGCGGCCCATTGCTTGGCGCCGGCCAGGAAATAGGTCCAGACCGGATCGGCCGGCGATCCGTGCGAGATCCAGTAGAAGGTCTTGGCCTGGGCCGCGGCCGGCGCGACCAGCGCCAGCAGCACGCCGCAGAGCAGCAGCGACAATCGCCTGAACATGCGTTTCCTCCCCTGTTATTGCCGCCTTCTCATGATCGATGGGCGGACGTGCATCGAGACTGACACAGCTGCAGGCGGTCCGGCGATGCGGATCGCCTGGCCTCAGCGCATCGCGGTGCCTTCCGGCTGCGTCTTCGCTTCGACGGTCTCGTCGCGCTCCGGGTCGAAGAAGGCGCGGTGGCCGGCGTCGAGAGTCAGGCCCAGCCCCTTGATCCGCTCGTCCGGCACCTTCTCCAGCTTGGTGTAGCCGGGATGGTGATGCGCCTTGTACGGGTCGTTCCAGGCGGCGTTGTAGCAGCACAGCATGACGTTGCGCGAATGCTCGGACTTGTTCTGCTCCGAGGCATGCAGCGTGTTGGCGTGGAAGAAGCAGACGTCGCCCGGCGCCATCTCCATGTAGTCGCGCGGCATCCGCTCCAGCGCCTGGTTCACCCGCTCCATGTCGGCGCCGGTCTGGCCGCCGACCCGGCCATGGTCGATCCGGCCCAGCTTGTGGCTGCCGCGGATCATCTGCAGGCAGCCATTCTCCTTGGTCGCCCGGTCGATCGCGATGGCGACCGACATCATGTCGGGGTACAGGCAGCCATTGTTGTACCAGTAGCCGTAATCCTGGTGCCAATCCCAGGCGCCGCCGGCGCGGGGCCGCTTCATCGTCAGCTTGGAATGGTAGTGGTAGACCTCGCCGCCCAGCAGCCGCTCGGCGCCGCCGACCATGCGCTCGCAGCGGGCAAAGGCGCCGAACAGGTCGTCGCCCGGGTGGTTCCACAAGGCCAGCTCGGTCGACCCGCCCAGGCTGTCCTTCAGTGCCACGACATGGCTGCGGATGCCCTCGTCCTGCGCGATCGCCTGCTGCAGCAGGCCGATCTCCTCGGCATCGAAGAAGCTGCGCTTGACGACGTAGCCGTCGCGCCAGAAGGCGGCGTGGTCGGCCTCGGTCAGTTGGGGAAAGGGCATGGTGTCCTCCTGGTCTTCAAGGCAGGTTCTCGCGGGTGAAGATTTCGATCCGCACCGGGGCAGCGGGTTCGTCCGGACCCGAGCGGACGTGGTGGCCCAGTAGCAGCCGCAGCGTCTCCGCCGCCTCGGCGCGGGGGTTCTGGTTGATCGCGGCGTCCATCACGCCCTCGATCAGGAAACGGCGGGTGTGCGGCGTCAGCTCATGGCCGATATAGACCAGGTGCGGCGCGTCGGCCGGCCGGCGGCGCAGCACCTCGGCGACGCCGCGGTTGCCGCCGCCGATGTTGTAGAGGCCGATCAGCCCGGGATGGGCGGCCAGCAGCCGGGCGGTCACCGCGGCGCTCTGCTCGACGCTGTCATGGCCCTCGACCAGGGCCGGGACGGTCAGGTTCGGGAAGCGCTCGCGCAGCACGCTGCGGAAGCCGGCCTCGCGCTCCTCATGGCCGCGATAGGCCAGGCTGCCGGCGATCAGCCCGACCTCGCCGGTGCGCCCGGTCAGGAAGCGACCCATCAGGTCGCCGGCGGTGCGGCCGGCAGCGCGGTTGTCGACGCCGACATAGCCGATGCGGGCGGATTGCGGCAGGTCCGAGACCATGGTCGCCACCGGCACGCCGGCCGCCGCCAGCTCCGCCACCGCCTCGCGCACCGCCGGGTGGTCGAGGGCGATGAATCCGACGCCGTCGCTGCCCCGGCCGATCCGGCGCAGCGCCGCGGCCAGGGCATCGGGGTCGAAGCCCTCGATCAGGTGCAGCCGCGGCTTCACGCCGAAGGCGGTGAAGTCACGCTCCGCCGCCAGCACCGCGTCGCCCAGGTCGCGGATGAAGGTGTTGCTGCCGGCCGGCAGCACGATGTCGAACTGCAGGATCCTGCCGCGCGACAGCAGGCTGGCGGCCAGGTTGGGGGCGTAGTTCAGCCGCTGCACCACCGCCTGGACCCGGCTCGCGGTCTCGGCGTTGACGCCGTCGCGGCCGTTCAGCACCCGGTCGACCGTGGCCAGGCTGACCCCGGCCTCGCGGGCGATGTCGACCATGCGGGCCTTCTTGCCGGCGTCCATGGCGGTGGTGTCTTGCCTCATGCGGTCCCTAGACCCCCAGCGCCCGCAGCTTGCCATCGATGAAGGCCTTGGCGCGGGGCACGTCGGCCTCCTCCAGATGCTCGATGATCAGCGGGATGTTCGGGTGCCGGCGGGACAGGCGCTTCAGGTACAAATCGTAGTTCAGCGACCCCAGCCCCGGCGCCGGCAGCTCGATCTCGCCGACGCCGCGGAAGCTGTGCGCCTCCGACGCGTCGATGTCGGCATGCTTCTCCGACTTGTCGGTGCCGGAGCGCTTCACATCCTTGGCATGGCTGATCCGGATGCGGTCGTCCAGCGCGTCGAAGATCCGGTTCAGCTCCCGGTCCATGCGATCGATGTTGTGGGATTCGAAGTAGTTGGTCGGGTCCATCAGCAGGCCGAGGCCCGGGCTGGGCACGTCGGCGAACAGGCGCAGCGTCTCGTCGACCGAGCCGATGACGTTGTTGACATAGGGTTCGAGCAGGAACACCGCGCCGTGGTCATAGGCGGTGCGGGCCAGGTCCTCGACCACCGCGCGACACTCCTCGTAGCCTTCCTCGGTCTTGTTCTTCGGGTGGTGCACCCAGTCGCTGTCGGTGGCGAAGGTGCCGGTCTCGCTGATGACATAGGGGCTGCCCAGGTCGCGGGCGTGGCGGATCAGCGTCCGCAGATGCTCCAGCTTGGCCTGCCGCGCCGCCGGGTCGGGATGGACGATGTTGGTGTAGCCGCTGATGGCGCAGACCGGCAGGTCGTGGTCGCGGAAGGTCTCCCGGATGGTCCGGCACTTGTCGCGCGTGATCGCGCTGGTCGACAGGTCCATGTCCTTGAAGGCGAGGTCGAGCTGGACGGTGTTGAACCCCAGCGAGCGGATCTTCTTCGCCGTCTCCGGCAGCGAATAAGGGAAGTAACCGGTGAAGATGCCGACCTGGATCATGACGCGTTCCTCCGTGTTTGTTGTTGTCAGGCGCCGAATTCCGCCAGGCGGACGGCGCGCTTTTCGGTGAGCGAGCGGTAGGCGGCTTCGACCAGCGCCATGGTGCGGACGTTGTCGGCGCCGCTCAGCAGCGGCGGCTCGCCGGTCTGCACCGCGTATTGCAGCTGTTCCATCACGCCCTTGAAGGCGTGCGGGAACCACATCGTGTCCCAGCGCGGCTGCACCCATTTCCCGTCGGTCTCCGGCGCGCAATAGGCCAGGGTGCTGGGGCTGCCCTTCGGATAGTCGGGCCAGCCGATGGTGCCCTGGGCCAGGCCCTCGGTGCCCTCGACCCGCCACTTGATGTAGATGTCGCTGTCGAAGCCCTCGGCGCGCGGGCCGGACCACACGTCCTCCAGGCTCACCGCCATCAGCCCGCTGGGGAAGGACAGGGTGGAGCAGCAGATCCCGTCGCGATGCGCGAAGCCGGTGCGCGGGTCGGGCCGCGCCGCCGTATAGATCTCGACCGGGTCGCCGAACAGGAAGCGCAGCACGTCGAGGTGGTGGATGCTCATGTTGAGCAGGGTCAGCCGGCCATAGGTCTCGAGGAAGGGCTGCCAGTGCGGGATCGCCCGCATCTCGATCGTCGCCAGCACCGGCGTGCCGAGCGCATTGCGGTCGAGCAGCTGCTTCAGCACCCGCATCGACTGGTCGAAGCGCATGTTCTGGTTGACCGACAGGATCTTGCCGGCGGCCGCGGCCTCCGCGGCCAGGCGCTGCGCCTCGCCGTGGTCCATGGCCAGCGGCTTCTGCGCCAGGATCGCCCGGATATGCGGCTGGCGCAGCGCGTGCCGGATCAGGGCCGGCTGCTGGTCGGGCGGGAAGGCGATGTCCAGGATCTCGACCTCGCGGTCCTCGATCAGCGCCGCCGGCGTGTCGTGCACCCCGGGGATGCCCCAGCGCTCCGCCACCGCACGCGCCTTGTCCGGGGTACGGCTGGCGATGGCGACGACCGGGAAGCCGGCCTCGCGATACGCCGCCAGATGCACATCCGCCATGATGAACCCGGCCCCGATCGCGCCGATGCGATGGTCACGGCAACGGATCTCGGGATCGGGCGTGAAACCCGACGGCACGGACATGGCGGCCCTCCCTGGCGTATTTTGAGGTACGTTACCGATTTCAATTTTCGGCTTCAATGATGAATCTGAGTAGGGATTACTTTCGACTGAGCATGAATGAATGAGGTGCGTTACCGGTTGCCGGTCAGCATATACTAACTAGGATGTTATGCCTGATCGATCGTTCAGGCGCTGATTGTCCAGAATATCGGACATCGGTCCGCGCCGCTGCGTTGACGCCGGCGGCGGGGGAACCTCATCCTTCGGGAAAACAGATCCAGGGCGCGGGCGATGGCCACGAGCTCGGAACCGGGAGGAACGCTTGCAAATCGGCTTCAACCTGCTGGTGGTCGGAGGGGCGATCTCGCCCGCCGACCGCCCGGTGCTCGAATCCCTGAAGCGCCACGGCTATGACGGCGTCGAGGTGCCGGTCATGGCCGGGACCGAGGCCGATTGCGCCGCCCCTGGGCCGCGTGCTGGACGAGCTCGGCCTGGCCCGCACCTACACCACCATCATCCCCGACCTCGACCACAGCCCGATGAGCGCGGACTCGGGCGTCCGCCGCCGCGCCCGCGACCGGCTGGCCTGGGCGATCGATTGCGGCCACGCGCTGGGCGCCACGGTGATGGGCGGGCCGTACCATTCGCCGCTCGGCGTGTTCTCGGGCTCCGGGCCGACCGAGGACGAGCTGGCCAACCTGGCCGAGGCGCTGCGCTGGGCCGCCGGCCGGGCGCAGGAGGCGGGGATCCATCTGTCGATCGAAGCGGTGAACCGCTTCGAATGCTACGCCCTGAACACGATGGAGCAGGCGGAGCGGCTGCGCGTCCGGGTCGGGCACCCGAATTTCGGCTTCATGTACGACACCTTCCACGCCAATATCGAGGAGCGCGACCCGGTCGGCGTCATCGCCGCCCATGCCGCCGGCATCACCCATGTCCATTTGTCGGAGAATGATCGCGGCATCCCCGGCCGGGGCCATGTGCCGTTCGCGGCGACCCTGAGGGCCCTGCGCGGCATCGGCTATGACGGCTGGCTGACGGTCGAGGCCTTCGGCCGGGCGCTGCCCGACCTCGCCGCCGCCACCCGGGTGTGGCGCGACCTGTTTCCGGATCTCGACACGCTGCTCGGAGAATCCATCACCCTGATCCGGCGCGAATGGGAGGAAGCGGCATGAGCGATGCCGCCCCGCGCTTCGAGATGCGAGGCATCCGCAAGGTCTTCCCCGGCGTGGTCGCGCTCGACGGCGTGTCTTTCGCCTGCCGGGCCGGCGAGATCCATGCGTTGTGCGGCGAGAACGGCGCCGGCAAGTCGACCCTGATGAAGGTGCTGGGCGGCGTCTATGCGCCGGATGCCGGCGAGATCCTGGTCGACGGCGCGGCGGTGCGCTTCGCCCACCCCGCCGCCGCCCGCGCCGCCGGCATCAGCATCATCCACCAGGAGCTGAGCCTGCTGCCCGACCGCAGCGTGGCCGAGAACATCCATCTCGGCATCGAGCCGGTGCGCCGCTTCCGGCTCGACCGCGCGGCGATGCGCGCCGGCGCGCGGTCGCTGCTGGACCGGCTGTCCTCCGACCTCGACCCGAACATGCCCGCGCGCGACCTGACCATCGCCGAGCAGCAGACGGTGGAGATCGCCAAGGCGCTGGCGGTCGATGCCCGCATCCTGGTGATGGACGAACCGACAGCGGCCCTGGACGACGTCGAGGCGGCGCGGCTGTTGCAACTGGTGCGCAGCCTGAAAGAGGCCGGCGTCGCCGTGGTCTACATCTCGCACCGGATGCCGGAGGTGTTCGCCATTGCCGACACCATCACCATGCTGAAGGATGGGCGCCACGTCGCCACCCGCCGGCGGGCCGAGACCGGGGCGGACGAGGTGGTGCGGCTGATGGTCGGCCGGCCGCTCAGCGACTATTACCCGCCGCGGCCGGCGGACCCGCCCGGCGACCCGGTGCTGCGGGTCGAGGGCGGCGGCAATGCGCTGCTGGCCGATATCGATCTCACGGTGCGGCGTGGCGAGATCGTCGCCGTCGCCGGGCTGGAAGGGTCCGGCAAGACGGCCCTGGCGCGCGCCGTGGTCGGGGCCGAGCCGTTCCTCAGCGGCCGGATGTGGATCGAGGCGAAGGAGGCGCGGCCCGGCTCGGTGCGGGCCGCTCTGTCGCTGGGACTCGGCCTGGTGCCGGAGGACCGCAAGCGCGACGGCCTGGCGCTGATGCAGTCGGTGCGCGACAACGGCCTGCTGGCCCGCCGCGGCCTGGCCGGGCTGTTTTCCCGGCCGAACGGCAGGGCGGTGGGGGCGGCGGCAATCGACGGCATTCTGTCCGCCGTCGATGTCCGGGCGGTGAGCTGGGAGCAGGAAATCCGGCTGCTGTCCGGCGGCAACCAGCAGAAGGCGATCCTGGCGCGCTGGCTGGCCTGCGACCCGCAGCTGCTGGTCTTCGCCGAGCCGACCCGCGGCGTCGACGTCGCCGCCAAGGCCGCGATCTACCGGCTGATGCGCGACTTCGCCGCTCGCGGCCGCGGCATCCTGGTCGCCACCTCCGACCTGCCCGAGGCGCTGGGCCTGGCCGACCGCATCCTGGTGATGCGGGCCGGCCGCATCGTCGGCGAGCGGCCGGGCGGCGCGACCGAGGAGGAGGTCATGGCGCTGGCCACCGGCCACCGCTATGACCTCCCTGGTGGGGCGGTCGCGGCGTTGGGGGCGGTATGAGCGCGATCGCCACCACCGGGCGGCCGCGCCGCCGCGCCGAGCTGCCGGTGCCGCTGATCCTGATCGCGGCCTCGGCCATCGGCTTCGCCGCCACCGCCCTGGCCACCGGCCAGTCGGCGCAGCTGTCGGCCGACGGCGTGATCGCGGTGCTGGAGCGGGTGGTGGCGCTGGGGCTGGTGGCGCTGGGCCAGACCTTCGTCATCCTGGCGCGGTCGATCGACCTGTCGGTGGCCAACCTGGTCAGCGTCGCCGCGGTGATGTCGTCCTGGATGATGCAGGGCGACCCGGCGATGATGCTGCCGGCGGTGGCCGCGGTGCTCGCCATCTCGGCCCTGGTCGGGGCGGTCAACGGCCTGCTGGTGACGCGGCTGGAGATCAACCCGCTGATCGCCACGCTCGGCGTCGGGCTGGTGCTGCAGGGGCTGCTCAGCGCCTCGTTCCAAAACTTCGCCGGTTCGGTGCCGGAAAGCTTCCAGGTCTTCGCCTACGGCCAGGTCGGGCCGGTGCCCTATCCGGTGATCGGGCTGTTCGTGCTGACCGGCTGCGCCGCCTTCGTGCTGCGCTCGACCCGCTTCGGCGCCCATCTCTACGCCACCGGCGGCAACCCGGACGGGGCACGGCTGGCCGGCATCCACACCCACCGGGTGACGCTGGCGGCGCATGTGATCTGCAGCCTCGCCGCCGGGCTGACCGGGCTCTACCTTGCCAGCCGCCTGCGCTCCGGCGCCCCCTGGGTCGGGCGCGACGGGCTCTACGACCTCGAATCCATCGCTGTGGTGGTGATCGGCGGCACCATCCTGGCCGGCGGCCGCGGCGGCGTCTGGGGCACGCTGGCCGGAGTGATCCTGTTCGGCACGCTCGACGCCGTGTTCACCATGGTCGGCATCGACGCCTTCGTGAAACAGGTGCTGCGCGGCGGCATCGTCATCGCAGCGGTCGCGGTTTATGCCTATCGCACGCGGGGGCACGTGGCATGATCGAAACCACGGAGCCGCGCCCGATCGCCCCCGCGAAGGCCATGCCGTCGCCACTGCGCCGCCTGGCCGCGATCCGCCCGGCCTATTGGGTGCTGATCGCGCTGCTGGTCGCGATCGCCGTGGCCAGCCCGGCCTTCCTGGAGCCGCAGGGCTACATGAACTTCCTGCGCCGGGCGGCGCCGCTGGTGATCCTGGCCGCCGGGCAGCTGTTCGTCATCGTCGTCGGCGGCTTCGACCTGTCGGTCGGGTCGCTGATCACGCTGGTGGTGATGGCGTCGTCGCTGCTGATCCAGGGCGACCCGGCGCAGACCTGGTGGGTGATCGCGCTGGTCTACGGCATCGGCCTCGCCGTCGGCCTGTTCAACGGGCTGGTGGTGTCCTGGCTGAAGGTGCCGTCGATCATCACCACGCTGGGCATGCTGCTGGCGCTGAAGGGCATCGCCCTGGCCTGGTCCGGCGGGTCGCCACAGGGCTACCTGCCCGACAATTTCCGCGACTTCGGCCGGCTGACCTGGCGCGGCCTGCCGGGGATCGACCTGCTGCCGCTGGCGGTGGTGGTCGCGGTGGTGGCGGTGGCGCTGCTGTGGTGGCTGATGCACGGCACCGTGCTGGGGCGCCTGCTGCTGGCGGTCGGCGACAATCCGCGGGCGGCGGAGCTGGCGGGGACGCGGGTGCGGCTGGTGCGCACCATCGCCTTCGTCGTCTCCGCCCTGTCGGCTGTCACCGCCGGCATCCTGCTCGGCGGCTTCGCCGGGGTGTCGACCAATGTCGGCGACGGCTACGAGCTGCAGGCGATCGCCGCGATCGTGATCGGCGGCGCCCAGCTGCTCGGCGGCCGCGGCACCGTGCCCGGCGCCGTGGCCGGGGCGCTCAGCCTGTCCGCCTTGTTCACCCTGCTCAACCTGATCGGCCTGCCCAAGCCGCTGCGCGACGCGGCCCAGGGGCTGATCCTGATCGGCGCCGTCGGCTGGAGCGTCTGGCGCCGCCGCAGGGGAGGGGCCTAGCTCCACGATCATTTCAAGAACCAGAACGATAGGGGAGGAACGCCAATGCATATCGGGATGATGATCGGCACCGCAGCCCTGCTGGCCCTGGCGGCCGGCACGGTCCAGGCGCAGAGCTTCGATGATCCGAAGGAGTTCGAGGCCCAGCGGGCGCTGATGTCGGCCAAGGCGGAAGGCCCGGCCGACAAGCCGTGGGAGCAGCACTACGGCAGCCAGATGGTCGACACCGCCAAATACAAGAAGGCCGGGCCGTACAAGCTGTGCTTCTCCAACGCCGGGGTCGGCAACCCGTGGCGCGTGGTCGGCTGGACCACGATGCAGGCCGAGGTCGCCCTGCACAAGGCGGACATCGCCGCCTTCACCGTGGCCGATGCCGAGGGCAAGGACGACAAGCAGATCTCCGACATCAAGGCGATGCTGGCCAGCGGCAATTGCGACGCGCTGATCGTGTCGCCCAACACCACCGCGGCGCTGACCCCGGCGGTGGAGGAGGCGTGTAAGCAGGTGCCGGTCATCGTGTTCGACCGCGGCGTGCTGACCGACTGCCCGGTCACCGTGATCAAGCCGATCGGCGGCTACGCCTTCGGCATCGCCGCGGCCGAATACATCGCCGCCAATGTGCCGAAGGGCGGCAAGGTGCTGGCGCTGCGCATCCTGCCCGGCGTCGACGTGCTGGAGAACCGCTGGGCCGCGGCCAAGCGGATCTTCGACGAGAAGGGCATCGAGGTGGTGGGCGCCGAGTTCACCGATGGCGACCGGGCCAAGACCAAGTCGATCGTCGAGGACACCCTGACCCGGGTCGGCAAGCTCGACGCCGTGTGGATGGATGCCGGCGCCACCAGCGTCGCCGCCATCGAGGCGTTCGAGGACCAGGGCATGGACATGCCGATCGTCACCGGCGAGGACCAGCAGGACTTCCTGCAGAAGTGGAAGCAGTCGGGCATGAAGGCGCTGGCGCCGACCTATCCGACCTATCAGTGGCGCACCCCGGTGATCGCGGCACTGCGCATCCTGAAGGGCGAGCCGGTGCCGGGCCCGGCCTGGTCGCTGCCGCAGCCGACGATCACGGCCGAAAACCTGGACAAGTACGTCAACGACAAGATGCCGCCGCTGCATTACGCGATGTGTGGCTGCGAGGGCATGCCGGACTATCCGCAAAGATGGATCGGCAAATAGGCAACGCGCAGGGGCGGGCTCGGCCCGCCCCTCAGCCACCGGAGGATCCCATGGGCGATTATCACATCACCGGCGCGATGATCTGGGACGGCAGTGGCCGCGACCCTTATCCCGGCCAGGTCGTGGTCCGCGGCGACCGCATCCATGCCGTGGCCCCGGCCTCGGAGCGGCTCGATGCCGGCGGCTGCGAGGCGGTCGACGGCGGCGGCGCCACGCTGCTGCCGGGGCTGGTCGAGGGCCACGCCCACCTGTCCTTCTGCGGCGCCGCCCGCAACACCGATCTCGGCGACATCCCGACCGAGGAGCATGTGCTGGAGACGATGTGGAACGCCGAGCTGCTGCTCGACCACGGCTTCACCAGCTGCTACTCGGCGGCCAGCGCCAAGACCCGGCTGGACGTGGTGATCCGCGACAAGGTCAACCAGGGCCGGCTGAAGGGCCCGCGCATCCGTGCGGCCAGCCCGGAGATCACGGTGACCGGTGGCCTCGGCGACGAGACCCGGCTGCACCTGGCCCGCGCCAGCTTCGGCATGGTCTGCGACGGGCCGGAGGAGGTCCGCCGCGCCGTCCGCATCTGCATCCGCGAGGATGTCGACAACATCAAGATCAACATCTCCGGCGACGATTTCGTCGACCCGGCCAAGGGCGGCATGTCGGTGATGTCGCAGTCCGAGGTCACCGCCGCGGTGGAGGCGGCGCATGATTTCGGCCGGCGCGTGAACTGCCATGCCCGGGCCAGCGAGGCGGTGAAGCGCGCCATCCGCGCCGGGGTCGACGTGATCTATCATTGCGAGCAGGCCGACACCGAGGCGCTGGACATGCTGGAGGCGAAGAAGGACCAGATCTTCGTCGGCCCTGCCATCGGCCTGATCTACAACACCATCCACGAGGCCGGGCCCTGGGGCATCGACGAGGAGAAGGCGCGCAAGCTGGGCATGCATCTGTGCCTGGAGGCCAGCCAGCGCACCTATGCCGAAATGCGCCGCCGCGGCATCCGCGTCGTCATCGGCGGCGATTACGGCTTCGCCTGGACGCCGCAGGGCACCAACGCCCGCGACGTCGAGCATTTCGTCAAGCTGTTCGGCTACACCCCGTCCGAAGCGCTGCAATGCGCCACCCGGATCGGCGGCGAGCTGATGGGCATGGGCGACCGGCTGGGCCAGGTGCGCGAGGGCTTCCTGGCCGATCTCATCCTGGTCGACGGCGACCCGCTCGCGGACATCGCCCTGATCCACAACCACGGCGCCATCCGCATGGTGATGAAGGACGGCGCCATGCACCGCCTGTCGCCGCGCCGGGCGATGCGGGCCGCTGCCGAGTGACGCGGTGGAGGGGCCGCGCCAATCGGGTGCCCACCAGTCGGGCGTCGAGGTCCTGCTCGGGGTCGTCGACCGGCTGATCGAGGCGACCGGCGGGGCGACGGTCGCCGCCCTGGCCGACGGGCTCGCCGTGCCGCGCTCCAGCCTCTACGCCGTGCTGCGGCCGATGCTGGCCGCCGGCTGGCTGGAGGCGCCGCGGCGCGGCACCGTCCGGCTCGGCGCCGCCTGGTTCGACCTGGCGGTGGCGCTGGAGGCCGAGGCGGCGCAGCCGGCCGCGGCATCCCGGCCGCGGCTGCAGGGCATGACCGGCCCGGCCCGGTCCTTCCTGTGGAATCCGGGCTTCACCGAGCTGGTCGATGCCGGCCCCTTCGCCCGGCCGCCGCCTTACGTCTTCGGCTTCTCCAACGGCTCCCGCGCCAATCTCTGGCGCCAGGGGCTGATCCACGGCGTCCAGTTCGCCGCGTCCGAGCATGCCGACCGCATCGCCGCGCTGCGAATCGCCCATGCCGATGAGGATGCGGCGGCCCAGGCGCGCGACATCGACGCCTTCCTGGCCATGGGCGTCGACGCGCTGATCGTCAGCCCGCTGGAGACCGAGGCGCTGCTGCCGGCCCTGGCCCGGGCCCGCGCTGCCGGGCTGCCGGTGATCATGGTCGACCGGGTGCTGGGCGACACGTCGCATTCGCTGGTCCAGGTCGTCGGGCCGGACACCGCCATCGGCAGGCTGCCGGCGCAGTGGCTGGTCGAGACGCTGGGCGGCCGCGGCGCGGTGGTGATGATGGTCGGCGACCCCGAGATCGGGCCGCTGCTGCGCCGGTCCCGGGCGGCGCGCGAGGTGTTCGCGCTGGCGCCCGGCATCCGCATCCTCGACACGGTGCACACCGAGATGACGGTCGCGGCCGGCCGCCGCGCCATGGCCGGGCTGATCGAGCGCTGGGGTGACGCCATCGACGGCGTCTGGTGCGACAGCGGCCTGCACGGCGCCGGGTCGATCCAGGCCTGGGTCGATGCCGGCCGCGACGGCCGCGTGCCGCCGCACACCGGGGGCGACCAGAATGCGGTCTACCAGCTGGCGATCCTGCACGGCGTCAAGCTGGCGGCGATGGACTTCCCGCCGGCCATGGGCATCCGCTCGGTCGAGGCCGGGCTCGACATCCTGGCCGGCCGCACCTTGCCGCGGCGGATCGAGGTGCACACGCCCTTGGTGATCAGCCGCGGCTGCGAGACCGCCTCGGTCCGCGCCGATGTCTTCGTCGAGGACCATGTGCGCTGGGACCGGCCGCCCAGCCTGATCCTCGGCCACGGCATGGGCGAGGATTACGACCCGACGAGCTTCACGCCAGGGAAGGGGGGCGCCGTGGGCAAGGGCGCGGCGGCCGATGGCGGTGCCCGCTCGATCCTGCGCACGCTCGACATCCTGGTCTGGCTCAAGGCGCATGGCGGCGAGGCCGGCATCGCCGATTTGCTGGAGGCGGTGGCGATGCCGCGCTCGTCGCTGCACGACCTGCTGGGTCCCCTGGCCGGGCACGGGCTGCTGCAGCGCGGCGGCCGCGGCCGGATCCGCGCCGGGCCGCGGGCACGGGCGGCCGGCTTCGCCGCGATCGGCATCGCCGACCTTGCCGCCGCGGCCGAGCCGATGCTGGACCGGCTGGCGCGGTCGGTGGGCGGGGCCGCGGCACTGGCGGTGCTGCATGGCGAGCGCTGCACCATCGCCCTCGGCCGCGCCACGCCCGGGGCCGCGCCCGCGGTGCCGCCGATCGCGGTCGGCGGCCGCAGCCCGGTGAACTGGACCCTGGCCGGGCGCCTGCTGGTCGCCGAGCTGCCGGAACGCCGGCTGCGCTGGCTGCTGGCCGCCCATGCCCGGCCGCGACGCGACGCCTCGCTGACGCTGCCCGAGCTGGTGGCGGCGATCCGGGCCGAAGGTGGGCAGCGCGTCGCCGTCCTGGCCGGCGAGGCGGGTCCCGATCTTGCCGAGGCGGCGCGGCCGATCCGCGGCGCCGACGGCCAGGTCCGCGCCGTGCTGCTGCTGCGCGTGCCGGCCGGCGACCTGCCGGCGGCAAAGGCGGCGCTGGAAGCTCTGGATCTGCCGGAAGCCGCTGTGCCTATTCTGCCAACCGATCCTTCTCCCGTCACCGAGGCCGCCCTGCCATGACCGACCCCTTCATGATCCGCGCCCATGTGCCGGATTTCGAAACCCATCTCGCCGCCTATCGCCGCGCCAGCGAGCGCACCCGGCAGTCGCTGCGCGGCGTCCGCGACCTGGCCTATGGCGACCATCCGGACGAGACGCTCGACCTGTACCTGCCGGCGAAGGGGGAGGGGCCGTTCCCGGTCCATGTCTTCGTCCATGGCGGCTATTGGCGCGCCTTCTCCAAGCTCGACTTCGCCTTCGTCGCCGATGCCGTCACCGCCCATGGCGCGATCGCCGCGATCATCGACTATTCGCTGATGCCGAAGGCGCGGATGGCGACGCTGGTCGGCCAGGTGCGCCGGGCGGTGGCCTGGCTGGCGGACAATGCGGGACGCTGGGGCGGCGACCCGGCGGCGCTCAGCGCCAGCGGCGCCTCCGCCGGCGCCCATCTCACCAGCTTCCTGGCCTGCCGTGGGGCGCGGGAGGCCGCACCGCCGGCCCTGCCGGTCAAGTCCCTGCTGCTGGTCAGCGGCATCTACGACCTCGATCCGATCCCTCGCAGCTTCCTGCAGCCGGAGATCGGGTTGACGGCGGAGGAGGTGGCGGCCTGGTCGCCGCTCGCGGCCACACCGGCGCCCGGGCCGGTGGTGGATGTCGTGGCCGGCGCCGACGAGACGCCGCCCTTCCTGGACCAGGGCCGCGCCTTCGCCGAGCGCCTGGCCGCGGCAGGCGTCGCGAGCAGCTTCGCCACCCTCCCGGGCGAGAACCATATGAGCATCGCCACGGCGCTGGGCACCCCGGGCTCGCCTTTGGCGGAGCGCCTTGGCCGGACCATCGCCGCGTCGCGACGGGGCGCCTGATCCGGCCACGCCCGGGCACCTGGAGCCAGATGAGTCCAGCTCAGATCGGGTCATTCCGATCCGGCGGTTTGTTGCCGGGCAATCGGGTGGGGACTATTTACCTATCTATTGTCATGCCCGGGCTTGACCCGGGCATCCAGAGGCTGTCGACATCTTCTGGATTGCCGGGTCAAGCCCGGCAATGACAGGAAATAACAAACACGAAATGGTTCAGCCTCTTCACCCGATTGTCCTGGATCTGTTGTCTCTCCTGCTTGCGAGACCTTTTCAGAATTTCAAACATCGTCATTGCGAGCGCAGCGAAGCAATCCAGGCAACGCGAAAACGCTCGGCATCCTGTCAACCCCTGCCCGAATGTACTGAGGTGACCTGATCTCAATTCATTCCGCCCTAGCTGACCTTGGTGAAGCGGCCCAGGCTGCGGACGATGTTGTCGAGCAGGCCGCCGCCCTCCGCCGCTGCAGCCTCGACCGGCCTCGGTGCCGCCGGCTGCCGGGCGAATCTTGGATCGACCAGCCGCCGGCGATGCTCGCGGATGGCGGCGCTGACTGCGAGGCGGAAGACGTTGGGGCTGAGCGGCTTGATGGCGAAGCGGTAGATCTGCCCCTGGTTGATCAGCTTGACGATGGTGTCGGCGTCGGGGGAGGAGGTCGTCGCCACCACGGTGATGGAGGGGTCGATCCGGGCGACCTGCGCCAGCATGTCGGTGACATCGACGCCGTCGACCTCGCTGTTGGTGACGATGACGCCGATCTCCTCCTGCTGCAGGATCTCCAGCGCCTCCTCCATGTTGGACGCCGTCAGGATGCTGTAGTCGCGGGTGAACATCTCGAGCATTTCCTGGCGGTCGCTGGCCAGGCCGTCGATCGCCAGCAGCTTGGTGGCGACGCCGAGCGGCGGTGTCAGGACTGCCTCAGCCTCCTCGGCCGCGGCCGGGGCGGCGCGCGCGATCTCGGCTGCCTCGGCGATGACCTGGCGCAGCTCGTCCTGGTTCCACGGCTTGTTGAGGAAGCGGAAGACTTCGCCCTCATTGACCGCGCCGATGATGGCGACCAAGTCGCTGTAGCCGGTGAGCAGGATGCGCACCGTGTTGGGCCACCGTTTGCAGACCTGCGACAGCAGCTCGATCCCGACCATCTCCGGCATGCGCTGGTCGGAGACGATCACGTCGATCCGGTGGGCCTCCAGGATCGCCAGGGCCTCCCGCCCGCCGGTCGCGGTGTAGACGTCGTAGCTGGACCGGAACATCACCTTGAGCAGCTTTACGATGCGCTCTTCGTCATCCACGAAAAGCAGGCTGGGCCTGTCAGTCATCTCGCTCTCCTTCATACCTGCGAAGCATCATGGGAGGGGTATCGAACGGGGTGGGGCCGGGTGACGGCCGGACGGCGGACGTCTCTCACGCGGCGGCCTGCTCGAGCCGATGCTCGGATTCGGTCTTGGCGCGATGCGGCAGGATGATGGTGAAGGTGGTCCCGATGCCGGGCTGGGACCTGGCGGAGATGGTGCCGCCATGGGTCTGGATGATCCGGTAGCAGATCGACAGCCCCATGCCGGTCCCCTTGCCGACATCCTTGGTGGTGAAGAACGGATCGAAGATCTTGGGCAGCACGTCCGCCGGGATGCCGGTCCCGCTGTCCTCGATCTCGATCCGGATCATGTCCTCGGTTTCCACCCGCGTGCGCAGGGTCAGCTTGCCGCGCTTGGGCTGATCGGCCATGGCGTGGGCGGCGTTGTTGATGAGGTTCAGGAACACCTGCTTCAACTGCGTCGAGGATGCGTGGATCTTGGGGATCTTCCCGTAGTCCTTGACCGTATCAGCGATGTATTTGACTTCCGACCGGGCGATCAGGGCTGCGCCGTCCAGGGCTTCTTCGATATCGATGTATTCGAGGCGGCCTTTGTCGAGGCGCGAGAAGTTCTTCATCGTGATGATCAGGTTGGTGATTTCGTCGAGGCCGTGCAGCCCTTCATCGATCAGCATGTTGAGCTCGCCGAGTTGATCGTCGGGCAATCCGTCCGCCGTGGCCGGCCGCAGTTCCGCGACGGCGCCGAGGACTGATGTCCTGCCCGCCTGCATCTCGGCCATCTGGTCCCGGATCAGGCAGAACACCGCCTTCACATAGGCCAGCGGCGTGTTGATCTCGTGGGTGATGCCCGCCACCATCTGGCCCATGGCGGACAGCTTGGACGACTGGATCAGCTGCGACTGCGCATCCTCATTGGCCTGCTGCAGCGCCGAGTTGTCCTGGTTGAGCCGCTTGTAATGGCGGCGCAGCAGATAGGCGGCCCAGGTGATCGCCAGGACGAGCAGGAAGGAGCACACCAGCACCAGGTCGCGCAGCAGCGACCGGTACCGGTTCTGATCGGCTTCCAGGACCTGGGCGTCGCGCTGCAGGCGGTCGATGGCCTGGGCGGTCGGCACGGCCGTGAGGTCCACGATCAGCTTGGTGCCGAGCTGCTTCTGGCGAAGGATCACCGCCATATGGGCCAGGAGCGTGTCCGCCTTGGCCGCCGCCTCGGGCGATGTCCGGCCGGCGGCCTCGCGCAAGGCGGCCATCTGGTCGTCGATCACCTGCTGCAACTGCTCATTGGGGGTGACGATGTAGCTCGCCACATCGATGACGATGCGGGTCAGCAGATCGGCGATCGGCGAGTTGGACGGAGGCCGGTCCGCGCCGCCCTCGAGCTCGGCGAACAGATCCGCCGCGGCGATCGGCAACAGGCGCGAGGAGTTGCTGATGATCGAATACTGGGCCTTGATGCGCTCGACGATGCGGATCTTGGCGTCCATCGCCGAGCGGTACGCGGCCAGCGAGGACGGCAAGTCCCCGGTCGGTGACGAATCCCCGTCGGCCAGCTTTTCGATCGTCCGATAGCGCTCGGCCAGCGTGCCGACGGGCGCGGCCACGGAGTCGTAATTGGGGTTCAGGCCCAGCTCCAGGCTGAGGACGTCGGCGCTCCAGAGCGCGTCGATCTGCTTCATCTCGGCGAGGCTGGCCAGCAGCTCCGCCGGCCGGGTGTCCGGCGCCCGCAGCATCGCCAGCAGCGTTGCCAGAACCGTGAGAAGAACGGCGATGATGCCTATGCAGACGATCCTGGATCTGACGATCATGATCTGATCTCCGTCACCGTCTCTTCGATTGCGGTGGGGCAATTCATTGCGAAACGCGGGCGTCGAGCGGGCGCCCCTTGTATTCGCCGGTGAGGGTCCGCAGGAACGCCACGATCAGCGCGTTGTCGCGGGCCGGGATCTGGCGCCCGAGCTGGTATTTGGCCATGGCGTCGACCGCGTCGGTGAGGGTCGCGGCCGAGCCGTCGTTGAAATAGGGCGCCGTCAGCGCGACGTTGCGCAGGCTGGGGACGCGGAAGACGAACTTGTCTTCCTCGACCTTGGTGATGTTGTAGAGCCCGAAATCAGGGTTGTCGGGCGAGCCATGCGACCGGAAGTAGTCCCCGGGCGTCCCGAGCACGCCGAACACCTGGAACATGTTGCCGCCGACATTCACCCCCTGGTGGCAGGAGGCGCAGCCATAGGTCTTGAACAGGCGGTAGCCTTCGAGCTCGTCGGCACCGAGCGCCGCCGCGTCGCCGCGCAGGAACTTGTCGAACCGCGCATTGGGCGTGGTCAGGGAGCGTTCGTAGACGACGATCGCGTCGGTGATGGTCTGCGGCCGCATCCCTTCGGGATAGAGGCTGGCAAATGCCTGGCGCAGCGCCTGGTCCTGGGCCAGCTTGTCGATGATCGCCGGCCAGGTTTCGCCCATCACGGTCGGATCGTGGATCGCGGCCTCGACCTGCTGCTCCGACGACGCGAAGCGGCCGTCCCATGTCGGGCGGAAGTTCAGCGTCGAGTTGAAGATCGTCAGCGTGTTCCGCTTGCCCGTCCTGCCGGCAAGTCCCTTCGACTTGGCCAGCCCATCGTCGCCGCCATTGTCGAGGTCATGGCAGGACGAGCACGCGTTCTCGTTGTCCTTGGACAGCCGGACATCGTGGAACAGGGCCTCGCCCAGATCGACCTTGCGCTGGTCCAGCTCCAGCTGGAACGGGATCGGCGCGATCGGTTCCGGCGTCTGCGCCTCGACCAGTGCGGGCCCCAGCAGCGCCAGGGCCAGGGCCGGGACGGCGGCGATCAGGAACTGCCGCCCGATGGTCGGGGCCGAAGCCTGCCCTGTTGCGCGCCAATGCTGAAGGTCGAGATCACGTTTCATCTTCTGCCGCCCTGACGAATTCGTGGCCACGACGTGGATGCGTGACTGGAATTAGTGTCTACCGGAAGAAGATCTCCGCACTATGCGATCTGGTTATGGCCGCATCATCGCGGTGATGGGCGGAGAGCCTCCGCCGTTGCGATACCGTCAGGAACAGCGGGCCTCTGGGAACAGAGTGCTGAGAGCCCGTCTGGAAATGCTACTGGTGCGGCCGTCTGACAGCGGTTTCTGCGCTTCCGGTGCTCACGGACCCAAACGTCCGCTGCGCGCCGGTTCTCGAAACCACCGCCAGCCGACTCACACCAGCGCATTTCCAAACGGTCTCTGACACCAGCCCCGAGCGTCGCGCACCGCCGGCCAGGACTTGAGAGTCCCGGCCGGTCGTTGCTCAACCGCAACTGCAGGGAAGGCCTGACATGCTCGCGCGCACCGCCGAACGCAAGATGCTGGTCATACGGGGCGTGCTGCTGACCGGATGGGCCGGGCTCATCGCCTCGCTGTTCTGGGATCCGGTCTCGATGGGCTGGACCCATGCCGGCACCGCGGTCGCGGTCCAGGACGGGGTGCTGGAAAGCGAGCCCTATCAGGTCGGGGCCCGGGTGTTCTGGACCATCATCGTCCCGGTCATCCCGCTGTTCCTGATGGTGTTCGGGCACGAGGCCTGGCGGCGCATCTGCCCGCTGTCGCTGATGTCCCAGCTGCCGCGCTATCTGGGCTGGCAGCGGCAGCGCACGGTGGTGCGGCGGCGGACCGGCAAGCTCGAGCGCACGCTGGCCCTGATCCCCCGCGGCGGCTGGCTCGATCGCAACGCCTGGTACGTCCAATTCGGCATCCTGTTCGCCGGGCTGAATGCGCGGATCCTGTTCATCAACAGCGATCGTTACGCTCTGGCGGCAGCCTTGCTTCTGGTGCTGGCGGCGGCGTTTCTCGTCGGTTTCCTCTGGGGCGGCAAATCCTGGTGCAACTACTTCTGCCCGGCCAACATCGTGCAGAAAATCTACACCGAGCCGCGCGGATTGCTGGAAAGCGCGCCGCACCTGCTGCGCCCGGCCGTGCCGCAGTCGATGTGCCGCACCAGCGGCCCCGACGGCGACCGCAGCGCCTGCGTCGGCTGCGCCGCCAATTGCGGCGACATCGATCTCGAACAATCCTATTGGAGCTCGATCCTCGATCCGGCCCGACGGCGCATCTACTACATGTTCAACGGGCTGATCATCGGCTTCTACTGGTACTTCTTCCTCTATGCCGGCAGCTGGGACTATTACCTGTCGGGGATCTGGAGCCACGAGGCCGGGGCGCTCGGCCGGCTGCTCGATCCGGGCCTGTATCTCGCCGGCCAGGCGGTCCCGATCCCCAAGCTGGTCGCCGTGCCGCTGGTCATGGCGGCCGCCGTCCTGGCCTCGCTGGCCCTGGGCACCGGGCTGGAGCGGGCCTATCGCTGGCTGCGAAGCCGTGGCGGCAAGACCATCCCCGAAACGGAGATCGTCAACCACTGCCTGGCTGTCAGCGCCTATCTGTCGATCAACATCTTCTACCTGCATGGCGGCCGGCCAAGCCTGCTGATGCTGCCGTCATCCGCGATCCATTTCGTCGACATCCTGATCGTCTCGCTCAGCACCATCTGGCTGTGGCAGACGCTCAATCGCTCGGCGTTCAAGTATGAGCGTGAGAAGATCTCGTCAAATTTGCTCAATCAATTGAAAAAACTGAAGATCGACTTCAGCCGATACCTGGATGGCCGGTCGGTCGGCGACCTCAAGCCCGACGAGATCTACGTCCTGGCGAAGGTACTGCCGGAGCTGCCGCACGATCAGAAGCTCGAGGCTTACCGCAACCTGCTGGACGATGCCATCACCACCGGCAAGACCGGGACGGTGTCCTCGGCCGAGCTGCTGCACGACGTGCGGCAGCAGATGGAGATCAGCGACGAGGACCATCTGCGGCTGCTGGAGGAGCCGGAGATCTCCGAGGCGGCAGTGCTCGGTGCGGTCCGCACCACCACCAAGGAGCGGATGGCCTGCGTCGCCAACTACCACCAGATCCTCGGCCGGTATCTCGTTGCCCATGTCGCTTCCGGCCGGACGCTCGACACGATCCGGACCGATCCGGGCATGCAGGCGACGATCAGGACCCTCCGCACCAGCCTGCAGATCACCGATGCCGAGCATCGGGACGTGATGGCGGAGTTCACCGCGCCGGGCGGCATGCTGGCCCGGCAGATGGAATCCATCCTCGACGCCCTGGTGAAGCTGCAGGGGGCGTATTTCTGCCTGCAGAGCTCCAGCCTGCCCGATCGCTTCGCCCGGACGCTGAACGAGCTGCTGCTGGCGGCCGGGGCGGACCGGTTCGGGGCACTGCACGAGGCCGGCCTGTCCTGCCTGCATGCCTTCGGCGACGGCAAGCTCGGGCGCTGGTATGCGCAGGACCTGGCCGCGCTGGCGGGCGACGGCGTGATCGACGCATTGTCCCGCCCGGTCTCGGGGCAGGAGGAGGTCCGCTGGGAGGAGGCTCTCGACGAGACGATCACCGCCATCCTGCACGGCGCGGCCGCGGCGCCCGATGTCGACGGCAAGCGGCCGGCGGAGCTGCCGCGGCGGTCGTTCCGCGAGGTCATTGCCGCCGGCCTCGATCGCGCCGCCAGCCTGGAGCTGCTGCTGGAGCACGAGGCGCCGGTCGTCCGCGCCCTGACGCTGACCGCGTTCAGCTATGTCGACGATGCCCTGGCGCGCGGCGCCGCGCGCCGGATCGCGGAAGACGGGAAAGCCGACGGCCACTGGCTGCTGCGGCAGACGGTGGACATCCTGACCGGCGCTGCCGCAGCCGCGGAGGACGCTGGCGCGTCCGAGCCGCTGATCCATGCCGTGGTCGCCCTGCCCGACGGCACGCAGATCCGGTCGACGCATGCGCAGCCGGTGATCACCGTGGGCCGCGGACCGGGCAACGACATCACCATCCCCGGCCCGGCGGTGTGGCCGTACCACATGGCGCTGTCCTCGGCCCATGGCGAGGTCCGCATCCTGCGGCTCGACGGGGCGGGCATCTTCGTCGACGGGATTGTGCAGGACGGCGAGTCCGCTGTCCTCCGCCGCGACGCCGTGCTGACCTTCGAGCCGGGCGCCGGACCCAGCCTCCGGATCGACTGGCAGGACGCCGCCGAAAGCCGCTACCTGCGGTCCTTCGACCCGGCATTGCGGTTGGTGGCGCTGGCCCGCAGCCCGGCGCTGCGGCCGCTGGGCCTTTCCGCTCTCGCCGAGATCGTCCGCGACTGCCGGGTCGGACGCTTCCGGGCCGGCGACGCGCTGCCTGCGGCGGCCGGTTCGGGCGACACGCTCTTCCTCCAGTTCGGATCGATCCGTTCGTCCGCGCGCCTGTTCGAGGCCGGCGACCTGATCGAACCGGGCGATGGCACGCACGAGATCGTCAGCGACTTCGCCATCGTCATGGCCATCCGGCGGCCGGGCCTGCTGGCGAAGGTGCCGGAAGATACCCATCGGCCGCTGCCGGTTGCCGCCGAGGTGGCGGATCTCACGCCGTCTCTCCGCTACGCCAGCTGATCGACGGATCCAACCAGACCAAGAACCGACCAGACATGGAGGGCCATGCGCATGGACACGCTGACCGAAAACATTACAGCTGAAGCACAGGGAGTCGATCTGGCGGTTCTCGTGTTTCTGGTCTTCATCTACGTCTCCGACAGTGAAAAGGACATCACGCCGCAGGAGGTGCAGCGTTTCCAGACGCTGATGAACGACCTGCACTGGACCGACAATGAGGATATGTGCCGGGCGCTGACGACGCTGCGGTTCAACTACACGGCGACCTGGGCCGATTACGAGGCCGGGACGCTGGGGGCGGACAGCGATGCAATCACCCGCCAGCTGGCCCGATTCGAGGAGGAGTTCGGCGACGAGCGGGCGAATGCGCTGAAGGCGGCTCTTGCCGACCTGGTGCAGCGCATCAGCCGGGGGCCTTCCCGCGCGGGCGTCCGCTTCGCCCTCGGGGAGTCGAAGGGGCGCGCCACCGCCAGGCAGGAGCTCGAGGCGCTGCTGGCGCAGCCGATGCCGGCCGTCGCGGCGACCGAGCTGCGAGAGGCCGAGATCGGCCCGAAGCCGGAGCCGATTCCGACGGCAGGCGCCCAGCCCTGGACCACGGCCCCGATGGCGATCGGCGAAGCGCCGGTCTGGCAGGGCGGCCGGCTCAAGGTGCGCTGCATCGCCGCCATCGACGAGACGCGGGACACCAGGACCTTCACCCTGGCCGCCGACCCGCCCCGCCTGTTCAGCTACAAGCCCGGCCAGTTCGTCACGCTGGAGCTGCCGGTCGACGGCCGGACTCTGCGCCGCAGCTACACGATCTCGTCCTCGCCGTCGCGGCCCTACACCCTGTCGATCACGGTCAAGCGCGTGCCCAAGGGGTGGGTCTCGAACTGGCTGCACGACACCATGACGCCGGGGTTCGAGCTCGATCTGATCGGCCCGCACGGCCATTTCACCTGCGTCGACAGGCCCGCCGCCAAACTGCTTTTCATCGCCGGCGGCAGCGGCATCACGCCGGCGATGTCGATGCTGCGCTGGCTCGCCGACACCGGCTGCGCCGCCGACATCGTGCTGATCAACAATGTCCGGACGCCCGATGACGTGATCTTCGGGCAGGAACTGCAGCATCTCAGCTCGCGACTGGGCGATGCGCTGCGCCTTGCCATCGTGCCGGCGCGGGTGTCCGCGGGACAGTCCTGGAACGGCCCGACCGGCCATTTCAGCGAAGCGCTGCTGCGTCTCCTGGCGCCGGACGTGCTGGAGCGCGAGGTCTTCGTCTGCGGCCCCGGCGGCTACATGGCGATGGTCAAGACGCTGCTGCAGGCCCGGGGCTTCCCGATGGCCCGCTACCATGAGGAGAGCTTCGGCGGCGTGTCAGCCTCGGTTCCCGCCCTGCCGGCGCCGCAGACCTTGCCGGCGACCCAGGTTGCGCCGGTTCCGAAGGCGACCGCCGCGGCCGCCCCGGCCCCCGCCGCCGCTGCCGCCGAGGCCAGGCTCGTCTTCCAGGCCAGCGAGCGGACGGTCGATTGCCGCGGCGGCGAATTCATCCTCGATGCCGCCGACCGGCATGCGATCCCGATCCAGAGCTCCTGCCGTTCCGGCGTCTGCGGCACCTGCCGGATGCGGAAGCTGAGCGGCACCGTGAGCATGGACGGCCAGACCGCCCTCTCCGATCCCGAGATCGCGGACGGCTATTTCCTGGCCTGCATCGGCCAGGCCCGGGGGACCGTCGTCATCGACGCCTGAGAGACCGTCCGCAAATGCTACTGGCGCGGCCGTCTGATGGCGGTTTCTCCGCTTCCGGTGCTCACGGACCCAAACGTCCGCTGCGCGCCGGTTCTCGAAACCACCACCAGCCGACTCACGCCAGCGCATTTCCGAACGGTCTCTGAAGCTGGGGAGGCGGCAGCCGATCAGCCGCCGCTTTACCGGGTCAGGTCGTCGATCAGGCTCTGCGGGTCGGCGGCGCTGTTGTCGCGCATCCGCCGCATGTGCCGGACGAACAGGTCGACATAGGGCAGCAGCGCGTCGGAGCCGCGGGCGTGCAGCTCCGCCTTCAGCGCCGGCAGCTGGGCGGCGATGACCTCGTCGGAATAGTCGCTGCCGGTGCTGAGCACGGTGTCGACATAGGTCTCCCGCGAGGTCTTGACGGTGTCCTCCAGCCCGTCCCGCTGGGCCTCCATCTCGCCGATCCGGGCGGTGGCGTCGGCGATGGCCTTGCGGATCTGGGGATCCTGGCGCCGCGCCTGCAACTGCCGCAGCGCCGGCCGGGCCACGCCCTCGATCGCCCTCTGCACCGCCAACAGCCGCTGATGATCGATGCGCAGCTTGTTGCCGAGCAGGGCGCCGACATTGATCAGCAGACGGATGGTCCGGTCGCGCGCGTCGTTGCGGTCGACCAGCGCCTCGCGGATCGACCGGCCGGCGTCGCGCAGCTGGGCGCGGACCGTCTCGTCGCCCGCCTGGTCGGCGAGGCGGTCGATGGTGCCGAGCGCGGTGTCCTCGCGGCGTGCGGTCGACGGCGCCTCGCCGGAGGACGGCATCGCCTCCCAGGCCTTTTCGATCTCGGTCAGCTTCTCCGGCGAGGTCACCACCGGCGCCGCGACCACGAGGCGGAAGCCGAGCTGCCGGCTTTCCGTGGCCGTGGCGGCGCCGGCGGCATAGTAGGGCATCTCGACCCGCATGCCGGACCGGATCTGGCTCAGCGGGGTGTTGTAGTCGCCGCCGCGCGCGATGAAGCCGCCGGCCTGGCCGTGCAGCCGGCCGCGCCGGTTCAGCCGGAAGGATTCCAGCATCATCTCCGCGGCGTTGCCGAGGATGTCGTGCAGGCCCAGCGGATTGGGCTTGAGCAGCCCGATCGGGTGCAGCCGGCCCTCGGCCGAGCCGGTGCCCTGGTACCAGATGTAGTCGGCGGCGCCTTCCGGCATCGGAAAGCGCGCCGCCAGGAAGTTCTCGGAGGACACGGCCATGCCGCCGCGGGCGGCGTATTCCCACTCGTCCTCGGTCGGCAGGCGCAGGAAGCCCGGGGTGCCCGATTCCGCCGGCAGCGCGTCGCGGGCATGGGCCAGCAGCCATTGCGAATAGCGGTTGGCGAAGCCGATCACGTCGAACCAGGAGACCTCGGTCTGCGGCACCCGCTGCCGCATCCCGGGATCCGGGCAGGCATCGCCGGACAGCGCGGCCCATTGGGCGCGCGTGACCTCGTATTTGCCGATCAGGAAATAGCGGGTGCCGGGCGCGGCCGGGTCGCCGAAGGCGCCGGCGATCACGTCATAGCGCCGGTCGCTGAAGAAGCCGAGCTCGGGCTGGGCATCGCCGAACTGGACCCGGACGTCGTCGAGCACCCCGGTCGAAGGCAGGGCGACGCGGCGGAACGCCATGGCGCCGCCGCAAGGCATCGGCAGCACCACGTCGCCCTCCGCCGGGGCGGGGTTGTAGGCCTCCGCCGGCCAAGGGGCGTCGTCGGCGGAGGCCGGGTTCGGGGCGGCCAGGAGGAAGGCGACGATCAGCAAGCCCGGGAGGGACGATGGCCGGCGC
The DNA here is from genome assembly GCF_050434925.1 of Inquilinus ginsengisoli. GTDB lineage: Bacteria > Pseudomonadota > Alphaproteobacteria > DSM-16000 > Inquilinaceae > Inquilinus > Inquilinus ginsengisoli_B. The sequence continues at coordinate 8,312,995 of NZ_JBNDJK010000001.1, read as the reverse complement.
TCAGCCATCGCGCAGCTCCTTGGAGACTTCGATCCGGGCCGCCAGCAGGCCGCCCCAGCTGGCCGACAGCAGCGCCGCCGCCATCGTCGCCGCAGCGGCCACGCCGAGATGGACGGGCAGCAGCCGGCAGATGCGCTCGCCGGGCAGGAGCCCGGTGGCGAACACGGAGTTGAGCACGGTGGCGGCCCCCTGGAACACCGCGGCGCCGAGGACGAGGCCGAGCAAGGCGATCAGCACGGCCTGAGTGACCGGGAAGGCGACCAGCGCGCGGGTCGGCAGGCCGATCAGCCGCAGCAAAGCGAGGTCGCGGCGCTTGCGCTCGACATGGCTGCGCAGCCCGGCCGCCAGCGAGATCAGGTAGCCGAAGCCGCCGCAGCCGGCGATCAGCCAGAAGGCGATGCCGAGACTGCGGTCGAGCGACTGCATCTGGGCGATGTCGGCCTCGGCGGTGCGAACCGCGACGTCCTGGCTTCGGAACGCCTGCTCCAGCCCGGCCACATCGTAGATCGAGCGGGCATAGAGGCGGAACCGGGCGAAGCTGCGCTCGGCCTGCGGCCGCGGTGCCCCGGGCCAGCCGCGGTCGTCGACGGCGTAGCCGTCCCGCCAGTCCTCGGTGGCGACCAGCAGGTCGAGCGGCGCCAGCATCGCCTCGTCCGGCGAGACCGGCTGGTCGGTGATGCCGGAAACCGTGAGCGGGATGCGCTGCGCCTCCAGCACGCCGTCGCGCTGGCGGGTGATCTCGGCGATCAGCCGGCCGCCTTCGGCGACGCCGAGAGACTCGGCCAGCCGGCGGGTCAGCACCACCGCGGCGCCGGATGGAGGCTCAGAGGCCCCCAGCATCGGGTCGCCCGGCCCGGTCGGCAGCAGCGGCGTGCCGGACAGGGTGCGCCCGCCGGCCTCGCTGCGCAGCCGGGTGACGCCGGCGGCGATCGCGCGGGTCGCCGGCGTGACGAAGGCGACATCCGGCCGGGCGGCGAGCCCGGCGAAGAAGGCGTCATCGAAGCGGCCGCTGCCGGCGGCGACGATCTCGCGGTTGCGGGGATCCTCGATCAGGCGCTGGGCCAGGGTATCGATCAGGCCGAAGCGCAGCCCGAACAGGACGAGGAGAGGCGCGAGCACGGCCGCCAGGCCGAGCACCTGGCACAGGGCGATGCGCCAGTCATGGCCGAAATCCCGGGTGGCGAGGCGCGCCGCCATGGCAATGCGTCCGGTCATCGGCTCAGGTCCAGAAATAGGCGCGCACCACGTCGTCCTCGCGGCGCAGGCTATGGCCGATGGTTCGCCGCCCGGTGGCCTGCGTGCGGGCCCAGTCATGCGAGGCGATGACGGCGGTGGTGCGGAAGCGTTCGACCGTCTCGACCAGCAGGGCGAAGACCCGGTCGGCCGTCGGCGGATCCAGCGAGGCGGTGGGCTCGTCGGCCAGCAGCACGTCGGGGCGATGGGCCAGCGCTCGGGCGATGGCGACCCGCTGCCGCTCACCCACCGACAGCCGGTCCGGCCGGAGGCCGAGCAGCCGGCTCAGGCCCAGCCGCTCCGCCAGCTCGCGGACATGGCCGGGATCGTAGCGGCCAGCGAGGCGAGCGGTCAGGGCAATGTTCTCGACCACCGAGAGATAGGGCAGCAGGCCGCCGGTCTGCAGCACATAGCCGATGCTGCTGGCCCGGATTGCGGCGAACGCGTCCTGCCGCCGCCGGCGCCACAGTGCGGCGAGATCCAGCGGCGGGCGGCCGAGCGCCGCCAGCTCGAAGATCTCCGCCTGGTCCGGCGCCAATGTCCCTGCCAGCAGGTCGAGCAGGGTCGACTTGCCGGATCCCGACTGGCCGTTGAGGAACAGGATCTCGCTGCGCGGCACCACCAGGTTGCTGACATTCAGCTCGAACCCGGCTGTGCCGGCGCCGCGCCGCAGCACCACGTTGCGCAGCGTATAGACGGGGGCTGGGCCGATCATGGCAGCGCATCGAGCGGCATCGGATAGACCGCGTCGCCGCCGGTGCGCTGCCCGTCGAGCGCGATCCACAGGTCGGTGTTGTCGTAGATCTGCTGATACAGGGTCACCTTGGCCTGCAGGTCGTCGAGGAACTGGCGCTGCTGCCCGAAGCTCCAGGACAGCCAGTCATCCTCGGTCAGCTCCATGATCCGGCTGCGATAGGGCAGGCCTTCGAGGTATTCCCCGATCAGGCCGAGATCGGCGAGGTGCCGCGCCTGCTCCTGGCCGACGCCCTCCGGCCGCCGGGCCATGGTCGCGGCGGCGCTGCGCAGCTGGCGGAAGAAATCGTTCGGCGCCACCCGCGTCGCCTCGCCGGCGTCGATGATCGCGCCGAGCGTCGACTGCAGGTCGGACAGCTGGTTCTTGCTGATCAGCACCCGCACGTCGAGCGCCTTGCGGGCCGGGTTGGCGATGTCGCGGTCCGAAATCCAGGACGAGAACAGCCGCGGGACCTGGCCGCCTTCCTTCTGGCCGAGATAGGCCAGCTGCATGGCGCGCCCGACCAGGCCGGTGCGGGCCAGCGCCTCGCTGCTCGGATCGTTGGTGTCGGCAGGGGCCGGCGCATCCGTCGCCGGCGCCACCTGGCCCTCCGCCGCCGACTGCATCTGGCCGAGCATGATCCCGGCGATCCGATCGATCACCGACCCGAAGCTGCGCAGGTCGCCCCCTTCGATCGGGAAGTACAGGCTGCCGACATTCGGATAGTCGGACAGCGGCTGATAGGCATCCTCGGCGGCGGCATGGTCGTCCTTGCCGGCCGCGGTCTTCAGATGGATGACCAGCACCGCGGCGCCCTTCGACTGGGCCAGCAGCCGCAGCTGGTCTGGATCAAGATGGGTGGACGAATAGGGGTCGTTGGCCCGTCGCGGGCTGGCATCGGTGATCAGGACGATCAGGCGGCCGGCCACCCCGGTCCAGTCGATGTCGTCCAGCGCGGCCTTGACCCCGGCGAAGGAATCCTCGCGGAAGTCGCGGTTGTCGGCATGCGAGACCTTGGCCGCGTCGAAGCGATCGAGGAAGCCCTTCGGGTCGAGCCCGTCGGACAGGGTGGCGAAGACCTTGGCGATATACTCGTCCGGACGGCCGTCCTCGAGCACGTCGCGGAACCCGACCAGGCCGAGGCTGAGCTTGTCGCCCTCCTCGGCATGCAGCTTCTCGATCAGGCTGCGGATCGTCTCGCGCGTCCGCGCCACATAAGGGTCCATCGACACGGTTGTATCGACGACGAAGACGACGCCGGCGCGGTAGCCGGCCATCACCTGCGCCGCGTTGCCTGGGTCGGTCGCCTGCGGCGATGAGGGCGCCGGCTCCTGCAGCGACGTCGCCGCCACCTGCAGCGCCAGGCCGGGGAAGCCCTTGGCGAAATAGCCGTCGGTCCAGTTCAGGATCGGCAGCAGGTAGAAATCCTTGGCCGGGTCGACCCAGGTCGACGGCTCGAGTGCCGCGATCGGGCTGTCCGGCGGCAGCGTTCCGGAAACGGCGGCCTGGCGCAGTGCGCCGGCCTGGGCGTCGGCATCCGGGGCCTCCATGATCGACAGCAGCGGCGCCGAGTCCTTGAAGAACAGCGAACGGTCGCGGTTGACCGGGTTGGTGAAATTCACCACCAGGGTCTGCTTCCAGTCGATCGCCTCGGCCTCGGGAAGCCAGCCCAGCGTCTGGCCGCCGGTGGTGGCCCCGACCTCGAGCCAGTTGCCGCCGTCACCGGCCGCCCGGGCATAGACGAAGAACATGGTCAACGGCGGGATCTCAGCCTCGGCCGGCGGCCCGCCCGGGGACTGGGACGGCCGCGCGCCCGGGCGTGTCAGGACCCGCTGCCACAGGCTCGTCGTGCCCGTCATCAGCAGCGGCTTGCGGGCGCCGGCAGGAGGCGCCGGATCCTGGGCGATCGCCGGGGCGGCGCAGGCCGCCAGCCAGGCCATGGCCAGGAGTGCGGCGAGGCGGAGCCGGAAGGCTGGTGTCGTCATCGCGCGGACTCCGCGTTGTCGAGGGCCTGCAGCCGGGCGCGGGCGATGCCGATGCCGCGCTGCAGGGCCAGGGCGTAGAACTCCCGCGCCCTGGTCGGGTTGGGCGCGCTGAACGGGTTCGGGCCGGTGGTCCGGACATTCGGGTCGTAGAACTGCGCGAGGCCGAAGGCGGCGTCGCCGCTGCCGCGCCGCGAGGCCTCCTCCCACAGCACCAGCGCCGTGTCGGCGTCGCGCTGCTCGGTCAGGAAGCGCTGGCCGGCGGCGAAGATCTCGGCCGGCGCCAGCCTCAGGATCCGTGGTAGCTGCTCACGGTCGAGCTTCTGCGCCGGCTCCGCCGCGCCCGGCGGTGCCGACATCAGCAATGCCGGCGTGGACGTCGCCGGGGGGATGTCCGAGCCGGACCACCACCACAGGCCCGCGCCGGCCGCCAGGGCCAGCAGCAGGGCAGCACCCTGGACCGGCCGCGACCGCAGCAGCGCGGACCAGCGCGACCGGTCGGGCTGCGCCTCGTCGACCAGGCTGCGCATCGATTGCGGCCGGTCGCGCGGATCGGGGGCCAGCATGCGGGTGATCTGGGTGACGAGGCCGGGCGGCACGCCGTCCAGCTCGGGGGTGGTCTTGCGGGCCTCGACCGTGGCCATCATGGTCTTGCCCATCTCCAGCGGCCGGCCGCGCGCGGCGGCGGCGAGGACGAGGCCCAGGCTGTAGATGTCGGATCGCCCGTCGACCTGTGCGCCGAACAGCCCGATCTGCTCCGGCGACGCCCAGGAGAGTTTGCCGGCGAAGCGGCTGCCCACCAGTGTCCGCATGCTGGGGTCGGCGAAGCGGGCGATGCCGAAATCGATCAGCTTCGCCCGTTCGAGCAGGCCGTGCTCGAGGATCACGTTGTCGGGCGACAGATCGCGATGATAGATGCCCTTGTCATGCGCCTCGGCCAGGCCGGCGGCCAGGCGGTCGCGCAGCTGCGCGATCTCGTGCGGCGCCAGCGGGCCTTGGCGCAGCCGGTCGCGCAGCGACGGTCCGTCGACATACTCCATCACCAGGTGCAGCCGCCCAGTGGCGTCGCGGAACAGGCCGTCATAGCTGACGATTGCCGCGTGCCGGATCTTGCGCAGGGCTCCGGCTTCGCGCAGGAACAGGCTGACGATCGACTCGTCGCCGACCAGGTCGGGCCGGATGATCTTGATCGCGTGCAGCGTCCGCTGGTCGCAATGCTCGGCCTGGTAAATCTCGCCCATGCCACCGCGGCCGATCAGCCGGGTGATGCGGTAGGTGTGCAGGACCACCGTGCCCGGCGCCAGCGACGGCCCGTCCTCACTCGGCGCTGTCGGGGCGTTCGGTGCGGCCGAGGCGCTCGGCGCGGCCGGGCCGACGAGGCGCGTCTCGTCGGCCGGCGGCATCTCGGCGTCGCGGATCGGATCGGCGATCATGGCTCGGCTACCAGACCGGCGGCAGCTCGCTGATGACCAGCACGGCCGGCACCGGCCGGTCGGGCGCCTCGACCGAAGCGACCCAGATGGCATAGGGACCGTTTCCGGGAGAGGTCAGCGTCATCACCGGGTTGACGCCGCCTGCCTCGCTGTCGTCGGCACAGAGCCATTGCCCAGCGGGCGTGTGCACCACCAGCGCCGTGTCCGTGCCCGCCGCGACGTAGAAATTCACCGGGCCGTGGACATCCTCGAGATCGATGGTCGCATCGGGGCGTTCCGGCGTGATGTTGCCGACACAGTCGCCGGCCAGCCCCACGACCGAGCTGCGCCCGCCGGCCAGCACGCCGATTGGCAGGGGATCAGTCCGGAAAGCGCCGGTCAGAGTGGCGGCCAGGTAGTATGGCCGGGCGGTCGGGTCCGGCGCCGTCGCCGAAGCCGGTGCGGATGCGATCTGCTGTGCGATCGCCGTTGGTGCCGTCAATAACAGGAAGAAAAGAACCGCAAAGGCGCGTTTTGCGATTGGCATCATGGCCTCCAGGGTCGGGGCTGTTCTCGGCGAATATGCGATGTGATCTGCAGGCGGACCAGAATTCACCGGCGTTTCGGCCTGGATACGATCATGCCAATTCCGCATGCTCTACCGCGGCTGCGCCGGGGCCAGGATGCGGGACTTCTGCGACCCACCTTCGAGAAGGCGCTGCCCATGTCTCCGTTCAAGCCGCCGATGATCGTGCTCGGTCTGGGCCTGCTGTGCGCCGCCTGCGCCGATCGCCTGCCGGACCCGAAGCCGTTTTCCCACTTCGGCAAGGGGCCCGAGGCCACAGCCGCGGGCACAGTGCCGGTGACGCCCGTCGCGGTCACGACGCTGCCGATCGAGGTCATCGCCCGCAAGGCGCAGTCCTCGCGGGTCACGCTCGACCGTGCGATGGATACGGTGCAGCAGCGGCTCAGCACTCTGAAGAAGCTGGTGATCGAGGCCAGGGCCAATCTCGGCCCGAACGGCACGCCGGCGCAGTACGCGGCGCTGCGGCAGGCGGAACGCCAGGTCCGGCGCGGCATGGTGCAGGCCCGGATCTCCACCGGCGACCAGACTGCCGGCTGGACCGAGCAGGCGTCGACGATCAACGATCTCAGCGGCCTGATCGTCTCGGTCTCCGGCCTGGTCAACACGATCGGCGACGGGCAGCCGGTGCCCGGGACGACGGCGCAGGCCGAAGAGGCTGCGAAGCCGTCCGATGTCGGTGAGACCGGTGTGTTCACACCGGTGCAGGCCGTTCCCGTCGCCGCGCCTGCCGCCCCGGCCGGTCCGGTCGCGGCAGCCGGGGCAAGCTGAGCCTCGGATCGATCCCGGAGAGGAGATGGAGGGCGGCTTCGGGCCGCACTTTCAATTTGAAGTGACGGCGACCAGCATCGATTTCAGCGCCTGCCCGGCCTGCAGGAAGGGCATCGGGTCGATCGCCTCTTCCGCGCGCCGGATCTCGTAATGCAGATGCGGCCCGGTCGACACGCCGGTCGAGCCGAGCCGGCCGATGACCGTGGCGGCCGTCACCTCCTGACCCGCCTCCACCGCGATCGACTGCATGTGGCCGTAGCGGGTCACCAGGCCATCGGCATGCTGGATCTCCACCATGTTGCCGTAGCCGCCGGCCGGCCCGGCCCGCAGCACGCGGCCGTCGGCGGTCGCGTAGATCGGCGTCCCCGCCGGCGCCACCAGGTCCAGCCCGGCATGCAGGGTGGGGACGCCGGTCACCGGATGGACCCGCAAGCCGAAGGGACTGGACAGCCGCAAGGGCACGCGCAGCGGCACGGCGAGGGGCCAGCCGGGCAGGCGGGCCGCCAACATACGGGCCTGCGCATCGATCGCCCCCGGAGAAAAGGGGCGGATCGCAACGCCGTGATCCCCCGCGACCGGCGGCAGGCCGAGCTGCTGCAGCGTGCGGTCGATCGCCGCGACGGCCACGGCCAGCCGCGCCGTCTGGGCGAAGCGGCGGTCGGCTGCGGCCAGATCGCCCTCATCCGCCGCGGCCGGCGCGCTGTCCTGGGACGGCGCCTGCGCGGTTTCGCGTTGCGGTGTCGGCTCGGAGGCATCACGAAAGACAGCGAGGCCGAGCACCGCGGTGAAGGACAAGGCGAGGGCTGCCGCGGCGCTGACGACCACAGGCCGGATGCGGGATTGCGGCCGGGGGCGGGCCGGCGAAGGGATCTCCGCCGGTTGCGCCAACGTCGGCAGCCGGTCGGGCAGCGCCAGCACCACCGCTCCGCTGCCATGCCGGCCGGCAGCCTCGGCACGCTGCACCAGCAGCCGGGCGGCGGCGTCGGGCGGCAGCCTTTCCAGCAGCAGCGCGGTGCCGTGGACGATGTCGGCAATGGCCGGTGCGGCGAGGATGACGCGATCGCTTGCATCCGGCCGGACGCGGACCGTCCCGGCGTTCACCTCCCCGGTGATGGGGACGAGGCCGGCTCGGCCCAGGCGATGAACGCTGCCGCCGCCCAGCCGCAAACACAGCAGATGCGGCGGCCGCAGCAGGACGATCATTGCCGAGACGCCGGTCTTCCGCCGCGCGATGCGCGCCAGTCGCGCTTCGTCAACCGCGCCATCGAGTGCGGCGAGATCCTCGAAAAGGCGGCTGGACCGCGCGTCCCCGGCCGCGACCACGGCCCACAGCCCGAGCTCGGGGCGGCAGAGGCACGCGGCACCGGCAGCGCCGGCAATGATGCCGGGGGGCTCGGCGATGACGTCCCGCGGCATCAGTCGAGAGCCGCGGCGGGCGGCGCGACATCGGCCGGCATGCTGCCGGCGGTCGCGACGAAGCGGCGAATGGCATCGTCGAGCAGCGGGGCGCCCTGCAGCTCCGCACCGTCGAGCCAGGCATAGCGGCGGTCGATGGCGGTCCACAGCCGCAGGCCGCCGAGCTTCCGGGCCAGGGCCGCGAGGGCCGCGTCGTCGCCCTGGCCGCGGTCGAACAGCGTGGCCCGGCGGGCGGCGACGGCGAGGCGCAGCAACGGTCCTTGCGATGGGGTCAGCGCGGCGAGGAGGTGCGTCGCCGTCTCCGGATCGGCGGCAGGGGTCAGCTCGAGCTCGTCCTGCAGCCCGTCCCAGGCGCGGGCGACGTCGTCGAGATAGAGTGCCAGCACGGCGGCGGTCAGGTCGCCGCCGCCCGATGGCGCCGCGCCGAGCACCCAGTCGTCGGAGTCCAGGGAGGCGGACAGATCCGTCAGCGCCGGCACGACCACCCGGTGGAAGCCGTCGGCGGTGAGCAGCCCCGGGATCGGCGTGGCCAGTGAGGCGCCCGACCGGCGCCGCACCGTCCAGCTGTCCGTCCCGAGCACCAGATCGGCGCGGAAGGGCGGCAGGCTCTGGGCCGCGTCCGAGGTGCGGATTGCGGCATAGGCCCGGGCCGACAGCGGCTGGTCGCGCAGCCGGATCCGGATCCGCTCCACCACCGCCATGTCCAGCGGCGGGGCGAGGCGCGGCTCGGCGGCGAGGGCACGGTCGAGCTGCAAGACCAGAGCCTGGCGCATCTGATCCGGGGTGGTCATCGACCAGTCGGTCGACGCCCACAGCCGGATCAGCCCGTCCTGCCGCGGTCCGGTGCCGCCGATGGCCAGCGCCGCCTTCAGCCCGTCGAAGGCGAGGTCCGAGGCGACGTCCGGCCGGTCGATGCGGGCCAGGATCCGCTGCGCCAGCCGGCGCAGGAACGCGTCCCGCAGCAGGTCGCGGTCGAGCCCCGCGGTCGCGGCGGCGAGGTCGTCGAGCGGCGCGGCGTTCAGGCTCAGCCGCCGCCACCAGGGCAGGGGAGCCGCCAGGGGCGAGGCGGCCAGGGCATCGAGGGCGGGCAGCGCGGCCGTGGGATCGTCCGGCGCAGCTTCAGGGGCGGGCGTCGCCGCTGTCGCGTGATCGATCGCGGCGCGCGCCCGGTCGGCGACACGGTGGTTCGAGACATGGATCGCCGCCAAGCCGGCCAGCAGGGCTGCGGCCAGGATGCAGCCCGCGATGCGGGCCGGGCGGCGATGGGTGCCCATGGCCCGCGGTCACACCGGCGCCAGCTTCGGCGACGGCGGCGGCGTCGGCAATTCGGGGACGGGCGGCGGCAGCCCCGCCGCGGTCAGGGCCTGGAGCAGCGCCGGGGTCGGCGGAGCCGGAATCGCCGGCGGCATCGAGACGATGGCGCCGGCGCGGGCGGGCCGGGCCATCATCCCGATCGTGGTGCCGATCATGGCGATGCCGGTGGCGCTGATCTCGATGATCTGCGGGCCCGTCACCCCCGTCACCACGAAGCGGATCTTGTCGGGCGTGACCTCGATGCGGCTGGTGCCGGGCGTCGCCGCGGCCTGCCCCGGCGCCATCGCGGTGGGCGACGAGGTCAGGACGTACTGCGTCTTGACGTCGACGGAATAGACGTCGCCGACCTCGACAGTGTGGTCTTTCTGCGCCTTGAGATAGACCTCCTCCTGCCCCCGCTTGTCCTCGAAGCGCAGCTCGTTGTAGGCGTTGACCGCGCCGCGGTCGGTGTGCGTCCGGAAGGTCGAGCGCGTCTTGTCCGCCGGCAGGGTCTCGGGCGGATCGTTGGTGGCGTTGTAGACGACCCCGGTCACCAGCGGCCAGTCGGGGTTGCCGTGAATGAAGTCGACCACGACCTCCTGGCCGATGCGCGGGATGATCAGGCCGCCGAAGCCCTTGCCCGCCCAGCTCTGCGCCACCCGGATCCAGCAGGAGCTGTTCTCGTCCTTCTTGCCCTCGCGGTCCCAGAAGAACTGGACTTTGATGCGGCCGAGCTTGTCGGTGGTGACGGTCTCGGCCCTGGGGCCGACGACGACGGCCGTCTGCGGCCCCTGGATCACCGGCGCCGGGGTGCGGCGCTGCGGGCGGTACTGGGTGGTCGCCGGGATGATCTCGACCATGCTGCGGTAGAGGAAGCGGTCGCCCTTCGCGTCGACGGCGTTCTCCCCGGCGCCGCCGACCTCTCCGACCTCGCCGACGACCGTGAACTCGTTCCCAACCGCCAGGAAGCGCTCGGTGGGCTTGGGGCGGGAATCGACGTCGCCGTAGTAGAACGGGTTCGCCGCAGTGAAGATCGCCCCGGTCGTGATCTGCCGCGCCGTGCTCTCGACCCGCGCCCGATAGGCGTTGCAGGCCAGCTCCTCGGCCCGGATCGTGGCGTAGAAATCGCCGTCCTTCTTCTCGATGTAACGGCCCGGATAGACGAAGGTCTCCTGCGTCGGCGAGGTTCCCGCGGCGGTCGAGGTCTTCGCCGCCGTCACCGGCGCGACCGGTGTGCCGCCGGGACGTCGGGAGGCGGCGGCGCCCGTAAGGGTCTTGCGCGGCGGGATGCCGCCGACCTTCACGGACGGAACGCGCGCCACGGCCTCGAGATTCGCCGTCGGCTTCTCGTGGTCGTAGTCGTTGAGGACGATCTTGTCCGGCTGCATCGACACCACCTCCTCCCAGCGCAGGATCAGGTCCTCCTGGTGCAGGTTCCGGGCCGGCCGCAGGTTGTGGTGGGTCTCCACCACCTGCGGCGTGCAGGGCTTGTGGCTCGAGGCGTTGTCGACCAGCACCAGGTCGTGCCGGTTCTCCGCATGCTCGAAGTAATAGTAGATCCCGTCCTGCTCCATCAGCCGCGCTGACGAAGGCCAGGTCGGTCTCGTCGTACTGGACGCAGAAGGGGCGTCGCGGCAGCCGCCCGGTGGGCCGGCCCTTGAAGGTGCCTTTATGCTCCTGGAAGATCTGGGTGATGATCTCGAGGCTGGTCTTGTTCTGAAAGATCCGGCTGTTGCGACGATAGTCGAGCAGCGACAGCCAGGGCCGCACCTCGGCCACGTAATTGAGGCGCTCGGTGTCGTCGAGGCCGAGATACTGGAACCGGGTGACGATGCCGTGGAAGAACCGCGTCGCCGTGCCCTTGAGCTTGAGGCCGACGGTCAGGGTCTGGCCGGGCACCTTGGCGAAGGTCTGGATCGGATCGGGGCTGGCGAGCGTCACCTCATAGACGAAGGGCTCGCCCAGCCGCTCGGTGCCTCGGAGCCGCCGGAGATAGACCTCGTTCAGCTGGAATGCGGCTGAGGTCACCGCCGCGAAGCGGTTGTCCTTCAGCAGGGTTTCGATCGTCGACAGGGGCATGGTGATGTCGCCTAGTCGCTGGGCTGCAGGGATGCGGCGGGAAGGCCGCCACCGAACTGGTAGTGGAAGGCATCGTCCCGCACGCCGATGTGCAGCGCGCCGACCGGCCGGCCGTCCCGCTGCTCGGCCAGGATGTGCCGGCTGACCGCCGGCAGCAGCGTGCTGGTCAGGATGGCGTCGACCATGCGCCCGCCGCTGTCGACCTGGCGGGCGCGCCGGGCGATCAGCTCGGCCACGGCGTCGTCGCAGGTCAGCGGCACCTTGTGGGCCTGCATCATCCGGTCGGCGATCCGCTCCAGCCGCAGGCGCACGATGCGGTCCAGCATGCCGTCGCTCAGCGCGTAGTAGGGCACGAGCGTCATGCGGCCCAGCAGGGCGGGCGGGAAGACCTCGCGCAACGGGCGGTGCAGCGCGCTCTCCAGCACCTCCGGCTCCGGTCGCGCCTCGGCGGCGCACAGCCGGGCGATCTGCTCGCCGCCGACATTCGAGGTCAGCAGGATCAGCGTGTTGCGGAAGTCGATCTTGCGGCCCTCGCCATCCTCCATCACGCCCTTGTCGAAGACCTGGAAGAAGATCTCATGGACGTCCGGATGCGCCTTCTCGATCTCGTCGAGCAGGATCACCGCATGCGGCCGCCGGCGCACCGCCTCGGTCAGCACGCCGCCCTGGCCATAGCCGACATAGCCGGGCGGGGCGCCCTTGAGCGACGAGACGGTGTGCGCCTCCTGGAACTCGCTCATGTTGATGGTGATCAGGTTGCTCTCGCCGCCCAGCAGGGTCTCGGCCAGCGCCAGCGCTGTCTCGGTCTTGCCGACGCCGGACGGGCCGCACAGCAGGAAGACGCCGATCGGCTTGGCGGGATCGTCGAGGCCGGCGCGGCTGGTCTGCACCCGCTGGGCGATCGCCTCCATGGCGTGGTCCTGGCCGACGACGCGCCGGCCCAGGGCCTCGGCGAGGGACAGCAGGGTGGTGGCCTCGTCCTTCAGCAGGCGGCCGACCGGGATGCCGGTCCAGTCCTGCACCACGGCGGCCACGGCATTGCGGTCGACCCGGTCGAGCACCAGCGGCGCCTCCTCCTGGATCTCGCGCCACTCGCCGTCGAGCCGCCGCAGCTCGGCCGGATCGGCGTCGCCGTCGGCGCGCAGCGCGGCCCGGGCCCGCTGAATCTCCTCGACCAGGCTGCGCTCGGCCTGCCAGCGGACGTCGAGCCGCGCCGCCTCCTGCCGGGCCTCCTCGAGCGCCTCTTCCGCCTCCGCCCGGCGCTCGCCGACATCGCCACCATCGGCCTCCTCGCGGCCCAGCATCTCCAGCTCCAGCGTCAGGGCGTCGATCCGCTGCCGCTCATGCTCCAGCCGGTCGGGGCGGGCGTGGCGGCTGACGGCGACCCGGGCGCAGGCGGTGTCCAGCAGGCTCAAAGACTTGTCCGGCAGCTGGCGGGCGGGGATGTAGCGCCGCGACAGTGCGACCGCGGCCGCCACCGCCTCGTCCAGGATCTCGACGCCGTGATGCGCCTCCAGCGTCCGCACCATGCGGCGCATCATGGTGACGGCCTGCGGCTCGTCCGGCTCGGCCACCGGGATGGCCTGGAAGCGGCGGCTCAGCGCAGGGTCCTTCTCGATATAGCGCTTGTACTCGGCCCAGGTGGTGGCGCCGATGGTCCGCAGCGTGCCGCGGGCCAGGGCGGGCTTCAGCATGTTGGCGGCGTCGCCGGTGCCCTCCTGCCCGCCGGCGCCGATCAGCGTGTGCGCCTCGTCGATGAACATGATCACCGGATGGGGCGCCGCCTGGACCTCGGCGATGACGTCGCGCAGGCGCTGCTCGAACTCGCCCTTCATCCCGGCGCCGGCCTGCAGCAGGCCGAGGTCGAGCGCGTGCAGGGCGACGTCACGCAGCGGCGCCGGCACCTCGCCGGCCACGATCCGCAGCGCCAGGCCCTCGACGATGGCGGTTTTGCCGACGCCGGCCTCGCCGGTCAGGATCGGGTTGTTCTGCCGCCGTCGCATCAGCACGTCGATGATCTGCCGGATCTCGGGGTCGCGGCCAATCACCGGGTCGAGCTTGCCGGCCCTGGCGCTCGCGGTCAGGTCCACGGTGTAGCGCGCCAGGGCGCCCCCGCGACTGCCTGGCGCCGATGGCGTCGCCCCGTCGGCGGCCTCCACCGGCGCCTGCGCGGCGGTGGCCTCGGGCGAGCCGCGGGTGATCGCCTCGAACCCGTCGCGCAGCCGGTCCAGCGCCAGCTTGCCGAATTCGGGTGAGATCGCGAGCAGGACCTGGCTGAGCGGGCGGCTGGACAGACAGCCATAGAGCAGATGGCCGGAGCGGATGCGGTCGTCGCCGAAGGCCAGGGTCGCGACCAGCCAGGCCTCCTGGGTCGCGTCCTCGATATGCTGCGACAGGTCGGAGACGGCGGTGGCGCCCCGCGGCAGCTTGTCCAGTGCCCGGGTCAGGTCGCGCGCCAGAATGCCCGGGTCGACGCCGAAGCTGCGCAGGATCCGCCCGAAATCGGACTCGGCGACCTCGTTCAGCTGGTGCAGCCAATGGACCAGCTCGACATAGGCGTTGCCGCGCAGCTTGCAGAACGCTGTGGCGCTCTCGATCGCGGCGTAGCAGGGCGCGTTCAGCTTGCTGAACAGGTTCCGGCGGCTGATGCCCGTCATCACGGACTCCACGAGGCTGTTTCGGGGGATGCCGCGTCCGTCGGGCCGGGAAGCGGCGGGGTCGTCGTCAGGTCGTCGGCGTGGCGGCGCGACTTGCGCTTGCCCATCCAGCCGGTCCAGCCGAGCCGGCCGCTGCGGCCCAGTCGGACCGCCGGCACCTCGTCGCGGCGCAGGACCAGGTTGACCTCCCAGTCCAGCTCGTCGCCGATGTAGTTGCGGACGGTCTGGGCCATCTTGTCGAGGCCGGGGGCGCCGGGCAGCAGCCGCTCGTACTGGGCCAGCTCCAGCGGGCCGATGACGATGCGGAACCGGTGATGATAGACCCGGATCCGGGCGCCGGCGGTGGGCGGTGCTGCCCAGCGTCCCGGTGCCCGGGTCGCGGCCCAGCAGGCACAGCGCGTCGCGCGGCAGCTGGACCCATTTCGGCACGAATTCGCGGATCTCGACCGGCGCCGCGAAGAAGCTGGCCAGGATGGCGCCGAGCCCCTCGGCGTTGCGGGTGTGCGAGGCAAGCCGCCCGGTGAAATGGACCTTGGCCAGGTCGGGCATGGCGTCCCGGTCCTGCAGCGATTCCATGCCGAGGCCGGCGAGGGCGCCGAGCTGCAGGGCGAAGCGGTCCTGCTGCGGCCGGTCGTGGCTCACCGTCGGCTCGCTCTCCGCCCAGGCGCGGAAGAACAGCGAGGCCATGCGGTGGTGGAAGATGTCGGCGAAGCGGACCAGCGTCTCGTCGCCGGCGTTGTGCTGCCGCATTTGGGCGTATTCGGTCAGGTGCAGCGGCAGCGGGCCGTTCGACCCGAACAGCCCGAAGACATAGGTGGCCAGCCGGGCGGGGCCATCCTCCTCCTCGGCCTCGGTCAGCCCCGCGATCGGCCGGGTCGGGAAGGCCAGGGCCGGCTGCTGCCCGATCCGCACCGGGTCCGATCCCGGCCGGCTCGATTCCCCCAGCCGCGGGCGGTCCGGGCTGAGGGCATCGATCCGCCGCAGCGTCTGGAAGACGTCGAAGTCGTGCGGCTCGGCCGCGACCGCGCCGAAGAAGCTGCTGAGCGCGTCCGGCATCACACCACCGCCCGGCGGCCGATCATCGGCGGCCATCGCATCACCTCGCCGCGCTGCAGGGTCGACAGCACCATCTCGGTGAAGCCGTTGATCGAGACGTATTTGGCGAAGAACAGGTTGAGGACGGAGGCCAAGGGGAAGGTGCCGACGCCTTCGAAAGCCGCCTCGTCCAGGGTGACGCCGATCTCGATCCCGCGCGCCACCGCGGCCTGCCCGCCGCCGGGCAGGCGCCGGACGACGGCCTTGGACCGGACGTCCCGGATGCCGTCGATCTGCCGCGTGGCGGAGGCGTCGTCCGGATCGACATAGAGGCGCAGCAGCTCGCGCAGCGCCTCGGCGCCCTGGTGGTCGGGCCGGTCGGAATTGGTGATCGACAGGTAGTTCAGCGACAGGTGGCTGATCAGCTTCCAGGCGACATCGCCATTGGCGAAGGACGGCCGCGGCCGGCTCGGCAGCGACAGGCAGCGGACGCTGGTCACCGGGGCGCCGATCTCGAGCGTGAAGTCGGTCTCGCCCCGGCCGACCGGCAGCAGCAGCGGCAGGTCCCGGTTCGAGCACAGGCAGCGCAGCGACAGCTGGCGCAGATCGGCCGAATAGGGGGCGGCCTGGCGGTCGACCAGTGAGACGAAGGTTTCGCTGCCGATATAGCCGGTGCGCGTGCCGTGCAGGCGCTGGTGCTCGGACAGCAGGCGCTGCTCGCGCCGCACCGTGTAGTAGGCGGAATGCTGCTCGCGCCGGCCGTGCTCGTGGATGCTGTAGAAGGGCAGGAACGGCAGCGGGGCCGCGTCGCCGCTCTCGCCCTCGCCGCTCATCTCCAGGATCGAATGCAGCTCGATGTCGAGCGGCCGAATCCGGTCGACCACCACGTGGTGCTCGTATTGCTTGTCGCTGACATGGATCCGGTCGGCCTGGCGCTCGAACAGGTTGACCGCCGGGGTCGCGAACAGGGCGATGTTCTGCGGGCCGAGATGGCGCTCCAGCCGCGACTCGGCACGGCCGAGCGCGAACACGATCTCGAGCTCCTCGGTGGTCGACAGCGCCACGGCATCGGCGAGCCCGCCGAGCTCGACGAACAGCGTCCGGTCCGCCAGGGCGAAGTATTCCTGCAGCAGGCGGTAGCCGTCGAAGGAGCGGGGAACCTCGGGCAGCAGCGACGACCCCGGCTCCAACCCGACCTGCCGCAGCGCCTGCCGCGGGATCGTCTCCTGCCAGGGCACCGGCCGGCTCAGCGGCCGGGCGACGATGGCGCGGGTGTCGGCGACCAGCTGCTCGGCCAGGATCGCGCCGATGCCGCCGGGCCCGGTCAGATGCAGCGTCAGCGCCTTCAGCGCCAGCTTGTTGAAGGGCAGCCCGTTGGTGGTCCGCAGCCGCAGACGCAGCGCCGCCTTCACCGCCTGCCGGCCCGGCAGGTGCAGGGCCGAAAGCTGCCCCGGCGTCGCGTAGTAGTCGACCCCGCTGACCACGATCGGCCACAGCTGGACGTCATGGGCGGTGCGGAACTCGCAATGGGTGACCGCGCCCGGGGCGAGCTGGCTCAGCAGCTTGGTCCCGCGCGGCACCAGATAGCCGTTCTCCAGCCGTCCGGCCTCCGGGTCCGGCTCGAACCGGGCGATCGTCATCGACGGCACCGGCGGCAGGAAATGCGGATACACCAGCTCGAGCAGATGCTGGGTGAAATCGGGGAAGCGCGACTGCAGCTTCAGCTGCACCCGCGCCGCCATGAAGGCGAAGCCTTCGAGCAGCCGCTCGACATAGGGGTCGGCGACCTCGGTCGTCTCCATGCCGAGCCGGCCGGCGACCTTCGGGAAGGAGCGCGCGAACTCGGCGCCCATGTCGCGCATATAGGCGAGCTCGTCGTTGTAGAGGCGCAGCAGCCGGGGATCCATCAGCTGGCCTCCGCGCGCATCTCGACGACGCGGACGACGTCGAGCTCGCGGTCGACCTCGGTGCGCATCACCATGCGCAGCGGCACCGGATGGGCCCAGAGGTCGGCCTCGATCTTGAAGTGGAGCGAGCCGATGTCCTGCCCGTCCTCGATTGCCGTGACTCTCAGGCTGTCGGGCAGCAGCCGCGGCTCGAAGCGATGCAGGCTGGCGACGATCTCCTGCCGCAGGGCGCTTGCGTCGACGCCTTCGCGGATGTGCCCGCCCAGCGGCCAGATGCCGTAGTTCAGCGTGCTGGATGCGACATGGGGATAGGCCTGCAGATCCACGGTCGCGGCCAGCTGGTTGGTGTTCAAAAGCCACGAGATGTCGCGCAGGATCACCTCCCGCAGCTGGCGCACCGAGAAGCTGCGCCGGTCCTGCGCCTCGGTCGCGCTGCGCGGCTGGTCGTCGGTCAGCCGGTCGAGAAGCGACGGCTGGACCAGGTCCCGCTTGACGGCTCTGGCCATGATTCACCTGAGGGGTATGGTCGGAAGAAAGGGCGACCGGCCGGGGCGCCGGCCGGTCGCGGCGTCGTCAGGCGACGAGCTTGGTGAAGTCGGTGCTGTTGGCGATCTGGTTCCAGATGCCCTCGCCCTGCTTCGTCAGGGCACCCTTGTCGTTCTGCTTGTAGTAGATGACCTTGCAGGCGCCGAACCGGAAGGTGACCGTCTCCTCCGGCGCCTCCTCGGCGTAGGACCACTCGACCTTCTCCACGGCCAGCATGTTGAAGGTCCAGTGCAGGAACAGGTTGGTGCCGGAGGTGCTGGTGCCGGAGCCGGTCGCCTTGAACAGCTTCAGGTCGACATTGCTGAAATGGGCGCCGCGGCCGCAGGCCACGTACAGGTGGGGCGAGGCGGTATCGACCTGCTTCTTGACGGTGAAGACCTCGAACTCGGCCTTGCCGGAGCCGGCGCCGCTGGTGTGCGGGCCGATGTTGAGCTTGTTCTCGAGCGAGAAGCTCCACTCATCGGCCAGCGTGATGCCGTCCTTCAGGATGAGGGATTCACCCTTGGGCTGAATGCCGTCCTTGGATGCTGCCGTGAACACCATGACTGCGTCGAACGCCATGTTCGTCTTCCTTCATCTGGTGGTTTGGAATGGGATTGAAGTCTCTCGGGGGTGATCAGCCGTGCCGCATGCGACCTCCTTCCGCCGATGGAGCGGATCGTCAGGCCTTGCGGGCCGACGGCAGGCGCGAGACCAGCCGCAGCGAGATGGTCAGGCCCTCGAGCTGGTAATGCGGCCGCAGGTAGAACCGGGCGGTGTAGTAGCCGGGGTTGTCGGCGACCTCCTCGACCTTGACCTCGGCCGAGGACAGCGGCTGCTGCGCCTTGCTCTCCTCGCTGCCCAGCTCAGGCGACGGGTGGACGTAGCCCTGGATCCACTGGTTCAGCCACTCCTCGACCTCGTGCCGCTCCTTGAACGTGCCGATCTTGTCGCGGACCATGCACTTCAGGTAATGGGCGAAGCGGCAGGTCGCGAAGATGTAGGGCAGCCGGGCGCTCAGCTCGGCATTGGCCGAGGCGTCCGGGTCCTCGTACTTGATCGGCTTGTTGACGGTCTGGGCGCCGATGAAGACGCCGAGATCGGTGTTCTTCCGGTGCAGCAGCGGCAACAGGCCGTTCTTGGACAGCTCGGCCTCGCGCCGGTCGCTGATCGCGATCTCGGTCGGGCATTTCAGGTCGACGCCGCCGTCGTCGCTGGGGAAGGTGTGGACCGGCAGGTCCTCGACCAGGCCGCCGGATTCGACGCCGCGGATCCGCGACAGCCAGCCATACAGCTTGAACGATCGGGTGATGTTCACGCCCATGGCGTAGGCGGCGTTGGTCCACAGATACTTGGAGCTGTCGCCGCCGTCCGACTCCTCCTCGAAGGCGAATTCGTCTACCGGGTTGGTCTTGGCGCCGTAGGGCAGGCGCCCCAGGGTGCGCGGCATGGTCAGCGCCACGTAGCGCGAGTTCTCGCCGTCACGGAACGACCGCCAGGCGGCGTGCTCCGGCGTCAGGAAGATCTTGGTGATGTCGCGCGGGTTGGCCAGCTCGCGCCACGAGTCCATCTGCAGCAGATGCGGCGACGCGGCGGAGATGAACGGCGCGTGGCTGGCGGCCGCGATCTGCGACACCGCCGACAGCAGCTCGACATCCGGCGGGGTGTGGTCGAAGTAATAGTCGCCGATCAGGCAGCCATAGGGCTCGCCGCCGATCTGGCCGTACTCCTCCTCATAGATCTTCTTGAACAGCGGGCTCTGGTCCCAGGCGATGCCCTTGTACTTGCGCAGGTTGCGGGACAGCTCCTTCTTCGAGATCGGGAAGACGCGGATCTTCAGCGTCTCGTCGGTCTCGGTGTTGAAGACCAGGTGATGCAGGCCGCGCCAGGCCGATTCCAGCTGCTGGAACTCCTCATGATGCAGCACCTCGTTGATCTGCGCCGACAGCTTCTGGTCGATCGAGGCGATGATCGACTGGATGGTGTCGACGACGTCGTCGCTGATCACCGAGGTGTCGCGCAGGGCCTGCTCGGCCAGGGTCCGGACGGCGGTCTCCACCGCCTCCTGCGCCTGGTCCGACCGGGTCCTGAACTCGCGCTGCAGCAGGCTGGCGAAATCGCCGGGATCGACCGTGGTGGCCGGGGCGGCCTGCGCCTCGGCGGACCGGGTGACTGCGGACGACATGGTCAGTTCTCCTCCGTCTCTGGGGCCGGGGACGGAACCGCGTCCGGCTGGTCCTTGGGGGTATCGGGCTTCGGCGCATGGCCGAGGGCGCTGAGCAGCGTCGGGTCGGCCAGCAGCCGGGCGACCAGCTCCTCGGCGCCGTTCTTGCCGTCCATGTAGGTCAGGAGGTTGGACAGCTGCGTCCGCGCCTCGAGCAGCCGGTTCAGGCTGTCGACCTTGCGGGCCACCGCCGCCGGCGAGAAATCGTCCATGCTCTCGAAGGTCAGGTCGACCGCGAGCTGGCCTTCGCCGGTCAGCCGGTTCGGCACCCGCAGCGCCACCCGCGGCTTGATGGACCGGAGCCGATCATCGAAATTGTCGATGTCGATCTCCATCATCTTGCGATCGGCCACCGGGGGCAGCGCCTCGGTCGGGTTGCCGGCGAGGTCGGACATGACGCCGACGACGAACGGCAGCTGGACCTTCTTGTTCGAGCCGTAGGTCTCGACGTCGTATTCGATCTGGACCCGGGGCGCCCGGTTGCGTGCGATGAATTTTTGACTGCTGGCCTTTGCCATCTCTTCATTCTCCTTAGTGTGGGGCGGCTCCGGTCGTCAGGGGCTCTCGTCGGCCGCCAGGCCGGCGATCGAGCGGTAATGAGCGGCGCCCTCGGGCGCGAGCTCCAGGAGCAGAGCCATGAAGTCCTTGGAGACCAGCCGTTTCGCCCGTTCCAGCAGGGCCGGCACCGGGCTGGCCGGCTCGTTCGCCCGGTACCAGCGGCAGATCCGGTCAAGCGAGCCGATGACGTCGTTGCGGTCGCGGATCTCGCCGGAGAGGGCAACGGGGGCCGCCTCTCCCTGCGGCGTCTCGGCTGCCGGCGCGGCGCTGGGCCGGTGGGCGTCGACCAGCTCCTTGGCCTGGCGCAGCAGGGCGATCAGCGGGTCGAAGCGGACGGCCTCGGTGATGTCGACGCGCTGCTTGATGCCGGCATCCAGGCGGATCGCGGCGGCCAGGGCGGCGTCGAGATCTGCGCCGGCCCGGTCGATCTGGCCGGGATCGGTGTCGCCGAAGGCGCGCTCGACGGCTGCAAGGTCGATCTCGCCGGGCCGCTGTGCCTCGATGCAGTCGCGCAGCGTGAAGTTGCCGAACTGCCGCGACGCCGTCAGGGGTACCTGGCGGATCTCCGCCATCAGCCCGGCCGGATCGCAGAGATTGGCCAGGGTGTTGAGGCGCACGGTCTGGTCGTCGCCATCCTCCGCATCCGGCCGCGGATGCAGGTTCGGCCAGAACTGCTCGACATAGCCGGCGAGCAGCTCGAGGCCGCCGCGCAGGCCGGTGAAGCCGGATTGGTTGAGGGCCGAGCGCGCCAGCAGCACGCCGATGCGCAAATCCTTGGTGCGGCCGGCGAGGTCCAGGCCCAGCCGCCAGACCTCGCGCCAGTCGGGGGGCTCGTCGGCCACGACGGCATCGCCGATCTGCTGGCCCGGCTTGCCCTGCGACGCCATCTCGAGCTCGAGAAACCCCAGATCGTAGTCGAGGGCCTCTCCGCACGCGTCGCTGTCGTCGACCGGCTTCAGCAGATGATCTGCGTCGAGCATGACCATGTCCGTCACTGCATGTCCGCCACTGGGGCTTTCCGGTTCGCGCCACCTTCGGGTCCCGGCAGTAAAGGCAAGTAGATCCGGGGGAAGGGGCGGTCGTTCGATTTTGGAAATCTAGCGAAGCCTTGGCGTCGCACTGCATGCGCGATTGATATGCGGGCATGTTGCGACAGGCTCGCCGCATCCCGATCCCGAATGCCCGGATATCAACTGCGCATGCGAGCGGCGCGCCGGATGCCGTCAGAGTGTCCGCATCCCTGATCGCCGGCCCGTATCCGGGCGGCCTCGGATGAAGCGGAGCGCAGGATGTCTTGGGACAACAGGGTCGTCTGGTCGGAAGGGCTGTTCCTCCGGCCGCAGCATTTCCAGCAGAGCGACCGCTATGTCGAAAAGCTCGTCCGCAGCCGCACGGCTGCCTTGCGCGGCTATGGCTGGGGCGTCACCGAGCTGCGGCTGAACCGCGAGCTGCTCAGCCTCGGCAAGATCGCGATCGAGACGGCCCGCGGCGTGATGGAGGACGGCACGCCGTTCAGCATCCCCGACGACGCCGACCAGCCGGTTCCTTATGAGGTGCCGGAGCATCTGCGGGATTCGCTGATCCACCTGGCCGTGCCGCTGTACCAGCCCGGGGCGGTCGAGACCGACGGGCGCGCGGCGACCGACGTGCCGATCCGCTTCGCGGTGGCGGACCAGGATCTGGTCGACACCAATGCCGGCGAGCGCGACGGCGCCTCGATCGAGGTGGCGCGGCTGCGCTTCCAGCTGCTGCCGGACGGGGCGGACCGGGCCGGCTTCTCCTGCCTGCCGATCGCCCGGCTGGTCGAGGTCCGGGCCGACCGGCAGGTCGTGCTCGACGACACGCATATCCCGCCGACCATGGACTGCGCCGGCTCCCGCACCCTTTCGAACTACATCACCGAGATCACCGGCCTGCTGCATCATCGCGGCGAGGCCCTGGCCGCCCGGGTGTCGCAGTCGGGCACCCGCGGCGTGGCCGAGATCGCCGATTTCCTGCTGCTGCAGGCGATCAACCGCTACGAGCCCTACTTCTCCCACCTCTCCGGCGCGGCGGTCGTGCATCCGGAGTCGCTGTACGGCCTGATGGTCCAGCTCGCCGGCGAGCTCGCGACCTATGCCCGGACCGAGAAGCGGCCGCCGGCCTTCGCCGGCTACAGGCACGAGGACCTGGCGCTCAGCTTCCGGCCGGTGATCCAGTCGATCCGGGCGTCGCTCAGCGCCGTGCTGGAGCAGACGGCGGTGCCGGTGCCGCTCAAGCAGCACAAATACGGCGTCCACATCGCCGAGGTCGCCGACCGCTCGCTGTTCACGACCGCGACCTTCGTGCTGGCCGCCCGCGCCGATGTCGAGGTCGACCGGCTGCGCCGCGAATTCCCGACCCAGATCAAGATCGGCCCGGCCGAGAAGATCAAGGAGCTCGTCAACGTCGCGCTGCCTGGGATCATCATCAACCCGCTGCCGGTGGCGCCGCGACAGATCCCCTTCCACGTCGGGGTCACCTATTTCGAGGTCGATCAACAGAGCCCGTTCTGGAAGGACATGCGCCATTCCGGCGGGTTGGCGCTGCATGTCGCCGGCGACTTCCCGAACCTTGAAATGGCGCTCTGGGCCATCCGTGGCCAGTAGCAGCAACCCGCAACCGACCAGGTGTCCCCCATGGCCCTCGTCCTACGCGTAGACAGCACCGAGTCCAGCCTGCCCGAGACCGTCGGGGCCGACGGCCTGGTCGAGGCGGAATCGGCGCTGACCATCGGCCGGGCCGACGACAACGGCCTGGTCCTGCGCGACGCCCAGCAGACCATCTCCAAGCATCACTGCTCGATCGAACCGGCGCAGGGCCGCTTCGTCCTGATCGACCGCAGCCGCAACGGCACCTTCCTGAATGACGAGTCGGAGGCGCTGCCGCGCGAGGTGCCGGTGGCGCTGAAGGCCGGCGACGTCATCCAGATCGGCAGCTACCGCATCGATGTCATCGCGGCGCCGGGCTCGGGGCCGGCCGTGGTCAAGGCCGACGAGCCGGAACGCACCGCGCCGCCGGCGGAGGAGCTGAGCTTCCTCGGCACGGTCCAGATGGGCCCCTCGCTCGGCGGCGGCATCACCAGCCGGCGCGAGGAGCCGCTGCTCGGCGAGATCGACGGCGACCTGCTTCCGGCCTCGGGCTTCGGCCCGCCGCGGGAGCCGCCGGCGGACGACTGGGCGGCCGTCCGCAAGCCGGCCGCCTCCTATGCCGACCACGTGCCGGAGCATGCCGTCGTCTTCGTGCAGCCGAGATCCGGCGTCGAGGCGATCCCCGACGACTGGGACATCATGGCGGAGCTCGGCGCACCGCCGGCGGCAAAGGCCGCGCCGGCCTTCACCCGGGTCGACACCGCCAGGCCACCGGACGACGACGACATCCTCGAGGCCCCGCCGCAGCCGGAGGTGCAGCCTGCCCCGCCGCCCCGGCCGGTGGCGGATCAGCCGGCGGGCCCCGGCGGCGACGCCGATCGCGCCGTGGCCGCCTTCCTCGCCGCCTGCGGCCTGTCGCCGGCGGATGTCGGCGCGGCCGACCTCACCGCCGTGATGGACCGGGCGGGGCGGATGCTGCTGCATTCCGTTGCCGGGCTGCACGGCATCCTCTCGGCCCGCCAGCTGGCGAAGCAGGAATTCGGCATCGAGCGCACGATGATCGAGCGCTCGGGCAACAACCCGCTGAAGTTCACGCTGGACGCGAAGGAGGCGATGCACACGCTGCTCTGCGTCGAGATCCCGGGCTTCATCCGCGGGGACGCGGCGGTCGAGCAGGCCTTCTCCGACATCAAGGCGCACGAGGTCGCGATGCTGGCGGCGCTGCAGGAGGCGCTGCGCAGCGTCTGCGACCGCCTGTCGCCGACCTCGGTCGAGCGGACGGTCGGGCAGGCCGGCTGGCACTGGCCCGGCACCAGGAAGGCCCGGGGCTGGGACGAGTACCGGCGGATCTTCGACGACGTGGTCTCCGGCCTCGAGAACGACGCGCTGCGGATCTTCGGCGCCGATTTCGCGCGCGCCTATCGCGCCGAAACCGCCCGCCCGCGGGGGCCGGAACGCAGGGACACGGATGGCAGCGCCCGTCCGGAAGGAGAAGGGCTGGATGGCGATGACTGAGGAAACCGTCCTGCTGCCGCGGGGCCCCGCCCGTCCCAATCCGGGCGGGCGGCTGACCCTGGTGCCCCCGCCGCCGTCCCAGGCCTCGCCGGCCGAGCGGTTCTGGGAGGCGCTGGCGCTCGACCGGCTCGGCCCGCTGGTGGCGGCCGCGGCGGCGCTGCTGGGCCTCTGCGCCCAGCTCAAGAACAGCAGCAGCCATCCCGATGTCGAGGGCCTGCGCCTCCGGGTGCTGCGCGAGATCGACGCCTTCGAGCGCCGGGTCACCCCGCTGGGCCTGGCGCCGCGGGCGATCAAGGCCAGCAAATACGCGCTCTGCGCCACCATCGACGACATCGTCCTGAACACGCCCTGGGGCAGCCGCAGCGTCTGGACCACGCGCAGCATGGTCGGATCGCTGTTCAGCGAGACCTGGGGCGGCGACCGGTTCTTCGACCTGCTGGCGCAGTTGAAGAAGGACCCCGGCGTCAATGTCGACCTGCTGGAGCTGCTCTACTACTGCATGAGCCTGGGCTTCGAGGGGCGGTTCCGGATCGCGCCCCGCGGCGCGTCCGAGCTCAGCGTGCTGCGCGAGGACGTCTACCGCCTGATCCGGGCGGCCCGCGGCGAGTTCGAGCGCGACATCTCCCCCCACTGGCGGGGTGTGGCCGCCGCCCGCAAGCTGCTGCGCGGCATCGTTCCCGCCTGGGTGGTCGGGGCGGCCGGCGTGGCGCTGCTGCTGCTGCTCTATGCCGGGCTGCTGTTCGCGCTGAACGGCCGCTCCGACCCGGTGTTCGACGAACTCGCCGCGCTGCCGCCGACCGGTGCGGTCACCCTGGCGCGGGTGGCGCCGCCGCCGCCGGTGATCGTCATGCGCGGCGACCGGCTGCGGCGCTTCCTCGAGCCCGAGATCCGCGAAGGGCTGGTCACGGTGGCCGAGGACGCCCAGCAGATCGTCGTCACCATCCGCGGCGCCGGCATGTTCGATTCCGCCAGCCCGACGGTGAAGAGCCAGTTCGAGCCGCTGCTGCGGCGGATCGGCGAAGCACTGAACGACCAGCCCGGGGCCGTTCTGCTGACCGGGCACACGGATGCCACGCCGATCCGGTCGCTGGCCTTCCCGTCGAACTATCACCTGTCACTCGCCCGCGCCAAATCGGTCGGCGAGATCATCACCTCGAAGATGAGCGAGCCCGGACGCGTGCGGGAAGAGGGCCGGGGCAGCACCGAGCCGGTGGCGTCGAACGACACGCCGGAGGGCCGCCAGCAGAACCGCCGGACCGAAATCATCATCAGCAAGTCGACGAATAGTTGAGGGGACGGACGGCCATGCAGGCAATCAAGAGCGCGCTCCGGTCGAAATGGCTGTATGTCGGCCTCGGCACCGGGATCGTCTGTGCCCTGATCTTCACGCTCGGGCCGCTGATCTCGATCGCGGGCTTCGCCCCGCTCGACAATCTCAGCAGCCAGATCGTCGCGTCGATGCTGATCCCGGTCGGGTACACCGTCACCTACATGATCCAGTCGCATTTCCAGAGCCTCGTCCAGTCGCGGGTCTCGAATGCACTGACCGGATTCGGGACCGGGCAGTCGGAGGAGGCCGGCGCCGCGGAGTCCCCGCGTGCCGGCGGGCGGGACGGAGCCGCGGGCAGGGAGCTGGAGACGATCTCCGGCCGCTTCCGCGAGGCCCTGGGCACGCTGAAGGGGCGCCGCTTCGCCGGGGCCAGCGGCCGGCGCTGGCTGTACCAGCTGCCCTGGTACGTCATGATCGGCCCGCCGGGGTCGGGCAAGACCACCGCGATCGTCAACTCTGGGCTCAGCTTCCCGCTGGCGGACAAGTTCGGCCGCAAGGCGGTCGGCGGGGTCGGCGGCACGCGCAACTGCGACTGGTGGTTCACCGACGACGCGGTGCTGATCGACACCGCCGGCCGCTACATGACCCAGGACAGCGATGCCGAGCAGGACAAGGCCGCCTGGCTGGGTTTCCTCCGGCTGCTCAAGCGCAATCGGCGGCGCCAGCCCCTGAACGGCGTGCTGGTGGCGATCGGCATCAGCGAGCTGACCTCGACCTCCGAGGAGGCGCGGCTCGACCACGCCGCCCGTATCCGCCAGCGCGTGCTGGAGCTGTACAAGGAGCTCGGCCTGCGGTTGCCGGTCTATGTGATGCTGACCAAGAGCGACCTGCTGGCCGGCTTCGTCGAATTCTTCGACGACCTCGGCCGCGAGGGGCGGGAGTCGGTCTGGGGCTTCACCTTTCCGCATGAGCCGGAGCGCGAGGGCGGCTCGATCGAGGCCTATGAGGCGGAATACGACGCGCTGGTCGGCCGCCTGGGCGAGCGGCTGCTGGAACGGATGCAGCAGGAGAGCGACATCCAGCGCCGCGCTTTGGTGTTCGGCTTCCCGCAGCAGGTCGCCAGCCTGAAGCACCTGACCCATCAGTTCATGCAGGAGGCCTTCGCCCCGAATTCGTTCGAAGAGCCGATCATGCTCCGCGGCGTCTATTTCGTCAGCGGAACCCAGGTCGGCACGCCGTTGGACCGCGTGGTCGAGGCGATGGCGCGGACCTTCGATGTCGCCCGGCCGCCGCGCCCGACATTCGGCGCGCAGAAGCGCAGCTACTTCATCAGCCGGCTGCTGCGCGAGGTGGTCTTCGCCGAGGCCGGGCTGGTCAATGCCGACCCCCGCGCCGAGCGGCGCCGGCGGCGGATTCAATACGGCCTCTATGCCGGGATCGCGGCGGTGGTGGCCGCGGCCGGCATCCTGTGGACGGTCAGCTACGGCCGCAACGTCGACCTGATCGAGAACGTCCGGCTGACCGCCAGCAGCTACGCCGCGGAGGCCAACACCCTGAAGCTCGACCGGGTCGACAGCGCCGACCTGCGGCCGGTCGTGCCGCTGCTGCAGAAGCTGCGCGAGATCCCGACCGGCTATGCCGATGGCGACGCCGCGCCCGACCGCCTGGCCGGCTTCGGCCTGGACCAGAGCGACAAGCTCGGGGTGCAGACGCGGGCGGCCTATCGCCATGCCCTCAACACCCTGCTGCTGCCGCGCCTGATCCTGCGGCTGGAGACCGTGCTGGCGGAGCGGCAGGACGACCCGGCGTTCCTGTACGAGGCGCTGAAGGTCTATCTGATCCTGGGGCAGCAGGGGCCGCTGCAGCGCGACGTGGTCCGTAATTGGATGGCGCTCGACTGGGGCGTGCAGTTCCCCGGTGACGCCGATGCCGGGCTGCGCCGCGCGCTGGCCGGTCATCTCGACGCCCTGCTGGAAGGCCCGCTGTCGAATATCGGGTTGAACGGCGACCTGATCGAGAAGAGCCGTGCCAAGCTCCAGGGCGTCTCGCTCGCCCGCCGCGTGCTCGACGCCGTCGTTGCCAGCCCGGAGGCGGGGAGGGAGCCGAGCTGGCGCCTGGCCGACCATGCCGGGCCGGTGGCCGAGGGCGTGCTGACCCGCCGGTCGGGGCAGCCGCTGAGCGCTGGCATCCCGGGCATCTACACCAGCGCCGGCTTCTACGACGCCTTCCTGCCGCTGCTGCCGCAGGTGGCCGATGCCGTCGCCGCCGATGGCTGGGTGCTGGACCCGCAGGCGGCCGCGGCTCCGGCCGGCAGCGAGGCTGGCCTGAAGCTGCAGCGCGAGGCATCGGCCCTCTACGCCCAGGAATTCGCGCTGCGCTGGGATCAACTGATCGGCGACATCGCCATCCGGCCGATGCGGACGGTCGACGATTCGCTGCGCACCTTGAACACGCTGGCCGCGCCGACCTCGCCGATCCGCCTGCTGCTGGTCGCGGCGGCGCAGGAGACCAAGCTGGAGCGGCCGCCGGCGCCCGATGACGCCGCGCCGGCCGGCGATGGCGCCGCCCAGCCGGGCAAGGTGCCGCCGAGCAAGCTCGAGGCGCTGTTCCGGTCGCAGTCGGCAGTGGACACGCCCGAAGGGATCGCCCGGCGTTACCTGAACGATCACTTCCAGTCGCTGCACCAGCTGGTCGACGTGCCGCCGAACAGCCAGGCCGACGCCCAGGCGCCGATCGACAGCGCCATCCGCGACCTCGGCGGCTTGTACCGCTCGCTCAGCGAGATGCAGGGGCTGGGCGGCGGCTCGCTGCAGAAGGGCGACCAGGCGGCCGTCGCGATCCGTCAGATCGAGGCCGGGGCGTCCAACCTGCCCGAGCCGATCCGGCAATGGATCCTCGGCGTCAGCCGCACCAGCTCGGACCTGTCGATCACCGGCGCCAAACGCCAGCTGGCCAGCGTCTGGTCCAGCGGTCCCGGCGCGCTGTGCCAGCGCGCGACCGAGGGGCGCTACCCCTTCAGCCCCGGTTCCGGCCAGGACGTCCCGCTCAGCGACTTCGCCCGGCTGTTCGGCCGCAACGGTGCGATCGACAGCTTCTTCGCCGAGAACCTGGCGCCCTTCGTCGATATGTCCGAAGGGTCGTGGAAGGTGCGGCCGACCGGGAATGTCGACTTCCGGCTCGACCGCGGCACGCTGGCCCAGTTCCAGCGGGCGGCGGCGATCCGCGACAGCATGTTCCAGGATGCCGGGGCGCAGCCCTCGGTCGGCTTCGTGCTGACCGTCGCCGAGACCGACCCGGCGACCGACACGGTGGTGGTCGACATCGACGGCCAGCGGCTGGAAAGCCGGCGGGGCCAGTCCGGGGCGATGCATTTCCGCTGGCCGGCGACCGGCGGCGTCGGCGGCGCCTCGGTCACCTTTACCGGCGACCAGGACGCGACCCTGTCTCGGGCCGGCGCCTGGGGCCTGTTCCGCCTGCTGGACCAGGCGGACACGCGGCGCCTCGGCGGCTCCGACCGGCTGCAGCTGCGGCTGGCGGCCGGCACCCATTGGGCGACCTTCATCCTCCAGGCCGACAGCGTGATGAACCCGCTGTCCGGCAAGCTGCTGGCGCAGTTCCGATGCCCGCAGGATCTGTGAGCGCCCGCATCCCGGCCGCGATCGCGGCCGGGCGGTCCTGCGGCTTCTACGGCAAGCTGCCGGCCCGCGCCGATTTCGTCGGCGCCGGGCTGCGGCCCGAGACCGTCGGCAGCTGGGACGCCTGGCTGCAGCAGTCCCTCGCCGCCGGCGAGGCCGCGATCGGCGCCGACTGGGCCGAGCTGTTCTTCGTCGCGCCGCTGTGGCGCTTCATCCTCCCCGCCGGCGCCTGTGGCCGGTTCACCCTGATCGGCGTGCTGATGCCCAGTGTCGACGCGGTCGGGCGCTGCTTCCCGCTGATGCTGGGGCAGGAGATCGAGCGGCCGGTCGATCCGATCGGGCTGATGGCGGGCAGCGGCCCCTGGTTCGCCGCCGCCGAGGCCCTGGCGCTCGACGCCCTGGGCGAGGGTTTCGAGCTCGCCGAACTCGGCCGCGACCTGCCGTCCTGGTCGGTCGTCCACAGCGCGGCGGCCCCTCAGTCCCCGCCCCGGGAGAACGGGGCCGGCACCTGGGTCGAGCTGCCGATCGCCTCGGCGGCACCGGCCGCGGTCGCGGCACTGGCCGGTCACGGCGCCCTGTGGTGGACCACCGGCGCCCGGCATGTGCCGCCGGGCGTGGCGGTCAGCGTCGGACTGGTCGCGCCGGATGGCTTCGCGGCCCTGATCGACGGCCGCTGGGCGCGGCACGGCTGGTCGGTCCGGCCGCCGGCCGGCGGCGGGGCCGAAGACAGCGAATGGGACCGGGACCTGTGAGGATCGGCAAGGCCCCCGCATCCGAGTTCTTCAACCGTTTTGTTCAAGAGAGGTGAATCATGGCGACGTTTGTGCACAACAAGGCCCGGGCCAAGAAGTCTCGGGACTGGATCGAGGAGACGGGCAGGAACAACGCCGAGTGCTGCATCGCGCTGGCCTTTATCGGAAAGGCCGATCAGCCGGTAGCGCTCGTCATGCCGGCGGGCCTCAACGGGCTGTCGAACAAGCTGAAGAACATGAACTATGAGGGGAAGCCCGATAAG
Source organism: Inquilinus ginsengisoli (assembly GCF_050434925.1). Taxonomy (GTDB): domain Bacteria; phylum Pseudomonadota; class Alphaproteobacteria; order DSM-16000; family Inquilinaceae; genus Inquilinus; species Inquilinus ginsengisoli_B. The sequence continues at coordinate 8,282,543 of NZ_JBNDJK010000001.1, read as the reverse complement.
ATCGACGTCAAGAAGGACAAGGATTTCAAGCTTGTGGCGCTCGGATTGGTCCGGCTGGACCAGGAGGGCGTTCTCAATGTGAGGCTCAAGAAGGGCAGCGCGAAGTCGCTGGGCAAGGGTCTCAAGGAGTATTTCAAGGACGGCTTCGGCATACCGGTTCCGTACAACTCGATCGCTCCGGAGGTCGCTCTTCCGGAGGATCAGGAGAATCTGTTTGCCCAGACCGAGACGGAGAATCAGCAGAAGTTCTCGTCCGAGGAGGCCGATGCCGATCCGCAGGCGATCGTGGCCGAACAGCCCGGCCCGGCGATCGGTCAGGACGCTGATTCGGACACGGAAGGCTCACCGGTCCTCACGCCCGAGGCCAGCGTGGCCGGAGACGACGACGTCCCCGAGGAAGACTTGATGGAGGGCGTGGAGGAGTCGGACAGCGAGGACGAGGAGGATTACGAGGCCCTCTCGGACGAGCTGAAGACGGGCATCGCCACCGCGTCGGCGACCATTGCCGGCCACGCGCTGAGCCTCAGCCGGCAGATCGGCGTCGAGCGGAAGGCCGAGCTGGGCCCGCTGACCGACAAGATCGCCACTTGGCTCGAGGACATGCTGGCCGGCCTGTCGCCGGAAGAGCGGGAGATGCGGCTGCACAACCTGACCAGCCGGCTGCTGCTGATGCTGGCCTATCCCGAGAACCTGCGGAACCTGCAATATGTGAAGACGACCCCGTCGGCCGACGATGGCGAGCAGGACAAGCCCAGCCGCGAGAAGGTCCTGGTGAACGGGATCGATCTCGACAGCGTCTCGACCGACGATCTCAACCCGGAGGAGGTGACGGAAAGCCTGTTCAAGCTGGCCAAGGCGCGGGCCCAGGAGCGCCTTCTGCCCTACCCGCTGAACCAGGCGAGCCCCGACCGGATCGCGGGCATGGTGGCATCAGGATGGCCCAAGGAGGACGGCGACGCGGAGGGCAAGCGCAAGGCCGTGCAGCGCCTGGTCGCCGTCGTGCAGCAGATGTTCGCGAAGGACGACCAACTCATCGGCCTGCTCGGCTTCAAGAAGGCGGATACGGCCGACGGGGACAATCTCGTCGCCAGTCTGGTCGAAAGCATCAAGGAGATGTGGGAGGCGCACCGCAACGCCGCGATCCAGCAGAAGGACGAAGTGAAACGCAGGGTCAACCAGATCGTCAAGGTCGAGGCCCTCGGTGGCACTTGGCGGCATGTCGACGACATCTTCCTGCAGATCGACGACGAGATCTCCAGCCAGCTTGCCGCCATCATCGGGCAGGAGGGCGATGCCAGGTCGAAGGCGGTCGAGGCCGCGGCGGACACGGTCCGGGTGAATCTCGGCTATCTCAGCGGCAACAACATCGTCGATCTGCTCGACAACCCGCCCTTCGACGTTGGCCAGGGCGCCGTCGGCGAGACGCTGCGGGAAGGGCTCGACGGCGTCAGCAAGGGTCTGGACCGGATTGCATCCCTGAGCGTCGCGGCCGCGGCATAGCCGTTCACCGGGCCGGTCTCCTCGACGGGAGGCCGGCCCGGATCGACCAGGCGAAGTAGCGGAAGGTGGCTTATGCCAGCGACCCAAGGCACTGAACCGTCATGGCGAACCCCGGAGGGGCGTGGCCATCCAGCGGCTCGATCTCTGGATGGCCGCGGCGCTTCGCGCCTCTTGAAGAAGTTAAAACTTTCTTTCCCTTCCGGGGCCGCCCCAGCGGCGTGAGATGCTCGCCATGACGAAAAGGGCCGAGGGTCGATCTCGGTGACCGCCGGTCTCAGGCGTCCGCGAGATGTGCCAGCACGACCAGGGTGACGTTGTCGGGAGCGCCGCGCGCCAGCGCCAGGTCCAGCAGCGCCGCCGCCGCCTCGCAGGGCGGGGCGGCGAGCCGATCAGTGATCTCGGCATCGGCGACGACATTGCTCAGGCCGTCGCTGCACAGCAGGTAGACGTCGCCGGGCCGGCTGTCGCCCTGCACCATGTCGAGCTCGAGCGGCCCCGAGGCGCCGATGGCGCGGGTGATCACATTGGCGCCGGGATGCCGGCGGCCCTGCTCGGGCGTCAGGCTGCCGCTGTCGATCAGGCGCTGGACGTAGGAATGATCGCGGGTGAGCTGCCGCAGCACCCCGTCGCGCAGCCGGTACAGCCGGCTGTCCCCCGCCCACAGGCAGGTGTAGCGGCCGTCGCGGACGACCAGGACGACCACCGTCGCGCCGATCACCGCGCCGTCGCCGAGGTTGGCGGCCTCGGCCAGCAGCGCCCGGTGGGCTGCGGTGAGCCGCGCGCGGATCTCGTCGATCGGGGTGTGGCCCTGGGCCAGGGCGTCCATCACCGTGCGGCTGGCGTGGTCGCCCCGCAAATGGCCGCCCATGCCGTCGGCGACGGCCCAGAGACCCTGCTCGGGCCGCAGGAGGAACGCATCCTCATTGTGCCGGCGGACGGCCCCGGCATCGGTTTTCGCCGCCCAGTCGTATCGATGCTCGACCATGCGGCTACCGGGCCGGAGGGGCCTTGCTGTCTCTCCGCAACCGTTCATCCCGTTCCGCCTGTGCGCGCGCCATGGACTCATCCTAGGCGGTCACCAGGCGGAATCTCTTCATACGAAAGTGGTATGGTGGTATGTCTCCGGGGCGGGGTGGCGCTTCCGGCAGATGAGGCCGTATTTCCCATGCTTTTGCCGCTCACCACCATGTTCAATCGTGTGGAGACAGATCTGGGCGAACTCGCGGGCGAGGTTACGCGGTGAAGCGTATTCTCGTGGTCGATGACGATCCGGCGATGCGCGACGTGATCTGTGAATACCTCGAGCGACATGATTTCGAGGTCCGGCCCGCCTCATCCGGCGCGGCGATGACGCGGATCCTGGCCACGGAGGAGATCGACCTGATCATCCTCGACCTGAAGCTGGGGCAGGAGGACGGGATGGACCTGATGCGGGGCCTGCGCACCAGCTCGGATGCGCCCGTGATCCTGATCACCGGTCACCGCCTGGAGGAGATGGATCGGGTCATCGGGCTCGAGCTGGGCGCCGACGACTACCTGACCAAGCCCCTGGCCCTGCGCGAGCTGGTGGCCCGGGTTCGCACCGTCCTCCGGCGCCTCGAATCGGCGGGGGAACGGGCGCGCCGGCGCGAGAGCCGGGCCCGTTACCGCTTCGACGGGTGGGAGCTCGACGTCGCCCGGCGTCGCCTGACCTCCCCGGCCGGCGTCGAGGTCAGCCTGACCTCTGGCGAGTTCAACCTGCTCACCGCCTTCGTCCGGTCGCCGCAGCGGGTGATGACCCGGGAGCAGCTGCTGGTCACCAGCCGGGTGCATGACGCGGAGGTGTTCGACCGCAGCGTCGACGTGCTGGTCCTGCGCCTGCGCCGCAAGCTCGAGGCCAATCCCAGCGACCCGGCGCTGATCCGGACCGAGCGCGGCATCGGCTACGTCTTCGCCCCCACCGTGGAGTCGCTGTGATGCGCGCCGTCTTGCGGGGACTGGCCTGGGGCGCGGCCGCCGGGCTCGCGGTCCTGGTGTTCGGCGCCGCGCTGGGGCAGGGCGTCGATCCCGTCCGGGACGAGCCGATCTCCCCGATCGAGCCGGACCGGACCCTGGACCCGGCGAAGGTCGCGCTGGGCAAGACGCTGTTCTCGGATGTCCGGCTATCCGGCGATGACGTCCGCTCCTGCGCCTCCTGCCACGAATTCAATCGCGGCGGGGCCGACGGTCTGGCCCATTCCAAGGGCGCCAACGGGCAGCTCGAGCCCTTCAACACGCCGACCGTGTTCAACCTCGTCGGCGATTTCCGCCTGAACTGGCGTGGCAACCACCGGGTGCTGGAGGTACATAACGAGGCGGTGCTGCTGGAGCCCCGGCTGATGAATGCACGCTGGCCCGACCTGCTGGCGAAGCTGAACAAGGATTCCGGCATCCGCAGCGCCTTCGAGTCGGCCTATGGCGCCGGGCCCAGCCGCGAAGCCGTGCTCGACGCGCTCGCCACTTTCCAGCGGTCGCTGTCGACCCCCGATGCCCGGTTCGACCGCTACCTGCGCGGCGACGCCACGGCCATCACCGCCGACGAGAAGCGCGGCTATGAGCTGTTCAAGGCCTATGGCTGCATCGCCTGCCACCAGGGCCGCAACGTCGGCGGCAACCTGTTCCAGAAGTTCGGCATCTTCTCCGATCCCTTCGCGGGCCGGCAGGATGACGACGTCGCCGATCAGGGCCGCTTCGCCATCACCGGCCGCGAATCGGACCGCCGGGTGTTCCGCGTGCCCAGCCTGCGCAACGTCGCGCTGACCGCGCCCTATTTCCATGACGGCAGCGCCGACACGCTCGACGCGGCCGTCGCGATCATGGCCCAGGCCCAGCTCGGCCGCACCATGCCGCAGGAAGACCGCGACCTGATCATCGCGTTCCTGGGCACGCTGACCGGCGAATACGAAGGCAGGCCGCTGTCGCAGATCACCGCCGCCGAGGCCCGATGAGGACGCTGGGCGCCGCGCTGCTGGCCCTTCTGCTGGCGCTGACCTATCTGCTGGTCCACGGCGCCACGCCCGACGCGGCGCAGCATGAGCGCACGCTGGACGCGCTGCGCGCGATCGACCTCAACAACGCCGCGCTGCAGCGCGACGTGCTGCGGTCCCGCACCGGGCTGCTGCGCACCTACGACCCCCTGGTGCAGTCCGTGGCGGCGCTGCGTCAGGCGGCGGCCAGCCTGAAGAGCGCGGGCGACATCGCCGACGGCGACGCGCGCATCGCCATCGACCAGGACGCGGCGCAGCTGGTCGCGGGGGTCGACGACCAGGAAGGGCTGGTCGACGACTTCAAATCCAGCAACGCGCTGCTGCAGAACTCGCTCAGCTTCTTCAACCACACGGCCCGACAGCTCGACCAGGCGGATGGCGTGCGGCAGACCGCCCTGGCGTCGGAGATCGGCAGCCTGGCCAGCGCCATGCTGTTGTTCGCCGCCGACCCCAGAAGCGAGATGGCGGCCGAGCTGTCGGCCGCGCTCGACCGGCTGCGTGGCCTGGACGTTCCGGCCGCCGCGGCCCCGGGCGTCGACGCCCTGGTCACGCACGGGCACCTGATCCTCGCCACCCTGCCGACCGTGGACAGCCTCGTCGCCCGCCTGCAGACCGCGCCGATCGCGGAGCAGGCGCAGACGATCAAGCAGGCCTATTTCTCCGCCTATGGCCGGGCCGCGACGCGGGCCCTGTATTTCCGTCTCCTGCTTTATGCCGTGGCGGTCGGCCTGGGCGCTTACGTCTGCTACCTGTTCCTGCGGCTGCGGGCCAATGCGCGGGCGCTTGAGAAGCGCCTGGCCCTGGAAAACCTGATCGCCACGATCTCGACCGATTTCATCAACCTGCCCCGGACCAGCCTCGACGACGGCATCGAACAGGGCCTGGCACGGCTGGCCGGGCACATGCTGTTCGATCGCGCCCATATCTTCGTCTGGGGCCTGGACACTGCGCCACGCGAATACTCATGGTCGCAACCGCAGGTGCCGAACACGGCCGACACCGGCCGGATGCTGCTCGACCTCGCGAATGACTGGCCGATCTCGGCCGGGGCCGATGACGAGACCATCCATGTGCCCTCTGTCGTCGCGCTGCCCGACGGACCGGTCAAGGACCGCCTGGCGCTGCTCGGCCTCCGCTCCTGGCTGTCGATCCCCCTGGGCAAGGCCGGCAGCCGCTCCGGCGTCCTGATGTTCGAAGGGGTGACGGCCGAGAAGCGCTGGTCGGCGGCAGACGTCGCCCTACTGCGCACCGCGGCCGAAAGCTTCGCCAACGCGATCGAGCGCGAGCGCGGCGAGGTCCAGCGCGAGGCGCTGCAGATCCAGCTGGCTCAATCCCAGCGCCTGGAATCGCTCGGCGCCCTGGCCGGCGGCATCGCCCATGAATTCAACAACATCCTCGGCGCGATTCTCGGCTATGGCGAGCTGGCGCTGTCGACGCTGACGCGCAGCGGCTCGACCCAGCAATATGTGAAGCAGATCATGACCGCAGGCACGCGGGCGCAGTCGGTGATCGACCAGATCCTGGCCTTCAGCCGCCGCCGCGAACGCCGCTATCGCGCCATCCACCCGGAGCCCGTGGTCGCCGAGGCGCTGGAGCTGCTGCGCGCCTCCCTGCCCCCGTCAATCGCCTTGCACCGGCGGTTCGAGGCCGGGGATGCGGCGATCCTCGGCGACGTCACCGAGCTGCAGCAGATCGTCATGAATCTGTGCACCAACGCGTCGCATGCCATGAACGGGCAGGGCCGGATCGAGATCGGCCTCGACCTGGCCCGCATGCCGTCGGACGCGGTGCTGTCGCACGGTCCTCTGGCGGCCGGCGACTATCTGCGCCTCAGCGTGACCGATTCCGGCCACGGCATCGATGCCGCCGTGATGAAGCGGATCTTCGAGCCGTTCTTCACCACCAAGGCGGTGGGCAGCGGCACCGGCCTCGGCCTGCCGACGGTGTACGGCATCGTCACCGGGCAGGGCGGCGCCATGAATGTGGAGAGCCGGCCCGGCGCCGGCAGCACCTTCGAGGCCTATTTGCCCCTGACCGAAGAGCCGGTGGTGGACGAGGACGAGATCGCCGACGCTTCGGGCCTGTGGGGGCGCGGCGAGACCATCCTGGTGGTCGACGACGAGACGCCGCTGGTGCTGCTGCTGGAGGAGATGCTGGCCGCCCTGCGCTACGAGCCGGTCGGCTTCGACAGCAGCGCGGCCGCCCTGGCCGCCTTCCGCGCCGACCCCGACCGCTTCGACCTGATCCTGACCGACGCGCTGATGCCGGAGGTGGCGGGGATCGAGCTGGCCGCCGAGGCGCATCGCCTTCGTCCCGGCCTGCCGATCCTGATGATGACCGGCCATTTCGGCGGTCTCGAATCCACCGAGATCGAGGCCGCCGGGATCCTCAAGGTCCTTCGGAAGCCGCTGCGGTCGCGGCTGCTGGCGGAAAGCCTGTCCTCCTGCCTGGCGCCCGCGGACAGCGAGCACGTCTGAGGCGGCCGGCCCGGTCGTCCCGGGCCGGCATGATCCATGGAGAGGATCAGGACGCTTCGGCCAGCTGCTGGTTGCCCTGCACCGTCGCCAGCGCCGCGGCCGCGATCTCGCCGCGCAGCCAGCTGTGGTCCGGGTCGCGATGGCGCCGCTCATGCCAGATCAGCGCGACCTCGTAGGGCGGCAGGTCCAGCGGCGGCTCGACCACCGCCAGCGGCATCATGGCGGCGATGCGGGTGGCGACGCGGTGCGGCACCGTCAGCACCAGGTCGGTCTCGGCGATCATCGCCGGCGCCGTCAGCATGTTGGGGACGAGCATCGGGTCGCGGTCCGGCAGGTCCAGCTTGGCCAGCCCGTCATAGACCTGGCCGAAGCCGTCCTCGGAGCCCGAGGCGATCACGGCGTGGCGCAGGGTCGAGAAGCTCTCGATCGTCCATTCCTGCGCCAGCGCCGGGTGGTCCTGCCGCAGCAGGCAGGCGAAGCGGTCGGAATACAGGCTGCGCCGGAAATAGCCGGGCGGGGTGTCGCCGATCTGGCCGACGGCGAGGTCGATCTCGCCCTGCTCCAGCCGCCGCAGCGCGCCGGCCAGCAGCGGGTCGGTGACGACGTCGAGCAGGGGCGCGCGCTCGCGCAGCCGCGGCAGCAGGCGCGGCAGCAGCACCAGCGCCTGGTGGTCGGGCATCGCCATCGTCGCCCTCGACCGCCACTCCCCCGGGGCGAAGCTGCGGCTGGTCACCATCTCGCGGATCGAGTCCAGCACCGACGGCAGTGCCGCAGCCAAGCGCTCGCCGCGCGGTGTCGGCGCCAGGCCGGTCGAGGTGCGGACCAGGATCTCGTCGTTGAACATGCCGCGCAGCCTGGCCAGCGCCCGGCTCATCGCCGGCTGGCTCTGGCCGACATGCTGGGCGGCATGGGTGACGTTGCGGAATTGCAGCAGCGCTTCCAGCGCCACCAGGAGGTTCAGGTCGACCGAGGCCAGATTCGGCATCGGCCGTTGCGGTGCGGCCTGGCGGCCGCCGACGATCAGGGCCGGCTGCGGCCGCTCCATCGAGGTCTTCCGGGTGAAAGCGAGTTCGGACATGGTTCTCCCCTCTCGCAGGAGAGGCCCGTGGGGACGGACGCTCCTGTGACGGAAACGACGGGTCGTGGTGATGCCTGTCCGGCAGTGGCCCGCCGGTCGGCTCGTGCTGATGTCGCCGGACCGGGCGGGCCCCCGATCCGGGCCGGTGGGAACCACCGGCTGCAGGAGCCAAGTGTCGTCAGCCGCGTTAATTGCGGATTTCAGAACCGGCCGAAATCGTTACAGATGAAATCCGGCGCCCGCGATTGTTCCCGCGGGAACAATCACGCCGCCGGGACGGCCCGACGCCGGGGCTAAACTGCCCTCGCCGGGCCCAGCTTGTGAACATCCGTCAGGCGCATGACGGCATCCGGCATCAGCTCCGGTTTCGCCAGATGCGGCGGCGGCGCACCACCCCGTCATGGCCCTGCGCGCTGAACCACCCGCCCTGGAAATGGTCGGTCACCTGCGGCAGGTCCGACGGCTTGGCCTGGAAGGCCTCGGGCGCGGCGAAGTCGACGGTGCGGTCCTGCGGCCGGTAGCCCAGCGCGGTCGCCACCGAATTGTCCCACCACGCCGCGTCATTGGCCGAGGCGCCGTAGACGGTGGTGCAGTCGATGTCGGGATGCTCCAGCCCGATCAGGACCAGCTGGGCCAGGTCGCGCGGGCTGATCCACACCGCCAGGCCGCGGGCATCGAACGGCCGCTCGCCGGCATTGCCGATGCGGATCGCCAGGGTGCGGATGCCGGCCTTCTCGAAATAGACGCCCGCTTCCAGCTCGCCCCAGCATTTGCTGAGGCCGTAGAGGCCGTCCGGCCGCATCTGGTCCTCGACCCCGACGCGGGCGTCGCGCGGATAGAAGCCGGTGACATGATTGCTCGACGCCTGCACTACGCGGTTGATGCCGGCGCGGACCGCCGTCTCATAGACATTGTGGGTGCCGAGTACGTTGACCCGCAGGATGTCCTCGGCCGCACGCTCATTCGGATAGCCGGCGAAATGGACGATGGCGTCGGCGCCTTCCACCGCCGCGGTCAGCGCCGCCAGGTCGGTGATGTCGGCTGGCACCCAGCTCTCATGCTCGGCCAGCGGGCCGGGATCGGCGATGTCGAGGATGCGCACCGCGCCGATGCGGCCGGCCAGCGCGCGGCGCAGCACCCGGCCGACATTGCCGGCACCGCCGGTCAGCACGATCGACTTGGCGGACGCAATGCTTTCGGCGCCGGCGTCGCTGCCGCCGGGCGGGACGGGTGAGGTCACGATTCAGACTCCTTCGAACATCCGCTGCCGGGCATTGAGGACATGCCGGCGCATGGCTTCGGCCGCGGCCCCGGCGTCGCGCCGGCGGATCGCGTCGACGATCGCGACATGCTCGTCCTGCACCGCCCGGATCCGCTCCGGCGTCCGCATCCGGCTCAGGTGGCGGGTGATGTTCATGCCGACGGCGATATGCGAGGCCAGCGAGGACTGGACCGCGACGTGATACGGGTTGCGCGTCGCCCGGGCGACGGCCTCGTGGAAGCGCCGGTCCTCGTCGGCCCCCAGCTCGCCATTGCCCAGGCAGGCTTCCAGGGCCTCCAGCGCATCCTCGATCTCCCGCAGGTCCCCCGCCTCCCAGCGCTCGGCGGCCAGCGCCGCGGCCACGCCCTCGAGCCCGGCGCGGAATTCGAAGCAGCGCTGCACATCGGCGAGAGAGCGGACCTGGGCGAAGCGCAGCACCTCGAGATCGGGTTGCCGCCGGACATAGGAGCCGGAGCCCTGGCGCGAGACCACCAGCCCGTCCTGCCGCAGCCGCCCCAGCGCCTCGCGCACCACCGGCCGCGACGCGCCGAAGCGCACCGACAGCTCCGATTCCGAGGGCAGCCGGCTGTTCACGGCGAAGTCGCCATGGGCGATCAGAGACACGATGCCGTCATAGACCACCTCGCTCAGCCGGGCCGGCGGTCCGCCGTCCCGCGGCAATAGGCCGGCATCGCCGTCCGTGCCACTCATGCCCGCCATCCCCCCGCCGGCAAGTTGTCAAGATTGATCACGGCTGTGATCCGCCTGGCTTTCATGCCGAATTGGTCTGCCCATCCCGAACTTTCCGCTGTTTGCGCTGCAGCAAAGCCGGACGACAGAAAACGTCCGGAACAAGGCCATTGCGGTTGTGATTTGTCAATATTTGTAATATGACCGGAACGGCAAAGGAAGCGGGTCGGCACGCATGGCGAAGCCGGATCCGACGCAGCACACAGGGGAGGGTCCCAGGATGGACGACAAGCTCAGCGCCTCGCCGCACGTGTTCGCCCGACGCATGGTCCTGAAAGGTCTCGCCGGCGTGGCGGCGCTGCCGCTCGCGGTCCGGCTCGCTTATGCCCAGGCCGCCAAGGGGGAGGCGCCCGACCTGGCGCAGCTGGTCAAGGACGGCAAGCTGCCGCCGCTGGCCGAACGGCTGCCGGCCAACCCGCTGGTGGTGCAGCCGCTGACCAGGGTCGGCACCTATGGCGGCACGCTGCATCGCGGCCTGCGCGGCTCGTCCGACCACAACGGCATTCTGCGCATGGTCGGCAATCAGGGCTTGGTGCGCTGGAACCTCGAATTCACCAAGGCGCTGCCCAACCTGGCGGAGAGCTGGGAGATCAATGCCGACGCCACCGAATTCGTGTTCCATCTGCGCAAGGGCACGAAATGGTCGGACGGCCAGCCCTTCACCGTGGACGACATCGTCTTCTCGATCGAGGATTGCGCCAAGAATTCCGAGCTCTACGGCTCGGTCCCGTCGCAGCTCGCCATCGCCGGCAAGCCGGTCGTCGTGACCAAGATCGACGACGCCACGGTCAAGTTCACCTTTGCCGCGCCCTACGCCACCTATCTGGAGACGCTGGCGACCCCGCTGGGCCAGCACCCGACGCTGTACGCCAAGCACTACGCCAGCCAGTTCCATCCCAAATACAACGACAAGGTCGGCGATCTGGTGACGCAGGCCAAGCTGTCGAAATGGACCGACCTGTTCCGGGCCAAGAACGGCGACATCGAGATCCCGCAGCGCTGGGGCAATCCGGAGAAGCCGACCCTCGACCCCTGGGTGATCGTCGAGCCCTATGTCGGCGGCACCACCCGCGTGGTGATGAAGCGCAACCCCTATTTCTGGCAGGTCGACACCGAAGGCAACCAGCTGCCCTATGTCGACGAGCTGTATTTCGGCATCTCGCAGGACGTCGAATCGCTCCTGCTCGATGCCATTTCCGGGAAGCTCGACATCCAGGAACGGCACGTCAGCGCGCTCCAGAACAAGCCGACGCTCTCGCAGAACCGGGAGAAGGGCGGGTACCGGCTGATCGAGCTCGAACCCTCGGCGGCCCAGGCCTGCCAGATCTACCTGAACATCTGCCACAAGGATCCGAAGATGCGGGCTTTCTTCAGCCAGAAGGAGGTCCGCCAGGCGCTGTCTCTCGGCATCGACCGGCAGGAGATCATCGAACTGGTCTATTTCGGCCAGACCGAGCCCTACCAGACCGGGCCCCGGCCGAGCCATCCCTGGTACCATGAGAAGCTCGGCCGGCAGTTCACCGAGTTCGATCAAGACCAGTCGAACGCCATCCTGGACAAGGCCGGCTACGACAAGAAAGACGGCAACGGCTTCCGCCTGCATCCCGACGGCAGCAAGGTCTTCTTTGCCATCGACGTGATCCCGACCCTCAACCCCGACCTGGTCGACGTGCTCGAGCTGGTGAAGCGGCACTGGGCGGCGATCGGCATCGACATCAAGGTCAACACCATCGAGCGCGCGCTGTACTACACCCGCGGCGACAGCAACGACCATGACGCCGCGGTGTGGCCGGGCTCGGGCGGGCTCGACCCGATGTTCGACCCGCGCGACTTCTTCGCCCAGCATCCGCAGGGCTCCCGTTACGCCATCCCCTGGACGCTGTGGTACGTCTCGAACGGCCAGTCGGGCGAGGAGCCGCCGGAGAGCCAGAAGCAGCGCATGAAGCTGTTCGACGAGGCGCGCGGCACCGCCGATCTCGACAAGCGCGGCGCGATCATGAAGCAGTTGTTCGACCTGACCGCCGAGGCCTTCGAGACGGTCGGCGTCTGCCTCGCCGCCAACACCTTCGGCGTGGTCAAGACCAACCTGATCAACGCGCCGGAGAAGGAGCCGGATTCCTGGACCTGGCCGAATCCCGGCCCGGCCATGCCGCAGCAGTTCTTCTTCTCGAGCTGAGGGTTTGCTCGCGGACCGAAGAATCGATGAACCAACCCTGAACTGTCATTGCCGGGCTTGACCCGGCAATCCAGGAGCTACCAGGAACTGCTCTGGAAAGCCCGTGGATCCTCGGGTCAAGCCCGAGGATGACAAGTCGGAAAAGCACTCTCGTTTGCAGCATCCATTCGCAACAGAGTGCTGACGCCTTCCTCCGTCGCTCAGCGTTCGTTCCGAGGAGAGTCCCGGATGCTCCGCTTCATCGCCAAGCGTCTGCTGTGGATGGTGCCCGCGCTGTTTGCGGTCAGCTTCCTCGCCTTCGTCCTGATCCAGCTGCCGCCCGGCGACTTCGTGACCAGCTATGTCGCGACGCTGGCCGCCTCGAACGAGATCGTCGACCAGAACGCGGCCGCGGCGCTGCGCGAGCGCTTCGGCCTCAACGACCCGATGCTGTGGCAGTACGCGAAGTGGATCGGCGGCATCATCACCCGCGGCGATTTCGGCCTGTCCTTCGAATGGCAGCAGCCGGTCAGCGACCTGATCTGGGAACGCATGGCGCTGACCCTGGTGCTGACCCTCGCCACGCTGATCGCGACCTGGGCCATCGCGCTGCCGATCGGGGTCTATTCCGCGGTGCGCAAATACTCGATCGGCGACAGCATCGTCACGATCATCACCTTCGCCGGGCTGGCCATCCCGTCCTTCCTGCTGGCGCTGGTGCTGATGTATGTCGCCGCCATCGAGTTCGGCCAGGACGTCAGCGGCCTGTTCTCCCCGGCCTATGAGAAGGCGCCCTGGAGCATCGCCAAGATGTGGGACCTGCTGCAGCATTTGTGGATCCCGGTGCTGATCCTGGCGGTCTCCGGCACCGCCAGCCTGATCCGGGTGATGCGGGCGAACATGCTGGACGAGATCCACAAGCCCTATGTCACCACGGCGCGCGCAAAGGGCCTGTCGGAGTTCCGCCTGCTGCTGAAATACCCGGTGCGCGTTGCCCTCAATCCGTTCATCTCGACCCTCGCCTGGCTGCTGCCGAACCTGGTCTCCGGCTCGATCGTTGTGGCGATCGTGCTCAACCTGCCGACGGCCGCGCCGCTGCTGCTGCAGTCGCTGATGGCGCAGGACATGTATCTCGCCGGCGCCTTCGTGCTGCTGATCTGCGCGCTGACGCTGATCGGGTCGCTGATCAGCGACATCCTGCTCGCGCTGGTCGATCCGCGCATCCGCCTCGAATAGGGGGCCCCATGACCGACATCGCGACCGTCGCGCCGGCCGGCCAGCTCGCCGTCGCCTCCCAGTGGCAGCTGATCTGGTGGGCCTTCCGCCGCCATCGGCTGGCCATGGCCTCGCTGGTGATCGTGGTGATCCTCTATGTGATCGCGGCGGTGCCCGGCCTGTTCGCCATCAACGACCCCAGCCAGCAGAACGCCCGCGCCGCCTTCCACCCGCCGCAGGCGATCCACCTGTTCGACCGGGCCGAGGACGGCAGCCTGCAATTCGGCCTCTACTTCCACCCCCACAAGCTGGCCCGCGACCCGGAGACGCTGGCTGCCGTCTACAAGGAGGACCCGGCGCGCAAGGTCGCGATCTCGCTGTTCGGCCGCGGCTACAGCTATTCGGTCCTCGGCCTGTTCAGCACCGACCTGCATCTCCTGGCCTCGGCCGATCCGAAGCAGCCGCTGTTCCTGTTCGGCACCGACCGGCTCGGCCGCTGCGTCTGGAGCCGGATCATGCAGGGCGCCCAGATCTCGCTGTCGGTCGGCCTGCTCGGCGTGTTCCTGTCGCTGGCCATCGGCCTGATCCTCGGCGGCATCTCCGGTTATTACGGCGGCAAGCCGGATTTCGTGATCCAGCGGGTGATCGAATTCGTGCTGGCCCTGCCGACGATCCCGATCTGGCTGGCTATGGCCGCGGCCCTGCCGCAGGACTGGCCGGCGATCACCCAGTATTTCATGATCACCGTGATCCTCTCGCTGACCGGCTGGGCCCAGCTGGCCCGCGTCGTCCGCGGCCGCTTCCTGTCGCTCAGGACCGAGGAGTTCGTCACCGCCGCCCGGCTCGACGGCTGCGGCGAGGGGCGGATCATCTTCCGGCACATGATGCCGAGCTTCCTCAGCCACATCATCGCCTCGGTGACGCTGGCGATCCCGGCGATGATCCTGGCCGAGACGGCGCTGTCCTTCCTCGGCCTCGGGCTGCAGCCGCCGACCGTCTCCTGGGGCGTGCTGCTGCGCGAGGCGCAGAACATCCGCTCGATCGCGACCGCGCCCTGGCTGTTCGCGCCCGGCGCCTTCGTCGTCGTCGCGGTGATGGCGCTCAACCTGCTCGGCGACGGCCTGCGCGATGCGGCCGACCCGTACAACAAGTGATGGCGGAGAGGCCCCGATGACGAACCCTCCCGCAGCCCCCGTGCCGTTCCCCGGCCGCCCCAAGCCGGTCCTGGCGGTGCGCGACCTGGTGACCCATTTCCCGACCCGAGCCGGGCTGGTCAAGGCGGTCGACGGCGTCTCCTTCACGGTCGAGCGCGGCAAGACGCTCTGCGTCGTCGGCGAAAGCGGGTCGGGCAAAAGCGTCACCGCGCGCTCGATCCTGCAGATCGTCGACTCGCCGGGGCGGATCGTCTCCGGCGAGATGGTGCTGAACCGGGCCGACGGCAGCAGCGTCGACCTGGCCAAGCTGCACCCGCGCAGCCGGGCCATCCGCCGGGTGCGCGGCCGCGAGATCGCGATGATCTTCCAGGAGCCGATGTCGTCGCTGTCGCCAATCCACACGGTCGGTGACCAGATCATGGAGGTGCTGCGCCTGCATCTCGGCATGAGCAAGGCCGCGGCGCGGGCGCGGACAATCGAGCTGTTGAAGCAGGTCGAGATCCCGCGGCCGGAGCGGGCGATCGACCGCTACACCTTCGAGTTCTCCGGCGGCATGCGCCAGCGCGCCATGATCGCCATGGCGCTGGCCTGCAACCCGCAGCTGCTGATCGCCGATGAGCCGACGACGGCGCTGGACGTCACCACCCAGGCCGAGATCCTCGACCTGATCAAGCGGCTGCAGGCCGAATTCGGCATGGCGGTGCTGTTCATCACCCATGACATGGGCGTGGTGGCCGAGATCGCCGACGACGTGCTGGTGATGTATCAGGGCCGGGTGATGGAGCATGGTCCGGCCGATCGCATCTTCCACGCGCCGGAGGACCCTTACACGAAGATGCTGATCGGGTCGGTCCTCAAGCTCGAGGACAAGGCCGAGATCCGCCTCCGGCGCCCCGCCCTGCCGGCCGATCGCCTGCCGGTGATCGAGGTCGAAGGCCTGAAGATGCAGTTCGGCACCGGCAGCGCCGCCTTCGCGGCGGTCGACGGCGTGTCGCTGCAGGTGCGGGCGGGGGAGACGCTCGGCATCGTCGGCGAATCCGGCTCCGGCAAGACCACCATGGGGCGCTGCCTGCTGCGCGTCTACGACCCGACCGGCGGCGCCATCCGCTACCGCCGCGCCGACGGCGCCGTGGTCGACCTGGCCAAAGCCGACAAGCCGACGCTGTCGGCCTGCCGGCGCGAGATCCGGATGATCTTCCAGGACCCGGTCTCCTCCCTCAACCCGCGCATGACCGTGGCCCAGGTGATCGGCGAGCCCCTCTTGGTCAACGGCATCGCCAGGGGCAAGGATTTAGACGAGCGCGTCGCCGGGCTGATGCGCCAGGTCGGGCTCGAACCCGCCTGGCGGGAACGCTACCCGCACGCCTTCTCCGGCGGCCAGCGCCAGCGCATCGGCATCGCCCGGGCGATCGCCCTGAACCCGCGAGTCATCGTCGCCGACGAGGCGACCTCGGCGCTCGACGTCTCGCTGCGCTTCCAGGTGCTGGACCTGCTGCTGAAGCTGCAGGACGAGCTCGACCTCGCCATCATCTTCATCAGCCATGACATCGGCGTGATCCGCTACATGTGCGACCGCGTCGGCGTGATGTATCGCGGCCGGCTGGTCGAGATCGGGCAGGCCGACGAGGTCTGCGAGGCGCCGAGCCACGACTACACGCGGGCGCTGATCTCCGCCGTGCCGCGGCCCGATCCGCGCCGCCGCAGCATCCACAACCGCACCCGCTACACCGAACCCTCCGAGCGGAGCCTGGCGCTATGAAGATCACCGACATCCGGACCTTCCTGATGCAGGCCGGCCCGCCGGACCCCGACAAATGGGCGACGGATAGCGGCCAGTCCGGCGATGCGGCGATCGCGGAGGGCAAGCTCGGCGGCTTCCGTAACTGGCTGTTCGTGAAGGTCTACACCGATGCCGGCATCGTCGGCATCGGCGAATGCTCCGGCTGGCCGCGGGTGATCGAGACCGCGGTGCAGGACCTGAAGGCGCTGCTGATCGGCGAGGACCCGACGCATATCGAGCGGCTGTGGCAGAAGATGCAGGTCGCGACGATGGGGCATGGCATGCTCGGCACCGTCGGCGCCGGCGCCATGACCGGCATCGACGTCGCGCTGTGGGACATCAAGGGCAAGGCGCTGGGCGTGCCGGTGTGGAACCTGCTCGGCGGCAAGATGCGCGACCGGGTGCCGATCTATTCCCACGCCAACACGGCCGAGGCGGCGCTGGCGGTGAAGAGCCACGGCATCCGGACGATCAAATGCGGCGGCGTCGCCGACCCGGTGCGCAAGGTGGCGACGTTGCGCGAGGCGGTGGGCGATGAGGTCGACATCGCCATCGACCTGCACGGCCCGCCCTGGCTGACCCCGGCCGATGCGGCCCGGCTGGCGCGGGCGCTGGAACCCTACAACCTGCTGTGGATCGAGGACCCGATCGCGCCCGAAAACCTCGACGGCTACAAGCGCATCCGCGACGCCGCCCATGTGCCGCTGGCGGCGGGCGAGCGCATGGCGACGATCTTCGGGGAGCGTGAGCTGATCGAGCACGATCTGGTCGACGTCATCCAGCCGGACACGGGACGGGCCGGCGGCCTGACCCAGATGCGGAAGATCGCGGCAATGGCGGAGGCGCATCACATCATGATGGCGCCGCATTCCGGCTCGCTCGGCCCGGTCGCCGAATACGCGGCGCTGCATCTGCTGGCCGCGATCCCGAACGGGCTGATCCTGGAGCGGCTGGACGCCGACTGGCCGGGCCGCGCCCGGACCGTGGTGCCGCATCCGGTGCAGGAAGGCGGCTCGATCGCAGTGCCCGACGCGCCGGGCCTCGGCTGCGACATCGACGAGGACTTCGTCGCGCGCTTCCCCAGCGAGCGCAACGTCGCCGTGCCCGGCTCCGACCGGTCCTACGCGCCGGGCACCCACCAGGAGCACGTCTATGTCCAGACGCGGCTCCGGCGGGCGTCGTACTTCAACGGGCGCTGACGCGACAGAACCGCGGGCTTGTGCGGAAGACCGGCGTTCTCCGCGAGAACAGCCGCTCAGGGGAGCGGCTGCAGCGCCTGTGCGAAGCCGCCGATATGACGGCAGGTGAGGGCGGCGGCCTGCCGCGCAGTGTCCAGGCAGGTGCTCAGGCTGCCGCCCGCCAGGTGCGCATCGATGAAGGCGGCGATGAAGGTGTCGCCCGCGCCGGTGGTGTCGGCCACCTCGACCGGCGCCGCGTCGGCCTCGACCGTCGCCGCGCCGTTCGCGGCGACGCTGCCCCGCGCGCCGCAGGTCACCACCGCGATCCGGGCGCCCTGGTCCAGGAAGTCCCGGGCCAGTTGCCGGGCGCGGGCCCGGTCCTCGCCCGCCGAGCCGAAGGCGATGGCCAGGCCGTCGGCGCCGGGGTTGACGGCGAGGTCCTGCGAGACCGAGATGCCTGCGCCCACCAGCTCACGCCGCAGCGCACCGCCATCGTCCAGCCAGCCGAGATGGACATGGCGCATGCGGCGCAGCCGCGCCCGATCGGCCTCCGGCGGCCGGTATCCGGCGCAGGCGCCGAAATCCTCGAAGGCGATGATCCGGTCGCCCGCCGCGTCGATGTCGAGATCGGTCACGGCGGTGCGGCCCGGCCGCAGCAGGACCGGGCTGGTGTCGACCCCGCAGGCGGCCAGGCACGCCAGCACCCGGCGGCCGTCCTGATCATCGCCGACGGCGCCGAAATATCCGACCCGGCGGCCCAGCCGGCGCAGATGCACGGCCACGTTCACGGCATTGCCGCCGACCGCCGATTGCCGGGCCCGCAGATACCGGTCGATGCAGTTGTCGCCGACCGTCGCGATCTCGAACCCGCTCATGCCGCTCCTCGACCGTCCCGTTTCGGCGGCATCATGCCCTCAATAGGCCACCCGCTTGTAGTAGCGCCGGGTGGTGAGCGGATGGTCGGTCAGCACCTCAAGATGGGCGCTGACCCGTTCCAGCGCGGCAGCCAGCAGGATGGGTGAGACCAGGGCCCGGACCTCCGGGGACAGGCCCGGCAGCGCGAAGCGGGCGGCGTCCAGCACCAGCAGCCTGTCGGTGTATTGCCGGGCGAAGCGCTCGACCCGCTCGGCCAGCGGGCGATGCTCGTCCTCGCCCTTGAGCAGGACGACGCTGACGCCCGGCTCCACCAGCTCCAGCGTGCCGTGGAAGAAGTCGGACGCATGCACCGGCCGGGTTCGGATCCACTGCATCTCTTCCAGGATGCACATGCCGTAATAGAAGGCCTGCGGCCAAGCCGAGCCCGCTGCCGTGACGATGTGATAGGGCGTTGCCGCCAGGGCTCGGGCGAAGGCGTCCGCCTCCGGCTCGAAGTCCCGCTTCAGGCCGACCAGCAATTCCGGCAGGCGGTCGAGCTCGGCAACGGTCGCGGCCCGGTCTGGGCCTTCGCCGCGATGCTCCAGGATCGACAGGGCCACGAACAGCGACTGCAGGTAGAAGGATTCGCAGGAGGTGTCGTCCTCGGCGAAGTTGACGATCGCATGGTCGGCCTGCTCGGCCAGCGGCGTGCCGCCGTGCCCGACCAGCGCCAGCACCGTCGCCCCGCGCGCCTTGCAGAAGGCCAGCGCCTCCACGCTCTCTGCGGTCGTGCCGGACAGCGAGGGGATGACGACGATCGATCTCGGCCCGAGATGCCTCGACCCGGCCAGCACCAGCTCGGCCGAGGAATCCTCGAACACCGGAAAGGTGGAGCGGCGCTGCAGCAGTTGAAGAGTCGGCTGCATCAGGATGGCGGCACCGCCGGTGCCCAGGAAAAACAGGTTTTCGGCCCCGGCCAGGAGGCCGACCTGGATCGCGGCGTGGATCTGCTCCGCCGTCGCCGTCGCACCAGACTGGATCCGGATGTATCGCTGCTCATCGAAATTCAGCATCGCAATCGCCTCTCGGCTGGCTGAGGTGTCGGTCGGCCTGTCGTAACAGCAGACGAGATGTCAGACAACTGAACTCTGCGGAAAAGTTGTTGGTGAAGCTTGACGCGCGCGGCGTGGCTCTCGATGTTGTCTGACGGCCGCAGCGCCGGCTGCTGCAGATCGGCTGAGGAGGGCGTTCATGGCCACCGCGCTTCGGGACGAGCGGGCGCTGAGCGTCCGGCTCCGGGACGAGATCACCGCCCTGATCGATCGCGGCCGGCTGCAGCCCGGCGACAAGCTGCCGACCGAGGCTGAGCTGACGGAACGCTTCCGGATCTCCCGGCCGGCGCTGCGCGAGGCGCTGAAGCTGCTGGAACAGGAGGGGATGGTCTCGGTCGTCCATGGCAGGGGGCGCTTCGTCTCCGCTGCCGCCGCGGTGCGGGTGAAGCGCCCGATCACCTGCTTCGAGAGCGCGACCGACATGGTCCGGCACTTCGGCTACACGCCGGAGAACAAGGTCCTGGACCTGTCCGAAACCGGCGCGGACCAGGAGACGGCTGCAGCCCTCGGCATCCCGAAGGGCGCGCCGGTTGTCAGACTGGAGCGGCTGCGGCTGCAGGACGGCTCGGCGATCATCTACTCGGTCGACCTGGTGCCGCGGCCCGTCCTGCCGGCCGACCTCGCGGCGCTCGACTGGGGTGGGTCGCTGTGCGATCTCCTCGACCGGTGCGGCCACCGGCCGCGCGCCTCCGCCGCCACCGCTTCCGCCGGCTTCCTGCCGCAGGATGTCATCGATTCGCACGGCCTCGCGGATTTCGGACCGGCCTTCCTGATCTCGGAGATCTGCTATTCGGCGTCCGGCCGCCCGGTCCTCTACGCGCATGACTATCACCGCGGCAGCGCCTTCTCGTTCAGCTTCGCGCGCAAATAGCCGGGGACCCGCCGCAGATGATTTCGCGGCACCCGACTTGTCAGTCGTCAGACACTGTGTCTATGCTCCGCAAAGCATAAAACCAACATAAGGGGAGAGCATGTTCGGGAAGATTCTGTCGGCCGCTGCCGCCGTCGCGGTGCTGGCTCTTGCAGTGTCGCCGGCCCAGGCGGGCCAGACGCTGGACCGGGTGATGTCCACCAAGGTGCTGAACGTCGCCACCAATGCGAACTGGCCGCCGCAGGGGTTTCTCAACGACGCCAACGAGCTCGACGGCTTCGACATCGACATGGCGAAGGAAATCGCCAAGCGCCTGGGCGTCGAGGTCAAGTTCGACACGCCGGAATGGCAGGTGATGACCGGCGGCCGATGGCAGGGCCGCTGGGACGTCGCGGTGGGCTCGATCACGCCGACCAAGCCGCGGTCCCAGGTGCTCGATTTTCCGGCGATCTACTACTTCAGCCCCTACGTGTTCGTGGTGCACAAGGACTCGAAGGCCGCCAAGCGGTCAGACCTGAACGGCAAGGTGATCGGGGTCGAGACCTCGACCACATCGGAGGACTACATCAACCGGCGGCTGCAGATCGACGCGCCCGACGTGCCGGCCTTCACCTATGACGTCGAGCCGGGCGAGGTCCGCACCTATCCGGGGTCGATCGAGCCCTTCGACGACCTGCGCCTCGGCGACGGCATGCGGATCGACGCCATCGTGGCGCCGGAGCAGACGGCGCTCGGCGCGATCAAGAACGGCTATCCGGTCAAGGTGCTGCCGGGCGACTATGCCTTCTTCGAGCCGCTGGTGGTGGTCGCCGACAAGGGCGATGCGGAGTGGGATGCCAAGCTCAAGGAGGTCATCGGCGCGATGCGCGCGGACGGCACCATCTCGAAGTTTTCCCAGAAGTGGTACGGCCGCGACTACAGTCAGATGACGGTCTCGACAGCGAAGTGACGTCCGGTCACCCGTTGCCGGCGCGGCCGTTCGGCGGCCGCGCCTCGTGACAGCCGTCCCCGGAGACTCCATGCCGGCCTCTTACATCGACACGTATTACAGCCGCACGCTGGCTGCCGATGAACGATTCCCGCCGCTGGCGGGCAGGCTGAGCGCGGATGCCTGCGTCGTCGGCGGCGGCCTCGCCGGCATCACCGCGGCGCTGGAGCTGGCGCGGCGCGGCCGGCAGGTCGTGCTGCTGGAGGGGCGCCGCGTCGCCTGGGGCGCATCCGGCCGCAACGGCGGCTTCGTGTCGCCCGGATACGCCACCGGCCTGGGCGCGATCGAAAAACTGGCCGGCCGCGACACCGCCGCTGCGCTGTACCGCCTGTCGGTCGAAGGCGTGCGCATCGTCGCCGACAACATCCGCGACCTCGCCATCGCCGAGGCGGGACCTGTCCCCGGCCTCATCGCCGCGATCCGCTACGACGGCGCCGCGTCCCTGCAGGCCTATCGCGACCGAATGGAGCGCGACTTCGGCCGGCCGCTGCGCTTCATGCCGCGCGAGGAGGTCCGGTCGCTCCTGCTGTCCGCGAAATACCACCAGGCGCTCTATGACGCCGACTCCTTCCACTTCCACCCGCTGAACTACGCCCGCGGCCTGGTCCGCGAGCTGCAGCGACTGGGCGGGGTGGTGCATGAGGGCAGCCTGGTCACCGGGGCGGAGCTGGACGGGCCGCGCAAGGTGGTGACCACGGCCGGTGGGCAGGTCGAATGCGGCGACGTGGTCTTCGCCGGCGGCGGCTACACGGATTCCGTCTGCCCGGCGCTGCGGCGGGCCTTCCTGCCCATCGCCACCTACATCCTCCTGACCGAGCCGATCCGCGACCGCATCGCCGACGCGATCCGGACCAATGCCGGAATCGGCGACGACCGGCGCGCCGGCGATTACTACCGGGTGGTCGGGGGCGAGCGGATCCTGTGGGGCGGCCGCATCACCACGCGCACCAGCGACCCGCGCGACCTGGCCGAGCGGCTGCGGCGCGAGATGGTGACGACCTATCCGCAGCTCGCCGACGTGCACGTCGAGATCGCCTGGTCGGGGCTGATGTCCTATGCCCGCCACCTGATGCCGCAGATCGGGCGGCTGCAGCCTGGCGTCTGGTACTGCACCGCCTTCGGCGGCCACGGCATGAACACCACTGCGATCGGCGGCAAGGTCGTCGCCGAGGCGATCGCGGGCGAAAGCGACCGCTACCGGCTGTTCGAGTCCTTCGGGCTGGCCTGGAACGGCGGTCCCTTCGGGCGGGCGGCGGCCCAGCTGACCTATTGGACCTACCAGGCGATGGACGCCTGGCGCGAGCGCAAGGCCGCCTGAACGCCGGCCTTCGACAACGGAGCGGGGAGACGATGTACGCGGACAAGGTCGAATACCCCCGCATCTCCACCAGGCCGGCGGTCTTCCTGGCGCTGGCCCTCGGGCTGTTCCTGGTGTTCTGGGCCTGCGGGCTGAAGGGCACCTGGCTCGGCCAGATCGGCGTCGCGCTGATCGGCGAGCCGGCGGCGGAAGGCTGGGCCGGCAATGTCGCCGCCGCGGCGGTCGTCACCGTGGCGATGCTGGCGAATTTCTACGTCATCGTGTTCCTGCCGCGGTTCTGGCAGATCGGGGTGATCTGGACCGAGCTGATGTTCTGGATCGTGATCTTCTTCCGATCATTCGACCTCAGCCTCGAATTCGTCCAGCGCAAGATCGGCTTCCTGATCACCCAGGGCGTGACGACGACGCTCTACGTCTCGGCCGCCTCGATCGCGATCGCCTTCGTCCTGGCCATGGCCGGGGCGATCGCGAAGCTGTCGCGCAACGGCATCGCCTTTGCGCTCGCCACCTTCTACACCTCGATCTTCCGCGGCCTGCCGCTGCTGATGCAGGTCTACATCATCTATATGGGCCTGCCGCAGCTGGGCTATGTCGTGCAGGCCGTGCCGGCCGGCATCGCCGCCCTGTCGCTGTGCTACGGCGCGTACATGACCGAGATCTTCCGCGCCGGCATCGAAAGCATCCCGCGCGGCCAGTGGGAGGCGGCGCGGGCGCTGGGCCTGGCGCCGCATATGGTGCTGCGCAAGGTGATCCTGCCGCAGGCGATGCGGGTGATCATCCCGCCGACCGGGAACCAGTTCATCGCCATGCTGAAGGACAGCACCCTCGTCTCCGTCATCGGCGTGTGGGAGCTGATGTATCTCGCCCGCACCCAGGGCCAGACCGAGTTCCGGCATGTCGAGATGCTGATCACGGCCTCGGCGATCTATTGGCTGATGTCGATCGTCCTCGAGCTCGGCCAAGCCAAGCTCGAGCGCAGCTTCAACCGGGTCCGGTTCCGGGGATAGGCCGCGGCCGGCGGCCGCCGGCGCGGTGCAGCGGGTCAGCGTCCGCCGAAGCCCCAGCGCGCGATCTCCTGTACGAGCGTCTCGCGGTCGGCGGGATCCAGGGCCGGCAGGCCCGGCAGCCGCACCGCCCCGGCCGGGAAGCCCAGCAGGCCCAGCGCCTCCTTGACCACGGTGACGTTGGCGCCGTTGCCGTAGCGGGTGCGCAGCGTCTCGAAGCGCGCGATCTCGGCCACCAGGGAGCGGGCCTTGGCATAGTCGCCCGCCTCCAGCGCCGCATGGATGGCCAGCGATCGGGCCGGGTCGACATTGACCAGGCCGGAGGTGAAGCCGCGGGCGCCGAGGGCGTAGAACGGCGCGGCCCAGCCCTCGGCCAGGCCGCAGACCCAGATTGCCGTGCCGGCATCGCTCGACCGCACGCATTCGGCCAGCAGCATCAGGTTGGTGGTGGCGAACTTCACCCCGACGACATTCGGGTGGTTGGCGACCGACAGCAGGTCGTTGAGGCCCATCGCGTCGGACCGGACATAGGCGACGAGCGGCAGGTCGACCGCGTCGGCAATCGCCCGGAAATAGGCGGTCTGGGCCTGCGGCGCGGCGAAGGGGTCGAGCGGCTGGTGCGACATGATCGCGCTCGCCCCTGCCTCCTTGGCGCGGCGACCCAGCGCGATCGCCTCGGTCAGCGACCGGCCGACGGCGGCGACGACGTTGCTGCGGCCACGGGCGGCGGACACCACGGTGTCGTGCACCAGCCGCACCTCGTCGGGCGACAGGGCGTAGAACTCGCCGGTGTTGCCGGCAGCGACAATGTTGTGGATGCCGCCGGCGACAATCCGCTCGACGATGCGGCCGGTGAGATCCGCGTCGATGCCGCCATCGGCGGCATAGGCGGTCGCATGCACGCCCGAGATGCCGCACAGCGCGCGCCGCAGGCCGTTCTGAGTGTCCATTCTTCGCTACTCCTTCCGGCGCGCGAACGCCGTCTGCACATGTTGTCGGCCCGACCGCACGATGTGGTCGCGCATCGCCCGTTCGGCCGCGTCCTCGTCGCGCGCTTCGAGGGCCGCGAGGATGCTCAGATGCTCCTGCAGCGCGCGCTCCCGCTCGTCCGGATCGTTCAGCAGGAAGCGGCGCGTCGCCTTGTCATAGACCAGCTGCCCGGCCAGCAGCCGCTGCAGATAGCGGCAGCCGGACGCGGCGTGGATGGTGTCGTGGAACGTCTCGTTCAGCGCGATCAGCCGGCGCACCACGCCCGCCGCCGTCGCCTGGCGCATGCTGTCTCCGACCGCGCGCAGCTCCGCGATCTGCTCGTCCGTGATCCGCGCCGCCGCCAGGCGGGCGATCATGCTCTCCAGCGCCGCGCGGGCCAGCGCCATCTCCTCGGCCTGGGCCGCGTCGAAGGTGATGCGGATGCCGCGGCGCGGCTCGGTCCGCACCAGCCCTTCCAGCTCCAGCCGGCGCAGCGCTTCCTTCAGCGGCGTGGTGCTGACGCCCAGCTCCGCCGCCGCCTGGCGCTCGTTCAGCAGCGATCCGGTCGGCAGCTGGCCGGAAATGATGGCTTGGCGCAGCTGCTCGTGAACGTGCTCGCGCAGCCCCTTCAGCATGTTCGGATCGAGGGATGTCAGGGGGCGGTGCACGCTGTCCTCTTGCTGGATCGGGCGGCTTCCGGCGCCGGCAATTTCTTGAGACTTGATATATCAGGTCTCATCAGGTTAAGTCTAGCCACGAGGAAGCAACAGGGCCTGGGAAGGATACGCGGCGTGAAGATCGACCGTCTGCGGACCTATATGACGCGCGACAAGGACCGTCCGCGTCTGCTCGTCGCCATCGACACCGATGACGGCCTGACCGGCTGGGGCGAGTGCTACAACCACGGGCCGGACCGGGCGCTGGCGCCGCTGCTGGAGTACCTGTTCACCTTCCTGCAGGGGCAGGACCCGCGCCGCATCGAGTACATCGTCCAGTACCTGATGCAGCAGACGCGCTTCCCGCCGGGCGCGCTGACGCTGGCGGCGATCTCGGCGATCGACCACTGCCTGTGGGACATCTCGGCCAAGGCGCTCGGCGTCCCGGTCTACATGCTGCTCGGCGGCAATGTCCGCGACCGCGTGCGCGTCTATGCCGGCGTCTATACCGCTCCGGATGCGCCGGCCGCGCGGGAGGAGTTCGACCGGCTGAACGAGAATTGGGGCCTGACCGCCTTCAAGCTCAGCCCCTACCGCATCAACATCTACGAGAACCGCTGGGGCGAGGTGGTGCGCACCAGCGCCGAGTATTTCCGCTCGCTGCGCGAGACCGTGCGCAACGACTACGAGATCGCCTTCGACGCCCATGCCCGAATCTTCGAGCCGCACCAGGCGGTGCAACTCGGCAATGCATTGGCCCCCTACGACCCGCTGTTCTTCGAGGAGCCGATCCGGCCGGAGAATGTCGAGGTCTGGGGTGACATCAAGCGGCAGATGGCCTGCACCCTGGCGACCGGCGAGTCGCTGTACAACCGCTTCGAGTTCCTGCGCCTGCTGTCCCATCGCGGCGCCGACATCATCCAGCCCGACATCTGCGTCGTCGGCGGCCTGCTGGAGATGCGCAAGATCGCGGCGATCGCCGAGGCGCATTACGTCACCGTCGCGCCGCACAACCCGATGGGCCCGCTGGCCACCGCGGTGAACCTGCATTTCTCCGCCTCCCAGCCGAACTTCCGCATCCTCGAATACCGACTGCCGCACGGCCCGAACTACACCTTCGAAGCCGGTGGGGGCGGCGCCGGCAACGATCCGTCTGCAGGCGCCTGGTACGTGAAGGACCCGTATCTCCCTCGCGACGGCTATCTCGAGCTGCGCCCCGACCGGCCGGGCTGGGGCGTCGAGATCGACGAGGAGGTGCTGAAGACTGACGGCTACATCCATTGGGAACGGCGTGTGGGCCGTCGCCCGGACGGATCGTCAGCGTTTCCGTAACAATCAAGAAGGCGGGCATCCGCCGCAACAGGGAGGACGAAATGAGACTGTCCCTACTGGCCGCGACCGCGGCCCTGGCGCTCGCCTTCGGTGTGTCCGGCGCCCAGGCGGCCTCACCGGCCAACGCGCTGGTGATCGGCACGCAGCTCAGCGCCGTGCCGTCGCTCGATCCGGCGGCGATCAACGCCCGTACGCCGTCCGAGGTGGTGTCGAACCTTTACGACAACCTCGTGATGGTGAAGCCCGACGACCTGCAGACGATCCGGCCGATGCTGGCCGAAAGCTGGGTCGTCGCCGACGACAAGCGCAGCATCACCCTGACGCTGCGCCAGGGTCCGACCTTCGTCTCCGGCAATCCGGTGACGGCGGAGGACGCGGCCTGGACCATCCAGCGCGTCATCAAGATGGGGCAGGTCGGGTCGACCGACATCGCGCTCTGGGGCTTCACCAAGGACAATGTCGACCAGTTGGTCCAGGCCAAGGACGAGCGCACCCTGGTGATCAGCCTGCCGCAGCCGGTCTCGACCGACCTCGTGCTCTATTCGCTGGCCGGCGCCTCGCTCGGCATCATCGACAAGAAGACGGCGCTGGAGCATGAGCAGAACGGCGACCTGGCGCAGAACTGGCTGAAGGCCAACAGCGCCGGCAGCGGCCCCTACAAGCTCACCACCTGGCGGCCGAACGACATCCTGCTGTGCGATGCGCGGCCGGATTATTGGGGTGGCGCGCCGGCGATGAAGCGCGTTGTGATGCGGCACGTGCCGGAGTCCGGCAACCTGCGGCTGCAGGTCGAGGCCGGCGACATCGATATCGGCCAGTACATGGCGAACAGCGACATTGAGGCGCTGAAGGCCAAGGGCGCCGTGGTCGACCCCGGTCCGGGCCTGGGCTTCTACTACATGGCCATGAACACGCAGGATCCGGACCTGGCCAAGCCGAAGGTGCGCGAGGCGTTCCAGCACATCATCGACTGGAAGCCGCTGGCCGAAACCACGATGAACTTCAACGGCTTCCCGTGGCAGTCGATCATCCCCAAGGGCATGCCAGGCGCGCCGACGGGCGAGCCGACCGGCTACCAGTACGATCCCGAGCTGGCGAAGAAGCTGCTGGCCGAGGCCGGCTATCCGGACGGGCTGAAGAAGACGCTGTACCCGTCGGGCGACGCGCTGCTGAAGATGGCGGTGGCGCTGCAGGCCAGCGCCAAGAAGGCCGGGGTCGAGTTTGAGGTGGTGCCCGGCGAGCATGTGCCGGATTTCCGTGCCCGGAAGTACCAGGTGCTGGTCGGCAATTCCGGCTCGCGGCTGCCCGATCCCTTCGGCACGCTGGTGCAATACGCCTACAACCCGGACAACCGCGACGAGGCGAAGCTCGGCGGCTACTACCTGTGGCGCACGGCGCTGGACGCGCCGGAGCTGACCAAGCTGGTCACCGAGTCGAAAAGCGAGACCGATCCGGCCAAGCGGGCGCAGCTGTTCACCGAGATCGACCGGAAGTTCAAGGAGATGGTGCCGCCGCTGGTCATCGTGCTGCAGCGCACCGACCCCTATGTCATCCGCCAGGGCATCACCGGCTATGCCGGCAACCCGACCTGGTCGACGCGCTGGCTCGACGTCAAGAAGAACTGAGGCGCCGATGACGACGATCGACACGTTCAACCGGCCCGCGCGCTTCCTGCGCACGCGGCGCCTGTCGGGCCGCACCCTGTCGGTCGTCGTCACCCTGATCGGGCTGATGCTGCTGACCTTCTCGATGGGGCGGCTCCTGCCCGCCGACCCAGTGCTGGCGGTGACGGGGTCGGAGGTCGACAGCGCCACCTATGACCGGGTGTACCAGGAGCTCGGCCTCGACCAGCCGGTGTGGTGGCAGTTCCTGTCCTATGTCGGCCGGGTCGTCACCGGCGACATGGGCCGGTCGCTGACCACCGGCCAGCCGGTCTCGGCCGACCTGCTCAGCGTCTTCCCGGCCACGATCGAGCTCGCCCTCGTCGCCATCCTGTGCGGCACCCTGGTCGGGGTGCCGCTCGGCGTCGTCGCCGCGGTCAATCGCGGCAAGCCGATCGACCATGTCGCCCGGGTGATCGGTCTGGCCGGCCATTCGGTGCCGATCTTCTGGCTCGGCCTGATCGCGCTGATCCTGTTCTACGCCAAGCTGCAATGGGTCGCGGCATCGGGCCGGATCGACATCCTGAACGAAGGCATGGTCCCGCCGATCACCGGGCTCCTGCTGCTCGACACCGCGCTGCAGGGCGAATGGGACGTGTTCCGCGACGCGCTCGACCACATCATCCTGCCCGGCGCCGTCCTCGGCTACTATTCGGTCGCCTATATCAGCCGGATGACCCGCAGCTTCATGCTGGAGCAGTTGGGCCAGGAATACATCGTCTCGGCCCGGGCCAAGGGCGTGTCGCGCCGGCGGATGATCTGGGCCCATGCCTTCAAGAACATCCGCGTCCAGCTGCTCACCGTCATCGCGCTGACCTTCGGCGGGCTGCTCGACGGCGCGGTGCTGATCGAGACCGTGTTCGGCTGGCCCGGCCTCGGCCAATACCTCACCCGGGGGCTGAAGATGAACGACATGAACGTGGTGATGGGGGCGGTGCTGCTGATCGGCATCACCTTCCTGGTCATCAACATCATCTCCGACCGCCTCTACCGCATCCTGGACCCGCGCACCCGATGACCGCGACCTTCAGCGCCCCCCAAGGCGGCCTGCGCGCCTGGCTCAGGGCGGACGCGCCGCGCACCGTCTTCCAGTCGGCGATGCAGCAGCTCTATCGCGGCTGGCGGCGCTTCGCCACGCATCCGCTCGGCCTCGCCGGGCTCGCCGTCATCCTGCTGCTGGTCGTGGCGGCGGTCGCGGCGCCCTGGCTGACCTCCTACGACCCGATCGCGCAGGACATGGTCAACCGGCTGCAGCCGCCCTCGGCGGCGCATTGGTTCGGCACCGACGAATTCGGGCGCGACGTCTTCGCCCGGGTCGTCTACGGCGCCCGGACGACGATCTACATCATCCTGCTCGTGACCGTCATCGTCGCCCCGATCGGCCTGTTGATCGGCGCCTGCGCCGGATATCTCGGCGGCTGGGCGGACGAGGTGCTGATGCGGGTCACCGACATCTTCCTGTCTTTCCCCGGCCTGGTGCTGGCGCTCGGCTTCGCCGCGGCGCTGGGCCCCGGCATCACCAATGCGATCATCGCCATCGCCCTGACCGCCTGGCCGCCGATGGCGCGGCTGGCCCGGGCCGAGGCGCTGAGCCTGCGGAAGGCCGACTTCATCGCCGCGGTGCGGCTGCAGGGGGCGTCGAGGACGCGGATCATCACCCGTCACATCCTGCCGATGTGCCTGCCGTCGCTGGTGGTGCGCCTGACCCTGAACATGGCCGGCATCATCCTGACCGCCGCCGGCCTCGGCTTCCTCGGTCTCGGCGCCCAGCCGCCGCTGCCGGAATGGGGCGCCATGGTCTCGACCGGGCGCGAATTCATGATCGACTGCCCCTGGGTGATCACCGCGCCCGGCATCGCCATCGCGGTCGTGAGCCTGGCCTTCAACCTGGCCGGCGACGCGCTGCGCGACGTGCTCGACCCGAGGTCCGGCGAATGAACCCCCTGATCGAGGTCCGCAATCTCGGCATCGCCTTCGGCCGCGGCGACGCCGCCGTGCCGGTGGTGCGCGGCGTGTCCTTCACCCTCGGCCGCGAGAAGCTCGGCATCGTCGGCGAATCCGGGGCCGGCAAGTCGACGGTGGGCCGCGCCCTGATGCGGCTGCTGCCGCCGGGTGCCCGGGTCACGGCGGACCGGATGGCCTTCCGCGACACCGACCTGCTGAAGGCGAGCGAGCGGCAGATGATGGCTCTGCGCGGCCGGCGCATGGGGCTGATCCTGCAGGATCCGAAATACTCGCTGAACCCGGTCGTGCCGGTCGGCGAGCAGATCGCCGAGGCCTGGCGGCTGCATCACAAGGGGCCGGCTCGCGAGGCGCGCGAGCGGACGCTCGCGATCCTCGAGGCGGTGAAGATCCGCGACCCCGCCCGGGTGGCGCGCCTCTATCCGCACGAGATCTCGGGCGGCATGGGCCAGCGCGTCATGATCGCGATGATGCTGATCGCCGGCCCCGACGTGGTGATCGCCGACGAGCCGACCTCGGCGCTGGACGTCACCGTGCGGCTCGAGGTGCTGCATCTGCTCGACGAGCTGATCGAGAGCCGCGGCCTCGGCCTGATCCTGATCAGCCACGACCTCAACCTGGTCCGCCGCTTCTGCGACCGGGTGGTGATCATGTATGCCGGACGGGTGATGGAGACGTTGCCCGCCGCCGATCTGGACCGGGCCGAGCATCCCTACACCCGCGGCCTCCTGGCCTCGCTGCCCTCGATCCATCGTGCCCAGGGCCGGCTGCCGGTGCTGCGCCGCGACCCGGCCTGGCTGGCCGCGGCAGGAGGCACGCCATGATCGAGGTCCGCGATCTGGTCGTGCGCTTCGCCGATGCCCCACCGGCGGTGGCCGGCGTCTCCTTCGCCGTCGCCGCGGGCGAGACCTTCGGCCTGGTCGGCGAATCCGGCTGCGGCAAGTCGACGGTGCTGCGCGCCTTGGCCGGGCTGAACACCGACTATGGCGGGGAGGTGCGGCTGGACGGCACGGTGCTGCCGGCTCACCGTCCGCGCGGCTTCTTCAAGCGGGTGCAGATGGTATTCCAGGACCCCTACGGGTCGCTGCATCCGCGCCAGACCATCCAAGCCCAGCTGCTGGAGCCGCTGCGCAACCAGGGCATGACCCCGCCGGCGGATGCGGTCGGCACGGCGCTGGATTCGGTTGGGCTGCCGCGTACGGCGGCCTTCCGCTACCCGCACCAGCTGTCCGGCGGCCAGCGCCAGCGCGTGGCCATCGCCCGCGCCCTGATGCTGCAGCCGGAGGTGCTGCTGCTGGACGAGCCGACCTCCGCCCTCGACGTCTCGGTCCAGGCCGAGATCCTGAACCTGCTGATGGACCTGCGGGCGCAGCGGGGCCTGACCTACATCCTGGTCAGCCACGACCTCGCCGTGGTCGCCCATATGTGCCACCGCATCGCGGTGATGCAGGGCGGCCGCATCGTCGACGGCTTCGACGCGGCGACGTTGCGCGCCGGCACCCCCGCGCACCCCTACACGCAGGAGCTGCTGGCCGCCAGCGAAGCCTATGGCGAGGCGCCGGCGGGCTGATACAAGGGGCTTTAGCCCTTCCTCGTCATGGCGAGCCCCGCAAGGGGCGTGGCCATCCAGAGATCGAGCCGCTGGATGGCCACGTCGCTTCGCTCCTCGCCATGACGGGTTAAATATTTCGGCCCGTTGATACGACGCCCATCACCCGGCCAGGATCACCCGCAGCGTGCGGCCGGCGGCGCCGGCGGGCAGGTCCATGGTGACGCCGCCCTCGGCCCGCAGCGTGTGGGGCTCGTCGCCGATCCGCAGATCCAGCACCCGGTCCGGCGCCAACGACGGGAAGCGCAGCCAGGCGCCCGCCGGCAGCTCCGGCGGCAGGGTGACGGCGATGTCGCCCTCGCCGAAGCGCAGCTGCGACAGGCGGCCGACCAGATTCGTCTCCAGCAGGGTCCGGCTGCCGCGGCGCAGCGCCAGCACGCCGCCTTCGATGGCGACCGTCACCGCGCCGGCGGGGCTGGCGATCGGGCCCAGCGTCGCGTCGGCGCCGTCATTGACCAGTTCCCACCCGGCCCAGGGGTTGATGTCCATCACGCTGGCCACGCCCAGCGCCGGCAGCAGGGCGCCCCAGCTGTAGAAGCCCTCGGTGTCCGGCTGGTCCATCGGCTCGCCGGTCTCGGCGTTGAAGTTCTCCGGGCACAGCCGGCGCTCGTCCCAGACGCCGCGGAACAGGCGGACGCTGTCCTCGGCCAGGCGCGCGGCCTCACGGTCGAAGCCGTTGCGGCGCAGCCCGTGCCAGACCATCCAGTTCAAGGGTGGCCAGATCCGGCCGCGCCAGTAGGAATTGTCCTTCGCCGCCGGGTCGTCCCGCGTGGTGCCGGGGATGACGAATTCGCCGCCGAAGGTGGCCGGGTCCGCGAGATGGGCCAGCAGACGCTGCGCCTGCTCGGGCGAGGCGGCGCCGCAGATCAGCGGGTAGAAGCTGGTAGGCCCCAGGCTGCGCACGAAATCGCCGGACCAAAGCCGGTTGGCGAAGATGCCGCGGCTGTCGTCCCACAGTTCCGTGCCGATCTTCGCCCGGGTGCGGGCAGCGGTCTGGGCATGGGCGGCCGCGGCGGCATCGTCGCCCAGCTCGGCCGCGATCCAGGACAGCACCTCGGCGTCGAAGGCCAGCAGGCTGTTCAGCCCCACATCCTCCGACCTCAGGGTCCGCGTCTCCGGGTCGTAGGCCGCCTGGTCATGGATCGGCGAGTTGTCCATGCTGGATTCGTTGCGGGCGCCGAAGGAGGTGCCCTTGTACAGCCCCTCGCCGACATCCGAGGTGCCGTAGGAGACCAGGAAGCGGCCGCGCGGGTCGCGCTCGCGCCACCACCAGGCGTGGTTGCGCGCCAGGGTGGCATAGGCCAGCTCCAGCATCGGCCGCGAGCGCGAGCGGAGATAGATCAGCCACAGCAGGAACGACCCGATCGGCAGCTGGGTGCGGTCGACCCAGGCGTCGTTGGCGGTCAGCAGGCAGGCGAGGTTGCCCTCCGGCGTGGCGCTGGCCAGCGACGCCGCCAGGTTCTCGCGCGCCATCTCCTGGTCGAGAGTGCCGGTCAGCAGCGCGTTGTAGAGCTGGTCGTTCAGCCAGACGCCGAAGCCGCCGAACTTCGACAGGTTCCAGTTGCGGCTGATCGAGGTGTAGGGCCGGTGGTTGACCTCGTCCCAGACGGTGTTCCAGGCCATGACGTCGCGCAGCGCGTCCAGCGCCCCGGCCTGGGCCCCGGTCTGGCCCGGCAGGGCAGGGGCCTCGTCCGGCTCGGCCGCCAGCGCGCGGGCGCGCTCGACCGCCAGATCCGCCCGGTCGGCCACGGCGACGCCGATGCCGCCGTCGCGCATCATCTCCAGGTTGAAGCGCAGCACCAGCACCGGCGCCGCCTCCGACCGCGCGCCGAGATGGAAATAGCCGTTGGTCTCGTAATCCGCAGCCACGGCCTCGACCGTGGCGTGGCCGGTCACCTGCACCGGCGGCTCGGCGCTGGCCAGGGCGACGAAGCGGTGCCCGACCTTGACCACCGCAGCGCCCGCCGGGTCCCAGCGCACCACCTGGCCGTCCTCGGCCGACAGGCACAGGTTGAACCAGAAGCGCAGGCCCCATTCGCCGGTCTTCATGGTGCGCCAGGTGCCGGACAGCTCGAACGGCCCGCGCTTGGCCCAGCGCCAGGCCAGGCCGGTGCCGGCATGGTCGAGGTCCAGCTCCACCAGGCTGCCGTCCAGCGCATGGCGGCCGTAGCGGACCGACTTCGCCGGGAACAGCGTGGCGCTGCGGCTGCTGTCGGCATAGGCCAGCGGCGTCACCCGCACGCCGAGCGGCAGGAACACCATCTCGGCCGGGCGGCTGGACCAGGTGTTCCAGGCCCGGGCGAGCGGGACGGTGGTATCGCGCAGCATCTCAGCTCCAGGCCCGCAGGGCCGCTTCGGTCGTGACGATCTCCACCTGCTGGTCGAAGCGCGGCAGGATCAGGTCCAGCGTGGCGTGGTGGCCCGGCAGCGACGAGCTGGTCATCGCGTCGGACACGGCGACGATGCGGAAGCCGCGGTCGATGCCGTCCAGGATGGTGCCGAGGACGCAGACATCGGTCTCCACCCCGGTGACGATCAGCGTGTCGGCGCCCAGCGCGGCCAGCCGGTCGACGAATTCGGGCGCGGCGAAGGCGGAATGGGTCGGCTTGTCGATGACGCTGCCGGGCGCGGCCAGCGCCGCCAGCTCCGCCACCAGATCCAGCATGCCGGGCGCCAGGTTCGGCCGGGTCACCGCGGCCCAATGCGTGTAATAGCGGCGCCAGGTGCCGGACGCGTCCTCGGCCCGCTCCGGCGTCACGAAGCGCGGGAACAGGGTGCGGCCGGCTTTGGTCAGCGCGGCGACGTTGGGGACCACGCCCATCAGCGTCGGGGTCGACCACACCGTGTCCTCGGCGAACAGGCGCTGTAGGTCGATGGCGACATGGACGGTGTTCGGCGACAGCGGCCCGAAGCGCAGCATTCAGTCCTCCAGCGCGATGGTGTGGGCGGCGGACCAACCCAGGGTGACGGCGGCGCCGGGCGCCGGCGCGGCGGCATCCTGAGACCGGTTCTGCGAGAAGACCTTCAGCTCGCGCCCGTCCGGCCCGGCCAGCAGATAGGTCGAGACGGCGCCGGCATAGATCACCTCGCGCAAGGTCGCCGGCAGGGCGTTGTCGAAGCTGTGCGGGGTGTTCGGGGCCAGGATCACCATCTTCTCCGGCCCGCACCGCCAGCGTCACCTTGGACCCGGCCGCCGGCAGCGGCCCCGCGACCCGCACCATGCCGCCCTGCACCTCGACGCCGCCGGCCTTCACCGTGCCCTCGAGGAAATTGGCGTCGCCCAGGAACCCGGCGGCGAAGCGGGTGCGCGGCTGTTCGTAGATCTCGCCCGGCGCGCCGTCCTGCACGATCCGGCCGCGGTCCAGGATGGCGATGCGGTCGGACAGGGTCAGCGCCTCCTCCTGGTCATGGGTGACGAAGATGGTGGTCAGGCCGCTCTCGCGCTGGATCCGCTTCAGCTCGACCTGCATCTCCTGCCGCAGCCGCCGGTCCAGCGCCGACAGCGGCTCGTCCAGCAGCAGCACGGTCGGCTTGGTGACGATGGCGCGGGCCAGGGCGACGCGCTGCTGCTGCCCGCCGGACAGCTGCTTCGGGCTGCGGCCCTCGAAGCCGGACAGGCGCACCATCTCCAGCGCCTCGCGCGCTTCCTTGGCGGCGGAGGGGCCGCGCACGCCGCGCCGGTTCAGCCCGAACATCACATTCTGCAGCACGGTCATGTGCGGGAACAGGGCGTAGGACTGGAACACCATGCCGATGCGCCGCTTCCACACCGGCACCCGCGTGACCTCTTCGGCGCCGATGCGCAGCTCGCCCTCATCCGGCACCACGAAGCCGGCGACGATGCGCAAGAGCGTGGTCTTGCCCGAGCCGGAGGGGCCGAGCAGGCTGGTGAAGCGCCCGGCCTCGAAGGTCGCGCTGATCCGGTCCAGCACGGTGGCGGCGCCGTAGCGCTTGCTGATCGCGGTGACCTCAACGCCGCTCACGGGCGCCTCCCATGTTCGACAGCAGGGCGAAGGCCAGGACCAGGACCATCGAGGCGCCCAGAAGGATGGTGGAGATGGCGTTGATCTCCGGCGTGAAGCCCTTACGGATGGCGGAGTAGATCTCCACCGGCAGGGTGGTGACGCCGGGCGTCGCCAGGAAGTAGGAGACCACGAACTGGTCCAGCGACACGGCGAAGGCGAACAGCGCCGCGGCGATGATGCTGGGCAGCAGCAGCGGCAGGGTGACGCTGAAGAAGGCGTGCAAGGGCGTCGACCCCAGGCTCATCGCCGCCTCCTCCAGGTCGGCGCGCTGCGACTGCAGCCCGGTGCCGACCACCAGCACGACATAGGGGATGGCCAGGGCGACATGGCCGATGGTCATGGCGAACAGGCCGCGGCCGATGCCGGTGGAGAAGAAGAACACCAGCATGGCGGTGCCGGTGATCAGCCAGGGGATGGCGATCGGCGGCAGCAGCAGCAGTTGCAGCAGCGACCGGCCGCGGAACTTGCGCCGCGACAGGGCCAGCGCGGCCGGGGTGCCGATTGCGGTGGCCAGGATGGCGGTGACCACGGCCAAGACCAGGCTGTTGCCGCTGGCCGACAGCAGCCGGTCGTTGTCCGGCAGCTTCGCGAACCAGTCGAGCGAGAATTCGAAGGGCAACTGGTACAGCGGCGAGGCGTTGAACGCCATCACCACCATCACCGCGATCGGCAGGTACAGGAAGGCGATGACGATCCAGAGATGGGCGAGGCCGAGGCGTTTCATCGGCGGTCTCCCCCGGTCGCGGCACGATCGGATTCACGCATCGCCCCCTTTGAGTCCCCCCTCCCCCCGCGGGAGGGGGGTAGGGGGAGGGGGGCCCCTCCGCCCGGGCCGGCCTGGACTGTCGTGGGCCGGCCCGGATGCCGCAGGCGGTCCTTTGCCCATTCGCGCGCGGACGCGCGCAGACCCCTCCCCCTGCCCCCCTCCCGCAAGGGGAGGGGGGACTTGAAGGGGGGCGGCGCGTTGAGGGATTCCAGGAAAGTCGTGGCGAGGATGCTCGTCATGCCCGCGCCCCTCCCTGCTGGCGCTTCAGCACCGGCGCAGCCAGGGCGAAGATTGCCAGCACGATCGCCAGCATGGTGAAGGACAGGGCGGCGCCCAGCGGCCAGTTGAAGGCCTGGGTGAACTGGTCCTCGATCACCGTGCCCATGGTGACGCCGACCCGGCCGCCGAGGATGCGCGGCTCCATGAAGCTGCCGATCACCGGCACGAAGATCAGGACCGAGCCCGAGACCAGCCCCGGCGTCGCCAGCGGCAGGATGATCTTCCAGAACACCACCGGCGCCCGGGCGCCCAGGCTGCGCGCCGCCTCCAGGATCTGGTCGTCGATCGCCACCAGGGACAGGTAGCAGGTCAGGATCATGTAGGGCAGGTAGGCATGCACCAGCCCGACCACGATGGCGGGGTAGGTGTAGAGCAGGCCCAGCGGCGCCGCGTCCGGCAGCACCCAGTGGTACAGGCCGTCGATGATGCCGCCGTCGCGCAGCACCATGGTCCAGGAGAAGACGCGGACCAGCCCGTTGGTCCAGAACGGCAGGATGATCAGCAGGAACAGCACCTGCCGGGTGCGGCCGAAGGTGGAGCGCGCCAGGGCCAGCGCCGCCGGCAGGCCGATGACGGCGCAGATCAGCGTGGCCCAGATCCCGATCGACAGCGAGGTCCAGGCGACGTCGCGCAGATAGGGCCGCTTCAGGAAGGCGAGGTAGTTGTCGAGGGTCCAGACGATCGCCCGGCCGCCGAAGGGCGCCACCTTGAGGAAGGAGAAGCCGAGCATCATCAGGAGCGGCAGGAAGATCGCCAGCGTCAGCCAGCCATAGGCCGGCAGCAGCAGCCCCGCCGTGGCCAGCCAGCCGCGCTTCTCCGCCCCGCCCGTGGCCGGCGCGGTGACGGCGGAAGCGGTGGTCGGCGCCGCCAGCTCGGTCATCGGGTCATTCCCTTGCACCCATCCTCATACTCTTCTTCTGTCATCCTCGGGCATGACAGTGAAAGACAGCCGCCCGACTTTTCCAGCGCTGCCTTTTCATCCTCCCCCTCCCCCCGCGGGAGGGGGTAGGGGGAGGGGGCTGCTGCCGCAAGCACAGACGACGCAGGACCGATCCCGGCTTCGACATACCCCTCCCCCTACCCCCTCCCCCCGCGGGAGGGGGAGAGTAACAGGGCAGGCCGCACCATCAGCATTCGCGGGCGGTCACCCCGCGTAGAACGCCTTCGTCTCCTGCCACAGGTCGGAGAAGGCGGTGCGCTGGTCGTCGCTCAGCGGCGACATGAACTGCAGCTGGGACAGGTACTCGGCCTTGTGGATCTGCTTGTTCAGGTCGTCGGCCGGCAGCGCCGCCATGGCCTTGGCGTTGGCCGAGGCCGGGGCGCCGACATTGGTGGCCCAATAGTCGTAGAAGCCGGGGTCGATCATGTAGTTGATGAAGGCCAGCCCGGACGCCTTGCGGGTGCTGGTGGCCGGCACCGACAGCCCGTCGATCCAGCCGATCCCGCCTTCCTTCGGCACCACGAAGTCGACCGCCAGCTTGAAGTTGCGCTGCGACCGCACGGCCGCGCCCGACCAGTAGATCGAGACGTCGAACTCGCCGGCGGCGAAGGCCTTGTTCCACTGGTCCTCGCTGGACCACAACAGCTTCACGCCGGGCTTCAGCTCCTTCAGCTTGGCGGCGACGGCGGCCATGTCCTTGGGCGTGTTGATGTCCTGCCCGGTCATCAGCGCGCCGATGCCGATCGCGGTGACGGCGTCGTCGAACAGGGCGACGCGGCCGGCCTGGGCCGGGTCGGCCAGGACCGCCAAGCTGTCGGCCTTGACCTTGTCGCGGCGCAGGCCCAGCGCGTTGATGCCCCACAGCCAGGACACGCCATAGGCCTTGCCGTCCTTGTGGAAATTGGCGTGGTCGCGCAGCGCCGGCGCCAGGTCGGCGGCGTTCGGCACCTTGGCCAGGTCCAGGGGCTCCAGCAGGTCCTCGGCCTGGGCCTGCAGGGTGCGGGCGCTGTTGATCAGCACCACGTCATAGGTGCCGGGGTTGGTGCGCAGCTTGGTCAGCATCTCCTCTTCGGAGTTGAAATAGTCGTGCTTGACCTCGATGCCGGTCTTCTCGGTGAAGGCCTTCAGGGCCCAGGCCTCGTCGGTGCCGTAGCCCTGCCAGTTCAGCACATAGATGGTCTCGGCCGCCCGCGCCCGGCGCAGCGGCAACCCGGTGGCCAGCGCGCCGGCTCCGAGCAGGGCGCCGAAGCGGCGCCGATTGAGGATGATGGACATGAAACGCTCCCCGGCGGTTATTGTTTGTACACAAACGATGCTAGCGCGGGGTGGCGGGGGTTGTCAAATTGCGTTGGAGGGTCGCCGGCCGGTCTCCCGGCGATGAGAGCCGGCCCGGCATCCGGCGTCGAAAAAGGCCGCCTACTTCGAAAGGCGTATTTGGCGTATTTGAATAGCGTGTTATGGTTACTTCGCTTCGACCGAGGAAATGAATGTGTTCGGGCCGTCACCCGGCACACGGTATTGCGGATAAAGTATTCTTGCCCGTGTTGACGGATCGGGAAGGAACGCTTGAAGCTGGAAAGGCCGCCAGACAATGGCGGCCTTTCCATGTCAGGCGGCGCGGGTTTTCGCCGCGTGCAGCTTGAAGGCGATCTCGGTCCGGTTCCGGGCCTGCAGCTTCTTCATGATGGTACGGATGTGTACCTTCACGGTGCTTTCACACAGGTTAAGCTCATAGGCGATGATCTTGTTCGGCTTTCCCTGGGCGACGGCATCTGCGACTGCGGCCTGCCGTTCCGAGAGGCCGAGCAGGCTGTGAACGGTCTGATCGCGCTCCGGCCGCTCATGGCCGGAGTTCCGGAGGGCGGTGGCAGGAACGAAAGTGCCTCCGGCCATCGCGAGGCAAAGCGCCCCGATCACGACGCTCAGGCTGACGCTGGTGGGGATATAGCCGCGGGCCCCTTGTGCCAGGATCTCGGCGATATAACGGGGATCCTCGCTTTCGCCCATCATGACCACAGGGATGTCGGGATGGGCGCCGACCAGCGCACGGAGCTCGTCCTCGGGTGACGCGCCATCATGGCTGACCGCGCCGCACTCCAGCAGGATCACCGAGGTTTCGTGTCGATCCGGGCTCCGCCCCCATTCACCGATATCGGCGAATGCCTGGCTCTGAAAGCGGGCGTCGGCCCCCACCAGCGCCTGCGTCAGGGCTTCGCGGCCCAGGGCGCGCCTGTCGATGATCGCGACCATTCTCAGACCAGGAACGGGATGGTCCACCGTCCGGTCCCTGGTGGAATGATCAATCTCAGCTTCCGCCGTCCCGATAATGGCGGGACGCGCATCGGCTTGATTGCTGATGAAATGCATAATCCAACCTATGCTGTATCGGAGGGTAGTGTTCCCCCTTCCGCTTCATCCTATCGAAGGCGCTTTGCGCTCTAATTTTCGCTCGCACAGCCAGTGGGCTGCGCGGGGAGGCAGTTGGGTTAGGTTCAGCTATATCTGTATGACTTTTTATACGAAAGCAATATAATCGACGATACGCCTTTC
The DNA here is from genome assembly GCF_050434925.1 of Inquilinus ginsengisoli. Classification (GTDB taxonomy): domain Bacteria; phylum Pseudomonadota; class Alphaproteobacteria; order DSM-16000; family Inquilinaceae; genus Inquilinus; species Inquilinus ginsengisoli_B. Next base: position 8,242,093 of record NZ_JBNDJK010000001.1, on the reverse strand, counting down.
GAGGGAGGAGGCGTAGGCGAGGCAGCAACCTGCAAGGGCATTCCAGGGCCGGATGGGTTAGGCCTGTCGCCCAGCGCGATGGCCTCCCGGCGATGAGAGCCGGCCCGGCATCTGGCGTCGAAAAAGGCCGCCTACTTCGAAAGGCGTATTTGGCGTATTTGAATAGCGTGTTATGGTTACTTCGCTTCGACCGAGGAAATGAATGTGTTCGGGCCGTCACCCGGCACACGGTATTGCGGATAAAGTATTCTTGCCCGTGTTGACGGATCGGGAAGGAACGCTTGAAGCTGGAAAGGCCGCCAGACAATGGCGGCCTTTCCATGTCAGGCGGCGCGGGTTTTCGCCGCGTGCAGCTTGAAGGCGATCTCGGTCCGGTTCCGGGCCTGCAGCTTCTTCATGATGGACCGGATGTGCACCTTCACGGTGCTTTCACACAGATCCAGCTCATAGGCGATGATCTTGTTCGGCTTGCCCAGGGCGACGGCATCGGCAACGACGCCCTGTCGTTCCGAGAGGCCGAACAGGCTGTGGACGGTTTGCTCGCACTCCGGCCGCTCATGGCCTGAGTTCCGGAGGGCACTGGCAGGGACGAAAGTACCTCCGGCCATCGCGAGGCCAAGCGCGCCGATCGCGACGCTCAGACTGACGCTGGTCGGGATGTAGCCGTGGGCTCCCTGCCCCAGGATTTCGGCGACATGGCGGGGATCCTCGCTTTCGCCCATCACGACCACGGGGATGCCGGGATGCGCGGCGACCAGCGCCCGGAGCTCGTCCCCAAGGGGCCGATGATCGTGGCCGGCCGCGCCGCACTCCAGCAGGATCACCGAGGTGTCGCCCCGTTCCGCGCTCCGTTCCCACTCGCCGATGTCGGCGAATGCCCGAATCCGAAGGCGCGCATCCGTTGCCGCCAGCGCCTGCGTCAGGGTCTCCCGGCCCAGGGCCCGTCTGTCGATGATCGCGACCGTCGGGCCCGGCACGGGATGGTCCGCCGTTCGATCCCCGGCGGAACAATCGATTGCCGGTCCTGCCGCCCCAATGATGGCGGGAAGCGCTGCCGCTTCACTTCTAACGAAATGCATAATCGCCTCTTGTTCTATCTGAAGTAAGGCTCGACCTTCCCGCTTCATTCAAATGAAGGCTTCTTGCTGCTTCTAATTCTCGCTCGCAGAGCCGATACGGTTTGCCATCACCGGTTGGCTCCGCGGGGCCATTTCAAATATAATTGTATGATATTTTATGCAAAATCAATGAGGGTCTATGTACCCCTTATGGTCGATGGTTGCGGCAAAGGGAGTGTGCCCGGCCGCAGATCGGGGCGTAGAGCCTGTTGCCCGGCACGAATCGAAGCGGGGCCGCGCTCGCAGGAGCCAGGGCGGGCTTCCCTCCAGAGACCGTCCGGCCTCGGCATGACTGCTGGGAGGCTTAGCTGGGTTACATACATTCGTATGATATTTATTCAAAGCCGATGAAGACCTGCAGGCGGATTTAGAGGCCGGCTGGGCCAAGTCGCTCAGGGCGATGGAAGCAGGCCCGGGAACGCGATCAGCAACAGCCAGGAACGGCGTTCTCTCGACCTGCAGCGCCGCGTCCGCGCGGAGGCCATGACGGTCCCGTCGAAGAAGCGGCCGGCGCTGCTCGCAATGGCGCATGCGAGTCACTCTGCTGCATCCGTAACCGGAAAGGGCTCGGCCGAAACGATGCGAGCACACAAGTCTGAGCATCGTTCGATCCTCCCGGCGGCTGTGCCGCCGCCGGTTCATGGTGCCAGATCTCACGGATACGGATTCGATGCCCGACCGGAAGCCATCCCCCGCTGCAAGCCTGTCGCAGAGCGGCCCCGACACATTTGAGAGCTGGGTGGGCGAGTTATGCAGCATTCCTCGGAACGAGCGGCCGGCGATCAGGCCACTGCCATTGTTGCCGGACGGCAGCGGACGCATGTTCCATTCGGAGGAAGAGCTGGCCGCGTTCAGTCGCTCATCCGCATTGCCCCGGCGGGCGGGACCGTCGGATGGCGGTCGGGGCCGGCGGAGCGACCATCCTGCAGCTCCCGCTTCGACAGGACTGTCGGCCCAAGGCGCCCGGCCGTCCGCCGCAACCGCACTCAAGCCGTCCTTCGACAGGCCTGCGGGCGTCGATCCACGCGAGAAGGATCTGCCCCCCTTGCCGCCCAAGGCGACTGCAGGCCGGCCGGCGCGGTTCGGGAGGGTCGATGAGGTCTTGTCGCGGCCGGAGGCCGGTTTCGACCGGCGGCACCAGGAGGCCGCCAACACGGCGGCGTTCGCGAGCCAGCCCGTCGCCGTGGCCCCGCCGCTCGCCGAGGTCCTGACAAGCGAGCATTGGGCACGGAACAGGGGTCGCCTGGCCAAGACCCGCAGAACCGGCATGGGCCAGGCCCTGAGGGAGCTGGAGACGCTGTACGCCGCCGTGCGATGGGATCAGCTCTCGCTGATGAACCCGAAGCCGTTCTCCCTGGCCGAATGGGAAAGACGGTACGAAGCCGCGAAAGCGGCGTGCATAGAGGCCGGCAAGTTCTACGGCCAGGCCGATCAGGTTCGCAGGCTGGCTCTGGAGATCCGGAACAGCTGGCGCACCCTCGATGCCGAGAAGGCCTTGTGCGACGGGATCGTCAGCCGGATCGACGAGCTCACGGCGTCCTCGTTCGGGACTGTCACGGAAGCCACGCTCACCGCGCGGTACGAAACAGCGATCGCGGCTCGTCGTCAGACACTGGACAGCCTTCACACCAAGGTGCCGTCGCTGGTCCAGAGATGCGTTGCGGCGCTGAAGACCGTGGCATCGGAAGAAGATTGGACAGGCGTCGGGATACTGACGCTGTCCCGGAACATCACCCAGATCATCGGCAATGCGCAGTCTCTCGCCGATGCCGGGTTCGACGTGCGGGTCGATGTCTCGAGATGCTCCGACTTGTTCCGTCGGCTCACGCCTTACGCCAATATCGGGGCGCCGAGGCTGATCGATGGGCGTGGCTTTGAATTCCACCATCGAACTCTGATGGATATCCTGCTCGAAATGGAGCGTGTACCGATCATCGCTTCCTGACTCAGCAGCTGCCGTTGGGGGGGCGGCCCCGCCCTCTGCGGCCGGGCCTTGCGCAGCTCGGTCCGCATTTCCGCTTAGGCGTTGAAGTGGTCGCGCCTGACCTCGCTGCCGGCCGTCCGGCGAAGGCCTTCAGGGCCTAGGCATCGTCGGTGCCGTAGCCTTGCCAGTTCAGGACATAGATGGTCTCGGCCGCCCGCGCCCGGCGCAGCGGCATCGCTCCGGCCAGCGCCCGGCCCCGAGCAGGGCGCCGAACCGGCGTCGATTGAGTGTGAAAGACATGAAACGCTCCCCGGCGGTTATTGTTTGTACACAAACGATGCTAGCGCGGGGTGGCGGGGGTTGTCAAATTGCGTTGGGGTGGGCGTACCCTGACCATCGAGTGCGCTGTTGAAGGCCAACGGCTCGGCAGACACGAGCGCGCTGGCTTCTCAGCCCACATATGAGCTACCATTGCAAAGACGGAGCCTTAAGCCATTTTGCTGTGTAAATTATTCTGTATTCGGAGACAATAGGTGCCCCGCTTACCCAACGTCTCGCAGTAAAAGTTTTAGAACGAGAAAAAAACTTCAAGTAGAACCACAATAATTTTAGAAAAAGGCCTTGCTTTAGGAAAAAATATATGGCTATAAATATTCACAACCCTGATCAATATATGGCGTCGCTGCGCACTATCATTGCGCAGGGTCGCAAAAGAATTGGATTTCTTATCGGAGCGGGAGCGCCCGCCGGAATGGCTAAAGCTGACGGCACCTATCCTCTTATACCAGCCGTGGTTGGCCTAACAGACAAAGTCTTGACAGCCCTGGCTGGGAAATATGGACCTCAGATCAATTCTCTTAAGGAAGAATTACCCAAGAATGATATAGAGACAATTCTTTCTAGAGTCCGAATTTTGGCAAAAGTAATTGGAAATACTAAGCTTCACAATATGGATGGACCAGGATTTGATGAGTTCGGTAGTGACATTTGTGCTGAAATTGGAAAAATTGTCGATGTATTGCTGCCAAAGCCAAATTCTGCCTACTCTGACTTAGTAAATTGGATAACCGGAACTTCTAGAGATAGTCCCATCGAGATTTTTACCACCAACTATGATCTTCTACTTGAGGAAGCGTTCGAAGCGATCCGCGCGCCATACTTCGATGGTTTCGTAGGCGGTCGAGAGCCCTTCTTTGATCCGGTCTCTGTCTCGCGTAACGATCTTCCTTCTCGGTGGACACGCTTATGGAAACTTCACGGATCTCTGGGGTGGAGCGCCGGCGAACGAGAAGAGGTCATTCGAACTGGGAATCGGAGCGCGACGCACCTTGTCTTCCCGGAACACCTCAAATATGACCAGACGCAAAAGGCACCCTACACAGCTCTATTTGATCGGTTGAGGACATTCCTTAGCGCCAATGACACATTGTTAATTTCCATAGGCTTCTCTTACGCCGACGCTCATGTCGCTGCGCGGATTGATGAAGGGTTAGCTGAAAATGCAGCCGCCAGTGTGTTTGCATTTCAGTTCAAAACTCTCGCGGAGGAGGGGGCCGCATGCGATCTAGCACGAAAGCGCCCAAATTTCAGTGTGTACGCACGCGATAAGGCGATGATCAACTGCACCGCGGGGCCTTGGGTCGTCCCCGCAGATCTTCCCAGCAAGGACTGGGGCCCAATTCGCTCTACTTACTGGGGACAAGCTAAGGGATCTGACCCGGAACAATTTCTGCTCGGGGCAGTTGAACCATTCTGCAAATTTTTTGCAGCCTCCCGTTCAGCACAAATCTTCTCCCCAATAGCCGCTCCGAGTGCGGCGCCATGAGCGCGCCGACCCTGCTGGGATATGTCGGAGCGGTGTCTGGAGCCACAATCAGCGTCCGGCAATTTGAGGGAATCGCCTCAGGTATCGCGATCATCGGAGGACGAACTTATCGAGTTGGCCAGGTGGGAAGTTTTGTCAGAATCCCACAAGGTTACCATGATCTATACGGCATCATCGCCGACGTTGGGGCAAGTGCAACGCCTGAGACGCTTAGGGACGCGGCAGCTCGCGGTGAGCGATGGATGACGATTCAGCTCGTTGGCGAAATTGTCGAGGCTACCTTTGAACGTGGCATTAGTCAGTATCCGTCGATAAATGATGAGGCGCATTTAGTTACCGAAGAGGATCTCGGCAAAATATATGGGACATCGGATTCAGGTCAGGTAACAGTGGGTCGTCTTGCAGCGGCGGAGAGCATTCCAGTCAGAATCGACCTCGATAGACTCGTGAGCAGGCACTCAGCTATCCTTGGATCTACCGGATCAGGAAAATCGACCACCGTCGCCAGCCTTCTCAGGTCAATTTCAGTAGGGCAAGGAAAGGAAAAATCTTTTCCATCTGCTCGTATCCTGCTTCTGGACATTCATGGGGAGTACACAAAAGCTCTTTCGAATGTTGCTAAAACATTCAAGGTTAATCCAGGACCTACTGAGGAGAAGCTAGTCGTTCCATACTGGGCGATGGATATAGATGATCTGATTCTTTTCCTTATGGGGAAGGTCGAAGAAAAGGCACTAACAGCTATTCAGGATAAGATACTAGATGCAAAAATATCCGTTTCGGAGACATCCGATTTTCCAGGTGTCGATGTAACATCATTAACTTTGGAGAGTCCAATACCTTTTAGCTTAAAGCAACTGTGGTTCGAACTCATAGATCCGGAGTTAAAAACCTGGAATAATCAAGCTAGGACAGATTCTGCGATAATTGCTAGGGTTAAAACCCAATCATCCTCTTGATGAAGTCGGTGAATCGTGATTCACCCGGATTCCGGATCGACCAGAAGGGAGCGGGGACGACTGATGAGCAATCTGTTCTGGCTCAACGACGAGCAGTGGGCGGCGATCGAGCCGTTCATGCCGACGAACCAGCCTGGGGCGCGGCGCCAGGACGACCGTCGCGTCATGTCGGGCATCTTCCACGTCTTGAGGACCGGCTGTCGCTGGCAAGATTGCCCCGGGGCGTATGGCCCGGCCACGACCATCTACAACCGTTTCAACCGCTGGTCGCGCAAGCGCTTCTGGACGGGCATGCTGGAAGCGCTCGCCAGCGCCGGTGCGGCGACCAACGCCGTCGCCATCGACGCCACCTACGTGAAGGCCCAGCGCGCCGCCTATGGCGGAAAAGGGGGGCCAAGGCGCAGGCCATCGGGCCTTCGCGCGGTGGGAACACAACGAAGATCCATGCGCTCACCGACGTGATCGGCCGCCCTTTCGTCGTCGACCTCACGCCCGGCAACGTCGCCGATGTGACCGCTGCACCGAAGTTGATCGAGCGGGCGGCGGGCTTGGGCTATCTCATCGGCGATAAGGGCTACGATGCCGACGGCCTGCGCGCGATGATCCGCGCCCGCGGCGGCCGGCCAGTGATCCCCGGCAAGGCCAACCGCAAGCGCAAGATCCCGCTCGACAAGGCTCGCTACAAATCTCGCCATCTGATCGAGAATGCTTTCGGCCGATTGAAGGATTTCAGACGTATCGCCACTCGCTACGACAAGCTGGCCCGAAACTTCTTGTCCGCCGTCGCCCTCGCAACTTTGCTTGTCTTCTGGATCTGATTGAGTCTGGAGCCTAAGGGTGATGCCGAAACTCTCTCTCCACCGCAATATCCTATGCCAGGCCTCGGCAATACGTCCCCATTCACCAACAACATCGGCGTTCTCTCAATTCGGCGCCAGCTATCCCAGCTGCGGTCGAGGCTCTTAGACCGGCGGTATGATTTCATGATGCATCCGGATGATTGGGAGCCTAACCTTAGTGGTGCCGTCGCCAAAGATCTGCCCCAATTGCTAGAAAGTTGGATTGGTCATGATCGACCCATTACCATATTGGATCTGTCCGGTATTCCAAGCGTAGTGATGTCGCGTCTTATCGGTGGCATTCTGAACATTATTTACGAGGGCTTGTTTTGGGGACGGGAGCTACCAGAGGGTGGTCGGCAACGGCCGCAGCTTGTTGTCATGGAAGAGGCGCATCGATATCTCGGAAAAGATACGGAAAGCCCCGCTCGAGAGATGGTTCAGCGAATTGTTAAGGAGGGACGTAAGTTCGGTGTGGGTGCGATGATTGTTAGTCAACGACCATCGGAAATAGACGAGACTATACTTTCGCAATGTGGGACTTTTTTTTCGCTTAGGCTTTCGAATGGAAATGATCGTGCTAAAGTCCAGGCTGCCTTACCTGACAATTTAAGTGGAGTGGTCGATAGCCTTCCCGTTCTGCGTACGGGCGAAGCCATTATCATCGGCGAAGCAGCACGATTACCGATTCGCTGCCGTGTGACGTTGCCTCGTGAAGGGGAGCGTCCCGAGAGCGGAGATCCGCTAGTCGCTGCATCTTGGTCGAAAGAGCCGGCAAAAGGTGACTATATCGCGCTAGTGGCTGCTTGGCGTTCTCAAAATTCAAAATTAAAATATAAAATAGAGGAGGAAAAATAAATTGGAGCGACAATCTGTTAGTTCAACAAGTATTGCCTCAATTGGTTATGATAAAAATAGCGAAACACTTGAAGTGGAGTTCATAAAATCCGGCGTATATCAATATTATAATGTTCCATTATTTATGTTTGAAAGATTAATATCTTCAGATTCTATTGGATCGTTTATAAATAAGGAGATTAAGCCACCTTATTCATGTTCGAAGATGTAGTAATATTAAAGAAGAACGAAACACAGCAAACTCACAGACTGATGCTCGGGTCCCAACAGAGGGGGCGGCCGCTTCCGGCGACCGCTTCTCCGCCTGAACTCCAGATTTTCACACCTCCCCCAGCAACCCCTTCAAATACCCGATATCCCCCCTCAGGAACGGCACCACCTCATCCCCCATGCGTTGGCCCTGGCCGCTCGGATGGCTGTACTCGGCCGGCAGGCAATACGCCCCGTCATAGCGCACCTTCCGCAGCACCTGCACGAAGCCGCGCCAGGAATAGGCGGCGTGCCGGTGCGTGGTCCAGTGCACCTTGTAGACCGCATCCTCCTCCGGCGGCGTCAGCCGGCGCTGATAGGCGCTCTTGAAGTTCACCAGGCGCAGCCGGTCCGACAGGATGTCGACCGCCAGCTCGACCGGCTCGCCCGCCACGCCGCAATGCGCCATGTCCAGGACGGCGCAGACATGCTTCGGGTCGTAGCGCTCGATCAGGTACAGCACCCCCGCGGCGCTGCCGATCTGGGCGCCGGAATGGTTCTGGATGCCGATCGCCACGCCGTGCCGCTCCAGCGCCGGCAGCAGCGCGTCGAACCGGCGGCGCCAGCCGTCGACCGTGGCGCGGAAGCCGACCGCCGGGTCGACCGCGACGCAGATCCGGATCATCGGCACCCCGGCCTCGCCGCAGGCGGCGACCGTGGCCTCGTCGACCGGCCCGGCGATGCTGCGGATCGACAGGCCGCGCGCCGCCAAAGTGCGGGCGGCGGCCGGCAGACCGGTCGCTGCCGTCTCCGGCGTCACCTGGTAGCCGGGGCGCACCGGCAGCTCCACCCCCTGGAGGCCGAGCCCGGCCACCGTGTCGGCCAGCTGCGGCAGCGGGCCCGTCCAGGGCTTGGTGAACACGGTCAGGATCGGCTCGGACATTGTTCCTCCAGGAGGCAGGGGCCGGCGGGGCAAGGCCCTTTTCGTCATTCCCGCGAAAGCGGGAATCTCTTTCCGGTCAAAGCGTTGCGAGATCCCCGCTTTCGCGGGGATGACGGGTTTGGAGTAGGCAAGACGAATTCAAGCTGAGTCTCCCCTCCCGCAAGGGGAGGGGGGACTCAAGAAGCGGGAGAGGCAACGCGAAGGCGCAGAGTTCACCTGAAGCGATCATGCTCCGGCCGCTGGCAGGGTCGGGTAGCGGGCGAGGTCGAGGCCGCCGGCCCGGGCGGTCTCGCCCAGGCTGCGCCAGACCTCGTCGGGCAACGGCACGCCGCCGGCGATGCGCTCGGCCCGGCGGCGTGCCTCGGGCTCGCCGGGCAGCAGCACCTCGCTGCCGGCCTCGGCCGGGCGGCAGGCCTTGAAATAGTCGATGTAGCGCGTGGTCTCGGCCGCCAGATCCTCAGCCGAGCCGAACTGGCCGGGCGCCATGTAGATCGACAGCATGCCGTTGCAGAAGCGGCGCGGCCCCGGCCCGGCGCAGCCCGACCCGGTCAGGGCGCCGGCCACCAGCTCGCAGATCAGGGCCAGGCCCGACCCCTTGTGCTCGCCGAAGGCGCGGATGGCGCCGAGCCCGTCCTGGGCGTTGCGCGCCTTGCCCGCGACCGGCGGGCCGTAGAGCGTGTCGGGGGCCTGGCTCAGCGTGCCGTCCGGCTCGATCAGCGCGCCCTCGGGCAGGGGCTTGCCGCCATTGGCCGCCACCAGCACCTTGCCCTCGGCCACCAGCGAGGTGGCGAAGTCCAGGATCACCGGCGCCCGGCCGGGTACCAGGAAGCCGGCGGCGAAGGGGGCGGTGGAGAAGCGCCGCTCGACCCCGCCGAAGGGCGCCACCAGCTCGCTGCCGGCGACATTGACGAAGTGCAGCGAGCACAGGCCGGAATCGGCCGCCATTTCCGCCCATTCGCCGATGCGGCCGAGATGGCCGGCATGGCGCAGCCCGACCACCGCGACGCCGCCCTTCAGCGCTTTGTCGATGCCGAGCTGCACCGCCTGCGGCCCGACCGTCTGGCCGAAGCCGTAGCCGCCATCGACCAGGGCGAAGGCGGGGGTGTCGGTGACGACCGCGGCGGTGACGTCGCGCCGCACCTCGTCCTTGGCCAGCATGCCGACATAGCGCGGCACGCGGATGACGCCATGGCTGTCATGCCCGGTCAGGTTGGCGGCGACGAGATAGCGGGCGATGCGCTCGCTCTCGGCGGCGCTGCAGCCCTGGGCGGCGAAGATATCCCCGACCAGCTGGGTCAGGGTGTCGTGGCGGATCAGCATCGGTGGTCCCATGGGTTTCATTTCAGGCCTGTCGTCGCGATCCCCTCGATCAGCCGGCGCTGAAAGACGAAGAACAGGACGAACAGGGGGACCAGCGACAGCAGCGACATCGCCAGCATCGGGCCCCAGGCCGAGACGCCGGTCGAGGCCATGAACAGCCGCAGCCCCTGCGGCACGGTATAGGAGGCCATGTCGGTCAGATAGACCAGGGGCGTCAGGAAATCCTCATAGGTCCAGATGAAGGAGAAGACCGCGGTGGTGACCAGGGCCGGGGTCAGCAGCGGCAGGATGATCGAGCGGTAGATCCGGAACGGGCTTGCGCCGTCCATCATCGCCGCCTCGTCCAGCTCGCGCGGGATGGCGCGGATGAACTGCACCATCAGGAAGACGAAGAAGGCGTCGGCCGCGAGGAACTTCGGCACCACCAGCGGCAGGATCGTGTTCACCCAGCCCAGGCTGTGGAACAGGATGTATTGCGGGATCAGCGTCGCGTGCAGCGGCAGCATGATGGTGGCCAGCATCAGCGCGAACAGGGTGCGCTTGAACCGGAAGTTCAGCCGGGCGAAGGCGTAGGCCACCAGGCTGCAGGCCATGACGTTGCCGATCACGGCCAGGGCGGAGATCAGGAACGAGTTGCCGAAGAACACGCTGAAGGGCAGGGCGGCGCCGCGCCAGCCATCGGCATAGTTCTGCAGCCGCAGCTTCGACGGCCACAGCCCGGGGTCGGAGAAGATCTGGTTGGACGGCTTGACCGAGGCGCTGGCCAGCCACAGCAGCGGGTAGATCATCACGATGGCGCCGGCGATCAGCGCCAGGTGGATCAGGATCCGCTTCGGCCGGACATCGGCCATCCAGAAAGGAAGGCCCTGGCTGCCGCTGTGCATCCGGCCGCTGTCCTGCGCCGGGGCCGTCATCGCCCGTCCCCGTAATGCACCCAGAAGCGGGCCGACAGGAAGGCCACGGCCGTGGCGGTGGCGATGATGCCGACCAGGATCCAGGCCATGGCCGAGGCGTAGCCCATCTGGAAGTTGGTGAAGCCCTGCTCGTAGAGATACAGGGTGTAGAACAGCGTCGAATCCGCCGGCCCGCCAGTGCCGTTGCTGATGATGAAGGACGGCGTGAAGGCCTGGAACGCGCCGATCATCTGCATCACGAAGTTGAAGAAGATGATCGGCGTCAGCAGCGGCAGGGTGATGCGCAGGAACTTGGTCACCGGGCCGGCGCCGTCGACCGCGGCGGCGTCGTACAGATCCTGCGGGATCTGCTTCAGCCCGGCCAGGAAGATGATCATCGGCGACCCGAACTGCCACACCGCCAGGCTGACCAGGGTGTACAGCGCGGTGTCCGGGTTCGAGATCCAGCTCGGCCCGTCGATGCCGAACCACAGCAGCACGTGGTTGATCAGCCCGTCATAGCTGAAGATCTGCCGCCACATGATGGCGACGGCGACACTGCCGCCCAGCAGCGACGGCAGGTAGTACAGGCCGCGATAGATGCCGAGGAACGCGATGCCGCGGTTCAGCATCACCGCCACGGCCAGGGCGAAGGCCAGCTTCAGCGGCACCGACAGGAACACGTAGCTGAAGGTGACCTTGACCGCCTGGAGATAGCGCGGGTCCTCGAACAGCAGCCGCTCGTAATTGTGCAGCCCGGCCCAGACCGGCGGGTTGAACAGGTCGTAGCTGGTGAAGGACAGGTACAGCGACGCCAGGATCGGCCCCAGCGTCAGGCACAGGGCGCCGACGATCCACGGCGCCAGGAACAGGAAGGCGGCGCCGTTCTGCTCCGCCGTGCTGCCCACGCCCCTCGGATTGGCGCCCCGCCGCCTCACAGCCGCGCCTTCGCTTCGCCGATGAACTGGTCGGCGGCCTCCTGCGGCTTCATCTTGCCGAAGGCCACCGCCTCGTTGGCCCGGCGCAGCATGCCGGACATCCCGGTGATGCCGGGATAGCGCGGCGGCGCCGGGTTCTGCTGCAACAGGTCGATATAGGCGATGATCTTGCGGTCCGCGTCCGTGCCTTCGTTGGCCAGGGCGGCCCGGCCGGCCTTGGACGCCGGCACCATGCCGCTGCCGCGGTAGTACAGCTCGATCCCCGCCGGCTCGAAATGGATGAACCGGATGATGTCGACGATCCGGTCCTTGTGCGGCGACTTGGTCCACAGGCCGGTGGAGTTGCCGGCATAGGTGTAGTGGTGCTGGGCCAGCGTGCCGCCTTTGAACCCGTTCGGCAGCATGTGCAGCACCAGGTCGTCCTCGGTCAGCGCCTGCAGGCCGACGAAGCTGTCGGTCAGCGACGCGAACATCGCCGCGCGGCCGCTGATCAGGCCGGTCAGGGCCGGGTCGTCGCCATTGGCCAGCGCCTGCACCTCGCCGGGCGGGATGCCGCCGGCGTCGCGCAGCCGGGCCCAGTAGGCGAACCATTCGGCCAGGTCCTCGCGGCTGAAGTTGAACTGCCGCTCCGGCGTGAACATCGACTTGCCCATGCCGCGCAGGAAGACGTCGCAGGGGATGTAGTTCGACCCCGCATCTTCCAGCCCCCAGAAGCGCTTGCCCTTGGCCTTGCTGATCGCGACCGCGGTCTCGGCCAGCTGCTCCCAGGTCCACATCTGGTCGGGCAGGGGCACGCCCGTCTCCTCGAACACCGCCGTCTTCACCGTGATCGCCGGGGCGATGCAGTCGTTCGGGATGGCGTAGAGCTGGCCGTTCAGGGTGCCGGCCTTGATCGCCCCGTCGACATAGTCGGACAGGTCCAGCGGCTTCGGGATGTAGCCGTTCAGCGGCGCCAGCACGCCGCGCCGGGCGTATTCGCCCAACAGGTCGACATTGACGCTGAACATGTCGGGCGCGTTGCCGCCCGCGGCCTCGGTCGCCAGCTTGTCGGTGAAGGCGCCGAAGCTGGTGAATTCCGGGACGATGTCGACCCCCGGATGGCTGTCGGTATAGGCCTTCAGCGTCGCCAGCGTCTGCTTCAACTGCTCCTGCGATTCGACATAGCCGCCGAAACGGATGCGGGCCGTGTCCTGGGCGAAGGCGCGGGGCGTGAGGCCGGCCAAAGCCAGCCCTCCCATCAGCCCGGCCCCGTAGCGCAAAGCGTCGCGTCGATTGAGTGTCCTGGACATTTGGGTCCTCCCCCATGGGCGGTGGTGCGCTTGTTGCGCCTTTCACCATGACCGGCTCGTTGGTGCCCGGTTGGTGCAACGTAACACCAACTTCGCCGGACAAGTCAACACGGAGGATTTTCATAATTGGGGCCTGGTCCTGCAATCCGCCATTTGACAGTGGCGGCAGGCCGGCGCTATTCGTGATAAAACGTTGTACTGAACGAATGAGCCGGGGAAACGTGGCGAGCATTCTCGACGTGGCGCGGGCGGCAGGGGTCTCGGCCAGCACGGTGTCGAACGTGCTGAACGGCCGGCATCGGCGCATGCAGGCCGAGACCAAGGCGCGTGTGCTGCGGGCGATCGAGGATCTCGGCTATACCCCGAACGCGCTGGCCCAGCAGTTCAAGTCCGGCCGCAACCGCACCATCGGGCTGATCGTGCCGTCGGTCGCCAACCCGTTCTGGGGGGCGCTGGCGCACAAGGTCGAGCGCGCGGCGACCGCTCTCGGCTACAAGGTGCTGTTCTGCAATGCCGAGCGCGACCCGCAGCTGGAGGCCCGCTATGCCGAGACGCTGCTGTCCTCCGGCGTGCGCGGGGTGATCTTCAGCTCCTCGCCGCTGTCCTTCGACCACATCGCCCATCTGACCAAGCGCGGCCTGGTGGTCGCCGCCTTCGACCGCAAGGGCCATGGCGCGGAGGAGGTGGTGGCCTGCAGCGTCAGCGTCGACAACGAGCTCGGCGCCCGGCTGGCCGGCCAGCACCTGGTCGGCCTCGGCCACCGCCGCATCGGCTTCCTGTCGGGACCCATAAAGACCTCCAGCCGCGCCGGCCGCCTCGACGGGCTCAAGGCCGCGATGGCCAAGGCCGGGCTGGCGCTCGACCCCGCCCTGGTCTGGCAGGGCGCCGGCATCGGCGGCTACGGCGACACCGAGGGGCCGGAGCTCGGCCGCATCGGCATCCGCGAGCTGCTCAGCCGCGACGACCCGCCGACCGCGGTGGTCACGGTGAACGACATGTACGCAATGGGCGCCTATGCCGGCGCCCGCGACCTCGGCGCCGCGATCCCCGGCGACATCTCGATCGTCGGCTTCGACGACATCGACCTCGCCGCCGTCGTGCATCCGGCGCTGACCACGGTGCGCCAGCCGCTGGCGCCGATGGCGGAAGCCGCAGTCGGGGCGCTGATCCGGGTGCTCGAGGGCACCGATGACGGGCAGGAGGCGCATGTCAGCGCCATGCCCCAGCTGATCGTGCGGGCCTCGACGGCGCCGCCCAAGCAAGGAGTCTGACGATGGCGGGTGTGCTTTCCGGCCGGACGATCCTGGTCGCCGGCGCCGGCAGCGGCATGGGCCGGGCGACGGCGCTGGCCGCCGCGGGGGAGGGAGGCTCGCTGCTTCTCCTCGGCCGCGACCGTGGGCGGCTGGATGCGGTGGCTAGGGAGATCCGCGAAATCGCCCCGGACCGTCCGGCGGTGGTGATCGCGGCCGACGCCGCCGATGCGGCGGCGCTGGACGCGGCCCTGGCGCCGCATGCCGGGGCGATCGATGTCGCGGTCAACTCGGTCGGCACCAACATCGCCCGCCGTGCCTTCGGCGAGCTGACGCCGGACAGCTGGGCCGGCATGGTCGATGCCAACCTCACCGCCGCCTTCAACCTGACTCGCGCCGTGGTGCCCGGCATGCGCGGCCGCGGCCAGGGCCTGATCATCCACATCGCCTCGGTCGCGGCGCGCAGGCCCGACCGCTCCGGCGCCGCCTACCAGGCGACCAAGGCCGGGGTGATGGCCCTGTCGCACGCGGTGATGGAGGAGGAGCGCGACAACGGCCTGCGGCTGACCGTAATCCTGCCCGGCATGACCGACACGCCGCTGCTCGACAAGCGCCCGGTGCCGGTGCCGGCGGAGGCGCGCCGGAAGGCGCTGCAGCCGGAGGATGTCGCCGCCGCCTGCCTGTTCGTCATGGCGCTGCCGCCGCGCGCCCATGTCGCCGAGATCATGCTGCAGCCGAGCCGGAGCTGACCGGCCCCATCAGAGGACGCGAAGATGTCGACAGGATCCAGGCCGGTGGTGGCGCTGCTGCTGACGCCGGAGATGCGGGCGCAGATGATCCCGCCCGCGGCGGAGGAGGCGCTGGCCGCCGCCGCCACGGTGCGGGCGCCGGGGCCGGGCGAGCTGACCGCGGAAAGCCTGCCGCGGCTGCTCGACGGCGCCGTCGCGGCGCTGACCGGCTGGGGCACGCCGCCGCTGGGCGACGAGGTGCTGGCTGCCCGGCCGGGGCTCGGCCTGGTCGCCCATTCCGCCGGCAGCGTCCGCCGCCTGGTGCCGCCCGCGGCGATCGAGAGCGGCCGCCTGCAGGTCTCCCACGCCGCGGTCAACATCGCGGAATCGGTGGCCGAGTTCGTCATTGCCCAGACCCTGTCGATCCTTCGCGAGCCGCACAAGCACGACGCCGGGATGAAGGCCGGTGAGGGCTGGCTCGACCTGCGCCAGCGCCATCTCGGCCGGCTATTGGGCGCGCAAACGGTCGGCATCGTCGGCGCCGGCTATGTCGGCCGGCTGGTGATCGGGCTGTTCCGCGCCTTCGGCTGCCGCCTGCTGGTCTCCGACCCGTATCTCACCACGGAGAAGGCGGCCGGGCTCGGGGTCGAACGCGCGAGCCTCGACGAGCTGCTGGCCGGCTGCGACATCGTCTCGCTGCACGCCCCGGCGCTGCCGGAGACGCGGCACATGATCGGCGCGGCCCAGCTGGCGCGGCTGCGCGACGGCTGCCTGTTCATCAACACCGCCCGCCCGTCGCTGGTCGACGAGGCGGCGCTGCTGGCCGCGCTCCGCACCGGCCGCTTCACCGCCGCGCTCGACGTCTTCGACCAGGAGCCGCTGCCGGCCGACAGCCCGTTCCGCAACCTGGCGAACGTCGTGCTGTCGCCGCACGCCGCCGGCCACAGCGCGGATTCGCACAAGCGCCAGGGCGCGACCACGGTCGACGAGATCTGCCGCTTCCTGGCCGGCGAACCGCTGCGCCACCGGGTGACGCCGGCGATGCTCGCGACGATGGCCTGAGACCGTCCGATCACACGCCCGGAGCGGCCGTCTGATGGCGGCTTCTCCGCTTCCGGTGCTCACGCACCAAACGTGCGCTGCGCTCCGGTTCTCGAAACCACCGCCATCCGACTCACGCCAGACGCGTGCTCGAACGGTCTCCGATCTACGCATCGAAGGAAATTCCCATGAGCTTCCAGGACAAGGTCGTGCTCGTCACCGGCGGCGCCTCGGGCATCGGCGCCGCCACCACCCGTGCCTTCGCCAAGGCCGGCGCCAGGGTCGCCTTCACCTACGCCACCAGCCGGGACGAGGCGGCGGCGCTGGCGGCGGAGCTGGGCGGCGCCAAGGTGCTGGCCCTGCCGGCCGACCTGACCCGGCCGGAGGCGGTGACGGAGGTGTTCGCCCGCACCGAACGCGAGTTCGGGCCGCTCGACGTGCTGTTCGCCAATGCCGGCGGCCTGCTGCAGCGCAGCCGCTGCGTCGACACCTCGCTTGATCTGTGGAACCAGGCGATCGCGGTCAACCTGACCAGCACCTTCCTGTGCTGCCAGGCGGCTTTGCGGTCGATGGAGCCGCGCCGCACCGGCGCCATCGTCACCATGGCGTCGCTGGCCGCCTTCGACGGCGGCGGCCCCGGCGCCTCGCACTACGCCGCCACCAAGGGCGCGGTCGCGACCTACACCCGCGCTTTGGCCAAGGAGGTCGGGCCGCTCGGCATCCGGGTGAACGGCGTCGCCCCGGGGCTGATCGGCACCCGCTTCCACGACGTCTTCAACACGCCGCAGGGCCGCGCTGCGGTGGTCGAGCGCACGCCGCTGCGCCGCGAGGGCACGCCGGAGGACGTGGCCGAGGCCGTGCTGTACCTGGCCTCGGACCGCGCCTCCTTCCTGGCCGGCGAGATCCTGCAGATCAACGGCGGCATCGGTTTCTGAGACCAAAGGCCAAGGCGGGACCTTATCGCTTGACCCGGGGGACTCCCGCGGCGTTCAATTCCACACTTGCCGCCGAGACAAGGATGTCGCCGATGCGCACGGTCCTGGTCGCTGACGATCACCCGATGTTCCGCGAGGCCCTCGTCGGCACGCTGAAGTCGCTCGACGACCAGGTCGATGTGCTCGAGAGCGGCACCTTCGGCGAGGCGGTCGAGCGCATCGCCTCGGTCATGGACATCGACCTGATCCTGCTCGACCTCCGCATGCCGGGGATGAACGGGGTCAAGGGCGTGCGCTCGCTGCGCACCCGGCGGCCGGACGTGCCGGTGGCGGTGATCTCGGCCCTGGCCGACAGCTTCGTGATGCGCGAATGCTTCGACGCCGGCGCCGTCGGCTACATCCCGAAATCGCTGTCGCGCGACGCCATCGTTTCCGCCATCTCCACCATCCTCGACGGCGGCAGCTACACTCCGTCCGAGGGGCTCGACGTGATCGGGCCGGGCGAGCTGGAGGAGGACGAGCCGCTGGACGAGGCGGTGCGCTGCCGGTTCGAGCTCCTGACCAACCAGCAGCGCAAGGTGCTGGAGCTGATGGCCGAGGGCCTGCTGAACAAGCAGATCGCCTACGCCATCGACGTCCAGATCACCACGGTCAAGGCGCATGTCTCCAGCCTGCTGCAGAAGCTCGGCGTCTCCAGCCGCACCCAGGCGGTGATCCTGTTCCAGAAGTACCGCCGCGCCCTTTGAGACCGCTGCCCGGTCCGGGACGGCATGACCTATCCGGGACGAAGGCTTCCCTTTGCCGTTCAGCATGGCCGGCCCGGCGAGGTGCCGCCGCGCCATGTTGTCCGCCTGTCGGGCAACCGCATCATCCTCGGCGGCGCCGGTGAGTCCGGGCTGCCTTCGGAGATCCCGTTTTCCGGCGAGGGACGCCTGGGAAAGCGAGGATCTGTTCCGGAAGCTTTCGGCGCTGAACGGCGATGGCCTGCCGTTCCAGTATCAGCCCCAGCAATGGGAGGCTCCGGATGCCCTGATGGCCTGGTGGCAGGAGACGGGCAGGCTCACCGTCAGCTTCAGGGCGATATCCTGGGTGGGGCCGGATCGTTGGCTCATCACGACGGTCGAGCCGCCGGTGATCGGCGTGCTCGGCTGGACGGGTCCGACGCCATTCGACCATTGAGGCTGGCCGGAGAGCGAGGGCACCGGACGTGCTGCGCCGGTGGTTGATGGCGCCGGAGAGAGGGCTCTTCCAGAGCGTAACCGACATGAAATCTTCGTAAGCAACAAGGATTTAATTCCTTAAATCAAGATAACCGGCAGATCAAACAGGCGAGGCCGGGCCCCCTTCTGGTCATAGGTTTATAGTCTTATGAGCCTCGGCGTCAGCAACGTTCAGTTACAAATCTCGCTCGCGCAGATTCTTTCGGAAATGATAGGACAAATGTCTGCAACCATTTCGCGCAATCTTCTCCGAATTCAGAGTCCAATTGTTGCGAGGCGTATCTTGCTGTCGAAATCCGAAGCCCCTGACCATCCTGTCGTTGATGCGATCGCACATGCCGCGGTTCTGCAGGTCGCCGATCGAAGGTCGGGCCATGCCACGGGGACGCCCGGAACGGTGGGCAACCCGGCTCCGCTGCGGCTTGCCGGGGCGGCCCCGACCGCTGGTCCGGCGCGGCGCGGCGACGAGCCTGCCGCCCAGGCCGCGATCGAGCCGATGGCCGACGTCCGGGCCGCGGCGGAGCGGGGCGAGGGCAATGCGCTCTCCTGGACGGTCGACATCGTCCTGGCCTATCTCGCCCGCAATTCGGTGGACAGCCAGGAGCTGCCGAAGCTGATCGCCGACCTGCACGGCGTGCTGGAGCAGATCTCGACCTCGGACAAGGCGCCGGAGCCGCCGCCCGAGACCGGCCGCCGTCCGGCGGTCCCCGTCAATCTCTCGGTCACGCCCGACTACATCATCTGCCTGGAGGACGGCCGGCGATTCCGGTCGATGAAGCGGTACATCAAGACGGCATACAACCTGACGCCGGACGAATATCGGGACCGGTGGGGACTGCCGGCGAGCTATCCGATGACCGCGCCGGGCTATACCGAGATGTGCTCGGCCCGCGCCAAGGCCCGCAAGCTGGGGCGGCGCCGGAGCGTCTGATACCAGCGGGCTCACAGATCGGCTCTCCGGTCCTTTTCCGTCATGGCGAGGCGCGCCCCTCGGACTTGATCCGGGGGGCCGTGGCCATCCAGAGATCGTGCCGCTGGATGGCCACGCCCCTTCGGGGCGCGCCATGACGAGTCAATGGTTCGGGCTGTTGGTGTAAGGACTCACCGCCGCGCCGATGCAATAAGAGCGCGCAGCCGGGCCGGCTTGATCGGCTTGGTCAGCAGGCTGACCCCGGACAGCGCCTGCACCATCGACTGCACCTCCGGGCTGCGGTCGGCGGTGATCACCGCGGCCGGGATCTCCTCGTTCAGGGCGTGGCGCAGGGCGATGATCAGCTCGGTGCCGCGTTGCCCGGCATCGAGGTGATAGTCGGCCAGGACGATGTCCGGCCGGAACCCCTCCGCCCTGATCCGCGCCTCCGCCCCGGCCCGGCCGGCGGCGGCGGCGACGCGGCAGCCCCAGCTGCGCAGCAGCCGGGTCATGCCGTCCAGGATGGCGGGGTCGTTGTCGATCACCAGCACCCGCACCCGGTCGACCGCGCCCGGCAGCACGGCGGCCGCGGCCGGGCGCGGCGATGCGCAGATCTGCGCCGGGTCGGTCAGCGGCAGCAGCACCGAGAAGGCCGAGCCGCGGCCGACGGTCGAGCGCACCTTGATCTCGGTGCCGAGCAGCCGGCTGATGCGGCGCACGATCGACAGGCCCAGGCCGTAGCCCTTCTGCCCGGCTTCGGCCTGGCCCTCCGGTCCGTCCAGCCGACGGAACTCCTCGAAGATCTCGTCCAGCCGCTCCTGCGGGATGCCGATGCCGCTGTCGATCACCTGCAGCTCGACCTTGTCGCCGCGGCGCCGGGCACCGAACAGGATCCGCCCGGCATGGGTGTAGCGCACGGCGTTGGTCAGGAAGTTCTGCAACAGGCGGCGCAGCAGCTGCGGGTCGGAGCAGACGGTCAGCGAACAGGGCAGCAGGGTGAAGGCCAGCCCCTTGCGCTGGGCCAGCGGCGCGATCTCGTCGTGCAGCGCCTCCATCAGTGGCGGCAGCGCCACGCTCTGCAGGTTGGCGCCGACCCGGCCGGCATCGAGCTTGGAGATGTCGAGCAGGATGTTCAGCAGCTCCTCGACGTTCTCCAGTGCGTGGTCGATCTTGCCCAGCAGGGCCTCGCCCTCGGCCGGCAGGGTCGTGTCCTCCAGCGTGGCGACGAACAGCCGGGCGGCGTTCAGCGGCTGCAGCAGGTCGTGGCTGGCATCGGCCAGGAACTTGGTCTTGCTGATGTTGGCGCGTTCCGCCTCGGTCTTGGCGACGCGCAGCTCGCGGGCGATCCGGCGGCGCTTCTCCACCTCCGCCGACAGCGCCTCGTTCAGCCGGGACAGGGTGGCGGTGCGCTCATGCACCCGCCGCTCCAGCTCCTCATTCGCCGCCTCCAGGATGCGCTCGGCCCGCCGGCGCTCGGTGATGTCCTGGATCAGGGTGAAGAAGCCGACCACCTCGTCGCGATGGCTGCGATGCGGCACATAGGTGGCGAAGCCGAAGCGCGGCTCGGTGTCCGACCCCGGCAGCGGCAGGTCGAAGGTGACGGTGGCGCCGGCCAAGGCCCGCTCGATGAAGGGCTGGCGCGGGCTGTATTCGGCCTCTCCCAGCACCGCGCGCAGCGTCTGGCCCAGGATCGGGGTGCCGTTCGGCGCATAGGTGGCGCGATAGGCGCGGTTGACGAAGCGGTAGCGCTGGTCGCGGTCGACATAGGAGATCATGGTCGGCACCGCATTGGCGAACAGCCGGATCCGCTGCTCGCTGTCCAGCAGCGCCTCCTCGGCCATCTTGCGTTCGGTGATCTCGACATAGGAGGTGACGAAGCCGCCATCCGGCATCGGGTCGCCCTTGACCTCGAACCAGCGGCCGTTCAGCGCCACCTCGGACGGCGGGCCAGACCCTCGGGTCACGCCGCGGGCCGAGCCCGGACCGATCGGCGAGGCGGTGCCCAGCGCCGGGGCGCCGCGGGCGTCGTTGAACTCCTGGAACCGGCGGTACGACGCGCCGGCCCGGCGTAGTTCCGCCGGCAGCTCCAGCAGCTCGCCGTAGCGCCGGTTGGCGGTGACCAGATGCTGGTCGCGGTCGAACACGGCGACGCCGATCGACATGCTCTCCAGCGTCGCCTGCAGATGGGCCGAGCGCTCGGCCAGCGCCTTCTCGCGCTCCTGCCGCTCGGCATCCTTGACGTCGGTGATGTCGGTGTAGATCGAGGCGATGCCGCCCTCGGTCGACCGCCGGTCGTTGACCTGGACCCAGCGCCCGTCGGCCAGGGCGTAGACCCAGCGCTGGGCGCCGCCGTCGCGGGTCGAGGCCCGCTGCAGCCGGCGCTCGGCCATCCAGGCCTCCGGCGCCAGCCCGTCCGACTGGATGATGCCGGCATCCAGGCCGAGGCGGACCAGCGCGTCCAGCGACAGTCCGGGCCGGATGCTGCCGGTCAACTGCGGCCAGAAGTCGAGGAAGCGGCGGTTGAACAGCACCAGCCGGTCGTCCGGGTCGAAGATGGCGAAGCCTTCGGAGATGCTGTCGATCGCGTCCCGCAGCCGGTTCTGCGCCGTGCGGCTGGTGACGATCGCCTCGCTCAGCTCGAGGTTCGACTGCTCGACCGCCTTCAGCGCGTGCTCCAGCTCGCGCGTCCGGTCGCGCACCTTCTGGTCCAGCAGGATCGCGGTCTGGAACAGCTGGTAGGCGTTGCCCTGCATGTCGAGGCTGTGCTCGACCCGCTGCATCAGGGCCCGGTTGATCTCTGACAGCTTGGCGACCTGGCGCCGCAGCTCGGCCTCCTGGCCAACCTCCGTCCGATCCTGCTGCGCGACCTCCCGCCCCATGCTCAGCCCGGCCCGAAGGCGATCCCGGTGAAGGTCTGGCTGACATGCATCATGCCGAACTGCTCGCCATAGGTGTTGAAGCCGACGACGTTGTTCTGGGCCATGATCTTCGAGGCTTCGGTCAGCATCTGGCGCTGTTCCATCTCGACATAGCGCAGCACGCAGTCGAAGCCGATCACGGCGTCGATGCTGCCCAATTCCGCGCGCAACTCGTCGAACAGCGAGGCCAGATTCGCGACCAGATCGCCGCTCTTTGCGACGCTCAGGATGATTCCCTCGTCGATGGCGCAGAAGAAATGCAGGCAGCCGGCTTCGTCGACCCGCTGGATGGCGCGGACATAGTGGCGGCCGCCGGCCTTGACCACCAGCGGGTGCGAGGCGAAGACCAGCGGCGTCAGCTCGGCCGGCTCCAGCCCGATCAGCCGGGCATATTCCTCGGCCGCCGGCTCGGCGTTGATCTCCATCACCACCCGCCGCGCCGGGTCGGCGCGGGTCACCACCATCTTCTGGTCCAGCGCCTGGAAATGCTGCCGCTCGAACACCCGGAAGGCCAGGTCGGTCGACACCAGCACCAGCAGCGAGGCGCTCGACAGCACCTTGCCGTCGAGGAAGATCGCGGTCTCGCGGAACGCCAGGTTGTCCCCTGCCGAACCGCCGACCAGCGGGATCTCGCCCAGCGCATCGCCCAGCGCGCTGACGATGATCTCCTCATGCATCGACAGCCCGTCATTGATCAGCAACGCGAAGCTGCGCGACGGGTCGAAGCGGTGCTGGTGCCGGGCCTCGTGCTCGGCCAGCAGCGTCTTGGCGAGGGCGGCGCCGTCGGCGATCTCGAAGCTCATCGGCTCGATCAGCAGGACCGAGGTGGCGAAATGGTCGGCGGACAGGCTCATTCCGGTGATCGTGCCCTGACGGTAGCCGGCCGGGGTGATCTCACCGGCGGTGGTGCAGCCCAGGACCCGCACCTCCGGCGCTCGCCGGCCGATCTCGGCCAGCACCGCCGGCAGGTCGTAGGTGGGCGAGCAGAACAGCAGGACCATCTCCATCCGGTCCTGGGCGATCGCCGCCAGCAGTTCCTCGACCGCGTCCTCCGTCGACGCTTTCATGCTCGTTCCCCGACGGATGCCGCTTGGGTTGACGACGGCCGTCTTCTCCCTGGTCATGCTGGCTTGAGACATCGCTTCCTCCCGAGAAGCTTATCGGGCCCCTCCGACGGGGACCACTGATCCTAGGTCCAATTATCCGCCCGGATTCCGGTTGTGCCAAAGTCCTATTCCGGCCGGTGTTTCTTTGCCGGTACCGTTTCCCCGAGGTTCAGGCGCCGGTACGAACGGCCGTGGCGCGACCCGGGCACGCGCCCGCACCGGACGGCGCGACAGACAGGAGGAAGCCGATGAAGACGCGTGCCGCCGTAGCCGTGGCTGCAGGGAAGCCTCTGGAGATCCTGGAGGTGGACCTGGAGGGTCCGAAGTTCGGCGAGGTGCTGGTCGAGATCAAGGCGACGGGGATCTGCCACACGGACGAGTTCACGCTGTCGGGGGCGGATCCTGAGGGGCTGTTTCCGTCGATCCTGGGGCATGAGGGGGCGGGCATCGTGGTCGATGTCGGGCTTGGCGTGACCAGCCTGCAGAAGGGCGACCATGTGATCCCGCTGTACACGCCGGAATGCCGGCAGTGCCCGTCCTGCCTGTCGCGCAAGACCAATCTGTGCACGGCGATCCGGTCGACCCAGGGGCAGGGGCTGATGCCGGACGGCACCAGCCGGTTCTCGCTCGGGAAGGAGAAGATCTTCCACTACATGGGCTGCTCGACCTTCTCGAACTTCACGGTCTTGCCGGAGATCGCGCTGGCCAAGGTCAACCCGGACGCGCCGTTCGACAAGATCTGCTACATCGGCTGCGGCGTGACCACCGGGATCGGTGCGGTGATCAACACGGCGAAGGTCGAGATCGGCGCGACCGCGATCGTGTTCGGGCTCGGCGGCATTGGCTTGAACGTGATCCAGGGCCTGCGTCTGGCCGGGGCCGACATGATCATCGGCGTCGACCTGAACAACTCGAAGAAGGAATGGGGCGAGCGCTTCGGCATGACCCATTTCGTCAACCCGAGCGAGGTCGAGGGCGACCTGGTGCCGTACCTGGTGAACCTGACCAAGCGCGGCGCGGACCAGATCGGCGGGGCGGACTACACCTTCGACTGCACCGGCAACACCAAGGTGATGCGGGCGGCGCTGGAGGCCTCGCATCGCGGCTGGGGCCAGAGCATCGTGATCGGCGTGGCCGGGGCGGGGCAGGAGATCTCGACCCGTCCGTTCCAGCTGGTGACCGGGCGGGTGTGGAAGGGCACGGCCTTCGGCGGGGCGCGGGGCCGGACCGACGTGCCGAAGATCGTCGACTGGTACATGTCGGGCAAGATCGAGATCGACCCGATGATCACGCACAAGCTGCCCTTGGAGCGGATCAACGAGGGCTTCGACCTGATGCATGAGGGCAAGTCGATCCGCACGGTCGTGGAATTCTGATGTCGGATCTGGTCACCAGAAGCAAGCACCGGGCCTTCGCGGGCGAGGTCGGGTTCTACAGCCACGCCTCGTCCGAGATCGGCGGCGAGATGCGCTTCGCGGTCTATGTGCCGCCGCAGGCGCAGGACAAGCCCGTGCCGGTGCTCTTCTACCTCGCCGGGCTGACCTGCACCGAGGAGACCTTCATCATCAAGGCGGGCGCGCTGCAGCATGCGGCGGAGTTCGGGCTGATGCTGGTGGCGCCGGACACCAGCCCGCGCGACCGGCGCCACCCGGGCGACGACGAGAGCTGGGATTTCGGGCTCGGCGCCGGGTTCTACCTCGATGCCACGCAAGAGCCCTGGCGCGACGGCTACCGGATGCACGCCTATGTGACGAAGGAGCTGCCGGAGGTGATCGGCAGGCACTTCCCGGCGCGGCGCAGCGCGATGGGGATCTTCGGCCATTCGATGGGCGGGCACGGGGCGCTGGTGGCGGCCTCGCGCAACCCCGGCCTGTACCGGTCGGTGTCGGCCTTCGCGCCGATCGCGGCGCCGTCGCAGTGCCCGTGGGGGCAGAAGGCGTTCTCGCGCTATCTCGGCCCGGACCAGTCCACTTGGTCGGCCTGGGACGCGACGGCGCTGGTCGAGGCCGGGGCACGCTGCCCGGACCTGCTGATCGACCAGGGTGAGGCGGACCAATTCCTGGAGCGCGAGCTGCACCCGCATCTGCTCGAGGCCGCGTGCAAGGCCGCCGGGCAGCCTTTGACCCTGCGGCGCCATCCCGGCTACGACCACGGCTACTACTTCATCTCCACCTTCATCGCCGACCACATCCGCCACCACGCCGGGGTGCTGAACCAGGGGTAACGGCGCGGCATCCCCCATTTGTCATTGCCGGGCTTGACCCGGCAATCCAGAGGGTGTCGACAGTCTCTGGATGCCCGGGTCAAGCCCGGGCATGACAGCTTTGGGATGGGCCTCAGTCATGGTGTCTCGCATGCCGCCCCCGATCGGCCGCCGCGGTTTCCTCATCGGGGGCGCGTTGCTGGCCGCGCCGGCCGTCCTTCGTGCCCAGGACCTGCCGCGGGTGCGCGTCGGCACGCTGCAATTCGGCACGGTGAACTGGGAGCTGGCGGTGATCGGCGACGGGCTCGACCGCCGCCACGGCTTCACGCTCGAGCCGCTGGTGCTGGCCGACAAGGACGCGACCGCCGTCGCCTTCCAGTCCGGCGCGGTCGACCTGATCGTCACCGACTGGATCTGGGTGGCGCGGCAGCGCCAGGCCGGGCGCGACGTCACCTTCGTGCCGTTCTCGCTGACCGTCGGCGCGCTGATGGCCGATCCCGCGACCGGCATCCGCACCATCCAGCACCTGCCCGGCAAGCGCCTGGGCGTCGCCGGCGGTGAGGACGACAAGAGCTGGGTGCTGATCCAGGCCTATGCCCGCAAGGCCGGCATCGACCTGCCGCGCGCCGCCACCGTCAACTTCGCGGCGCCACCGCTGCTGAACCAGCTGGCGCTGCGCGGCGATCTCGACGCCGTGCTCAATTTCTGGCAGTTCGCCGCCCGCCTGGCCGCCAAGGGCTTCCGGCCGGTGGTGGAGATCGCAAAAATCCTGCCGGAGCTCGGGCTCGACCGCCCGCCGCCGCTGCTCGGCTGGGTGTTCCGCGATGGCTGGGCGGCGCAGAACCCGGATCTCACACGCGGCTTCCTCGATGCCTCCTTCGCCGCCAAGGCCGCGATGAAGACCGACGACGCGCTGTGGCAGAAACTGCGGCCCGAGATGAAGGCTGAGGACGATACCGTCTTCGCCGCCCTGCGCGACGGCTACCGCGCCGGCATCCCGGCGCCCCCGAGCCCGGCCGACGCGACGGCAGCCGCCGCCGCCCTGCGGCTGATGGCCGGCATCACTCCGGCCGCGGTCGGCGGGCTGACGGCGCTGCCGCCCGGCACCTTCTGGTCCGGCTATGGCGGTTGACGCCGGGGCACCGGCGGCCGCGCTGAACCTGCGGCGCTGGCGCTGGCTGCTCTCCCTCGCGATCCTGGCCGCGATCTGGCAGCTCGCCGCCCTGCTGGCCGACAGCGCCGTGCTGCCGCCGCCGGCCGAGGTCGCAGCCTCCGCCTGGCAGCACCTGGTCGCGGGCGACCTGCTGCGCAACGTCGCCATCACCCTGGCCCGGGTGCTGGCCGCCTTCGCCGCCGCGATGGCGATCGGCACCGTCATCGGCATCGCCCTCGGCCGGAGCCGGCTGCTGGACGAGCTGTTCGACGGCTGGCTGGTGATCGCGCTCAACATGCCGGCGCTGGTTACCATCGTGCTCTGCTATGTCTGGTTCGGGCTGAACGAATGGGCGGCGGTGATCGCGGTCGCGGTCAACAAGGCGCCGCTGGTGGTGGCGATCACCCGCGAGGGCGCCCGCGCGCTCGACCGGCCGCTGATGGAGATGGCGCAGCTGTTCGACGTGCCGCGCGGCCGGGTACTGCGCCGGATCGTGCTGCCGCAGCTGGCGCCCAGCCTGATGGCCGCCGCCCGCTCCGGCCTCGCCTTGACCTGGAAGATCGTGCTGGTGGTCGAGCTGCTGGGCCGGCCGGACGGCGTCGGCTTCCAGATCCGCAGCTTCTTCAACTTCTTCGACATTGCCGGGATCCTCGCCTACACGCTGGTGTTCATCGCCGTGATCCTGGCGATCGAGGCCTTGATCCTGCAGCCGCTGGACCGCGCCGCCGGCCGCTGGCGGTCGCCGTGATCGGCCTGACGCTGCAGGGCATCCGCCGGCGCTTCGCCGCCCCGGTGCCGCGCGACGTGCTGGACGGCGTCGACCTGTCGATCGGGGCGGGGGAGTTCGTGGCCCTGGTCGGCCCCTCCGGCCGCGGCAAGACCACGCTGCTGCGCATCATCGGCGGGCTCGATTCCGGCTATCAGGGCCGGATCGACTGGCCCGACGGGCCGCCGCGGCGCCGCGCCGCGGTGTTCCAGGACCCGCGGCTGGTGCCCTGGCTCGGCCTGCTCGACAACCTGCTGCTGGTCGCCGGCCGCGCCGCCGAGCCGGAGGCCCGCGCGCTGCTGGCGGCGGTCGAGCTGGCAGGCCGCGAGGATGCCTGGCCCGGTCAGCTCTCCGGCGGCATGCAGCGCCGCGCCGCTCTGGCCCGGGCTCTCCTGGTCGAGCCCGACCTGCTGCTGCTGGATGAGCCGCTGGTCTCGCTCGACCATGCCCTGGCCGGCCGGATGCGGGCCCTGCTGGCGGAATACTGGCGCCGGCGCCGGCCGACCGTGCTGCTGGTCACCCACGATTTGCGCGAGGCGGTGACCCTGGCCGACCGGGTGGTGGTGCTGGCCGAGGGCGCCGGCCGGGTGTCGCTGCAGCGCGGCATCGAGCTGCCGCATCCGCGCGACCCCGCCGACCCGCGGATCGACGCCATCGTCGACGCCCTGCTGCGCTTCGACCCCGGCTTGGCCGTGCCGGCGGGGGACGACGACGCGGCGGATCGCGCCTGACTGCACCCTCGCCCGATCTGTGATAGTGTTCCATCCTATCCAACAGGATCGGAGGACGCAGTTGCGCAGCACCCAGCAGTTCAGCGTCACCTTGCCGAACGAGATGGCGGACATGGTCCGGGCCAAGGTGTCGTCCGGCGAGTACGCCAGCGAGAGCGAGGTGATCCGCGACGGCCTGCGCGCCCTGCAGGCCCGAGACCAGGCGCTGGAGAAATGGCTGCGCACCGAAGTCGCGGCCGCCTATGACGAAGCCAAGGCCAATCCGTCGAGCCTTCTCGACAGCGAGCAGCTTCGCGAGCGGCTGGCCAAGCTGCACGACCGGACGACCAAACGCCGGTGAAGCGATACCGCGTCTCCTACACGGCGCGGGCTGCCGATCAGTTGGAAGCGTTGTATCTGTGCATCGCAGAGGACAGCGGGCCGGATCGCGCGGCCGGTTACGTCGATGCAATCAGAGATTACTGTGACAGGCTTGAGACCTTTCCCCATCGAGGCTCACGCCGTGACGGCATCCGGCCGGGACTCCGCCTTCTCGGCTTCCGGCGCCGGGTGACCATCGCCTTCACGGTCGAGGACGAAATTGTGACCATCCTCGGCGTGTTCTATGGCGGCCAGGACGTCGAGGCGGCGTTGCAGGCCGACGACCCCTGATTCCTACTTCACCGGCAGCGGTACATTCGGCAAGGTCGGGTGGCCGGCGGCGGTCCAGTCCTTCACCCCGCCGGGGAACCAGTGCACCGCGGTGTAGCCCTCGGCCACCGCGCGCCGGGCGGCG
Organism: Inquilinus ginsengisoli; assembly: GCF_050434925.1. GTDB lineage: Bacteria > Pseudomonadota > Alphaproteobacteria > DSM-16000 > Inquilinaceae > Inquilinus > Inquilinus ginsengisoli_B. Next base: position 8,213,262 of record NZ_JBNDJK010000001.1, on the reverse strand, counting down.
TTCCAGGACATCCAGCATTCGGCGTCGCAGTAGAACACCAGCGGCCGCGCCCGGTCGCCCAGGGTCAGCGCCGCCAGCGCGTCGCGGAACCAGGTCTCCATCTCCGCCGACAGGGCGCCGTAGCCGGTGTTGGCCAGCCAGACGCTGCCGGGGATGTCGCGCCGCTCCGGCGGGCGCCACAGCGTCCCCGGCGGCAGCTTGTCCGGCCGCGGCGGCTGCGGCAGCACGTCGATCACCACCACCGGCCCGCTGCGGATCAGCCGCTCAACCGCCGCGGCGTCGACCACGATGGCGCCCTGCAGCGTCGCCGGCACCGGTGCCCGGTAGTCTTCCATCCGATAGCCGTCGGGCTCCGCCACCTGCGCCAGCCCCGGCCCGGCGGCCAGGCAGACGGCCAGCATGGCGAGGCGGAGCAGGGGGCGGATCATGCGGCGCTCAGAGCATCGGCTGGCCGCGGGCGTCCAGCAGCGGCACGCCGTATTCCTTCAGGATCGCAGTGATGGCATCCTGGTTCTCCCGGATCAGCCCGTTGATCCGGTTCTTCCAGTCGCTCTCGCCCGGCCGCACCCCCATGGTGATGTAGAAGTCGAGCCGGGTCTCCTTCGACTCGCTCATCAGCGGCGTCACCGCCAGCGCGTCGCCATGCTGCTTGGCGAAATAGCCGCCGATCGGGCCCCACAGCACGGCGACGTCGATCTGCTTGGCCGCGAGGTCGTCGATCATCTGCTTGCCGGGCGCGTCGTAGCGGCTGTCGACCACGAGCGGATAGGGCCGGGCCTGCGGCATCAGCCCGCCGCGCGCCGCCAGGTTCGCCGGCGGCGTGCCGGCGGTGATGCCGAGGCGCAGCGACTTCAGCCGCGGATCGGCAAGGCTGCTCAGATCGTCGAGCTTGTCCTCGCGTCGCGTCACCAGCACATAGCCGGAGCGGTAATAGGGGTTGCTGTTCTGCACCAGGTCGGCACCGGCAACGATGCCCATCACCAGATCGCAGCGCCGGGCGCGCAGGGTCATGCGCAGGAAGCCGGTCGAGTTCGGGTACCAGGTGTAGCGCACCGGCACGCCCAGCTTCTCGGCCAGCAGCTCGGCGATCCTGTTCTCGAAGCCCTCGCCCTTGTTGTCGGAGAAGGGCAGGTTGGCCGGGTCGGCGCAGACCCTGAGCGCCGAGCGGTCGATCGCCTCCGGCCGCGGCGGCTCGGCCCGGCCGGGGCCGGACAGCAGCACGGCGCCGGCCAGCAGGGCCAGCGCCGCGACTCGCCAGAATTGCGGCGTCATGCCGGGCGCCCTAGCCGGGCGTCCCCATGCACGAGGATTCCGCGTCGGCATAATCCTTGGACTTCTTCTCGAACTTGGCCGGCCGCCCGCGCCCCACGGCGCCGTCGGACCGGGCCTTGAGATAGGCGTAGATGTCGTTGATGTAGCACATGACATTCGGATCGGTGCCCAGCGCCGGCATCTTCTTGTCGCTGGCCGTGTTCACCGTCTCCTTGCCGTTCACCACCGTCTCCATGAACTGGTCGAAGGACAGGGTCTTCAGCGAATCGACCAGGCTGGGGGCGAAGCTGCTGCCCTCGCCGTCCGGCCCGTGGCAGACGTAGCAGATGCCGTTGTAGCGGCGGAACCCGTTATAGACCGGCCACTCGACCGTGCCGTCCGCGGCGATCTTGTAGGGTTTCTCCTCCTCCGCGGCCGCCGGTGCCGCCGCCGCGGGCGCATCCGCCGCGGGCTGCTGTGCCGCCGGGTCGCTGCTCTTGTCCTGGGCGTAGCCCGCGGCGGCGAAGCCGCCGATCGCGATCAGGCCGCCGGCCAGGAGGGCGGTGCGGAACAGGAAGACACGGAAAGGCATCCTCGATCCTCTCGGATGGTATGGCATGTCGAACGTGGCAGGGCTGGAAGAAAGAGGAGGCGGGCCGAAGCCCGCCTCCGAGGCGCACAGGGAGGCTTCAGTCGGGAAGGGCGAAGACGGTCAGCGTTCCGCCCAGCTGGGTGTATTGCGACAGCGACTGATAGGCACCGACCGCGCCGAGGCCTTCCTGCGGGTTGGTCAGTCCAGCCGCCATGCCGATGCCGGCCCAGCCGCCGACGCCGGAGAGCACGGCAACGTATTGCTTGCCCTTGCTGGTGAAGGTGTTGACGTTGCCGATGATGCCGGAAGGAGTCTTGAACTTGTACAGCTCCTTGCCGGTCTTGGCGTCGACCGCCTTCAGATAGCCTTCCAGCGTGCCGTAGAAGACGACGCCGCCGGCGGTGGCCAGCGCCCCGCTCCACACCGAGAACGGTTCCGGGATCGACCAGACGATCTTGCCCTTCTCCGCATCCCAGGCGATGAAGTTGCCGAGATGGTCGCCGCCCGGCGCCGGATACATGCTCAGCGTGGCACCGACATAGGGCTGGCCGGCGGTGTAGGCCACCTTGTACGGCTCGTAATCCATGCAGACATGGTTGGTCGGCACGTAGAACAGGCCGGTCTCGGGCGAGAAGGCGGCCGGCTGCTGGTCCTTCGATCCCAGCGCCGCCGGGCAGATGCCCTGCGAGTTGACGTCCTCGCCATTGGCCTCGGTCGAGAACTTCTTGTCGCGCTCCGGCAGGCCGGTCTTCAGGTCGATCTTGGTCGCCCAGTTGACCGCCGGATCGAACTTCTCGGCCACCAGCAGCTCGCCGGTGACGCGGTCCATCGTGTAGCCGAAGCCGTTACGGTCGAAATGGACCAGCAGCTTGCGGTCCTGGCCGTTGAACTTCTGGTCGGTCAGGATCATCTCGTTGACGCCGTCATAGTCCCATTCGTCATGGGGCGTCATCTGATAGACCCATTTCGCCATGCCGGTGTCGGCGTCGCGGGCGAAGATGGTCATCGACCATTTGTTGTCGCCGGGGCGCTGCACCGGGTTCCAGGTGCTGGGATTGCCGGTGCCGTAATAGATCAGGTTGGTCTCCGGATCGTAGGAGATCCAGCCCCAGGTGGTGCCGCCGCCGATCTTCCACTGGTCGCCCTGCCAGGTGGAGATGCCGGAATCCTTGCCCACCGGCTTGCCCAGCACGGTGGTCTTCTCCGGGTCCATCAGCGTGTCGGCGTCCGGCCCCATCGAATGGGCCTGCCAGGCCAGCTTGCCGGTCTTGATGTCATAGGCCGAGATGTGGCCGCGGACACCGAACTCGCCGCCGGAATTGCCGATCAGGACCAGATTCTTGACCACCAGCGGGGCCGAGGTGCCGGTCTCGCCCTTGGTCGCGTCGCCGTCCTTGGCGCTCCACGCCACCTTGCCGGTCTTGGCGTCCAGCGCCACCAGCGTGGTGTCGGCCTGATGCAGGAAGATCATCCCGTCACCATAGGCGACGCCGCGGTTGACGGTGTCGCAACACATCACCGGGATGACGTTCGGGTCCTGCTTCGGCTCGTATTTCCAGACGATCTTGCCGTTGTTGGCGAGGTCCAGGGCGTAGACCGTGTTCGGGAACGGCGCATGGATGTACATCATGTCGCCGATCACCAGCGGCCCGCCTTCATGGCCGCGCAGCACGCCGGTGGAGAAGGTCCACGCGACCTGCAGGTTCTTCACATTGGCGGTGTCGATCTGCTTCAGCGCGCTGTAGCGGGTGTTGGCATAGTCGCCCGCTGGCTGGGTCCACTGATTGGGATCCTTCTGCAGCTTCAGCAGCTCGTCATTGGCCGACGCAATCGTCGGTACAGCCGCCAGCGCAAGCACGAGCGCCAAGGCGGTCCCGGAAACCCGCAGCAATCTGGGCATTCGCTATCCTCCCATTGATCGCGATGCGTGACCCGCGGCAATGCCGTCGGCATGCCGGAGGTCCGCCTCGACGGTCGTTGTTCAGCCATCGGGCCCGGTCGTCATGGCCTCGTGTCCGGGCCGGTTGGCGCTTCATTCGGAAGACGACCGCCATCACTTTGCGAAGACATCCAAATCCCAGTCAATTGCAAACACACAAAATCGTATTGTCCTTTGGTAGGAAATCGGAATTTCGCAACTGCGAGAAAAATACTTGAATTATACCAAGGTACAATCTTCAAATATTGATATCGGACTGCGGCCGACAGTGTGAGGGGCGGCGGGGGCGTGGCGGGCGGCCCGGCAGTGAAGCCGGCGTCTCAATCGGATTTTTGCGGCGCGAAAGAAAGCGGGGATCCCACTTGTTCAAGCGCCGGAGCAATACTCCCGGATATCGACCCAGTCATGCCATAGCGCCGCTCACGGCATCGGCTGACCGGGCCGGCACGGCGGGATCACTGGATGGGGACCGAGGCGGACGAGACGGATCGAGAACTCGCGCATCGTCGGCGCCGTGTCGCGCAGCCAATGGTACTGCACGTCATAGGCCTCGCGCTCGCGCTCGACCCAGGCGTCGCAATCGGCCGCCGGCGCTCCGCCCGCGGCGGCGCGCTGCAGGAAATGGGTCAGCTCATGCACCAGGATGCTGGTGTCGGCCGGATCGGTACCGATTCGCAGCCGATCGTCGAGCGCGATGGTGCCGTCCGGCTCGGCATAGCCCATCACGGCGCAGGGATGGTTGCAGGCCATCGCCTCCAGGGCCGCATGCGGCACCATCAGCACCACCGGCGGGTCGCCCGGCACGGCATAGCCGGTATAGCCGGCGACCGCGGTCAGCAAGCTCGCCACCAGCGCCGCCGGGACCGCGCCGGTCATGGAGTGCCGACCCCTTGTTCAGCCTGGAGAGCGCAGGCAGCCGACTTTGAGGCCCCCCTCCCCTCGCGGGAGGGGGGTAGGGGGAGGGGGTTTTCTCCACCGGAACGGGCGGCCGATCGCGTAAGATCCATCCGTCGGCTGAAGCTGATCCCCTGCAATACGCGCGCGGACGCGCGCAGACCCCTCCCCCTGCCCCCCTCCCGCAAGGGGAGGGGGGACAAAGAAGGACGCGGCAGCACTGTGGGCGAGGCTTCCTCGTTCCTTGGGAGGAATTGACCGGCCCCGGCCCGTTTGCTCTGCTGGCCACCCGACGCGACTGCGGAGCGAACGCCATGAAGGGCTGTGCGGTACTTGCCCTCCTTGCCCCGGCGCTGCTCGCCACGCCCGGTCCGGCGCGGGCGAACGACTATCCGACTCCGGTGGTGGCCGACTACGTGATCGGCTGCATGGCCAGCAACGGCGAGACGCAGGAAATGCTGCAGCGCTGCTCCTGCAGCATCGACGCGGTGTCCTCGATCATGCCTTACGACTCCTATGAGAAGGCCGAGACCGTGCTGCGCATGCAGCTCGCCACCGGCGACCAGGCCGGCATCTTCCGCGAGATGACGATGCTGAAGACCATGGTCGACACCCTGCGCCTGGCGCAGATCGAAGCCGATTTTAGGTGTTTCTAGGGACTGTCCGGGGCTGGGTGTCCCGGCGAATGGTCCCTTCCCTCCGTTGTCATGCCCGGGCTTGACCCGGGCATCCAGAGGCTGTCGAGACCCTCTGGATTGCCGGGTCGAGCCCGGCAATGACAGCACGGAGGGTTCCGGCGTTCGGCTCATCGGCTTGCCCGTTTCCCGACAGGTCCCGCGCGTCACCGGCTCGCCTCACATCGTCGCCGGCACCGGCCAGGCGTCGGTGAACACGGCGCCGTCCGAATCCTTGGCGGTGGCGCTCAGCCGGCCGGTCTCGGTCGGGGTGAAGCTGAACTCCACCACCGGGTTCTCGCTCAGCGAGATGTTGCTCTCGACCTGCAGCAGCCGGGTTCCGTCATAGCTGACCTCGATGGTCTCGATGAACCGCGCCGGCACATAGGTGCGCTTGATCTGGTCCATCTGCATGCCGGAATAGTTCGGGTGCCGGATCAGCAGCTCGACCCGGCTCGGCGCGCCAATCTGTGCCGCGTCCAGGTTCTTGGTCCGCATCTCGCCGAGATGGGCCTCGGCCTGGTCCGGCGTCTTGGTCGCGGGGGCGGAGCAGCCGCCGGCGGCCTTGACGAAGACGGCGGCCATGAACAGCGATCCGTCCTCGGTCTCGGCCACGGCGTGAATGTTGGTGTATTCGTTCACCCGCACCCGCGTGCCGATGGTCGGGTCGGCGATGCCGTCGCCCAGCCGGAACACGGCGGCGACCGGGGCCGGGTTCTTGTCCACCACCAGCGTGACGGCACGGATCCGGCCGGGCATGTGCCCGCCGTCGAAGCGGACCGTGACCGGCACCACCGCGGCGTCATAGGCCCGCTGCGGCGCCTCGATCCGCATGAAGGCGCTGCCGTCGGCGACCGCCTTGTCGCCGAAGATCGCGGTTTTCAGGTCGGGCCAGGGGTCGTCGTCTGCCGCCCGGGCGGGGGCCGACAGGGTGATCAGGGCGATCAGCGCCAGCGCTGCGGCGTGCTTCGGCATCGTGTCCTCCCCCTCGCCATCTTTTGCCTATTCCCATTCCAGCTCGGTATAGGCGGTGGCGACGTTGCGGTCGTTGTAGTCGTCGAACAGCAGCCAGCGGCCGCGCTCGGACCGGCCGACGGTGGCCACCGCCTGGTCGAGGCTGCGCCCCGCGGCCAGTGCCGCGCGGGTCTCGGCCAGGATCAGGCCAAGATAGCGCTCCTCGTCGTCGAGCGCATCCGGCCAGCGGGCCGAGACGGGACCGTGGCCCGGAACCACCCGGGCGATCCCGGTCTCGCGCCGCAGCCCGGCGATGACATCGACCCAGCCGCGCAGCGACCCGTCGATCGCCGGCACCCGCTCCACGAACACCAGGTCGCCGGCGAAGAGCGTGCCGGTCGCGGTGTCCAGCACCGTCAGGTCGGCATCGGTGTGCGCCGCCGGCCAGGCCTTCAGCTCCAGCGTCCGGCCGCCGAGGTCGAGCGACAGCCGGTCGCGCACCAGCAAGGTCGGCGGCACGATCTCGGTGCCGGCGGCGGCGTCGCCCAGCGCCCGGCGCAGCCCGCCGAGATAGGTGTCGGCCCGCGCGGCCAGGCCGCGCGGCATATTGGCGTGGCCGACGATGGTCGTTCCCGGCGCGGCGAAAGCGGCGTTGCCCAGCGTGTGGTCCGGGTGGAAATGGGTGTCGATGGCCCAGCGCACGGGCAGGGCGGTGCGCTGCCGCACCGCCGCCAGCAGCCGGCGCCCCTCGGCCGCGCTGCCGCCGGTGTCGATCACGGCCACGGCTTCGGTGCCGACGACGAAGCCGAGATTGGCGATGCCGCCGAGATTGGCGGCCGTCGCCTCCTCATGCGCGCCATGGAAGACGAAGACGCCGGGCGCGACCTCGATCACCGGCAGCAGCGGGGCCATGTCTTGGGCCGCCGCAGCCGCACCGCTCAGCAGGCCCAGCGCCAGGGCGCCGCCGAGCACGTGCCGGCGGCTCAGCACCGCCAGCCGGTCCGGGTTCTGCGTGCGGCCGGATGATGGCACCCGAATTCTCCAGCAGTGGTCGGGACAACAGGGCGCGTTTTCGTCCGGCGGCTGAATTGGACTTTGGTCTCAGACCCCGCTTCTCGCCTTGTCGGGGCCGGGGGCGGTTCATACAGTCGGGGCCAATCCCGCCCGTCGAGCGGGCAGGTGCGGCAGGGCCCCGGCCCGCACCGCGCCGAAGCGGAACGCCGGCCCGTCCGGCTCAGCAGGAGGACGTCCGAGATGCGAGGTTTTGCGCTGGTCGCGGCAGTCGCCGCGCTCGCTTTGCCAGTGGCGGCCCAGGCCCAGGATGCCGCGGGGGACGCGGCCAAGGGCAAGCAGGTCTTCGCCAAATGCCAGGCCTGCCATTCGCTCGATGCCGGCACCAACAAGCTCGGCCCGTCGCTGCACGGGCTGATCGGCCGTGCCTCCGGCGCGATCGATGGCTTCCGGTACTCCGACGCGATGAAGAACGCCCACCTGACCTGGGACGACGCGACGCTCGACAAGTACCTCGCCAATCCCAAGACCCTGGTGCCCGGCACCAAGATGGTCTTCCCCGGCCTGCCGAAGGAAGAGGACCGGCTCGCCGTCATCGCCTATCTGAAGGAAGCGGGCGCGAGCTGACTATGCGGGGCTGGGGCCGATCCTTCCTTTTCAACCTCCCCCTCCCCTCGCGGGAGGGGGTAGGGGGAGGGGGTGTTGCCGCGGGAGCGGATAGTCGAGGATCAGCACCGCCGCCGACCGTGGTTCTCAGCGGCCCGGTGCCGGCCCTCTTCGATCGACAGACCCCTCCCCCTACCCCCTTCCGCAAGGGGAGGGGGAGAGTAGTGGGCTGGGCGGCGCTCGGCTTGGCTACCGCGCTGCTGGCGCTTCCCGCCGCGGCGCAGCAGGCGTCCAAGCTGTCGGTGACCATCGGCTGGCTCAGCGAGGCGATCCCGGAGCCGGAGCCGCTGTCGCTGGTCGAGCCGGTGGCCAAGGACAAGGGGCTGGCCGGCGCCCGTCTCGCCATCGCCGACAACCAGACCACCGGCCGCTTCCTCGGCCAGGACTATACGCTCGACGAGACCGTGGTCCCCGAGGGCGGCGACCTGGCCGGTGCCGCCGCGGCCCTCGCCGGCAAGGGCGTCAGGCTGATCGTCGCCGACCTGCCGGCCGACCGGCTGCTGCAATTGGCCGACCTGCCGGAGATGAAGGATGCGGTGATCCTCGACGCCCGCGCCCAGGATGACCGGCTTCGGGTCAGCGACTGCCGCGCCAACGTCTTCCACACCATCCCCAGCCGGGCGATGAAGGCCGACGCGCTGGCCCAGTATCTGGCGTTCAAGCGCTGGACCCGCTGGGTCCTGGTCTCCGGCACGCTGGACGGCGACAAGGCCTTTGCCGATGCCGTCCGCCGCGCCGCCAAGCGCTATGGCGCCGAGATCGTCGAGGAGCGCAGCTACGAGTTCCAGGCCGGCTCCCGCCGCTCCGACACCGGCGAGCAGCAGGTGCAGCGGCAGATGACACAGCTGACCCAGCGCCTGCCGGACTACGACGTCATGGTCGTGGCCGATGAGAGCGAGGTGTTCGGCGAGTACCTGCCCTACCGCACCTGGGACGCGCGGCCGGTGGTCGGCACCCAGGGCCTGGTGCCGACCAGCTGGCACCGCAGCCAGGAGCAGTGGGGCGGCACCCAGATTCAGCGCCGCTTCCAGAAGGCCGCCGGCCGCTGGATGCTGGAGCGCGACTATGCCGCCTGGGCCGCGGTCCGCGCCCTGGGCGAGGCGGTGACCCGCACCGGCAAGGCCGATCCGGCCGCGATCCACGACTACCTGGCGTCCGACGCCTTCCAGCTCGGCGCCTTCAAGGGCGTGCCGCTGACCTTCCGGCGCTGGGACCAGCAGCTGCGCCAGCCGATCCTGCTGGCCTCGCCGATGATGCTGGTCTCGGTCTCGCCGCAGGAGGGTTTCCTGCACCAGCGCACGCCGCTGGACACGCTCGGCTATGATGAGCCGGAATCGCAGTGTCGGCTGAACCCATGAGGAGGCGCGCATGACCAGGTTCATGTTCCTGACCTTTGCCGCGGCTACCCTCCTCGCCGCGGGGCAGGCGCAGGCCTTCACCGCCTATGTCTCGAACGAGAAGGGCAACACCGTCAGCGTGGTCGATCTCGACACCATGACGGTGACCCAGACCATCAAGGTCGGCCAGCGGCCGCGCGGGATCACCCTCAGCAACGACGGCAAGGTGCTCTATGTCTGCACCAGCGACGACGACCACATCGAGATGATCGACACGGAGACGCTGAAGCCGCTCGGTACCCTGCCCAGCGGCCCGGATCCGGAGCTGTTCGTGCTGGCGCCGGACGGCAAGCGCCTCTACGTCGCCAATGAGGACGACAACATGGTCACGGTCCTCGACCTCGAGCAGAAGGCGATGGAGACCGAGATCCCGGTGGGGGTGGAACCGGAGGGGATGGGCGTCAGCCCGGACGGCAAATGGCTGGTCAACACCTCCGAGACCACCAACATGGCGCATTTCATCGACACCGACACGCTCCAGGTGACCGACAACGTGCTGGTCGACACCCGGCCGCGCTTCGCTCAGTTCACGCCGGACGGCAAACAGGTCTGGGTCTCGGCCGAGATCGGCGGCACGGTCAGCGTCATCGACACGGCGTCGCGCCAGGTGCTGAAGAAGATCGGCTTCGCGGTGCAGGGCGTGCGCAAGGAGACGATCCAGCCGGTCGGCGTGCGCGTCACCGCCGACGGCAAGACCGCCTTCGTCGCCCTCGGCCCGGCCAACCGCGTCGCCGTGATCGACACCGCGACCTATGAGGTGACAGACTACCTGCTGGTCGGCCAGCGGGTCTGGCAGCTCGCCTTCACCCCGGACGGCAAGTACCTGGTGTCGACCAACGGCGCCTCGAACGACATCTCGGTGATCGATGTGGCCGCGCGCAAGGTGATCAAGTCGATCCCCGTGGGCGAACTGCCCTGGGGCGTGGCGATCCGCTAGATGGCGACGATCGCGCCGGCTCCCCTTTTCATCCTCCCCCTCCCACCGCGGGAGGGGACAGGGGGAGGGGGTGTTGCCGCGGGAGCCGGCTTCTGGCATGGCCTCGGCCGTTCAACTCGGATCTGGGCGCCGCCGTTCTCTTCGATCGACAGACCCCTCCCCCTACCCCTACCCCCTCCCGCAAGGGGAGGGGGAGAGTTGGTTGGCCAGGGCAGGGCGGTCATCCATGTCCCCCGCTGACGCCCTCACCGTCACCGGCCTGTCGCACGAGATCGGCAGGCGCGAGATCCTGGCGGAGATCGAGATCGCGGTGCGGCCCGGCACCTTCACCGTGCTGCTCGGCCAGAACGGCGCCGGCAAGACCACGCTGTTCTCGCTGGTCACCCGGCTCTACGGCGCCCAGTCGGGCCACATCCGGGTGTTCGGCCGGGACCTGGTGCAGGAACCCGGGCGGGCGCTGGCGCTGATGGGCGTGGTGTTCCAGCAGCGCGCGCTCGACCCCGACCTGTCGGCCCGGCAGAATCTGCGCTACCACGCGGCGCTGCACGGCATGCCGGGCGGGGTCGCCCGGTCCCGCATCGCGGCGGAACTGGAGCGGGTCGGCCTGGCCAAGGAGGCCGACCGCAAGATCCGCGGCTTCTCCGGCGGCGAGATGCGGCGCATCGAGATCGCCCGCGCATTGCTGCACGAGCCGCGCCTGCTGCTGTGCGACGAGGCGACGGTCGGGCTCGACATCCGCAGCCGCGCCGCGATCCTGGCCGATGTCCGCGGCCTGGTGCGCGACCGCGGCCTCACCGTGGTCTGGGCCACCCATCTGATCGACGAGGTCGAGGCGGCCGACCCCACCATCATCCTGCATCGCGGCCGGATCCTGCGGCAGGGCCCGGCCGCTTCGATCATCTCCGATCTCGGCGCCGGCGGGCTGCAGGACGCCTTCCGCCGGCTGACGGAGGCGGCATGAGCACGGCCCAGGACATCGAGCGCCGGCCTCTCGGCACCGTCACCATCGGCGGCGCCTGGCGCTGCCTGCTGGGCATCCTGTGGCGCGAGGGGCTGCGCTTCGTGCACCAGCGCACCCGCTTCCTGTCCGCTCTGGTGCGGCCGCTGGTCTGGCTGTTCATCTTCGCCGCCGGCTTCCGCTCGGTGCTCGGCGTCTCGATCATTCCGCCCTATGAGACCTATATTCTCTACGACGAGTACATCGTCCCCGGGCTGATCGCGATGATCCAGCTGTTCAACGGGATGCAGAGCTCGCTGTCCATGGTCTATGACCGCGAGATGGGCAGCATGCGCGTGCTCCTGACCAGCCCGATGCCGCGTTGGTACCTGCTGACCGCGCGGCTGCTGGCCGGCACCTTGCTGTCGCTGCCGCAGGTCTATGTCTTCCTGCTGATCGCCCGGTTCTGGGGCATCGAGCCGCCGCCGATGGGCTATGTCACCGTGCTGCCGGCGCTGGTGCTGTCCGGGCTGATGCTGGGCGCGCTGGGCCTGTTGCTGTCCTCGGCGATCCGCCAGCTCGAGAACTTCGCCGGGGTGATGAACTTCGTGATCTTCCCGATGTTCTTCGCCTCCTCGGCCCTCTACCCGCTGTGGAAGGTGGAGGAGGCGAGCCCGCTGCTGCGCGACATCTGCGGCCTGAACCCCTTTACCTATGCGGTCGAACTGGTGCGCTTCGCGCTCTACGGCCAGGTCGACACCCGGTCGCTGCTGCTCGTCCTTGCCTTCGCCGTGGTGTTCCTCGGTGGGGCGATCTTGGCCTACGACCCGGCGCGCGGCCTTGTCGCCCGCGTCCGCGGTCCCGGCGCCGGCTGAAAGGAGGCCGTCATGGTTCGCTCCGCATTGCTTCTCACTGTGCTCCTGGCCCTGGCGCCCGCCTTGGGCTGGGCGCAGGACGCGAAGAAGGACGACTGGCCCTGCGTCCAGGTGCTGCAGCCGGAGCTGTCGATCGGCGCGATGTGGCCGGGCGACGACCCGACGGCCAACGGCCCGTCCTGGCGCGACGATGCGGTGGTCGCGGCGCTGGTCGAGCGGGTGGCGCCGCGCCGCGTCGCGGTCGACGAGGCGGCGGCCGAGATCCGCCGCTTCGCCGCCGGTTACGAGGGCGACCGCAAGGTCGCGCTGACCGAGCTGTTCGCGGGGCTGTTCGAAAGCATCAACGGCGAGCGCGCCACCATCATCCGCGGCATCCGCCGCTACAACGCCCGCCAGGCGGGGCTGGCCAAGCGGATGGAGGACACGACCCAGGCGCTGGACGGGGTCGACGCGACCTCGACCGACATGGCGGTGGCGCAGAAGCGGCAGCAGCTGGAGACCCAGCTGACCTGGGACCAGCGCGTCTTCGAGGAGCGCGAACGCCTGCTGCCGGCGATCTGCGACCAGCCCTTCATCCTGGAACGCCGCCTGTTCTCCCTGTCGCGGACGATCCAGGAGGAGATCGGGAAGTAGGGGGCAGTCCCTGCCGAACGACCCCCTCCCCCTACCCCCTCCCGCGAGGGGAGGGGGAGAGTGAAAAATGCGCGCCGGCACTTTCCTCGGCTTTGGGCTGCTCTGGAAGTTCATCCTCCCCCTCCCCCTGCGGGCTACGGGATTCACGGAAGTTTTGCCTGTGTTGCGAGGGCATAGCCATGGAGCATAGGGGCGAGCCGTTTCCATCCATTGTGCATGGTTTTGGGACCCGGTGGCTTGCCGTAGCAGTTCCATCCGCCGAGGCGAGCGGTGACCCAGGAGAGGAAGGCGAGGCTGGTGGGGGCATGGGGGTTCTTCTGGCGCGGGGTGTTGCCTTCGAGGGATCGAGAGATGGCGGCAAGTGGAGCGAGGAGGTCGGGATCGACCACGTCGGTGGCCGGCCTGGGGCTGCCGTCGCGGGCATCGACGAGTTGCAGGGTGCGGACTGCGGCGGCCAAGCCCATGGCGGCGAGGATGAACAGCCGCTCGGCATCGGCGAGTTGAGTGTCTTCGAGGCCCAGGCCATCGCTCTTGAGGGCACGAAAGACCTGCTCGATGCGCCAGCGCAGGCGATAGAGATCGATGATCTCGGTGGCGGCGTCGGCGCCGTCGGCGGGATGGGTGGTGAGCAGGCGCCAGGCGATGGCCTGCTTCGGGTCGGGCGGATCGATCTCGATGGCCTGGACCAGCGTCAGGGTTACGGTGCGCACCGCGCCCGGTTCGGCCTTGCGGCTCTTCGGACGGGCGATCTGCACGCTGCCCGCCTTGATCGCGAGGGTCGCTTCACGGCTGCGCTCGCCCGGTCGGCTCGGCGGCACCAGGATGCGGCGGCGCGTCAGCTCCGGGGCATCGTCCAGGGCGGCGAACAGCCGGCCGCCGCCGGCCAGGCTGCGGTTCTGCGCCGACCGGAGGATCAGGTCGAGATTGTCCGGGCGCTCGGTGAACAGCTCCCAGATGTCGCTCTCGCGGTCGGCGATCATCGTCACCGCCGCCGCCTCGGCCAGCACCCGGGCCGCGGTGGTGCAGCCGTCGTGCCAGCGCATCGATTCCTTTTCCGCCAGGGCCCGGCCACGCCGCTCGCCCACCGGCACCGAGCCTCGCGTCCAGATCTGGGCCCCGACCAGGCCGATCACCGCCTCTTCCTCCACATCCACCGCAATCACCGGATGCAGGAAGAAGCCGGGGTCCTTCCCGTTGCCCCCAGGACCCAGCCCGCGCCGCTTGGCCGCCCGACCCTTGAAGTTGACCTCGCTCGTATCCTGGATCGCCACCACCCGGCGCCCCACACACTGCTGGGCTGTCCGCGACGCCAGCGTCTCCACGATCCCTTCCACCGAGCTGTACGGCGACGACAAAAACCGGTGCACCGCCATCTCTCCGGCCCGCGTCCCGCCAAGCTCGCGCACCACCAGCGATCCCGTCGCCACGATCTGCTCGATCAACCACTCGGCTCGCGCTGCCACCCGGATGTCGCCCAGCCCAAACGTCACGGCAAAGTCTCCTCTCGGCTTGACTTCGCCTTGAATCACACCTCCCTCCACACGCAAATCACTTTCGTGCATCCCGTAGCCCCCTGCGGGAGGGGGTAGGGGGAGGGGGAGGCACCGTCGTGACGGGGCTTGCAGTCCGCAACCCACCGCCCCAGCGCCTCGACCGTCACCCAGCCTTCGCCGGCCCCGGCGCCGCCCAGGTGCCGATAGGGCGCGTCCGGCTCGCCCAAATCGGACAGCACTGCGAAAGCGTGGCGCAGGTCGTCGTCGCCGGTGTAGAGGCCCGGCGTCGCCAGCACCGGCAGGCCGGCGCGGCGGGCCGACAGCACGCCGTTGCGCGAATCCTCGATCGCGATGCAGGCGGCCGGGTCCAGCGCCATCGCCTCCAGCACCGCCCGGTACACGTCCGGCGCCGGCTTCTTGCACGGCACCGCGTCACCCGCGACCATCACCTCGAACAGCGCCGGCCCCTCCGGCCCCAGCGCCGCCGCCAGCAGCGCCGCGACATTGGCCGGCGTCGTGGTGGTGGCGATCGCCAGCCGCACGCCCTGGGTCCGCGCCTCGGCCAGGAGGCGGGCGATGCCGGGGCGCAGGGCCACGGCGCCGGCCGCCACCAGCGCGGTGTAGCGCTCGGTCTTCGCCCGGTGCAGCGCCGCCACGTCGCAGCAAGGCGGGTCGGCCAGCCCGGCCAGGAACCGCCCGATCCGCTCCTTGCCGCCGGTCACGGCCAGGAGCTCGCGGTACAGGTCGCGGCTCCAGTGCCAGGGCAGGCCGGCGGCGCGGAAGGCGGCGTTGAAAGACCGGCGGTGCACCTCCTCGGTCTCGGCCAGGGTGCCGTCGACATCGAACAGGATCGCCTGGAGCGCCACGGCTACCCGGCCTCGGCGAGGCCGAGCATCTCCGGCAGCGCGGCGTAGTCGGCGAGGATTCCGTCCGGCTCCAGCATGGCGACGTCGCCATAGCCGAACGGCACCGCCAGCACCCGCACCCCGGCCGCCCGGGCCGTAGTGATGTCGACATGGTGGTCGCCGACATAGACCGTGTCCTCCGGCGTGGCGCCCAGCTCCGCGATGCAGGCCAGCAGCGGCGCCGGGTCCGGTTTCATGCCGTGGCCGCTGTCGCCGCCGACCAGCGCCCCGACATGCGGCGCGAAGCCCAGCGCCCGCAGCACCGCCCGCGCGGTCCAGGCCGCCTTGTTGGTGCAGATGCCGACCGGGATTCCGGCGGCGGCCAGCGCCGCCACCGCCTCGACCGCGCCGGGATAGGCCGTGCTGCGCACCGCCGGCGCCGCGGCGTAGCGGTCGAGGAAGCGCCGGGTCATCCATTCGGCCTCGGCCGGGTCGCAGCGCCGCAGCCGCAGCGCCCCGCGCAGCAGCCCGGGCGCGCCATGGCCCATCAGGCCGCGCACCTCGTCCTCCGACAGCGGGTGGATGCCGGCCTCGCGCAGCACCCCGGCCAGGGCGGCGGCGACATCGGCGACGCTGTCGACCAGGGTGCCGTCGAGGTCGAACACGACCGCACGAGGACCGCGGAGAGGGACCGGGCTCATCGCCGGCCCTCCCCGCCGCCCTGCCCGGACCCGGCGAGCCGGGGCTGGGCGGGCGCCGTCCCTAGAAAGTGAAGGTGAACTTGTCGCCCGAACCGGCCGCCGAGGTGCCGAACATGTTGGTCACCCGGATGTCGACCGCGCCGAAACCGAGGGGCGCCACGGCGGTGATGCTGGTCCCGCCGGGGGCCACGGTCTGCGACGCCGCCGCGAAGCCGCCGAAATCCACCACGCAGTCGGAGGTGAAGGTCGAGCCCGACGCCGGCAGGATCGTCACCTTGGTGCCCCAGTTGCCGCTGGTCGGGCTGACCGAGGCGACGGCGGGGACGGCCGGCGGCGGGACCTGCGGGGCGTTCAGCAGCCGCAGATAGGTGTCGCTCCAATGCTGGTACCCGACCTGCTCCAGGAACTGCTGTACCGGTGCGGTTGCGGGGGCGGTATAGCTTTCCAGGAACTGCAGCGGCGACTCGTTGTTCAGCGGCGGTTGCCGGGTCGGCTGGACATAGGTGTTGCCGTTGGTCAGGGCGGCGGCGGCGACCAGCAGGACGCCGATGTCGTTCGTCAGATCCGCGGTCGGGCCAGGCCCCGGCGGGTTGTCGTTCGGCCCGGGATAGAAGGGCTGATGGATCAACGGGTCCAAGGGCAGCTTCCAAAGCGTCGCCCAGGCGTTCGGCACCAGATCGTATTTGTTGTAGGTGCAGACGGCATTCGGGAACTGCTGGTCGAACCAGTCGGCGAAGACTTTGTCGCCCGATGTCGGGGCGGCGAAGGTGTAGGGCTGGATGCTTGCGATCGGCAGCTTGCCGGCCGAGACCTGGTGCTGCAGGTACAGCGCGACCGTGGTTGCCATCGCCCCGCCCAGGCTGTGGCCGACGACATAGAGCGTGTGGGGCTTCAGCTTCGCAAGCTGCTGCTGCAGGTCGGTGCCCGCGGTGATTTCCTTGAACGCCTCCATCGCACCCTTGGAGATTTTGGGTTGCCGCTCGGTGGGCGGTTTGCCGCCGGAGAAGAAGTCGTGCAACTGCCCGACCTGAAGGTCCTCCAACTGGTCCATCAGGTCGCCCATCTGGGTGCCGCGCAGCACCAGCGCGTAGACCGAGTTGCCGTCGCGGTCGTTCGGCCCCTGCGCGATATAGGCCAGGTTGGCGTCGTCCTCGGTCAGCCCGACCCAGGTCACGCTCCACTGGCCCTGGGTGGCCAGGGCGGTGTCTTGCAGCTGGGCGGCGATGCCCTGTTTGATCCGGGCGGCGTGCTGGTCCCGCGCCTCCCCCGAAGGCCGCGGATCGGCCCCGTCCGAGGCCAGCGCCGCCAGGGTCATCATGATCTTCGTGGTGGTGGAATAGTCTGGCATCACGGCAATCCTTTTGTTCAAACGCGCCAACAAAAAAGGAAAAATACTTCTGAATTTCTAGATGCATCTGGGCGAGTACTGGCGCGGATACCGCCGACGCCAGTAGGAAGCAGTTCTCAAAAAAATGCAACCGCGTTGTCGTGACAATCGGGCGACGAGGGATGGGCGCGGTCATCGGGCACTACTCCGGATGGCGGCGACGTCGGCGACGCTGTCGATCAGGGTGCCGTCGAGGTCGAGCACCACCGCGTGGGGCAGAGCCGGGCTCGTGGCTCGGCCTTCCGCCCCAGGCCGGGTCCGCCGCACCGGACCCGGCCGCATGCGGGGGGCTAGTAGCCCTGGTATGTGAACTGGTCGCTGAAACTGTCCATGGTCAGGTTCGGATAGACCGGCACCGCGGGGGAGGTGCCGAACTTGTTGGTCACCCGGATATCGACGGTGCCGACCCCCGGCGGCGCCACCACGGAGATGCTGGAGCCGTCGTCGGCGACGGTGCAGGGCACCGCGACGATGCCGAAATCGACCACGCTGCCCGGCTCGAAGATCATGCCGACGGGTGGTGTGATCGTCACCGGGGTGCCGGCAACCCCGATCGGCGGACTGATCGAGGCGACGACCGGCGCCTTCGCTGTCGGGCTCGGCGCGCCCAGCAGCGCCAGATAGGTGGTGTTGGCGTGCTGGAACCCGACCTGCACCTCGAATTCCTGCATGGAGGTGAGGTTCGCGGGATAGGCCCATTGCAGCACCGGCACGTCGCTCACGTTCAGCCAGGGCTGTTGCTGGGTCGGCTGGACGTAGAGATTGCCGTTGGTGCCGTCGGCGATGGAGCTGATCACCAGGCCGATGGCGTTGTGCTTCTCCATCGTCGGACCCGGTCCCTTCGGGCTCGAAAACAACCCCGGGTAGTACAGCTGCTGTCCGTTGCCGGAGTTCGCCGGCATCGACGCCAGCGTCTGCCAGGCGTTCGGCACCAGGTCGTAGGCGTTGATGACGCAGACGGCCCAGGAGAACTGGCTGTTGAACGCGGTGGCGAAGGCCTGATCGCCGGCGGTCGGCGCCGCAAAGGTATACGGGTAGATGTTGGTGTAGTCGACGATGCCGGTGTTGGCGATGTACAGGCTCATCGTGGTGGCCATGGCGCCGCCCAGGCTGTGGCCGACCACGTACAGGGTCAGGATCGGGCTGCACTCCTGCAGTGCCTGGATCAGGCCAGTGCCCATGACGATGTCGGTGAAGGCCTGCATCGCGCCCTGCGAGATGTTGCCGGCCGCGCCGCCGAGGAAGGGCAGCATCAGGCCGACCTGCATGTCCTCCGCCGTGTCGATCGGCGAGCCGCCGACCGTGCCGCGCAGCACCAGCGCATAGACCGGGCCGCTGCCGTTGTCCGGGCCCTGGGCGATATAGGCCAGGTTGGCGCGGCTGGCCGTCTGCCCGACCCATTTCAGGGTCCAGGCGCCGCCGGTGGCCAGCTCCTTCATCTTCAGCAGGGCGGTGATGCCGTGGCCGATCCGGGCCGTGTGCTCCTTCAGGGGTTCGCTGGAGGGGCGTTCGGTTGCGCCAGTCGCCGCAAAGGCGGCGAGGGTCATCATGACCTGAGTATCGGAATATGTCGTGCTCATGGCTGATGCCTTTCGGATAGAGGCCAATCGATCCATGGAAATGCTGGAGTTCAGCCAGGGCACGATACGCGCGGGTGCTCGCGGATCCCGTCACGGATGCATCACCGATTGCCGTTTTTCTGCCTCCTTCCGGCGAAAGATTGGAGTGAATGGGAAGGGCCATTGTGCGCCTCACCGGGCCGAAGCGCCGCGGCGGATGGCGGCGATGTTGGCCTCATAGGCGGCGGGGCCGCCGCGGAACACGGCGGAGCCGGCGACCAGCGTGTCCGCCCCGGCCGCGGCCACCACCGCAGCCGTCTCCGGCGTCACCCCGCCATCAACCTCGAGGCGGATCGGCCGGTCGCCGATCATGGCGCGGATCCGGCGGATCTTCTCGGCCATGGCCGGGATGAAGGCCTGGCCGCCGAAGCCGGGATTGACCGTCATCACCAGGATCAGGTCCAGCCGGTCCAGCACGTGGGCGACGGCGTCCGCCGGCGTCGCCGGGCACAGCGCCACCCCGGCCTGCTTGCCCAAGCTGCGGATGTGCTGCAGCGACCGGTCGAGATGCGGCCCGGCCTCGGCATGCACGGTGATGACGTCGGCCCCCGCCTTGGCGAAGGCGTCGAGATACGGGTCGGCCGGGGCGATCATCAGGTGGACGTCGAACACCCGGTCGCTGTGCGGCCGCAGTGCCTTCACCACATCCGGCCCGATCGTCAGGTTGGGCACGAAATGCCCGTCCATCACGTCGATATGGATCCAGTCGGCGCCGGCCGCGACGATGGCGCGCACCTCCTCGCCCAGCCGGGCGAAGTCGGCAGAGAGGATCGAAGGAGCGATCACGACACTCACAGCTTGGCCTCCACTTCCGGCGGCTCGGCCGAGAACACGCGGCTGGCGCGGATGTCGGCCTCGGCCAGGGTGACGAAATCCTCGACCGTCAGCTCGGGCGGCATCTCCCGCACCAGCCGGTTGGCCTGGCGCAGCCGGGCGCGGTCCAGCGCGTTGCGGATCGACCGGCCATTGGCGAAATGCGGCAGCCGGATGCGGCGGGCGACATAGTCGCGGAACGCGGCCAGCGCCTCCGGGCTGAAGCGGTAGTTCTGCCGCGCCAGCATGCCCTCGCCGATCGTGATCAGCTCTTCTTCGGCGAAGTCCGGGAACTCGACATGATGGGCGATGCGCGAGCGGAAGCCGGGGTTGCTGCTGAAGAACTTCTCCATCCGGTCGCCATAGCCGGCGACGATCACCACCAGGTCCTCGCGCTGGTTCTCCATCACCTGCAGCAGGATCTCGATCGCCTCCTGGCCGTAGTCGCGCTCGTTCTCCGGCCGGTACAGGTAATAGGCCTCGTCGATGAACAGCACCCCGCCCATCGCCCGCTTCAGGATCTCCTTGGTCTTCGGCGCGGTGTGGCCGATGTACTGGCCGACCAGGTCGTCGCGGGTCACCGAGACCAGGTGCCCGCGCCGGACATAGCCGAGCCGGTGCAGGATATCGGCCATGCGCATGGCGACGGTGGTCTTGCCGGTGCCGGGGTTGCCGGTGAAGCTCATATGCAGGGTCGGCGCCTCGGCGCCGAGGCCGAGCCGGCGGCGGATGCGCTCGACCAGCAGCAGGGCGGCGATCTCGCGGATCCGGGTCTTCACCGGCACCAGCCCGACCAGGTCGCGGTCCAGCGCCTCGAACACCTCGTCGATCCGGGTCTCGGCGAATTCCTGGGCGAGGTCGATGCGGGTGTCGGCCGGCGGCAGGGCCAGGGCGGCTTCGGTCATGGCGGGCCTCTTCGGGTTTCTTGAAGTCGCTGACCCGCATTCCCCCTCCTGTCATTGCCGGGCTTGACCCGGCAATCCAGTGGGCGTCGACAGCCTCTGGATGCCCGGGTCAAGCCCGGGCATGACAGAAAGAGAAAGCGGGAAAAGGAGCGGGCCTAGGAAGCCGGCCCCGCCACCAGCCGTGTCGTATACCGGATGCTCCGCCCCTCGACCTCCTGGCGCTCCAGGTGGAAGCGGGCCTCCTCCGCCGGCCGGTTCACCAGGAAGGAGATCCGCAGCGACTCCCAGCCCGGCGTGGCATCGAAGCCGGAGATGCGGATGTAGCGGTCGCCATAGGCCTTGCGGCACGACGCCAGCTCGGTCATCACCGCGGCGGCGTCGCGGATGTCGAACATCGGCAGGTCCCACATCTCCCAATAGGTGTTGCGGGGGTGCGGGTCGTCGGTGAACTCGATGTTCACCGCCCAGCCATTGTCGATGCAGTACTGCACCTGGTCGGTGATCTGCCGGTCGGTCAGGTCTGGCAGGAACGAGAAGCATCCCTGGGTGATGCGCATGGTGGCGGCCTCCTCAGCTGGCGGCGGTGACGGCGGGCACGAAGTCCGGCGTGTCGGTCGAGGCGTAGTCGAAGGTGACGTCCTTCCAGACGTCCAGCGCCTGGCGCAGCGGCTGGCAGTGCCGGGCAGCGTCGACCAGGATCTGCGGCCCCTCGACCTTGGTGTCGCGGCCCTCGTTGCGGGCCAGGATCATGGCCTCCAGCGCCACGCGGTTGGCCTGGGCGCCGGCCTGGATGCCCATCGGGTGGCCGATGGTGCCGCCGCCGAACTGCAGCACCGTGTCCTCGCCCAGATAGTCCAGCAGCTGGTGCATCTGCCCGGCATGGATGCCGCCGGACGCCACCGGCATCACCTTGCGCAGGGACGCCCAGTCCTGGTCGAAGAACACGCCGTTCTCCAGCGTCGCCGGCACATGGTCCTCGCGCAGGATGTCGTAGAAGCCTCGCGTCGTGTTCGGGTCGCCCTCCAGCTTGCCGACCACGGTGCCGGCATGGATGTGGTCGACGCCCGCCAGGCGCATCCACTTCGCGATCACCCGGAACGACACGCCATGCGTCTTCTGCCTTGTGTAGGTGCCGTGGCCGGCGCGGTGCAGATGCAGGATCATGTCGTTGCGCCGCGCCCATTTCGACATCGACTGGATCGCGGTGTAGCCGATCACCAGGTCGATCATGACGATGACGCTGCCGAGCGACTTGGCGAACTCCGCCCGCTCGTACATGTCCTCCATGGTCCCGGCGGTGACGTTGAGGTAGGTGCCCTTGACCTCGCCGGTCAGCGCCTGGGCCCGGTTCACCGCCTCCATGCAGTACAGGAACCGGTCGCGCCAGTGCATGAAGGGCTGCGAGTTGATGTTCTCGTCGTCCTTGGTGAAGTCGAGCCCGCCCTTCAGCGCCTCGTACACCACCCGGCCGTAGTTGCGGCCGGACAGGCCCAGCTTCGGCTTCACCGTGGCGCCCAGCAGGGGCCGGCCGAACTTGTCCAGCCGCTCGCGCTCGACCACGATCCCGGTCGGCGGCCCGTCGAAGGTCTTCACATAGGCGACCGGCAGCCGCATGTCCTCGAGCCGCAGCGCCTTCAAGGGCTTGAAGCCGAAGACATTGCCGATGATCGACGCGGTCAGGTTGGCGATCGACCCCGGCTCGAACAGGTCGAGGTCATAGGCGATATAGGCGAAGTACTGGCCCGGCTGGTTCGGCACCGGGTCGACCCGGTAGGCCTTGGCCCGGTACTTCTCGCAGGCGGTCAGCCGGTCGGTCCAGACTACGGTCCAGGTGGCGGTCGAGCTCTCGCCCGCCACCGCCGCCGCCGCCTCGATCGGGTCGACATTGTCCTGCGGCGTGATCCGGAACAGCGCCAGGACATCGGTGTCCTTCGGCACGTAGTCGGGCTCCCAATAGCCCATCTTCCGGTATTCCATCACCCCGGCCTTGTAGCGGTCCTTGCCGGTGACGGTGCCGCTCTTGGCGTCCAGTGTCGTGACGTTCGTGCTCATGACGCTCTCCTCTCTCAGGCTGCGGCGCCGATGGCGATGCGCGGGTCCAGCGCGCCGGACCGGTAGCGTTTCGCCATCTCGGGCAGGGGCAGTGGGGTGATCTTCGCGGCCTGGCCGGCGGTGCCGAACTGCTCGTAGCGCTCGCGGCACAGCGCCTCCAGCGCCGCCATCGACGGCTGCAGGAACTTGCGCGGGTTCGAACTCGCCGCGCTTCTCCACCGCCACGCGGCGGATCTCGGCGGCCATGGCCAGGCGGCAATCGGTGTCGATGTTGACCTTGCGCACGCCGTAGCGGATGCCGCGCTGGATCTCCTCGACCGGCACGCCCCAGGTCTTCGGCATCTCGCCGCCGAACCGGTTGAACTGCTCCTGCAGCGCCTCGGGGACGGAGGAGGAGCCGTGCATCACCAGGTGGATCTCCGGCAGCCGCTCATGGATCGCCTGGACCACGTGCATGGCCAGGATCTCGCCGTCCGGCCGGCGCGAGAATTTGTAGGCGCCGTGCGAGGTGCCCATGGCGATGGCCAGGGCATCGACCCGGGTCTCTCGGACGAAGGCCACCGCCTGGTCCGGGTCGGTCAGCAGCTGGTCGTGGCCCAAGGCACCCTCGGCGCCGTGCCCGTCCTCGGCCTCGCCCTGCCCGGTCTCCAGGCTGCCGAGCACGCCGAGCTCGCCCTCCACCGACACGCCGACGGCATGGGCCGTGGCCGCCACCCGGCGGGTGATCCCGACATTGTAGTCATAGCTGGCCGGGGTCTTGGCGTCGGCCTCCAGCGATCCGTCCATCATCACGCTGGTGAAGCCGTGCTGGATGGCGGACAGGCAGGTGCCGTCGTCGTTGCCGTGGTCCTGGTGCAGGCAGATCGGGATGGCGGGATGCATCGCCTCCGCCGCCTCCACCATCTTCGCCAGCATCAGGTCGCCGGCATAGGACCGGGCGCCGCGGCTGGCCTGCAGGATCACCGGCGCGTCGGCCTTCTGCGCCGCGGCCATGATCGCCAGGATCTGCTCCATGTTGTTGATGTTGAAGGCGGGCACGCCGTAGCCATGCTCGGCGGCGTGGTCCAGAAGCTGTCGCAGCGTGATGCGGGCCATCGGGGGCTCCTTGGGTTCAGTCGAAGCGCGGGCTCGGTTTCCGGGCCTTCACCGTCATTGCGAGCGCAGCGAAGCAATC
Organism: Inquilinus ginsengisoli; assembly: GCF_050434925.1. GTDB lineage: Bacteria > Pseudomonadota > Alphaproteobacteria > DSM-16000 > Inquilinaceae > Inquilinus > Inquilinus ginsengisoli_B. The sequence goes on along the minus strand of NZ_JBNDJK010000001.1, from coordinate 8,189,513 downwards.
CATCGGGCAGCAAGAGCGGAGGCATGGATTGCTTCGTCGGCTTCGCCTCCTCGCAATGACGGTGGAGGTGAGGGCTCTCATCACACCCTCACACCGCGTGCACGCCCTGGGCGGCCTTGACCATGTGGAAGGCGACCAGGAGCTGGGTGAGGGCGAGGGGGTGGCTGATGCTGCGGCCGGCGGCGCCGTCGTAGCGGCCGAGGCTGTCGCGCAGGTGGCTGGCCTCGGGGATGTGCTCCCAGAGATACTCCTCCACCCGCTCGGCCCGGCGGTCGGAGATCGAGCCGCGGATGTCCAGCACGTCGACCGGCTTGCCCTCGTCGCGGGTCAGTTCGAAGCCGACGCTGCCGTCGCCCACCGCCTCGATCAGCCGGGAAAAATTCGGATGCGGCAGGGTCGGGCGCAGGATATGGGCGACATCCAGCCGATGGTCGGTCTCCGGCGCCCCGGCCTGGGAGTTGGCGCCGGGCGGCCGCTGGAAGCGGATGACGATGTCGGCGAACAGCCGCTGCGGCCGGATGAAGGTCGGGCTGTCGTACTCCCGCTTCTTCAGCGATTCCAGCACCTGCTCGGCGGTGTAGCCGCGCTTGCTGGTGTCGCGGTGCACCTTCCAGCGCACCCGCAGCTCCTCCTCCGGGTCGAGGTAGATCTTGACGTCGTAGCAGTCGCGCATCGCCCGGGTGGCGTAGCCCAGCAGCCCTTCCGCGACCACGAACTCCTTCGGCTCGATGTATTCCGGCCGGTCCAGCGTGCCCTGGTCGTGGTTGTAGATCGGCTTCAGGATCGGCTGGCCCTGGCGCAGCAGGTGCAGGTGCTGCTCCAGGATGTCGACATAGTTGCCGGCGGGGTCCAGCGCCGAGACCCCGTTGCTGGCCCGCTCGCGCCGGTCGTAGCGGTGATAGTCGTCGGTGCAGATCAGGGTGCAGCGCTGCGGCCCCAGGATCTCGGCGATGCCGCGCGACAGGGTGGTCTTGCCGGCCGCGCTGTCACCGACGATCCCGAGGATGATGGGCCGGTCGAAGGAGGGCTTGGACATTCTGGTCTCCCATCTCGGGTCGTGATCGGCGAGCCTCGGGCGCGGCTCGGAAGGGTTGCGGCTCCAGCTCCGGCCCGCGGGGTCCGGCTCGCCCCCTCCCTCGGGGGGAGGAATGAGGGAGGGGGCTGCCTCCGCCCTGGGTGTCGTCGCGGCAGTGGGCGGAGGGGTCTGAGTGGGCAGTGGGGCCGTCGTGCTCATGCGCGACCCCAGCGCCGTAGGTTGCCTCTCCCGCTTGCGGGAGAGGTCGGAGACGCGAAGCGGCTCCGGGTGAGGGTTCTTTGTCGAGGCCTGGGCCGGCCCTCACCCGGTCTCGCTGCGCGAGCCCGACCTCTCCCGCAAGCGGGAGAGGCAATCCGAGCCCGGCGGGCCAGGTGCGCGCTCACCGCCCCGCCTCCTGGGGCGCGGGCGTCTCCACATACGTCGTCAGCACCTGCCAGCGCCGGTCCGGCGCGGTCAGCATCAGCGACTGGGTGCGGGTGCTCGTGCCCCGCCGCGACACGCCCTCGAACAGCAGGCCGGTGGTGATGCCGGTGGCGGCGAACCAGACCTTGTCGCTGCGCACCAGCTCCTCCACCCCCCACCAGCGGCGGGTGTCGAGGCCGGCCTGGGCCACGGCGGCGCGCTCATGCTCCAGCTGCGGGTCGATGCGGCCCAGGAACTCGCCGCCGAGTGCCCGGATGGCGCAGGCCGCCAGCACCCCTTCGGGCGTACCGCCGGTGCCCATCAGCGCGTCCACCCCGCCGCCGGGCATGGCGGCGACGATGGCGCCGGCCACGTCGCCGGCGGGGTACAGGGCGACGCGGGCCCCGGCGGCGTGGATCTCCTCCACCAGCCGGCGGTGGCGCGGCTTCTCCAGCACATAGATCGACAGTTCGGAGACGGGCTTGCCCAGCGCCTCGGCCAGCACCTTGAGCTTGTCGCGGGTCGGCGCCAGCGGGTCGATCCGGCCCTTCACCGCCGGCGGTCCGGCGAATTTCTCCATGTAGAAGGCGGGGCCGGGGTCGAACATGGCGCCCTGCGGCGTCATGGCGACCGCCGCCAGCGCATTGGTCTGGCCGTTGGCCAAGTGGCTGGTGCCGTCGACGGGATCGACCGCGATGTCGACCGCCAGGCTGCTCTCGGCGCCGCGGCCCAGCCGCTCGCCCTTGTACAGCTGCGGTGCCTCGTCCTTCTCGCCCTCGCCGATGACCACGTACCCGTCTATGTCGAGATGGTTGAGGACGGTGCGCATGGCGTCGACCGCGGCGGCGTCGCCCTCGTCCTTGCGGCCGCGTCCGATCCAGTCGAAGGCGGCGCGGGCGGCGGCTTCGGTGACGCGGCGCAGCGCGTAGATGAAGCCGTCCTCGGCAATCGCTGCACCGGTCATGCGCATCTCCACCCGATATCCGCACTCCGGCCGGGGCCGGGTGCGGGGCAGGGAGTCTGTCGCTCCCCAGGACGATCAGGATCGGGGAGGGGACAGCGGACCGGAACGCCCACCCGGGTGGGCGGGCGCGATCTTACGGGTGGGGCGGGACCTGCCCGGATGGGTGGGGAGGAAAACCGCCGGAGCGCTCAGGAGCCTCTACGATGGGCTGCCGGGAGGCTCGTACAGGCTTTTGCTCGCTCTGGGCCGATCAATCGTAGGACTTCGGCGAGGTGGTGCTCCGGAATCCTCATGCGGGCCGACACGAGCGCGCGATGCAATGAGTCACAGACAATCTCGAGTCCTAAAGTTTCGATCACCTCGGTAGATAACAGTAAATCGACCGTTGTTCGTAGATTCAAATGAGGAAATTTCCGTGCCGCGATTATTGTCGCTTTACGTTCATCGATGACAGCGATACATCCGCAGCTATTTGCAACAACCAATGTATCTGCTTCGCCATCGTCCAGAGTTTCGACAGCTTTTCCTGCGATCAATCCAAGAAAGAGATCGTCGTCCTCGGGGCGGTGTCTCATCACGTCGACAAGCCCAAGGTGTATTAATGCAATCACCTCGTCGGCTGTTTGTCGGCCCTTGGTACGCCCTTTCTCGAGTTCCCCAAGCGCAACATCGGTTATCACGAATCTCTTCCTGATAGCGCGCAAATGCTCTGCGGCTCGGCCGGTGGCGACAAGGTTGATCCAGACGCTAGCGTCGGCAACAAGAATGTCGGTTGTGTCAGGTACGTAGCGTCGGGGCCGCATCTGTCATCGGGCCTTCTGCATCATATACGTCCAGTAACTCCCGAACTTCGACACGATCAAGATGGAGCAAACGTGATATCTGCCCCTCGCTCAGGAGATTTCGTCGCCACGCCTCACTGGCTAGGAGATTAAGGCGTATTGAGATAAGCCTATTGGCATCCAGCTGCTCTCGGTCATTGATCACTTCACCGCCTAGTACTTGGCGAACTTGTTCTTCGGTAATTCCGCCATAATTTGCAAACCAGTCCCACGTCCCAATTTTTGTGAGCCGAAGTTCCTCCAGCCGTCGTGCGATAGCTTCACGCGATACGCCAAAAGAATGTGCCAGAACGATAACATGTCGACGCGTTAATTGAGTAGCGCCTGCGGTAATGTCGCGGAATTTGGCCATAACGGCACGCGCTGGTGTCAAGAATGCGCGAGCGAATGCGTTAGCATACCGCTCATCCCGGTTAGCTTCAGGGGAGCCTTCATAAAGTGCATCGGGCTCACGTCTGGTGGAGACGAGGTGTCCCAGTTCATGAGCTGCGGTCTGCGCGCGACGATCGCGGGGGTGGGCCGCATTGAGCAGAATGCATGCGCCTATATTTTCATCGAAGGCGTAGAGTCCCGAGACTTTGGGTGGCAGACGCCGAACGAACACACGTGCTCCAACCTGTAGCTCGAGGAGCGATGTCATATCGTGCACCGGCGCCAATCCGAGGCCAAGCCACTGGCGCAGTTCAAATGCATCCTGTTCGGCTTGAATCAGAACGTCGCCAGGAAGAAGGGGGCGCTCTGGTGGATCGTTCCGGGTTCGTTGAATTCCGAGGAGATTTTCAAGTTCGACTTCCGCTTGTACCAAGCCGGTGAGCAACGCTGCTGCGTTCTCGATAGCTTCGTCAGCTTCTATAGTTTTGCGAAACCGTGGCCTCAAATCCACTTGAACGGCCTCGCGACGGAGAAGTGCGTTTAGCGAAGTGCCGTAGAGCGCTGCAAGCTTCTGCAGTTCGTCGAGGCGTGGCCGCCGCTGACCTTGCTCTATAGCAATTAAAGTCGTACGAGCAAAATCCAATGCGGCTGCTGCGGTCGCCTGTGTGACTTTGGCGGCTTCACGAGCAAGTCGTAGTCGTTCACCAACCTCGATCGGATCGAGCGCGTCAGATCCACTCGTCATGGCAGCACAGATGCGAGCTGTGTGACGAAGGACTTAGGGCCGAGCATGCGGAGAAAGTCGCACCACTCGCGACGATGACACTCCAACATATGAATCAACTTCGCTTCCGCCTCATGCACGTCTTCACCAAGCGCCCGAGCCGTCTCTCTTGCCACCTGACGCAGGCGTCGGGCATGGAGTGGGGACCCGGGAAGTGCCGCGAGGTGGTCCAGATGTAGGACGCCAGCGATCGCGTACTGCTCAAGGCGGGAAGTGTACAGCTTAAAATCTGCAGCAGCGCCGTCACGTATCTCCCGAGCTGTGAGATCCTCCCATACGTACATATCCTGCGATTCCGGCTGACCGGCGGCATGCATGCTCATTCGCCGCAAGAGGCAGGCTGCACAGATTCCGCATTGTCTGCGTCGTCCAGCAATGCCGGTTTGGCGAGACTGCTGCCAGCACGACCGCGTGTCGTGCCAAGTTGGCTTTGATGGAAGAGCCGAGGCCTCGCCAATCGTCTCGCCCTTGGTCTTCCATATGCGGGGAAATTCGTAATGTACGCTAGATCCCATCAGTTCGGTAAAAAGTTGCTCCATTTTTTTGGTAAATGTTGGGTGAACTCGATAATCTGGATAAGAATGTCCAGTACAGGCCAGAATGGGCCCTAACGATCCTTGGCCACTCTCGGTAACAATTATCCTATTAACTTTAGCGAGATGTGCGGCAATACCTGTTATGATCGAAAACTTGAAGCCGCGAGAGCGGGCGCTAGATTCTCGTCTAAGATGCTTTGCAACGTTTACCTCATAGGGGACGGTTGTAAACCGCACTCGGCGAGACTTTCGGTCAACTCCTTTAGATCCAAGCCGCACGCGTACGAGGCCGCCACGCTCCTGATACTGGACAATTTCGGCTACGGCTTTTGAATCTATGCCGTCGCTATACGGCATAATCGTACGATCAGTTGGTGTGATGGACAGAGAGGGGTCGCGAACTGAATCCATTTCAGAGATGCGTTTGACAAACGTGAATGACCAGTTATCGCCCGTCAAAAGATGCAGTGCATCCTCCAGCGCTGATTTAACGGGTGTCGCGCGCCATGTACTGGGGTCGTGGACTGCTACACGAACGTCGAAGGTGCGAGCCCATCCCAAGGCAGGACGGCGTTTGACGACGTCACAGTATTCAGCTGCAGCCGCGACCACAAGAAGATCGACCAACTTAGTTTGCCATTCGGCAAAAAAATAGGCCTTAAGGCCCGCAATCGACATCTCAAGATTACGTCCTATAACGGCTATGGCTGCGCCAGGTCGAGCGCGAACACCCGGCTCAATGGCATCGAGGAGAAATTTATTTGTCGGATCCGCAGCGTATTTTTGATCAGTCACAGCATGACTCCGTCATCCAGGCCATCGTTCTTAGGGGCCTGTACGGTCGCTCTGCTACTGTTGTCCAGAATTTGGCGAGCAAGTGTTTGCAAGGAAACGTTTGGAAGAGCAGTTTCCAGGCGTTCTCTTACTTTGGCCGCCCGACCCTTAGCTCCTTCCCGTACGACGTGTTCCTCGATTTGTCGAAACGCACTAAGGATTCTAGTTTCTAGGGCTCCTTCGATAGCAAGGATCATTGCTTCTGGCCCGCTCAAACCGTCGGCCAGAGCATCCAATGCACAATCAATAAAGGAGGCATCCATTGGAGAGTTACTGCGGGCACGAAGCACCTGAACATCCGAGGCAGTTTGGTCCGGAAAGAGAGCGGCTTCGCCGCACAAGGTGCGATCCAACGCCCTGACAAGCGTTGGAGTCACTTCATTGCGCCAATCGCTGCTGAGCGCAGGGGCTATCCCTTCGGAAATTTCTCTGCTGCTGGAAGCAGGATTGTAGGCACTCCAAAGCAGGGCCTTCCAGTTCGCCCGCATCGGCAATGTCTTGTGAGGGCCATCGCTCATGTCCGACCTCCATGTCAGGAAGGTCGCACAATCCAGCTGACAATGTCAAATTCAAAGAGGGGGGGACCTGACATTGTCAGATCATGAAGCTTGGCTGAGGACGTAAGCCTCCCTCACTCCCTCTCATACGCCGGCACATCAAACTCCCCGAGCCCGATCGCCCGAAACCCCTCCCGCCGGCTCCAGTCCAAATGGCCGCCCAGGCGCTCGACCAGGGCGGCGGCGTCGGTCTGCGGCAGGTTGACGGCGGCCAGGGCCTGGGCCGTCGCCCGGAGCCAGAGCACGGGCGTGACGCCGATATGGCCCGAGCCGCGGTCCAAGAGGTCGGCCTGCATCACCACCTCGATCTCCTCGACCGGCAGGGCGGCCAGGCATTCCGCCGCCACCCGCACCGCGGCCGAGCAGATGGTGTCGCGGTGCAGCTCCAGCATCCGGCCCTGCGCCAGCGGCTTGACCGAGGCCTTGCCCGATTGCAGCAGCGTCACCGACCGGTCCGGCAGGTCCTCCAGGTCCAGCCCGTCGATCATGGCGACGATCCGCCCGCCCGCGACGAAGACGAGGTCCAGCCCCTCGACCGAGAAGGGCAGGTCGCCCAGCCGGGTGAAGCGGCCCAGCGCGTCGGCCACCGCCGCCGGGTCGCGCGCCACCAGCCGCCGGGCGAAATCGATCTCGGCCCGGCGCGCCTCGGCCTGCTGCCGCCGCGCCTGGAATTCCGCCTCGTCGCGAACCCGCGCATCCTCCACCGCCGCGGTCAGCTCGACCTGGCGCCGCTGGCCCCCGCCGAAGGTGCGGGCGAACCAGCCGGGGCGGTACGCCTCCTGCTGCCGCCGCGCCGCCGCCTCCTGCGCCGCGGACCGCTCGGGCTCGGCCGGCGGCGGCGCCGCGACCAGGGCGTGCCAGTCGCGGCGCGGCAGCTGGACCCGGTGGGCGCCGGTCAGGGCCTCGATCAGCCGGTCGTATTCCTCGGCGGCGGATGAAGCGGCCTCCAGCGCCGCCTGCTGCTGCGCCGCCTTCTCATAGGCCAGACGCCGGCGCTCCGCGCGCTCGTCCTCGCGGCGCACCGCCCGGATGCTGCTCGTCATTCCCCCTCCCCGAACCGACCCCTTCAACCCTTGCGGCGGCCCAACCTTTGCGGCGGAATGTGGAGAATGCAAGGCGCTGCCGGCGGGCGGGCGCTGCCCCCCGGGGCAGACGCTGCCGGCGGCCCGGCGGAATGGAGGAGGGCGACATGGCGGATCTGACCGGCACGATCGCGGGCAGGGTGGTGGATGCCGCGACGGGCCAGGGAATCCCGAGATGCGACGTCACGGCCAGGGCGGGCATTGCCAGGGCGGCCGTGACCGACGGGCGCGGCGCCTATCGGATCCCGGGGCTGCCCGTGGGGTCCTACACGGTGGAGGCCGCGGCCCTCGGCTACGCGTCCCAAACCACGGCCGATGTGGCGGTGCAACTCGGCCGCTCCGTCCCCTGTGATTTCACGCTGCAACCGAAACCGCAGGACGGGGGTTCATGATCGGCCGGCCGCCCGCACAGGAGCCATCGCCATGACCGACCTCGCCGCCCGCTACCGCGCCTATATCGACTGCCTGAACCGGCAGGACTGGGCGCGGCTGGGCGATTTCGTCGACGACTCGGCCCGTCACAACGGCCGCCCCTTCGGCCTGGCCGGCTATCGCGCCATGCTGGAGCAGGATTTCCGCGACATCCCGGACCTGCGCTTCACCATCGGGCTGCTGGCCTGCGACCCGCCTCTGGTCGCCGCCCGGCTCGACTTCACCTGCTCGCCCAAGGGCCGGTTCCTCGGCCTCGAGGTGAACGGCCGCACGGTCTCGTTCAGCGAGAATGTGTTCTACGAGTTCCAGGGCGGCCGGATCGTCCAGGTCTGGTCGGTGCTCGACAAGACCGCGATCGAAGCGCAACTCCCGGCGGACTGAGCCACCCCCTCACCCGAAATCGCGATGCGATTTCGACCTCTCCCCAGGGAGAGGTGTTTTTCCCTCTCCTCGGGGAGAGGGAGGGGCCCGCCGCGTTGGCGGCGGGAGGGTGAGGGGGAGAGCGGCCGCTGGCCTGATCGCCCGTCGCCGGTTCCATAGGACGTCGTATCGCCTATACTGACCACCTTCCTATCATTGTATCGATGATGCCGACACCACGGAGGCAGGCATGGCGACGACGATCGAAGGCACCACCGGCAACGACCACATCATCGTCGAGGGCAATGACGAACTCTATTTCATCTACGCCTACACCGGCACGGATGTGATCGACATCCGCACGACCTCCGGCGCCCGGTCGGCGGCGATCTTTCTGGATGACGGCGGAGACACGATCCATGGCGGCTTCCACGACGACGTGATCTCGTTCCGCGGCGCCGCCAACCGCCTGTATGGCGGCGAGGGGAACGACACCTTCGCCCTGGGCTCCGTCGGCGCCGGCAACCTGATCGACGGCGGCGACGGAACCGACAGCTTCAGCGCCGCGTATGCCGGCGCCGACGGCGCCTTCATCACCCTGGCCGAGGGCCGGGCGGCGGTCCGGTCGGGGCCGTCCGGACTGACCTGGCAGTACGACCTGCGCGACATCGAGGACCTGACCGGCACCTCCGCCAACGACATCCTGGTCGGCGACGACGGGGCCAACACCCTCCAGGGCGGCTATGGGCACGACCTGCTCTCCGGCTGCGGCGGCGACGACACGCTGATGAGCTATGACGATCCCACGCCCTCCGGCAACGACGTCTTCGTCGGCGGGCTGGGGGCGGACGACATCACCACGGCCAACGGCGACGACGTCATCCGCATCGACCGGCTGGTGGAGAGCCTGCCGGGGCAGGAGGACCGGGTCACCGATTTCAGCAGCCGCGACATCCTCGACCTGTCGCGGATCGACGCCGACCAGACGGCGGCGGGCGACCAGGCCTTCACCCTGATCGGCGACGCCCCGTTCAGCCACACGGCCGGCGAGCTGCGTTATCAGCAGCTGGGCCGCGGGCTCCTGGTCTCCGCCGATGCCGATGGCGATGGCCGCTCCGACATGCAGGTGATCCTCGAGCCGACCTGGTACCAGGGCCAGGCCCTGACCCGGCTGACGGCCGACGACGTGCTGCTATAGGAGAGGAGCTACCGGATCACACATCGATCAGTGAGACCGACCGCAGATATGCGAACAGATTGCCTCTCCCGCTTGCGAGACCTTTTCAGAATCCAGCCGTTCGACTCGACCTGCGCCTTTAATCCTCCCCCTCCCCTTGCGGGTGTATGGACCGGGGAGATGGTGAACAGGTGTTCGGGGACATGGTGAACACTTACGGCATGAGGCGAAGGAGGCCGTATGCCGTTTCGGGAGTGTTCGCGCATGTCGCAACGGGAAGAGTTCTGCCGGCTGGCGCTGATGCCGGATGCGAACATATCGGAGCTGTGCCGTCGGTTCGGTGTCGGTCGGACAGCAGGGTACAAATGGCTGGAGCGCTATCGGGAGGAAGGAGCCGAGGGCTTGGCGGAGCGGTCGCGTCGGCCGCGAGGCAGTCCGGGGAAGACACCGGCGGAGCTGGAGGCGCGGGTGCTGGCGGAGCGTGCGGCGCATCCGGCCTGGGGCGGCCGGAAGATCCGCCGAGTGCTGGAGCGGGAGGGACTTGTGCCGCCGGCGGTCTCGACGATCACCGAGATTCTGCGGCGGCACGGGAAGCTGGACGGTCCGCGGGCGGGGGAGCGGCGCGACTGGGTGCGGTTCGAGCATGCGGCGCCGAACGACCTGTGGCAGATGGACTTCAAGGGCCACTTCGCGCTGGAGGCGGGGCGCTGCCATCCGCTGACGGTGCTGGACGACCACTCCCGCTATTCGCTGGAGATCGGCGCCTGCGGCAACGAGACGAGCGAGACCGTGCAGGAGCGACTGGTCCGGGTGTTCCGACGCTACGGCCTGCCCTGGCGGATGCTGATGGACAATGGCCCGCCCTGGGGCACGGGCGGGTCGGCGCAGTACACGGTGCTGACCGTCTGGCTGCTCGACCTGGGCGTCGCGGTGAGCCACGGCCGGCCCTACCATCCCCAAACCCAAGGCAAGGACGAGCGCTTCCACCGCACGCTCAAGTCCGAGGTGCTCGACGGCTACCGGTTCCGGAACCTCACCCAGGCCCAGGCCGCCTTCGATGCCTGGCGCGAGGTCTACAACACCCACCGGCCGCACCAGGCGATCGAGCTCGAGACGCCTTCCAAGCGCTACCAAGTGAGCCCGCGCACAATGCCCGAGGCCATCACCCCGCCCGACTACGAGCCCGAAGCCCAGATCCGCAAGGTGCAGGACACCGGCTGGATCAGCTTCAAAGGGCAGAAGATCAACTGCTCGAAGGCCTTCGCCGGCCGCCACGTCGCACTGCGCGCCACCGACACCGACGGCCTCTTCGATCTGTGCTATCGCAGCCATGTTCTGGCGCAGGTCGACCTGCGCCAGAACATGGCCCAACCTGTTCACCATGTCCCCGAACAGGTGTCCACCATCTCCCCGGTCTAAACAGCGGGAGGGGGCAGGGGGAGGGGTCTGCGCGCGCGTCCGCGCGCGAAGGGGCAGTGGACAGAACTCGCCATTGGCGCCGTTTTGCGACCATCCAGGTCGGATCGAGCCGAGAGAAAACCCCTCCCCCTACCCCCTCCCGCAAGGGGAGGGGGAGGATAAAAAGTCCATACCGGAAGGGCGGAGTCATTCTGAAAAGGTCCCGCAAGCGGGAAAGGCAACGCGAACGACACCCGGAGATGAGTGAAGGCGGTTGCCTCTGGGAGAGGGAGGGGGGTGAGGGGGAGAGCCGGCCGCCGCCTGATCGCCCGTCGCGGGTTCGACAGGACGACGAACCACTCCCCTGAAACCGGCGTGTTTGCAGAACCGTTACATGCAGGCACGCAACGCTTTCAGCGGAGGAGGCTATGGCTCGACAGGAAGGTCCCGCGGTCCCCGCTCCGTCCATGCGCGAACCGATCGGCGACTTCGATGTGGTTTCGCAAGAGGAATGGAACGCCGCCCGCGAGGCGCTGCTCGCGGAGGAAAAGGCCCTGATGAAGGCCAAGGATCGTCTGGCCGCCAAGCGCAGGCTCCTGCCGGTGACCGAAGTCGACCGCGATTACAGATTCGGAAGTGCGAATGGCGACAGGGACCTGCTGGGGCTGTTCGAGGGACGACGACAGCTTGTCGTCTATCGCTTCTTCTATGCGCCCGATGTCGAAAATTGGCCGGATGGGCCGTGCAGCGGTTGCGCGCTGTTCGCCGACACCGTCGTGCATCCGGCCCATCTGGCAGCACGCGACACGACCCTCGCCTTCGTCACCGCCGCCCCTGTCGACCGGATCGAGAGCCTGCGCAAACGGATGGGCTGGAGCCATATCCCGTTCTACTCGCTGCCCGACGACCGGTTCTCCCGGGATTTCGGTGTCGAAGACCTGTTCGGCATCAACGTCTTCATCCGGCGCGGCGACCGTGTTTTCCGCACCTACTTCCTGAACGGGCGCGGCATCGAGGACATCGGCCCCGTCTGGTCGTTTCTCGACATGACGCCGCTGGGTCGGCAGGAGAGCTGGCAGGCGGTGCCGCCCGGGCGGCCTCAGGGCGATCCCTACAAATGGTGGCGGCTGCACGACAATTACGGCCCGGTCGCTGCCCCCGACCCTCCGCGACCGAAGGGAGACGCATGAGGACCCTCCGAGCCGGCCTTGGCCGGGCCGCAGCCCGCCTCACGCCGCCGCCTGGCCGATCTCCGGGCGGCGGACGATCCGGCTCATGGCCCGGCTCCAGGCATCCGCCGGCTGCGGCGGCCGCGGCGGGGTGAAGGAGCGATAGCTGCGGAACGCCAGGCGGTCATCCAGCCGCCGGGCCGGGGGCGGCTCGCGGCACATCACCCAGCTGGTCAGCTCGACCGCGCCGTGCTGGCGCAGGCTGTCGCCGCGGACCAGCAGCACCCAGCGGCCGGACTCGTCGAAATAGCCGTGGTCGATGGCGTCGATCTCCACCTCGGGCGCGCCCGGCTGGCGCAGCGCCGCGGTCGAGGAATGCTTGAACGGCGCCGGCGACATCGGGTCGAAGCCGGCCAGGGTGAAATTGGTCCGCACGGCGAAGGTCCCGGCGGTCTCCGCCGCGCCGGCGGGCAGGGTGCCGCGCACCAGCACCAGCGCGTTGAACGGCTCAGGCCCCGGGACGGCGCTGCGCAGCACCGGCTGCAGCTCGACCTCCGGCCCATGGTCGTCGACATCGGCCGGCGGGGCGGCGAAGCGGATCGGATCTCTGGCGTCGAGCATCTGCATGATGGCGTCCCGGAAGCCGTTGCGAGGAAGCCCTTCCGATCACAGCCAACCACGCCCCGCCCGCCCGGGTCGTCCTACGTTCGTAGGATGCCGGGCGAAAAATTTTGCGAGCGCGGGGTGCCATCGCAACCGCCCTCTTGAGCCCCCTACGGCATTCACACCTCGCTGACGCGAGCTCTTATCAGTCCCCCCTCCCCTTGCGGGAGGGGGGCAGGGGGAGGGGGCCGCGCGCGTCCGCGCGCGAATGGGCAGGGCACTGAACTCGCCGTCACCGCCGGTTTGCGACAGTCTGGATTGGTTCGAGCCGAGAGAACCCCCTCCCCCTAGCCCCCTCCCGCAGGGGGAGGGGGGACTAAGAATCAGGTTGCCTGTCCGTCGCCTACCCCCGGTCCCGCCCCAGCAGCACGGCCACCGCCTGCGCCCGGTTGGCGGCGCCCAGCTTCTCGTACAGGTTGCGCAGGTGGAACTTGACCGTGTTCGGCGACAGGCCGAAGCAGCGGGCCAGCCCTTCGTTGCTCAAGCCCTCGGCCAGCCGCTCCAGCAGCTCGCGCTCGCGCCCGGTAAGGCAGGCCAGCGGGTCGGCGGCCGCCGCCCGGCCGAGGTCGAGGAAGGGGAACATCATCCGGCCGCGCGCCACCTCGGCCACCACGTCCAGCAGGCGCTCCGGCGGCTCGGATTTCGACAGGAAGCCGGCGGCGCCCAGCTGCATCGCGGTGCGCGCCACGCCCAGGTCGGCGCCGGTGTAGACGACGATGCGCGGAGTCTTGTCCCGCAGCGCCTCCAGCACGGCGCGGCCGTCGCCATTGGCCATCACCCAGCCGATGATGCCGACATCGAACTCGAACCGCGCCACGGCGTCGAGGAAGCGCTCGCCGTCGCTGGCCGAGACCACCAGCTCGAACCGCCGGTCCTCGCCGAACAGCGACTGCAGCCCGCGCAGCACCAGCGGGTTCTTGTCGGCGAAGCCGATGCGGATCGGGTTCGCCTCCGCCCCGCCCAGGGCGGGGGTCAGGTCGGTCAGGGGTGGGGACAGGGTCCTGGTCATCCGGTGCCGCGGCAAGGTTTCCGCCGGATGCTATCCCGTCCGGGCCCCCGCTGTCCGTCGTCCTTGCGACCAAGATGCCGGGGCAAAGCGGCGCGGCTGCAGTGTGAACGCGATGTTCATTGCGCGCGGCCGCGATCTTCGTTCATGCTATGTTCTATGGATGAGGCGAAATCCGAACCGATCCGGCCGACCGACCCCGACATGCATTGGACGCGCTGGGCGCTGGGCTCCCTGGGCGAGCTGGTCGAGATCGGCCTCCGCTCGGCGCGGATGACGGCGATGGAGCAGATGGCGACGCCGATCACGCAGACGAAACCGGATTTCGGGCTGGCGCAGGTGCGCCTGGCCCGGTCGGTGCGGCTGTCGATCGCGATGAGCCAGCGGGTCCGCGAAAGCTATCAGGATCGCAAGGCCGGGAAAGCGGTGCCGCAGCGCCCGCCGGCGGAGGAGGCGTCCGACGTTGCGCCGGCCGAGGCCGCGCCAGCCGAGGCTGCGCCGGCCGAAGCCGCGCCGCGGGACGGCGAGCCCCGCCGGACGGAGCCGCGCGAATCCCTGGCCGAGAGCGAGTGCCTGGAGAACGAGCTCGAACCGTTCGAGGAGGCGGAGGAGCGGCGCGACCTGGACCCGGCCCTGTTGCCGCGGGACCGGACCGGCGCCGCCGCCGAAACCCCCGACCGCCCGCCCGCCGATGCCTTGCCCCCCGATCCCGTGCCCGGCGCCCGTGCCGAAGCCGTTTCCGTGGCCGCTCGGCCCAAGCGCGGCTGGCCTCCTCCGTCGGATGAATCCGGCACCGGCCGCCCCATGCCGAAACCGTGGCAGCCGGACAGCAGTTGAGGGCCGATGTAGCGCGACCGCGTAACAACCCGTCACCACTCCGCCCAGCCATCCACTCTCCCCCTCCCCTCGCGGGCTACGGGATTCACGGAAGTTTTGCCTGTGTTGCGAGGGCATAGCCATGGAGCATAGGGGCGAGCCGTTTCCATCCATTGTGCATGGTTTTGGGACCCGGTGGCTTGCCGTAGCAGTTCCATCCGCCGAGGCGAGCGGTGACCCAGGAGAGGAAGGCGAGGCTGGTGGGGGCATGGGGGTTCTTCTGGCGCGGGGTGTTGCCTTCGAGGGATCGAGAGATGGCGGCAAGTGGAGCGAGGAGGTCGGGATCGACCACGTCGGTGGCCGGCCTGGGGCTGCCGTCGCGGGCATCGACGAGTTGCAGGGTGCGGACTGCGGCGGCCAAGCCCATGGCGGCGAGGATGAACAGCCGCTCGGCATCGGCGAGTTGAGTGTCTTCGAGGCCCAGGCCATCGCTCTTGAGGGCACGAAAGACCTGCTCGATGCGCCAGCGCAGGCGATAGAGATCGATGATCTCGGTGGCGGCGTCGGCGCCGTCGGCGGGATGGGTGGTGAGCAGGCGCCAGGCGATGGCCTGCTTCGGGTCGGGCGGATCGATCTCGATGGCCTGGACCAGCGTCAGGGTTACGGTGCGCACCGCGCCCGGTTCGGCCTTGCGGCTCTTCGGACGGGCGATCTGCACGCTGCCCGCCTTGATCGCGAGGGTCGCTTCACGGCTGCGCTCGCCCGGTCGGCTCGGCGGCACCAGGATGCGGCGGCGCGTCAGCTCCGGGGCATCGTCCAGGGCGGCGAACAGCCGGCCGCCGCCGGCCAGGCTGCGGTTCTGCGCCGACCGGAGGATCAGGTCGAGATTGTCCGGGCGCTCGGTGAACAGCTCCCAGATGTCGCTCTCGCGGTCGGCGATCATCGTCACCGCCGCCGCCTCGGCCAGCACCCGGGCCGCGGTGGTGCAGCCGTCGTGCCAGCGCATCGATTCCTTTTCCGCCAGGGCCCGGCCACGCCGCTCGCCCACCGGCACCGAGCCTCGCGTCCAGATCTGGGCCCCGACCAGGCCGATCACCGCCTCTTCCTCCACATCCACCGCAATCACCGGATGCAGGAAGAAGCCGGGGTCCTTCCCGTTGCCCCCAGGACCCAGCCCGCGCCGCTTGGCCGCCCGACCCTTGAAGTTGACCTCGCTCGTATCCTGGATCGCCACCACCCGGCGCCCCACACACTGCTGGGCTGTCCGCGACGCCAGCGTCTCCACGATCCCTTCCACCGAGCTGTACGGCGACGACAAAAACCGGTGCACCGCCATCTCTCCGGCCCGCGTCCCGCCAAGCTCGCGCACCACCAGCGATCCCGTCGCCACGATCTGCTCGATCAACCACTCGGCTCGCGCTGCCACCCGGATGTCGCCCAGCCCAAACGTCACGGCAAAGTCTCCTCTCGGCTTGACTTCGCCTTGAATCACACCTCCCTCCACACGCAAATCACTTTCGTGCATCCCGTAGACCGCAAGGGGAGGGGGCAGCGGGAGGGGCTGCGCGCGTCTGCGCGCGGCGTGCTCATTCCAAGACCGCCGAGTGTTACGACCGTCGTCAAGATCCCCGCGACGGCTTTCCGGGCGCGTGGGAGAAACGGGCGGGGGCATGTCGTGAAAGTGACGCTATGAAATCCGGCCCATCCGACAACCGCGCCGTGGTGATCGACTATCTGGTCGCGCTGGGCGTGCTGCAATCGCTGCCCCCGCCGGCGAATGACGAGCTTTCGCGTCTCGGGAGCGCGGCGGAGCCGGTTCCCGGCGGCAGCGAGTCGGCGCCGCGGCACGTCTTCGCCGGCCTGCGCGACCACGGCCGCAAGGTCGGGAAGTTCAAGCAGCGGCGATCGACGGGCAAGCTGACCGTGGAGGCCTTCGACCGGGAGGGATTCGGCATCACCCAGCAGGCGCTCGACCGGCAGAACCGCATCGGCTACTGCGTCGGGATCTCGATGAAATGGGCCGCGCTGCAATTCGCGGCGCCGGGCCTGGATGCCGGGCAGGCCGCCGCCGAGGTCGAGCAGCGCGAAGGCGACATCCACGAGCGGAACGCCCAGTTCGTGTTCGACGGCGCTCTCGGCAAGCTCAAGGGGCTGCGCTCCGCCGATTATGACGATCCGCTGCAGGCGATGCTGGCGGAATTCGGGGCCGAACGTCTGCCGGGCGACAGGCTCGCGGGGATCCTGCATCCGCCGGGCGATGCCGACCCCATTCCGGCGGCCACGGCCCTGGCGCAGGCGTGCCAGGATGACGACCTGCTGCCGCCGGGCGGAACCGTCATCGCCTTCCTCGCGGTGACGCGGCCGGGTGAGACGGAGCGGCCGGGGCACGTCGTCTCGCTGCGTCGCGACGGGGACGGGACGCTGCGCTTCTTCGACCCGAATGCCGGCGAATATGCGGTCGACCGGCCCGGCCCCTTCTTCGCGGCCTGGATCCGATCCTACCGGGAGGGCCGGGGTGCCGAGCTGGAATTCGACACCAGCCGGATCATCGACGGCTTCTACCGCATCGGGCCGCTCACTCCGCCGCCGGACGACCCCGATTGGGAGTCGGACAGCAGCGAGAGCGACGAGGAGACCTAGCGGCTACTTCACCACGCCCCTACTTGACCACGAACGTCCCGCGCATGCCTTCGGCCTCGGTGCCGGGGGCGTGGAAGGTGAAGGTGCCGGGGCGGATCGGCACGAAGGAGATGGTGGCGGAGCCCTCGTCGTCGAACTCGATCGAATCCAGCCCCAGCGGCCGCACCTCGATCTTGTTGATCACCACCTCGTTGATCCAGATGTTGCGGAAGAACTCCGGCGCGGCGATCGCCAGTTCGGCGGTGCCGTCGGCCTCGATCGTCCAGCGATAGTATTTGCCGGCCTCCAATTCGTAGGGCTTCTCCGGGAAGGCCAGGCCGGAGGACAGCTTCAGCGGCGCCAGATTGGTGGCGCGGGTGGTCAGTCCGGACTGGGCAGAAGCGGGTGCGGCGATGCCAAGCGCCAGCAGCAGGGCGGCCGCCGCCGCGATCGTCGGTGCACGCATCTTCAGGCTCCCTCCCATTGCGGCGGCCATCCTGGGGGACCCGCCCGTTCGGGTGAGTATGGCGGGTCCCGCCGCACTAGGTCCGTTGTCCTTTGGTCCAAGCCGGCGGACCAGGGTGTCCCGCGATCAGGCAGCCGATACGGCGCGCGCCCCGACGTCGTCGAGCCACCCCGTCCGCAGCTCGGGCACCGAGGCCAGCAGCAGCTTGGTATAGGCGGCCTGCGGCGCGCGCAGCACCTGCTCGGTCGGGCCGGCCTCGACGGTGCGGCCGTGGCGCAGCACCAGCACCTCGTGGCTGATCGAGCGGACCACGCCGAGGTCGTGGCTGATGAACATCAGGGCGACGCCGAGCTCGCGCTGCAGCTCGGTCAGCAGGTCCAGCACCGCCTCGCCGACCACGGTGTCGAGGGCGGAGGTGACCTCGTCGCACAGGATCAGCTCGGGGTCGGCGGCCAGCGCCCGGGCCAGGTTGACGCGCTGCTTCTGCCCGCCCGACAGCTCGCCCGGCAGCCGGTCGGCCACCGCCGCGGGCAGGCGCACCAGGTCGAGCAGGCGGTGCAGCCGCTGCCGGCGCTGGCGGTCGCCCTGGCCGTGGTAGAAGGCCAGCGGCCGGGCGATGATCTGCGCCACGGTGCGGGCCGGGTTCAGCGCCGTGTCGGCGTTCTGGAACACGATCTGGATGCGGCGCAGCTGGTCGCGGCTGCGGCCCTGCAGCGTCGCCGGCAGCGCCTGGGCGTCCAGCAGGATGCGGCCGCGCGCCGCCGGCAGCAGCCCGGCGATCACCCGGGCCAGCGTGCTCTTGCCGCTGCCGGATTCGCCGATCACGCCGAGGGTGCGGCCGCGCCGGATCGACAGGTCGATGTCCTGCAGCGCCGTGACCGGCGGCAAAGCACCCGGCCTGGCCGAGCCGAAGCCGGCGAGCAGCCCTTCGACCCGCAGCAGCGGGGCCGCCTCGGCCGGCGCCGCCTCGTCGCCGAGGGTCCGCCGCGCCGGGGTGGCGGCGGCGATCAGCTGGCGGGTGTAGCCATCCTCCGGCGCGGTCACCAGGCGCTCGGTCGGGCCGGTCTCCTGCAGCCGGCCGTGGCGCAGCACCGCGATCCGGTCGGCGATCTGGGCGACCACGGCGAGGTCGTGCGACACGTAGATGCCCGTGGTCTTGCGGGTCCGCACCACCGCCTTGAAGGCGCGCAGCACCTCGATCTGGGTGGTCACGTCCAGCGCCGTGGTCGGCTCGTCGAAGATCACCAGCTCCGGGTCGTTGATCAGTGCCATGGCGGCCATCAGGCGCTGCAGCTGGCCGCCCGAGACCTGGTGCGGATAGCGGTCGCCGATATGGTCGGCGTCGGGCAGGGCCAGCTCGCGGAACAGCTGCCGTGCCTTCTGCCGCGCGGCCTCGGCGGTCATGGTGCCGTGGATCAGCGCGCTCTCGATCACCTGCGCCATGATGCTGCGCGACGGGTTGAACGCGGCTGCCGCGCTCTGCGCGATATAGGCGATCTGCCGGCCGCGCAGCCCGCGCAGGGTCTTGCGGTCGAGCGCCAGGATCTCGCGCCCGAAAACATTGACCGAGCCTCCGGTGATGCGGCAGCCGCCGCGGCAATAGCCCATCGTCGCCAGGGCGATCGTGGTCTTGCCGGAGCCGGATTCGCCGATCAGCGCCAGCACCTCGCCCTGGCGGATGGTGAAGCCGACATCGTCGACGATCACGGCCTCGCCGCCCTCCTCGGTGCGGGCGGTCACGCGCAGCCCGGAGACCTGGACGGTCGCGCTCATCTCAATGCCCCTCGCGGCGACGGCCGGGCAGGCTGTCGATCAGCAGGTTGACGCCGATGGTCAGCACCGCGATGGCGATGGCCGGCATGATCACGGCCGGTGCGCCCTCGCTCAGCCCCGAGATGTTCTCGCGCACCAGCGACCCCCAATCGGCGTTCGGCGGCTGCACGCCGAGGCCGAGGAAGCTCAGGCTGCTCAGCAGCAGCACGACGAAGACGAAGCGCAGCCCGAAATCCGCCAGGATCGGCCCGACCATGTTCGGCAGCACCTCCTGCATCATGATGTATCCGGTGCGCTCGCCGCGGGCGCGGGCGGCCAGGACGAAATCCTCTGCCGCGATGTTGACGCCGAGCGCCCGGGTGATGCGGAAGCAGCCCGGCAGGTAGATGAAGGCCAGGGTCAGCACCAGGATCGGGGTGGAGGAGCCGAGGCCCGCCACCAGCACCAGCGCCAGCATCTTGCTCGGGATCGAGGTCAGGGCGTCGAGCGTCCGGCTCAGGATCGCGTCGGGCCAGCCGCCGACCGCGGCGGCGAACAGGCCCAGGCAGACGCCGGCGGCGCAGGCCAGCAGGGTGGCAAGGCCGGCGATGCCGACGGTGTAGCGGGCGCCGAGCAGGACCCGGCTCAGCATGTCGCGGCCGAGATAGTCGGTGCCCAGCGGGAAGGCGGCGCCGATCGGCTTGAACACCTCGGTGTCGATCACCGCCCCGGCATCATAGGGGGCGAAGGCCCAGCCGAAGGCCGCGACGGCGATCGCAGCCAGCACGATCGCGGCGCCGATCACTCCGGCTGGGGACAGGCGCAGACGGCGCGGCTTGCGCCGGGGCAGCTCTCCATCCTCGAGGACTGGCTGGGTCATCGGTGGCGCAGCTTCGGGTTGGACAGGATCGCGGCGATGTCGGCGGCGGTGACCAGCAGCAGATAGACCGCCCAGAACACCATGGCGCAGGACTGCACCACCGGCATGTCGCGCATGGCGACGCTGTCGACCATCAGCTTGGCGATGCCCGGATAGTTGAAGATGGTCTCGACGATGATCACGCCGCCCAGCAGGTAGGACAGGCTCAGCGCCACCGCGTTGGCGATGGCGCCGACCGCATTCGGCAGCGCGTGGCGCAGCACGATCCGTGCCGGGCTGGCGCCCTTCAGCGCCGCCATCTCGACATAGGGCGACCGCAGCGTCTCGATCACCGCGGCCCGGGTCATGCGCGCCATCTGCGCCACCACCACGAAGCTCAGGCTCAGCACCGGCATGGCCATGGCGCGCAGGAACTGCAGCGACGTGGCGTGGGCCGGGACGAAGGACAGCGCCGGCAGCCAGTGCAGATGCACCGCGAAGATGAGCACGGCGACGGTGGCCACCAGGAACTCCGGCACCGCCACGACCGAGATGGTGGCGGTGGCCACCACCCGGTCGTAGAGCGAGCCGCGCCAGACGGCGGAGGTGATGCCGATCGCCAACGCCAGCGGCACCGCCACGGCGGCGACGATGGCGGCCAGCAGCAGCGAGCTGGCGAGGCGGGTGCCGATCAGCGGGCCGATCGGCTGGCGGCTGACCAGCGACACGCCCGGGTCGCCGGTCAGCATCCCGCCGAGCCAGGCGAGGAAGCGCTGCGCCGCCGGCTGGTCCAGGCCCAGCGCGGTGCGCAGGCCGGCCACCGCCTCCGGCGTCGCGCTCTGGCCCAGGATCGCCTGCGCCACGTCGCCCGGCAGCAGCTGGGTGGCGGCGAACACCACCACGGCGACGAAGACCAGGGTCAATGCCGCGACGACCAGCCGCCCCCCGACCAGCTTCGCGATCTGGGCGTTCATCGCCTGGTCCCCGGAATCGGGAGCGACTGATCCTTTTTGTCCCCCCTCCCCTTGCGGGAGGGGGATAGGGGGAGGGGGTTCTCTCGGCTCAAGCTGGCCCAGACTGTCGCAAACCGGCACGGACGGTGAGTTTGGTGCCCTGCCCATTCGCGCGCGGACGCGCGCAGACCCCTCCCCCTGCCCCCCTCCCGCAAGGGGAGGGGGGACTCGTTGAGGTTCCACCTCGGGGATCGGCCCATCATCATCCGGGCTAGCCGTCCAGCCAGACATACTCGCCGAAGCCGTAGCCCATCAGGGCGCCGGTCGGCATCGGCTTCAGGCCTTTCAGATTGCTGGCATAGGCGTCGAGGTTGCTGATGAAGGTCGGGATGGCGACGCCGGACCCGTCGCGCACCATCACCTGCAGGTCGTGATACATCTGCCGGCGCTTGTCCTCATCGGTCTCGGCCCGGGCGGCGACCAGCAACTGGTCGAACTGGCCGTCCTTCCAGCCGGATTCGTTCCAGGGCGCGTCCGACTTGTAGAACAGCGTCAGCAGCAGGTCGGCGGTCGGCCGCGGGTTGATGTTGCCGAAGCCGACCGGCGACTTCATCCAGTAGTTCGACCAGAAGCCGTCCGACGGCACCCGCTGCACGTCCAGCGTCAGCCCGATCTTCTGCGCCTCCTGCTGCAGCAGCACCGCCATCTCCACCGAATTGTCGGCGGCGGGCGAGGCGACGACCGGGACCGTCGTGCCCAGCACCCCGGCCTTCTGGAAGTGGAACTTGGCCTGGTCCGGGTCGAAGGGCCGCTGCGGGATGTCCTTGGCGTAGAATCGGTTCGAGGACGGGATCGGGTGGTCGTTGGCGATCTCGGCATAGCCGCGATAGATCGCCGACTTGATCTGCTCGCGGTTGATCAGGCTCTTCATGCCCAGGACGAAGTCCGGGCTGCTGCCCGGCGCCGCGTCCAGGCGCATGATCAGGTTGGTGTAGTTGCCGGCGCTGGTGTTCAGGACGCCGAAGGCGCCGGTGTCCTGCAGTTGCTTGACCGAGCGCGGATTGATGGTCGAGGCCAGCTGCACGTCGCCCGAGAGCAGCGCATTGACCCGGGCGCTCTCATCGGCCAGGCCGAAGAACTCGATCTGGTCGAGCCAGGGGCCGTCGCGCCAGTAGCCGTCGTTGCGCACCGCGACCGAGCGCACGCCGGGCGTGAACTCCTGGCACTTGAACGGGCCGGTGCCGACCGCGGTGGAGAAGTCCGTGGTGCCGTCCTTGACGATGTGGAAATGGGCGGTGCCCAGGATCACCGGGAAATCGGCGTTCGGACCCGACAGCCTGATGCGGACCTCGTTCGGCCCGGTCGCGCTGATCTCCTCCATCGCCGATGCCAGAGCCTTGGCCTTGCTGCCGACCTCGGGGTCGAGATGGCGCTTCAGCGAATAGACCACGTCCTCAGCCGTGAGGGCCTTGCCGTCGTGGAAGGTGACGCCCTTGCGCAGCTTGAAGGTCCAGACCGTGGCCTTGTCGTTGTCGATCGCCTCCGCCAGCTCCGGCTGCGGCTCGCCGGCTTCGTCGATCCGGGTCAGCTTGTTGTAGAACAGGTTGCAGCGGACATAGTCGGTCGCCGCCGTCTGCTTGGCCGGGTCGAGCGTGTCGGCGGTCGAGCTGGTGTAGCCGGCGACGCGGATGCTGCCGCCGCGCTTCGGCGTGTCGGCCAGCGCCCGGCCGGCCTGAGCGAACACCGATCCGCCCGCGGCCAGGCCCATGCCGGCCATCCCCAGCATGCCCAGCACGTCGCGTCGCGTGGCGCCGCCGCGCAGCGCGTCGACGACCCGCCGGCGCTCGGCGGGGCGCATCGCTTCGAAATCGCTGATCTTCGTCATGCCGCCGTCCCTCTGTTGTGCGGGATCACCGATCCCGAGCTCCCCTGGTTGTTCTGATGCCGGGGCATCCCGGACGCGCGGTGTTCCGCGTCGCCCCTCGCAGCCGCTGGTGCCGCGATGCCCAGGTTCCCGTCCGGTATGATGGCGACAGTCGTAGGATTGTCAACAATCTTAATGAAGACGATGCCCCCTTCTGGATCTGCTTACAGCCCGAGCAGGCCGGGCAGGCCGCGGATGTCCTTGATCTCGTGACAGCCGTAATAGGGGTTGGGCGGCTCGTGCCCGCGGTTCACGAACACCTTGTTGGTGATGCGCAGGTCGTGCGCGGTCATCAGGTCGTAGCGGAAGCTGGACGAGCAATGCAGCACGTCCTCCGGCCCGCAGCCGAGCTGGTCGAACATGTATTCAAAGGCCCGCATCCGCGGCTTGTAGGCCTGGGCCTCCTGCGCCGTGTAGGCGGCATGGAACGGCGCGCCGAGCCTGGCCACGTTGTGCGGGATCAGGTCGGTCATGGAGTTCGACAGGATCACCAGCGGGATGCGCGTGGCGACCTTGGCCAGCGCCTCCGGCACGTCAGGGTGCGGTCCCCAGCCCGGGATGGCGTCGTAGATCGCCTGGGCATCCGCCTCCCGGAACGGCACCTGCCACAGCTTGCAGCTGCGCTCCAGCGCGTTGCGCACGACCTCGAAATAGGGCTTCCAGGCGCCCAGCACCTCGTCCAGGCGATAGGCCGAGAAATCGGCGCAGAAGGCATCCAGCCGCGATGCGTCGACCCGGTCGGCATAGATCCGGCGGGCCGCCGGCGCCATCTCGAAATAGATCAGGGTGCCGTAGCAGTCGAAGGTGACGTATTTCGGTCTCAGAGCCATGTCCGGTCGCTTTCATGGGTTGCGCGATCGGGCCATCCTAGAAGGGGTAGGCCGCACGGCCAGCCCCCTGCATGGCGCATTGCCGGGGCGATCATGCCGTTTGCGGCCGGCCTGCTGGCACGACATGCCGATCCGCCTCCCTCCTTCGACGCGACCGCTTCGACGCGGCGGGGCAGGATGGCAACGCAACGGCAGGAGGTACGGGATGAAACCGGTCGAGGAGATTCTGGCGGATCTGGTGGCGATCCCGTCCGTCTGCCGCACCCCGAACGGCGCGATCGTCGACCATGTCCGCGCATATCTTGCGGCGCATGGCGTGACGGCCATGGTGCTGCCGGGGCCGGAGGGCGACCGGGCCAACCTGTTCGCCACCATCGGCCCGGCGGAGGTGCCGGGCATCATCCTGTCGGCCCATCTCGACGTGGTGCCGGCGGCGCCGGAGGGCTGGACCGGACACCCCTTCGCCCTGCGCCGTGACGGCGACCGGCTGTTCGGCCGCGGCGCGGTCGACATGAAGGGCTTCGTCGCCTGCGTGCTGGCCGCCGTGCCGGCCCTGGTCGCGGCCCGGCTGAAGCGGCCGGTGCACATCGCCCTGTCCTATGATGAGGAGGTCGGCTGCGTCGGCGTGCGCCATCTGATCGACCGGCTGCCGCAGCTGTGCGCTTCGCCATCCGGCTGCATCGTCGGCGAACCGACCGGGCTTCGGCCCGTGCTGCGGCACAAGGGCAAGATCGCCCAGCGGGTCCGCGTGCGCGGCCGCGCCGGCCATTCCTCGCGCCCCGATCTGGCCGACAACGCAATCCACCTGGCGGCGGAACTGATGCTGAAGCTGCAGGACGAGGCCCGGCGGATCGAGGTGGAGGGCCCGTTCGACGACCGCTTCGCGCCGCCGGTCTCGACCCTGCAGGTCGGACTCGTCTCCGGCGGCACCGGGGTCAACGTCGTGCCGGCCGAATGCGTTTTCGACCTCGAGGCCCGCGCCATCCCGGGCACCGACCCGGCCGGGCTGTGGCGGCCGATCGCGCGCTTCGCCGCAGGCCGGGTGGCGGCACTGCGGGCCGAGGGGCGATCGGTCGCGGTCGACAGCGAGACCCTGGCCCTCTACCCGGCGCTCGACCTCGCCGACGACCATCCGCTGGCGGCGCTGGCCGAGGCGATCTCGGGGCAGCCCCGGCAGGCCGCGGTCAGCTTCGGCACCGAGGCCGGCCTGTACCAGCAGGCCGGCGTGCCCGCGATCGTCTGCGGCCCGGGCGACATCGACCGGGCGCACAAGCCGGACGAGTTCATCACCCGGGCCGAGCTGGCCTCGGGCGTCGCCATGCTGGGACGACTGCTGCCTCATCTTTCGTTATGATTGTTGACAATCCTACGAGTGACGTGGTCAAGCTAGTGGGTCGCCGCCGCGACGGGCGCTGACCGGGCGCGCGATCAGGCGGGGCGCGATCAGGATCGATCATGAAACTGGCTTCCTACTGGATGGATTCCGTGACGCCGTTCCAGGGCGCCGCCACCGGCCCGGTCGAGGGCAAGGTGGATGTCGCCGTGATCGGCGCCGGCTTCACCGGGCTGTCGGCGGCGCTGGCGCTGGCAAAGCGCGGCGCCCGGGTGGCGGTGCTGGACGCCGGACGGGTCGGCGCCGGCGCCTCCGGCCGGAACGGCGGCCAGTGCAACAACGGTCTCGCGGTCGATTTCCAAGGCGTCGCGGCCCGCCACGGCCTCGACCGGGCCCGGCTGCTGTACCGCGCCTATGACGCCGCAGTGGACACGGTCGAGCGGCTGGTGCGGGAGGAGGGGATCGACTGCGATTTCCGCCGCACCGGCAAGATCAAGCTGGCCGCCAAGCCGGAGCATTTCGACAAGCTGCAGCGGGCGCAGGAGGTGCTGGCGCGCGAGGTCGACGCCGACACCGCCCTGATCGCGGCCGGCGACCTGCGCGCCGAGATCGGCTCCGACCGGTTCCACGGCGGGCTGGTCTACCGGAAGAGCGCCGGCATGCATATGGGCCGGTTCTCCAGGGGGCTGGCCGAGGCGGCGGCGGCGCGGGGTGCGATGATCTTCGAGGACGCGCCGGTCTCGGCGCTGGAACGGCGGAACGGCCACGCCCATGAGGTGGTCACCGCCCGCGGCCGGCTGACGGCGTCGCAGGTGCTGTTGGCGACCGGCCCGTCGCGCGCCGGACCTTTCGCCTGGTTCCGGCGCCGCGTCATCCCGATCGGCAGCTTCGTCATCGTCACCGAGCCGCTCTCGCAGGCGCTGGTAGACGAGCTGATGCCGACGCGCCGGATGGCGACGGATTCGAAGAATGTCGGCACCTATTTCCGCATCCTCGGCGACAACCGACTGCTGTTCGGCGGGCGGGCGCGCTTCGCCATCTCCAGCCCGCTTTCCGACGCCAAGAGCGGCAAGGTGCTGCAGAAGACGTTGCGCGGGGTGTTTCCGCAGCTCGGCGAGGTGCGCATCGACTATTGCTGGGGCGGGATCGTCGACATGACCGCCGACCGGCTGCCCCGGGCCGGCGTGCATGACGGCCTCTACTATTCCATGGGCTACAGCGGCCACGGCACCCAGATGGCCACCCATATGGGCGCGGTGATGGCCGAGGTGATGAGCGGCCGGCCGGAGGCGAACGTCTTCCGCGACCTCGACTGGCCGGCGGTGCCCGGCCATTTCGGGCCCCCCTGGTTCCTGCCCCTGGTGGGCGCTTACTATCGGCTGCAGGACGTCCTGCATTGAGCGGGGCATCACGGAGGGTGGGGCAGCGCATGGCACAGGCGAACAGTGGGAAGGTCAAACAGCTGAAGCGGACGACGCTGTCCGGCCAGGTCAGCGAGCAGATCCGCGCCTCGATCCTCGACGGCACCTTCCCGCTCGGCGCCCAACTCAACGAGATGGAGCTCGCGGCCAGCTTCGGCGTCAGCCGGGGACCGGTGCGCGAGGCGCTGCAGCGGCTGATCCAGGAAGGGCTGCTGCGCAGCGAGCCGCATCGCGGCGTGTTCGTGCCGGAGCTGACCGACGAGGACCTGCAGGACATCTACTTCGTGCGCCGGTCGCTGGAGCTCGTCGCCCTGCGGCGGGTGATGGCCCTGCCGGACAGGACCGCGCTGGCCAAGAAGCTGAAGGCCGTCGTCAAGCAGATGGAAGCCTCCGTCCGGCGTGAGGACTGGTCGCGCACCGCCGAGCTGGACCTGGAGTTCCACCGCGAGATGGTCGACACCGCCGGCAGCCACCGGCTGTCCCGCGGCTACGCCACGCTGCAGGCCGAGACCATGCTGTGCCTGCACAAGCTGATGGGCGGCTATCGCGGCAACAAGGCGCTGATCGACGAGCACAAGCTGCTGGCCGACCTGGTCGGCGGCGACGACGCCGAAGCGGCGCTGAAGGAGCTGGACCGGCATTTCGGCGACCCGGTGCGGACGCTGCACAAGGCCAACGCCCTGCGGCAGGGCAAGACCAACGTCGCCGCCGAGTAGGATCGTCGAGGAGCAGGTCGTGCATCCAACAGGCAACAGGCTCGATCAGATCGACATGCGGATCCTGGTGCAGCTGCAGCGCCAGGGCCGGATGACCAATGTCAACCTGGCGGATGCGGTCGGGTTGTCGACCAGCCCCTGCCTGCTGCGGGTCAAGCGGCTGGAGCAGGCGGGTTACATCGCCGGCTATGGCGCCCACCTCAATCTGGCCAAACTGGGCGAGACCGTCACCGTCTTCACCGAGATCACGCTGGCCGACCAGACGATGCCCTATTTCACCCGCTTCGAGGCGGCGATGCGCGGCCTCGAAGAGGTGATGGAATGCCACCTGGTCAGCGGTGGCTACGACTATCTGGTGAAGTTCGTCACCCGCAGCCTGTCGCACTACCAGGAGGTGATGGAGGGGCTGCTGGAGCGCCCGGTCGGGATCTCGAAGTATTTCAGCTATATCGTGATCAAGACGCCGGTCCGGAAGACCGAACAGCCGCTGATGAGCCTATTCGCCTAGAGGCCGTCCCGAAACTCTACTCCGACGGCCATCTGACGCGGTTTTCTGCGCTTCCGGTGCTCACGGACTTAAACGTCCGCTGCGCGCCGGTTCTCGAAAACCACGCCAGCTGACTCGTCGGAGCGACTTTCGGAACGACCTCTGGACTGCGCTCAATACGCTTGTCGGCGGTCGACGATGTTCTCCATCGGCAGCCCGTCCCGGTGCCGGCGGATCGCGCGGATCACCTGGCGGGCGGCGGACTCCGGATGGGTGACGCTGGCCACATGCGGCGTCAGCATGACGCGCGGATGCTTCAGCAGCGGATGGTCGGGCGGCGGCGGCTCGGTCCCGAGCACGTCGAGCATCGCGGCCGAGACCTGCCCGCTCTCCAGCGCGGCCAGCAGGTCGGCCTCGACCACATGCCCGCCGCGGCCGACATTGACCATACCGGCCCCGGCCGGCAAGGCCGAGAAAACCTCCGCGTTCAGCAGGCCGCGGGTCGCCTCGGTCAGCGGCAGCAGGCAGACCAGGATCTCGCAGGCGTCCAGGAACTCCGGCAGCGCCTCCAGCCCGGCGAAGCTGGTGACGCCGGGGATCGCCTTCTCCGAGGCACTCCAGCCCCGCACCACGAAGCCGAGGTCGCGCAGCGCCTCGGCCGCGGCGCGGCCGAGCACGCCCAGGCCCATCACCCCGACCGTGCGGTCGGCGCTGCGCCGAACCGGGCGTGGAGCCCAGCGGCCCTCCCGCTGGTCAGCGAGATAGGCCGGGACGTCCCGGTGCAGCGCCAGCACGGCGTAGAGCAGGTATTCGACCATCGAGCGGGTGAGGTCCGGATCGACCATGCGCACGACCTGGACCCGCGGCGGCAGGCGGTCGAGGCCCAGATGGTCCACTCCGGCGCCCAGGGCGAACAGCACCTCCAGCTTGGGCACCGACTGCGCCAGATCCTCGGGCGGGATCCAGGCCACCAGATAGGCGGCATCCGACGCTGGGCTATCGGGCGACCAGACCTCAAGCGCGATGTCCGGCGCCTCCTCCCGGAACACCCGGTCCCAGACCGCGCCGCGGACCGGGTCGGATTTGTACAGCAGCGTCGGGCGGGTCATGGTTCAGCCCAAAGCCTGGTTGATCAGCCCGAAGATCCTCGCGGAAGGCGATGCCGCCGGCCGGTCGCCGCGCCGCATGGTCACGACCGTGTCGACCCGCGCCAGGCCAGCGGCTGCGAGCTGGTCGGCGAAGGCGCCGTCATCCGGCGTGTCGACCCGCAGGAAGCGGCCGGCATGCTCCTCCAGATGCGCCTGCAGCAGGGCGATCGCAGCGGCCCCGTCCGGCGCGACGATCGGGCCGACGACATGGCCGCGGCCGAACGGGCGGCACAGGCTGAAGCCGAGCAGATCGCCATCCACCTCGTAGCCGAACCCGGCAGACCGGATGGCGAGACCGTCCAACGCCGCCGACCGCTCCGCGCCATAGGCCTGGCGATCGAGGTCATGGACCCGCGGCCAGTCCTCGGCCGAAATCGGCCGCACCCATCCGGCCGCGGCAACGGCCGGTACCGGCTGCACCGGCCCCTGGTGCTGGTGGATCCGGCCGATCTCGCGGAACCCTTCGGACCGGTACAGCCGCAGCCCGGCCGGGGTGGCGTTGAGCTGCAGCACGCGGTCGCCGGCCCGGTCGAACAGCCATTGCATCAGCCGCCGGCCGGTGCCCTTCGCCTGCAGCCGCGGCGAGACGATGATCATGCCGACCGTGCCGAAATCCGGGCCGAACGGCCACCACAAGGCCGAACCGATCACCCGGCCGGCGCCGTCGCAGGCGACCACGCCATGGCCGACCTCGCACACGAAGCGCCAATCCTCCGGCCGGTGCGCCCAGCCGACCTCCACGGTCAGGGCGTGCAGCGCCGGCAAATCCTGCTCCGTCATCGGGCGCAAGGTCGGGGGAGGGGTGTCCTGGGTCATCACCGCTATCTCTGGTCGGGCACGTGTCCTACAGCTTGCTCCGTGCATCCTGGCACGATCGGCCAAAAAGCCGGCGCCACACCATGTGGATGCACCAAGGCGACACGCATCCATGGCAGCATCTGCCACGCCGGCCGGTCTAGCCTCGGTGGCAGGCAATGGGGACGATTGGATTAAGAACAGACCGCCCCTTTTCTGTCATTGCCGGGCTTGACCCGGCAATCCAGGAGGTGTCGACGCCCTCTGGATGCCCGGGTCAAGCCCGGGCATGACAGATGTGGGTTCTGTTCCTTCACCGGATCGACCTCTCAATCAGTCTCAGTGGAAACAGGGCATATCCCATGGCTCGTATCGTCATCATCGGTGCCGGTATCGTCGGTCTGTCCGTGGCGCGGGCGGCGCTTAAGCGCGGGCACGAGGTGCATCTGCTGGAGCAAGGCGAGGTGCCCAACCCGCACGGCGCCTCCTACGACCAGCACCGGATGATCCGCTACCATTACGGCGCGGCCGCCGGCTACACCCGCATGGTGGCGCCGGCCTTCGAGGCGTGGTCGCGGGTCTGGGACGACATCGGCAGCGAGCAGTTCGAGGACACCGGCGCGATCGCGATCTCGCTGGAGGCGGGCGACTACGCCGCCCAGACGCTGGAAGTCTTCCGCGAGCTGGGCATTCCGCATGACGTGCTGGACCGCGACGATGTGGAGCGGCTATGCCCACATCTGCAGCTGCCCGACGGCGCCTGGGGCGTCGTCGCCTCGCCTGGCGGGCCGCTCTTCGCCGGCCGCATCGTCACCGAGCTGGCGCGCTGGGCGGCGGAGCACGGGGCGGTGGTCGAAGGCGGCTGCCGCATCGCCCGGGTGGACCAGGAGCGCGGCGTCGCCGTCCGGGCCGACGGCAGCACGGTCGAGGGCGACATGCTGGTGGTCGCCGCCGGCGCCTGGCTGCCGGCGCTGATGCCGGAGCGCTACGGCGACGCATCCACCTGGCGGCAGGGCCTGTGCTATGTCGAGCCGCCGGTCCGCTTCGCCCAGTCCTGGCGCGACGCCCCGGCCATCGTCACCCTCGGCGACCATGGCGGCTACACCCTGCCGGACCGCCGCGGCGCCGGCCTCAAATTCGGCCACGGCCCGCACCGGCGCCGCGCCCGGCCGGAGGTCGACGGCTTCGGCTCGGACCTCGCCGGTGAGGGCGAGGCGGTGCTGGCGCCGTTCCGGCCCTATCTCCGCGACGCCGGGGACTATCGCCCGACCCGGATCCAGGTCGGCTACTACGTCCTCGACGCCTCGCGCCGCTTCCGGCTCGACACCGCCGGGCGCGGCCTCGTCGTCACCCATTGCGACGGCCAGATGTTCAAGTTCGGGCCGCTGCTGGGCGAGCGCATCATCGCCATGTTCGACGGCGCCGAGAGCGCATCCGACCTTGCCCGCTGGGCCGCGGGATACTGACCATGCTCGACTTCGATCCCGCCGCGATTGCCATTCCCGCCGGCCATTTCATCGACGGGCGCGTCGTGGCCGGGGAGGGTGAGGCGATCGGCGTCCGCCGCCCCTCCGACAACGCCCTCTATGCCGACCTGCCGATCGCCTCCGCCGACCTGGTCGACCGGGCGGCAACCAACGCGGCCGAGACGCAGCGCCGGACCGACTGGGCCACCCGCGCGCCGCGCGACCGGGCCCGGGTGCTGCGGCGCTTCGCCGACCTGATCGACGCCCGGGCGGAGGATCTGGGGCGGCTCGAGGCGCTCGGCTCCACCCGGCCGATCGCCCAGGCCCTGGCCGTCGACGTGGCCTCGACCGCCGAAGGCTTCCGATTCTTCGCCGAATATGCCGACAAGCTGGGCGGCGAGGTCGCGGCGACCCGCAGCGACAGCCTCGGCCTTGTGATCTCCGAACCCTATGGCGTGGTCGCCGCGATCACGCCCTGGAACTTCCCGCTCAGCATGGCGTCGTGGAAGGCCGGGCCGGCCCTGGCCGCCGGCAACGCCGTCGTGCTCAAGCCGTCGGAGCTGACGCCGTTCTCCACCGTGCTGCTGGCGCAGCTGGCGGTCGAGGCCGGGGTCCCGCCGGGCATCTTCAACGTGGTCCAGGGCACTGGCGCCGTCACCGGCGATGCCCTCTGCCGCCATCCGCTGGTCGGCAAGATCTCCTTCACCGGGTCGACCCGGACCGGCGCCGCCATCATGGCGGCTAGCGCCGCCAGCGGGGTGAAGCCTGTAACGCTGGAGCTCGGCGGCAAGAGCCCGCAGCTGGTCTTCGCCGATACGCCGAGCGCCGACCGCACCGCCCGCCAGGTCGCCGCCTCGATTCTCGGCAATGCCGGCCAGGTCTGCGTCGCCGGCTCGCGCCTGATCGTGCAGCGCCGGCTGCGCGACGAGATGGTGGAGCGGCTGACGGCGCTGTTCGCCGAGGTGCGGCCGGGTCCGACCTGGCGCGGGGACACCAGCTTCTCGCCGATCATCTCGACGCCGCAGGCCGATCGGATCGACGGTATCGTCCGCCGCTCCCTCGCCGTTGGTGCCCGGGCGGTGACCGGCGGCCGGCGAATGGCCGCGATCCAGGACGGCGCCTTCTACGAGCCGACGATCCTGACCGACGTCACCCCCGACACGCCGGCGGTGCGCGAGGAGATCTTCGGCCCGGTGCTGACGGTCCAGGCCTTCGACGACGAGGAGGAGGGGCTGGCGCTGGCCGACCATCCCGATTACGGCCTTGCCGCCGGCGTGCACACCGCGGATCTCGGCCGGGCGATGCGGGCGGTGCGCCGGCTGCAGGCCGGCACCGTCTGGGTCAACCGCTACGGCCGCACGGCGGACTTCATCCTGCCGACCGGCGGCTACAAGCGCTCCGGCATCGGCAAGGATCTCGGTCGCCAGGTGGTCGAGGCCAATCTGCGCCACAAGAGCGTGCTGATGGAGTTCTGATCCCGGCCTCCCCTGCCGTCAATGCGAGCCCGACGGGGCGTGGCCATCCAGAAATCGAGCCGCTGGATCGCCACGTCGCTTCGCTCCTCGCGATGACGGCGTTAGTAAGCGCGGATCTATTTCCTGAAAAAATCTTTACATTCGTCACATCGGATGACAGAAGAATTTTCATCCAGCCGCCCCGCGGCTCCCATTCCTTGCTCGATTCCGCATGGCCCAGGACCTGCCGCAGACCCTGATGAATCGGCTGGCGCAGGGCGTTGATTCGCTCTCGCCGGCGCATCGCCGGGTCGCGGGTTTCGTCCTGGAGCACCCGTTCCGCGCCGCCACCATGGGGATCGAGGACCTGGCCGGCGCCGCCGACGTGTCGGTCGCCACCGCCAACCGCTTCGCCCGCAGCCTCGGCTTCGGCGGCTTCCCCGAATTCCGGGCCGAGCTGCTGCAGCAGTTCCAGCGCGCGCTGGCCCCGGTCGAGAAGTTGCGGGCGACGCAGCAGGGCGGCGAATCGGCCCATGCCGTGCTGCGCCGGTCGCTCGACGGCGTCGCCGCCAATCTCGGCCAGGCCGCGGCGCTGCTGTCCGACGAGGCCTGCGCCGGCGCGGTCGATCTGGTCCTGGCCGCGCGCCGGGTGGTGCCGCTCGGCCTCGGCATCAGCGCCGTCTCCGCCCGCTTCCTGGCCGAGCTGCTGCAGCCCTATTGTCCTGCGGTCGAGGTGATGGACGGCAGCGGCGGCACCGAGCGCATGGTCCGCCAGCTCCTCCGCCTCGGCCCCGGCGATCTGCTGATCCCGATCTCGGTGCCGCGCTATTCCCGCACCACCATCGAGCTGCTGCGCCAGGCCAAGGTGCGGGGCCTGCGCGCCCTGGCCCTGACCGACGGGCCGGCCTCGCCTTTGGTGCCCGACAGCGACGCCGCCCTGTTCGGCCCGGCCGAGCACGGCGTGCTCCACGGCTCCTCGATCGCGGTGATGGCGCTCGCCGAAGGGCTGGCCGGTGCCGTGGCCCAGCGCCGCGGCACCATTGCCGACGCGGCCGAGCTGACCGAGCAGATCATGCCCTTCCTCCTGGTCGACGACGCCCCCGCGCGCCGCCCCCGCCCTCCAACCCCGGAACGCCGACGATGACCCTGGCCTATTGGACCGGAACCTATCTGCCGCTCGACGACGTCAAGGTCTCGCCGCTCGACCGCGGCTACCTGTTCGCCGACGGCGTCTACGAGGTGGTGGCGGTCTATGACGGCCGGATCTTCGAGCTCGACGCCCATCTCGACCGGCTGGCGCGCAGCCTTGCCGCGGTGCGGATCGATCCCGGCCTCGACCGCGCCGGCCTCGCCACGGTGTTCCGGCAGCTGGCCGAGACCGCGCCGCGCCCGGCCGGGACCATCTACATGCAGGTCACCCGCGGCGCCCCGGCCCAGCGCAGCCATGCCTTCCCGGCCGCGTCCCAGGCCAGCATCCTGGCCTTCGCCGGCGCGTTGAAGCGCCTGAGCCGGGCGCAGCAGGAGGACGGCTTCGCCCTGGTCTCGGCGCCTGACATCCGCTGGCTGCGCTGCGACATCAAGTCGATCGCGCTCCTGCCCTCCGTCCTCGCCGCGCAACAGGCGGCCGAGGCCGGGGTGCTGGAGACGGTGATGCTGCGCGACGGCCTGGTCAGCGAATGTGCCGCCAGCAACGTCTTCGTGGTCAAGGACGGGCGGGTGGCGACGCCGGCCGCCGACCATCTCATTCTCGACGGCATCAACCGCCGCCTGTCCATCCGCCTCGCCGAGGAGCTCGGCATCGCGGTCGAGCAGCGCGACGTTACCGAGGCCGAGCTGCGCGCCGCCGACGAGATCTGGATCACCAGCACGACCAAGGAGCTGGCGCCAATCGTGCGGCTGGACGGCGCCGCGGTCGGCTCCGGCCGGCCGGGCCCGGTTTGGCGCCGGGTGCGCGACGCCTTCGACCGCCTGGTCGGGCAGCCGGCATGAGCCAGGCGGCGCCGCTGATCGAGGTCGACGGGCTGACGGTCCAGTTCCCGACCGATGACGGCATCGTCACCGCGGTCGAGGATCTCAGCTTCGCCATCGCGCCGGGCGAGACGGTGGCGGTGGTCGGCGAGAGCGGCTCCGGCAAGTCGGTCACCTCGCTCAGCCTGATCCGGCTGGTCGATTACGGCGGCGGCAAGATC
This sequence comes from Inquilinus ginsengisoli, assembly GCF_050434925.1. Classification (GTDB taxonomy): domain Bacteria; phylum Pseudomonadota; class Alphaproteobacteria; order DSM-16000; family Inquilinaceae; genus Inquilinus; species Inquilinus ginsengisoli_B. Next base: position 8,154,671 of record NZ_JBNDJK010000001.1, on the reverse strand, counting down.
GTGCGCGGCGCGGTGCGCTTCCGCGGCCGCGACGGCAAGGTGCGCGACCTGGCGAAGGCTCCGGCCGAGGCGCTGCGCGCCCTGCGCGGCAACGAGATCGCGATGATCTTCCAGGAGCCGATGACGTCGCTGAACCCGGTCTTCACCATCGGCGACCAGATCGCCGAGGCGGTGATGCTGCACCAGGGCAAGGACGCCAAGGCAGCGCGGGCCGAGGCGCTGCGCATGCTGGAGCGGGTGCGGATCCCGGAGGCGAAGCGGATGCTCGACCGCCACCCGCACCAGCTGTCGGGCGGCATGCGCCAGCGCGTCATGATCGCCATGGCGCTGTCCTGCCGGCCCAGCCTGCTGATCGCCGACGAGCCGACCACGGCGCTGGACGTCACCATCCAGGCCCAGATCCTGCGGCTGATCCGCCAGCTGCAGGGCGAGATGGGCATGGCGGTGATGTTCATCACCCACGACATGGGCGTGGTGGCCGAGGTCGCCGACCGGGTCGTGGTCATGTACCAGGGCCGCAAGGTGGAGGAAGGGTCGACCGAACAGATCTTCGCGGCACCCCAGCACCCCTACACAAAGGCGCTGCTGTCGGCAGTGCCGAAGCTGGGCAGCCTGCGGGGCCAGCCATTGCCGGCCCGCTTCCCGCTGGTCCGGGTCGACGGATCGAAGGAGCCGCCGCCGGCGCCGCAGGACACGGTGCATGCCGGCAGCCCGCTGCTGGAGGTCGACCATCTCTCGACCCGCTTCGACGTGCGCCGCGGCGTGTTCGGCCGGCTGGTCGCCCGGGTGCATGCGGTGGAGCAGGTCAGCTTCGGCCTGCAGCCGGGTGAGACCCTGGCCCTGGTCGGCGAGAGCGGCTGCGGCAAGTCCACCACCGGCCGCACCATCATGCAGCTGCTGGAGCCCTCGGCCGGCAGCATCCGCTTCGAGGGTCGGTCGCTGGCCGAGATGAAGGCGGAGGAGCGGCGGCGGCTGCGCCAGAAGATCCAGTACGTCTTCCAGGACCCCTTCGCCTCGCTGAACCCGCGGCTGACGGTCGGCTTCTCGATCGCCGAGCCGCTGCTGACCCACGGCCTGGCCAAGGGCCACGCGGTGGAGCAGCGGGTGCGCGACCTGCTGGTCCAGGTCGGGCTGCGGCCGGAGCATGCCCGGCGCTACCCGCATGAGTTCAGCGGCGGCCAGCGCCAGCGCATCTGCATCGCCCGGGCTCTGGCGTCGGAGCCGAAGCTGATCATCGCCGACGAGGCGGTGGCGGCGCTCGACGTCTCGATCCAGGCCCAGGTGGTGAACCTGCTGATGGAGCTGCAGGCGCGGCATGGCCTGTCCTATCTGTTCATCTCGCACGACATGGCGGTGGTGGAGCGGGTCAGCCATCGCGTCGCGGTGATGTATCTCGGCCAGATCGTCGAGATCGGGCCGCGCCAGGCGGTGTTCGAAAGCCCCCAGCACCCCTATACCCGCCGGCTGATGGCGGCGGTGCCGGTGGCGGACCCCACCCGGCGCAACCGCGACATGAGCCTGATCGAGGGCGAGATTCCGAGCCCGATCCGGACCCTGGGCGACGATCCGCTGGTGCGGCCGCTCGAGGCGGTCGGGCCGGGCCATTTCGTCGCCCGCCACCGGGTCGGCGACTTCGGCTGAACCGTGAACCAACCAGAGCAAAGGGGAGAGCAATGAGACAGTGGAGACAAGCCCTGATCGGCTGTGCTGCCGCGGCGCTGCTGGCGCTGCCGAGCGCGGCCTTGGCGAAGTCCCTGGTGATCGGCATCCAGGAGAACCTGACCGGCCTGGACCCGTCGAACGTCAACGAGACCTCGGCCCAGTCGGCCTCGCGCCTGTTCTATCAGGGGCTCTACGGCTTCGATCAGGACATGAAGCTGGTGCCGCTGCTGGCCGAGAGCTACACGGTCAGCGATGATGCCAAGCAATACACCTTCGTGCTGCGGCAGGGCGTCAAGTTCCAGGACGGCACCGATTTCAACGCCCAGGCGGTGAAGGTCAGCCTGGAGCGGCTGGCCAACCCTGAGAACAAGCTGAAGCGTCAATCGCTGCTGTCGATGCTGGACCATGTCGAGGTGGTCGACGATCACACCGTCAAGGTGCTGCTGAAGGAGCCGTTCGGCGCCCTGGTCAACACCCTGGCCCATCCCGGCACGATGATCATCAGCCCGGCGGCGCTGGAGAAGTACGGCAAGGACATCGGCCGCAACCCGGTCGGTACCGGCCCGTTCAGCTTCAAGTCCTGGTCGGCCGACACGCTCGAGGCGGTGCGCAACGACAGCTACTGGAAGGGTGTGCCGAAGGTCGACGGCGTCACCATCCGCAGCGTGCCGGAGAATGGCAGCCGCATGGCCATGCTGCAGGCGGGCGAGGCCCAGTTCATCACCCCGGTGCCGCCGGAGATGGTGAAGGTGATCAGGGCCAACGCGAACCTCTCGGTGGTCGAACGGCCATCGATCGTCAACTTCTACGTCGCGCTGAACACCCGCAAGAAGCCGTTCGACGACGTCCGCGTCCGCCAGGCGCTGAACTATGCGGTCGACCGCACCGCCTTCTGCAAGGTGGTGCTCAGCGGCTTCTGCGAGCCGGCGGACTCGCCGATGCCGCCGCCGCTGAAATTCTACGCCAAGCAGGGCGTCTGGCCCTATGACCCGGCCAAGGCGAAGGCGCTGCTGGCCGAGGCCGGCTACGCCGATGGCTTCGAGACCGTGCTGTGGTCCGCCAACAGCACCACCTCGGTCCGCGCCACCCAGTTCCTGCAGCAGCAGCTGGCCCAGATCGGGGTCAGGGTGCAGGTGACGCCGCTCGAATCCGGCGTGCTGTCGCAGAAGATCTGGAGCGTGCAGACGCCCGAGGAGGCGACGGTCGAGATGTACTATGGCGGCTGGTCGTCCTCGACCGGCGATGCCGATTGGGCGCTGCGGCCGCTGCTGTGGGGCAAGGGCTTCCCGCCGAAGCTGTTCAACGTTGCCTACTATTCGAACCCCGAGGTGGATTCGGCGTTGGAGGCGGCGGTGGCGACGGCTGATGAGGCCAAGCGCGCCGAGGCCTACGCCAAGGTGCAGGCCCAGGTCTGGCAGGACGCGCCGTGGATCGACCTGGCGGTCGAGCATGTGCTGAGCGCTCAGGCCAAGGACCTGTCCGGCGTTTTCGTCCTGCCCGACCGCGGCTTCGTGGTCGAAGACCCGGCGTTCCAGTAAGCCTCAGACGCCCACCCTCTGGCGCCATGCCTGAGGGTGGGCGGCTCCCGGAGCCTTCATGCTGCAATATCTGATCCGGCGCCTGCTCGGCATCGTCCCGGTCATGGCGGTGATCGCCGTCCTGGTCTTCAGTTTCGTCCACATGCTGCCGGGCGATCCGGCGCGCCTGGTGGCCGGGCCGGACGCGACCGCGGACGACGTCGCCCTGGTGCGGTCTGATCTCGGTCTCGACAAGCCGCTGCACGAGCAGTTCCTGACCTTCGTCGGCCATATCGTGCAGGGCGATTTCGGCACCTCGCTGAAGACCCGCCGGCCGGTGGCCGAGGAGATCGGCGAGCGGCTGATGCCGACGGTCTGGCTCAGCGTCGTCAGCATGGTCTGGGCGGTGATCGCCGGCCTGCTGATCGGCGTGCTCTCCGCGGTCAAGCGCGGCCGTTGGCAGGATTATGGCGGCATGGTCCTGGCCGTCTCCGGCATCTCCTTCCCGCCGTTCTGGCTGGGCCTCTTGATGATCGGCGTGTTCTCGGTCGATCTCGGCTGGCTGCCGACCGGCGGCTACGGCACCTGGCAGCATTTCGTCATGCCGTCGATCGCGCTGGGCCTGACCGTGGCCGCGGTGATGGCGCGCTTCACCCGCTCTGCGTTCATCGAGATCTTTCGCGAGGATTATGTCCGCACCGCCCGGGCCAAGGGCGTGTTCGAGCGGTCGGTGGTGTGGAAGCACACTCTGCGCAACGCGCTGATCCCGGTCATCACCATGGTCGGGCTGCAATTCGGCTTCCTGCTCGGCGGGTCGATCGTGGTCGAGACCGTGTTCACCTGGCCCGGCCTCGGCCGCCTGCTGGTCGACAGCGTCTCCTACCGCGACTACCCGGTGATCCAGGCGGAGATCCTGCTGTTCTCGATCGAGTTCATCCTGATCAACCTGGCCGTCGACGTGCTGTACGCCTTCGCCAATCCGGAGATCCGCTACCGATGAGCGCCGTCACCGCCCCCGTCGCGTCGGCCGGCGCCGAGAAGGTCCGCTCGCCCTGGCGCGAATTCTGGCGCCGCTTCCGCCGGCAGAAGGTCGGCGTCATCGCCGGCCTGTTCCTGGTGGCGCTGGTTGTCGTGGCCATCCTGGCGCCCTGGATCGCCCCCTATGACCTCGCCGCGCCGGACTACGAGCGGGTGCTGGAAGGGCCGTCCTGGGCCCATCTCGCCGGCACCGACGCCTATGGCCGCGACATCCTCAGCCGCATCGTCTTCGGCGCCCGCATCTCGCTCGCCGTCGGCTTCCTGTCGGTGACGCTGGGCGGTGTCGCCGGCATCCTGCTCGGCCTGGTCAGCGGCTTCTATGGCGGCTGGGTCGACGGGCTGGTGATGCGGTTCTGCGATGTGCTGCTGGCCTTCCCGGGCATCATCCTGGCGATCGGCGTCATCGCCGTGCTGGGCCCCGGCATCGACAACGTGATCTACGCCGTCGCCGTGTTCAGCGTGCCGGTCTTCGCCCGGCTGGTGCGCGGCAGCACGCTGGCGATCAAGCAGACCGTCTATGTCGACGCGGCCCGGGCGATCGGCGTGCGCCACCGCCTGCTGATGCTGCGTCACATTCTGCCGGGCACGCTGCCCAGCGTGATCGTCTACTTCTCGATGCGCATCGGCACCTCGATCCTGACGGCCGCCAGCCTCAGCTTCATCGGCCTCGGCGCCCAGCCGCCCAGCCCGGAATGGGGGGCGATGCTGGCCGATGGGCGCAGCTATCTCGGCGTCGCCGACCACATCACCCTCTTCCCAGGCATCGCCATCTTCGTCACGGTGCTGGCCTTCAACCTGCTTGGCGACGGCCTGCGCGACGCGCTCGACCCGAAGCTGAAGACCTGAGGGAGGCATCGGTGACGGCTCGTCTCGCGCGCGATTTCGGCCTGGTCTGCGGGACGCTGCCGACCGGCCCCCTCAACGCCGTCACCGATGTGCCCGGCGTGCTGGTCGGCCATCTCAGCATGCATGCCGGTGAGGTGCTGACCGGCGTCACCGCCATACTGCCGCATGCCGGCAACCTGTTCCGCAGCAAGGCCCGGGCGGCGGTCGAGGTGATCAACGGCTTCGGCAAGAGCACCGGCCTGATGCAGGTGGCCGAGTTGGGGACGGTCGAGACGCCGATCCTCTTGACCAACACCTTCGCCGTCGGCACCTGCGCCACGGCGCTGATCCGCGCCGCCATCGCTGCCAACCCCGATATCGGCCGCGAGACCGGCACGGTCAACCCGGTGGTGCTGGAGTGCAATGACGGCTTCCTGTCCGACATCCAGGCCCTGGCGGTGACCGAGATCGACGCGCTGGAGGCGGTCGCGGCGGCCAGCGACGGCAAGGTCGGCGAGGGCTCGGTCGGCGCCGGCACCGGGATGAGCAGCTTCGGCTTCAAGGGCGGCATCGGCACCGCCTCCCGCCGGGTCAAGTTCGACCGCGACCATTTCCACCTCGGCGTTCTGGTGCTGGCCAATTTCGGCCGGGCCGGCGACCTGGTGCTGCCCGACGGCCGCCGCCCGGTCCCGCCCGCCGAGCCAGCGCCGGAGAAGGGCTCGGTGATCGTGATCCTGGCGACCGACGTGCCGCTGGAGCACCGCCAGCTGCACCGGGTCACCAAACGCTGCGGCGCCGGCCTGGCCCGGCTCGGCGCCTTCTGGGGCCATGGCAGCGGCGACATTGCATTGGGATTCTCCACCGCCGATCCGGTGGAGCACGACCAGAAGCGCGACCTGGTCGGGATCCGGGCATTGAACGAGGCGCGCATCGACCGGCTGTTCCAGGCCGCGGCCGAGGCGACGCAGGAGGCGGTGCTGAACGCGCTCTGCGCTGCCGGGCCTGCCATCGGACGTAACGGACACAGCCGGCCGTCGCTGGCGGACTGGCTGGAAGCGGAGGAAGGCAAATGAAGATCTACATTTCGTCGGATATCGAGGGTGTGGCCGGGGTGATCACGCCGCAGCAGGGCGAGCCGGGCAATGGCGAGTACGAACGCGCCCGCCGGCTGATGACCGAGGAGGTCAACGCCGCAATCGAAGGCGCGCTGGAGGGCGGCGCGACCGGGATCCTGGTCAACGACGCGCATGGCCCGATGACCAACCTGCTGCCGGAGCTGCTGCACCCGGCGGCGGAGCTGATCCAGGGCAAGCCGAAGCCGCTCAACATGTTCTGCGGGCTCGATGCCGGCCATGCCGCGGTGTTCTGCCTGGGCTATCACGCCCGTGCGTCGGAGCGGGGCGTGCTGGCCCACACCACCAGCGGCTTCGCCTTCCGCGCCGTGCGGCTGAACGGTCAGCCGCTGGGCGAGGCCGGGATCTACGGCGCCTATGCCGGCAGCCTGGGCGTGCCGGTGGCGCTGGTCTCCGGCGACGATCGCTGCGTCGCCGAGCTGCGCGAGCATTTCCCCGAGGCCGAGTTCGTCCAGACCAAGCAGGCGCTGGGCAACCGCTCCGCCCGGTCGCTGCCGCTGCCCGCCGCCCGCGCCGCCCTGCGTGAAGGGGCGGCCCGCGCCGTCCGCCGCGCCGGCGCGATGCCGCCCTTCCGCATCGAGGGGCCGTACACGCTGGAGCTGGAGATGGGCGGCCCGGCTTTGGCCGACCTCGCCGCCACCCTGCCGCCGGCCGAGCGCCGCGACGGCGTCACCATCGCCCTGCCGGCCGGCAGCGTCGCCGACGCCATCCGCTGGATGAATGCCGTCTCCGCCATGACCGCCTTCCTCCGTTGACCCCGAGGCATCCATGACCGACCCATTCCGCGCCGTCCTGGTGATCCATGGCGGCGCCGGCACCATCCGCCGCGACTCGCTGTCGCCGGAGCAGGAGGAGGCCTATCACCAGGGCCTGCGCACCGCGCTCCGCAACGGCCATCTCGTCCTGGCGGCCGGTGGCTCGGCGCTCGATGCCGTCACCGCCGCGGTGATGGCGCTGGAGGAGGACCCGCTGTTCAACGCCGGCCGCGGCGCCGTTTTCACCAGTGCCGGCGAGACCGAGATGGATGCGGCGGTGATGGATGGGCGCGATCGGCGCGCCGGTGCCGTCGCCGGCATCTGCGGCCCACGCCATCCGGTCCTGGCCGCCCGCGCGGTGATGGAGCGGACCGAGCATGTGCTGCTGGCGGGGGAGGGGGCGCGCCGCTTCTGCCGCGAGGCCGGGCTGGAGCATATGGACCCGTCCTGGTTCCGCACCGAACGGCGCTGGGCGGCGCTGCAGGAGGAGCTGGAGCGCCGCCGTCAGGCGCTGCCGGATGACGGCGACCCGGCGCGCAAGCACGGCACGGTCGGCGCCGTGGCCTGCGACGCCGCCGGCAACCTCGCCGCCGCCACCTCGACCGGCGGCATGACCGGCAAGACGCCGGGCCGGGTCGGCGACTGCCCGGTGATCGGCGCCGGCACCTGGGCCGACAACGCCACCTGCGCCGTCTCCGGCACCGGCCATGGCGAGATCTTCATCCGCTACGCCGCCGGGCACGAGATCGACGCCCGCATGCGCTGGGCCGGCCAGGGGCTGGCGCAGGCGGCCGAGGACGTGGTGCAGGCGCTGCTGGCCCCGGCCGGCGGCTCCGGCGGGCTGATCGCGGTCGACGCCCAGGGCCGCGTCGCGCTGCCCTTCAACTGCGAGGGCATGTATCGCGGTGTGGTCGGGGCCGACGGCGTCCTCCGCACCGCGATCCATCGCGAGGAATTCCGCGTCGAGGCGGTCTAGGGTAGCAGTCGGAGGCGGCGGGACGCCGCGAGTCGGGAGGACATGATGACGGTCGAAATGGGCAAGAGGCTGGCGGCGCTGCGCGCAAAAATGCGGGAGGCGGGCGTCGACCTCGCTGCGCTCGGTCCCGGCTCGCATATGCAATGGGCGGCCGGCTTCCACCCGCATGCCGATGAGCGGCCCTGCCTGCTGCTGATCGGGCCGGAGCGCGAGGCGTTCCTGATGCCGGTGCTGAATGCCGAGGGCTCGCGCGAGGAAACGGCGATCGCCTTCCACACCTGGGACGATGCCGTCGGGCCGGACGCCGCGCTGGCGGCCGCCCTGGCCGATGTCGGCGCGACCCAGGCCGGGCATGTGGTGCTGGACGAGACCATGCGGGCCGATTTCGCCCTGCTGCTGCTCGGCGCGTTGCCCGGGGCGCGGCACAGCTTCACCGACAGCACCATCGGTGCGCTGCGCATGCGCAAGGATGCGGCCGAATTCGCCAAGCTGAAGATGAATGCCGGCATCGCCGACCGCGCCATCCAGGCCGCCTTCGCCGCGGCCAGGCCCGGCATGACCGAGCTGGAGCTGGCGGCGGTGATCAAGGACCACTTCAGCTCGGAAGGTGCGTCGCCGCAGTTCTGGATCGTCGGCAGCGGCGGCAACGGCGCCTTCCCGCACCACCAGACCGGTGGGCGTCGGCTGGCGGAGGGCGATGCCGTGGTGGTCGACATCGGCGGCCGCAAGGGCGGCTTCCCCAGCGACATCACCCGCATGGTCGCGATCGGCCGCCCGCCGGAGGGCTATGGCCAGATCCACACCATCGTCGAGAAGGCGGTGCAGGCAGCGCTGAAGGCCGCGAAGCCCGGCGTGCAGGCCAAGGAGGTCGACGCCGCCGCGCGCAAGGTCATCGCCGATGCCGGCTACGGCGAATACTTCGTCCACCGCACCGGCCACGGCATGGGCATCGACGGCCACGAGCCGCCCTACATCACCGCCACCTCCGAGACGGTGCTGGAGGAGGGCATGGTGTTCTCGATCGAGCCCGGCATCTACATCCCGGGCCGCTTCGGCATCCGGCTCGAGGAGATCGTGATCCTGCGCGAGGACGGGCCGGAGATTCTGTCCACCCTGCCGCGCGACCTGCACGTGGTGCGGGTGTGACGGTCGGGCGGCCGGTCAGCCGGCCGCCCACTTCGTATCCGGCACCACCACCAGCTTGCCGACGAAACCCTTGGCCATGAAATCGGCCTGGGCGCGGTGGAAGTCGGACAGGCGGTAGACGCCGCCGACCAGCGGCTTCAGCTTGCCCTCCTCGATGTACCGCACCAGCCGCCGGAAGGCGCCCCGCGTGCCCTGGGACGAGCCATGCAGCTCCAGGTGCTTCAGGTACATCGTCCGCAGGTCCAGCTGCACCACCGGCCCGGCGATGGCGCCGGCGGTGGTGTAGCGCCCCTCCGGCCGCAGGATGCGCAGCAGATCGTTGAACATCGCCCCGCCGACCAGATCGGCGACGACGTCGATCGGCCGGCCCTTGGTTGCGCGCTCCACCGCAGAGACCAGATCGCCGGCATCGCGGGTGACCACCGCCTCGGCGCCGGCCGCCAGCACCGCCTCCTCCTTGCCGCGTCCGACCACGGCGTAGGGGATGGCGCCGCGGGCGCGGCACAGCTGGACGATGCCGGAGCCGACGCCGCCCGAGGCGCCGGTGACCAGCACGCGCTCGCCCGCCGCCACCCGGGCGCGGTCCAGCATGTGCTCGCCGGTCAGGTAGGCGCAGCAGAAGGTGGCCAGCTCGACATCGCTCATCGGCGTATCGACGCGATGGGCATGGTCGGCCGGCAGCGCCATGTACTCGGCATAGCCGCCGTCGCGGCCATGGCCCATGTAGTCGATGTCGGCCAGGCTGTCGTCGTCGCGGTTGTAGAGGCTGAAATCGACCATCACCCGCTCGCCGATCCGCGCGTCCGGCACGCCAGGGCCGACCGCGACGATGCGGCCGACCGTGTCGGTGCCCTGGATGCGCGGGAAGGTCAGGGTCGACCGGTCGCCACGGCCGCGCCAGCTCGACACCGCCTCCGGGTCCGCCTCGGTGCCGTAGGCGCCTTCGCGGACCCAGACATCGGTGTTGTTCAGGCCGCAGGCGGCGACCTCGATCAGCACCTCGCCGGCGGCCGGCTTCGGCACCGGCACATCGTCGCGATGGACCAGCTTGTCGGGCCCGCCATGGCCGGTCAGGACCACGGCGCGCATGGTGGCGGGGATGGTTTCGGCGATCATGGCGTCGCTCACAGCTCCCTCGCCACCGACTCGACCGCGCCGGCCACGGCCTTGACCACGATGTCGGCCTCGTCGCGGGTCAGGCACAGCGGCGGGGCGAAGCCCAGGATGTCGCCCTGCGGCAGGGCGCGGGTGATGACGCCGCAGGCCAGCGTCGCCGCGTAGATCCGCGGGCCGACCTTCAGCGCCGGGTCGAAGAACACCCGGTCGTCCTTGTCGGCCACGAACTCGATCGCTGCCGCGAGGCCCTCGCCGCGCACCTCGCCGACGATGCGGTGGCCGGCCAAGGCATCGGTCAGCGCCTGCTTGAAATAGGCGCCGGTCTCCTTCGCGTTCTCGACCAGCCCCAGGCTGTCGACCAGCTCCAGATTGGCGATCGCCGCGGCGGTGCACAGCGGGTGCGAGGAATAGGTCCAGCCATGGCCGATGGCGCCGAGCGCGTCGGACCCCTTCTCCAGGATCTTCCACACCTTCTCCGACACGATCACGCCGGAGAGGGGCGCATAGGCCGAGGTCAGGCCCTTGGCGATGGTGATCAGGTCCGGCTTGATGCCGTAATGGTCGGAGCCGAACATCGACCCCAGCCGGCCGAAGCCGGTGATGACCTCGTCGGCGATCAGCAGCACGTCGTATTTGGCCAGGACGGCCTGGATCTTCTCCCAGTAGCCGGCCGGCGGCGGCACCAGGCCGCCGGTGCCCAGGATCGGCTCGCCGATGAAGGCGGCCACCGTCTCCGGCCCCTCGGCCAGGATCATCTCCTCCAGCCGGTCGGCGCAGGCTTGCGAGAACTGCTCCTCGCTCAGCGACCGGTCCTCGCGGCGGTAATAGTACGGCGCGTCGGTGTGCAGCACCTGAGCCAGCGGCAGGTCGAAGGCCTTGTGGAACAGATCGAGCCCGGTGAGGCTGCCGGTCATCAGGCCGGAGCCGTGATAGCCGCGCCAGCGCGAGATGATCTTCTTCTTCTCCGGCCGGCCCAGGATGTTGTTGATGTACCAGACCAGCTTGACATTGGTCTCGTTGGCGTCCGACCCGCCGAGGCCGAAGAACACCCGCGACATGCCGGCCGGCGCGCGGTCGATGATCATCTTGGCCAGGCGGATCGACGGCTCGCTGCCATGCCCGACATAGGCGTGGTAATAGGCCAGCTCATGCGCCTGGGCGGCGATCGCATCGGCGATCTCGCGCCGGCCGTAGCCGACATTGACGCAGTACAGGCCGGCGAAGGCGTCCAGGCTGCGCTTGCCGTCGCGGTCGGTGATGTAGACGCCCTCGCCGCCGGTGATGATCCGGTTCGGCGTCTCGCCGCGGGCATGGGCCGCCATATGGGTCGAGGGATGGAAGAAGTGATCGCGATCCCAAGCGTCGAGTTCGTTGCCGCGAAGGGCCATCGGAAGTCTCCTTGAACGAGAGGGCGGGCGCTCAGGCGGCGTCCAGGCACAGATATTTGAGCTCGGTGAAGGCCTCGATGCCGTGGCGCGAGCCTTCGCGGCCGAGGCCGGACTGCTTGGTGCCGCCGAACGGGATCGGGGCACCGGTGATCTTCACCCGGTTGACCGCGACCATGCCGTAGTCCAGGGCGCGGCCCAGCCGCAGCATGCGGGCGCCGTCGCGGGTGACGACATAGGCCACCAGCCCGTATTCGGTGTCGTTGGCGCGGGCGATCACCTCGTCCTCGGCATCGAAGGCGGTGACGGCAGCGACCGGGGCGAAGGTCTCCTCGCGCATGATCGCGGCGTCGTCTGGCACATCGGCCAGCACGGTCGGGGCGAAGAACAGCGGCCCGGCGGAATGGACATCGCCGCCGGCCAGGCAGCGGGCGCCGCGTGCCACGGCATCCTGGACATGCTCCGCCGCCTTGGCCACGGCCCGGCCATGCATCAGCGGCCCGATCTCGGTCTCCGGGTCGAGGCCGTTCCCAACCTTGAGGGCGGCCACCCGCTTGGCGAAGGCCTCGCAGAAGGCGGCATAGACCGGCCGTTCGACATAGATCCGGTTGGCGGCCAGGCAATCCTGGCCCGAGGTCGCGAACTTGGCGTCGATCGCGATCGACACGGCGCGGTCCAGATCGGCATCGGCGAAGACGATCAAGGGCGCGTGGCCGCCCAGCTCCAGCTGCAGCCGCTTGATCGTCGGGGCACAGCGCTCGGCGATCAGCCGGCCGATCCCGGTCGAGCCGGTGAAGCTGACCGCCCGCACCCGCCTGTCGGCACAGATCCGGCCGACGATCGGCTCCGGATCGCCGGTGACGATGTTCAGCACCCCGGCCGGGATGCCGGCACGCTCCGCCAGCTCGGCCAGGGCCAGGGCCGACAGCGGGGTCTGCGACGATGGATGCGCCACCACGGTGCAGCCGGCGGCCAGCGCGGCCGCGGCTTTGCGGGTCAGCATGGCGCAGGGAAAGTTCCACGGCGTGGCGATTGCGACGACGCCCAGCGGCTCGCGCCGCACCATCGTCTCGGCGCCCGGCAGGTGGCTGGTGACGGATTCGACGTTCAGCCGCTTGGCCTCCTCGGCGAACCATTCGACGAAGCCGGCGCCGTACTCGATCTCGCCGCGCGACTCCGCCAGCGGCTTGCCCTGCTCCAGCGTCATCAGCAGGGCCAGATCCTCCTTGGCCGCCAGGATCCGGTCGAACCAGTTGCGCAGCTTGGCCGCGCGCTGCTGCGGCAGCAGCGCCCGCCAAGCCGGGAAGGCGGCCTCGGCGGCGGCGATGGCACGGTCGGCCTCGGCCGCGCCCAGCCGGGCCACCCGGGCGACGGTGACGCCGGTGGCGGGGTCGGCAACCTCGAACACCGCGCCGTTGGCGGCGGCGGTCCAGCGGCCGTCGACATAGGCCAGCTCGCGCAGCAGCCGGCGGTCGGTCAGGCGGCCCAGCGCGTCGTGCTGGCTGGGCCGGGTGGCGAGGGCGGTCATTGGCTGAGCCTCCGTCAAGGGCGAGGCCGCCAGGGTAGGGGAGGAGCAGGGGAGAAGGAGACTGTTCGGGCCGCGGTCGGAAGACCAAATCTCTTGGCGCGAGGAGGACGCGGAGAGAGACTCTCCGCCTATGTCCCCTCCGCACCCGCCAGCACCTCGACCGGCACCGTCACGTCGTCCTTCACCGTGCGGGTGACGATGTAGGTGAAGTAGCGGTCGATGCCGATCTCCTCCTCCAGCAGCCGGTCGATCAGCCGCTGATAGCCGTCGATGTCGCGCGCCACCACCTTCAGCAAATAGTCGATGCCGCCGCCCAGCGACCAGCAGGCCACCACCTCCGGCACCGCCTTCACTGCCCGTTCGAACCGGTCGAAATCGGTCTGGCGGTGGGCGCCCAGCGTGATCTCGACGAACACCATGGCGAAGGGCGCGATCCGGCGCAGCGCCAGCCGGGCGTGGTAGCCGGAGATCACGCCCTCGCGCTGCAGCCGGTGCAGCCGGGTCCAGCACGGCGTCGGCGACAGCCCGACCTTCTCGGCCAGGGCCAGCTTGGTGATGCGCCCGTCCCTCTGGATCTCGGCCAGGATGCGCAGGTCGATCGGGTCGAGCTTGACGGAAGTCATGGCAAACCATGCCGGTGCGCAATTCGGGTTGTCAATTGAACTGATTGTGGATCACAGTCCAATCATGACAATGTGGCAGCCCGACCCCACCGCCCTGCGGCGGCCCGCCTATCTCTCTCTGGCCGACCAGATCGCGCGGGCAATCTCGGATGGCCGGCTGCAGCCCGGGGAGCGGCTGGCGACCCACCGGCACATGGCCGAGACGCTGGAGCTGTCGGTGCAGACCGTCAGCCGGGCCTATGAGGAGCTGATCCGCCGCGGCCTGATCTCCGGCGAAACCGGGCGCGGCACCTTCATCCGCCCGCCGCAGCGCGAGCCCGTTCCACCGTACATTCCCGAGCGGCTGAGCGAGGTCATCGATCTCTCGATCCTGAAGCCGGTGGTGTGCGAGACCCGCCACATCGACGCGATGAAGGCGGCGCTGCAGGCCCTGGCGGACGACCTGCCCCATTCCGCCGTGCTGTCCTTCCGCCCGAACACGCTGTTCGCCCGCCACCGCCGGGTGGCGCAGGGCTGGCTGCGCGAGCACTGCGGGGTCGAGGCCACGCCCGGCGCCATCCACTTGACCAACGGCGCCACCTCCGGCATGACCATCGCCCTGATGGCCGCGGCCCCGCCCGGGTCCACCGTGGTGACCGAGGCCGTCGGCCACCACACGCTGGTGCCGCTGGCCGCCTATCTCGGCCTGCGGCTGCGCGGCGTGGCGATCGATTCCGAGGGCGTGATCCCGGAGGCGCTGGACGAGGCCTGCAGCGAAGGCGACGTCCGCGCCCTGTTCGTCATGCCGAATCCGATCAACGCCACCGCCAGCCTGATGGGCGAGGCGCGGCGGGCCGAGATCGTCGAGGTGGCGCGCCGCCACGGCCTGCAGATCATCGAGAACGACGTGCTGGCGCCACTGCTGAGCGAGCGCCTGCCGCCACTGGCCGCCCTGGCGCCGGAGCGCACGCTCTACGTCACCACCTTCACCAAATGCGTGATGCCGGGGCTGCGCGCCGGCTATCTGGTGGTGCCGGACCGGCTGGGCCCGGGCGTCGCCAACCGCAGCCTGGTGACCAGCTGGATGGCGACCGGACTGATCGCCGAGCTGGCCGCCCGCTGGGTCGAGAACGGCACGGCGGCGGAGCTGGTGCGCTGGCAGGTCGAGGCGATTCGCGGCCGCCAGGCGATCGCCGCCGAGCTGCTGGCCGGCATTCCGCACAAGGCCCATCCGGAGGGGCTGCATGTCTGGCTGCCGCTGGGTGAGGGGCGGTCGGAGGAGGAGTTCGTGTCGCATGCCCGGCTGCAGGGCGTGGCGATCGCGCCCGGCGCCTCGTTTGCGATCGGTGGCGCCATCGGGGGCGCCAGCGAGGGTGGCATGGACCGGCAGCCTGCGGTGCGCATATCGGTCGGCTCGACCACGCCGGAGCAGCTGCGCGACGGGCTGAAGATCGTCGTCAACCTGCTGCAGGGCGAGCCGGAGCCGGTGCTGCTGGCGATGTAGGAATCGGCAAGCCGCTGCCTAAGGAATCAGCACGGCAGATGAAATTGTACTGATTTGTTTTTCCATTTGACATGATTTTGTCTCCCTTCCATCGTTGGCGGCAACAGAGGCCCGTCGCCACAACAGGGAGAGCGACTTGGCAAGTTCCGCATCCGACCCGTGCATCAGCGTCGAGGGCGTGACCAAGCGCTTCGGGCCGCTGACCGTCCTCAACGACCTCACCTTCACCGTGAAGCCGGGCGAGAAGCTGGCCCTGATCGGGCCGTCCGGCTCGGGCAAGACCACCATCCTGCGCATCCTGATGACGCTGGAGGAGATCAACGGCGGCGTTGTCCGGATCGAGGGCGAGCCGCTGTTCCACATGCCGCGGAACGGCGGGCTGGTGCCGGCCGATGAGCGCCATCTGCACAAGATGCGCGCCAAGATCGGCATGGTGTTCCAGCTGTTCAACCTGTTCCCGCACAAATGCGTGCTGGACAACGTGACCCTGGCGCCGATCCTGACCAACGGCGTCGACCGCAAGACCGCCGAGGCCCGGGCGATGGAGCTGCTCGAGCTGGTCGGTATGGCGGAGAAGGCCAAGGCGATGCCGGCGCAGCTGTCCGGCGGCCAGAAGCAGCGCGTGGCGATCGCCCGCGCCTTGGCGCTGAAGCCGAAGATCATGCTGTTCGACGAGGTCACCTCGGCGCTCGACCCCGAGCTGGTCGAGGAGGTGCTGAACGTCATGCGCCGCCTGGCCGCCGAGACCGACATGACCATGCTGCTGGTCACCCACGAGATGAGCTTCGCCCACGACTTCGCCGACCGGGTCCTGTTCTTCGACCGCGGCCGGATCGTCGAGGAGGGGCCGCCGGACGAGATCTTCCGGCACCCGCGCGAGGAGCGGACCCAGACCTTCCTCAAGAAGATCATCGCCGCCGGCCAGCGGATCTGACCGGCAGCAAACAGGAGAGGCAGAAAATGAACAAAGGATTTTGCGCGCGTCTGGTCCTGGCCGCCGTGTCGGCCGTGGCTTTGGCGCAGCCGGCCGCGGCCGACACGCTGGAGAACCTGAAGGAGCAGGGCTTCGCCCGCATCGCCATCGCCAACGAGCCGCCCTTCACCGCGGTGGCGGCGGACGGCAAGGTCTCCGGCGCCGGGCCGGACGTGGCGCGCGAGGTGTTCAAGCGCATGGGCGTGCCCGACGTCGTCGCCTCGATCTCGGAATACGGCGCCATGATCCCCGGCCTGCAGGCCCGCCGCTTCGACGCCGTCACCGCCGGCCTGTTCATGAAGCCGGAGCGCTGCCGCGCCGTGGCCTATTCGCAGCCGATCCTGTGCGACGGCGAGGCCTTCGCGGTGAAGAAGGGCAACCCCTCGAACTTCCAGAGCTATGCCGACATCGCCGCCAACGCCGACGCCAAGATCGGCGCGCCGGGCGGCGGTACCGAGGAGCGGCTGGCGCTGGAGGCCGGGGTGCCGCGCGACCGGGTGATCGTGGTGCCGGACGGGCAGAGTGGCATCAAGATGCTGCAGGACGGCCGCATCGACGCCTATTCGCTGCCGATCCTGTCGATCCAGGACCTGCTGAAGAAGGCGTCCGATCCGAATATCGAGATGGTCGGGCCGGTGAAGAACGCCCCGGTCTATTGCGACGGCGCCGCCTTCCGCAAGCAGGACACAGCGCTGCGCGACGCCTTCGACAAGGAACTGGCGGCGCTGAAGCAGTCCGGCGAGTTCGCCAAGATCGTCGAGTCCTACGGCTTCTCGGCCAAGGCCGCGCTCGAGACCAACCGCGACGCGATGTGCGGCGGCCCGAACTGAGACGGAGAGGCCGGTGACTGTCCCCACGATCCTGAAGACCGCACTCCTTCTGAGTCCCCCCTCCCCTTGCGGGAGGGGGGCAGGGGGAGGGGGCTGCGCGCGTCCGCGCGCGTACAGGCAAGGGACGGAACTCGCCTCCCGGATTGGTCTCTCGTCGTCCGCAGCCGGCGCTTGCCGGAAGACCCCCCTCCCCCTAGCCCCCTCCCGCGAGGGGAGGGGGGACTCGTTTGGCTTGGGGCGGCGACGGCATCGCGATCCTGAGAACGTCGTTTCGCGAGCCGCCGCATGAACGAGTGGGAAGGCTATCTCGGGCTGATCCTGCAGGGCGCCTGGGTGACGATCGAGCTGACCGTGCTGGGTTGCGCCCTGGCGCTGGTGGTCGCCTTCCTGGCCGGGCTGGGGCGGCTATCGTCCAGCTGGGTGCTGCGCACCATCGCCACGACCTATGTCGAGTTCTTCCGCGGCACCTCGATCTTCGTGCAGCTGTTCTGGATCTATTTTGTGTTGCCGCTGGCCGGGTTCGAGCTCAGCCCGCTGCTGGCCGGCGTGCTGGACCTCGGCCTCAATGTCGGGGCCTATGGGGCGGAGGTGGTGCGCGGCGCCGTGCAGTCGATCGGGCGCGAGCAGCGCGAGGCCTGCGTGGCACTGAACCTCACCAGGCGGCAGAGCCTGTGGCACGTCATCCTGCCCCAGGCCTTCGTGCTGATGCTGCCGACCTTCGGCAACAACGCCATCGAGCTGTTGAAGGCCACCGCCGTGGTGTCGCTGATCTCGCTGACCGACCTGACCTTCCAGGCCCAGATCGTGCGGGCCCAGACCGGCAGCACCGCCTTCCCCTTCCTCACCATCCTGCTGATCTATTTCGCGCTGGCGATGCTGATCTCGGCCGGGGTGCGGGCGCTGGAGCGGCGCCTGGCCCGCGGCCTTGACGGCGTGCGGAGCTAAGCCATGGATTGGGACTGGGCCTTCGTCGTCGAGATCCTCCCGACCCTGATCGAGGGCGTGAAGATCACCATCCTGGCCACGATCCTGGGCTACGTCCTGGCGGTGGTGCTGGGCCTCGGCCTCGCCCTGCTGCGCCGCAGCCGCCGCCGCTGGCTGGCGCGCACCGTGAACTTCCTGATCGAGTTCATCCGCGGCACGCCGCTGCTGGTGCAGCTGTACTTCCTGTTCTACATCATGCCGGATCTTGGCCTGACGCTGTCGCCGCTGACCGCGGGGGTGATCGGCCTCGGCCTGCACTACGCCACCTATACCGCCGAGGTGTACCGCGCCGGCATCGACAATACCCCGCGCGGCCAGTGGGAGGCGGCGAAGGCCTGCAACCTGACGGCGGGGCAGAGCTGGCGCCACGTGATCCTGCCGCAGGCGATCCCGCCGATGCTGCCGGCGCTGGCCAACTACTTCATCGCCATGTTCAAGGAGACGCCGCTGCTCTCCGCCATCACTGTCCTGGAGCTGATGAACCAGGCCCGCAGCGTCGCCAACTTCAACTACCGCTACCTGGAGCCGATGACGCTGGTCGGCGCCTTCTTCCTCGTCATCAGCCTGATCGCCGTGGTCGGCCTCCGCTTCCTGGAGCGCCGCTTCCGGCCGCTGCGCTGAGTCGGAGCCCGTGATGCCCGAGATCGAACGGTCCACCCTGCCGCTCAGCTTCGACGACCGGCCGCTGCCGAAGCGGGTCGGCCTGGTCATCCTGGCGACCGACCACACCAGCGAGCCGGATTTCCGCCGCATGGTCGCGAGCGACCGGATCGGAATCTATGTCGCCCGCATCGCCTATGCCAACCCGACCACGCCGGAGAACCTCCGCCGGATGCAGCCGCGCCTCAGCGCAGGCGCCGGGCTGATCCTGCCGGAGGAGGATCTCGACCTGGTCTGCTACTCCTGCACCTCGGCCTCGGTGGTGATGGGCGACGACGCGGTCGAGGAGGCGATCCGCGAGGCCAAGCCGGGCGTCACCGTGGTGACCCCGCCGCTGGCCGCGCGCCGTGCCCTTGATGCGCTGGGCGCCCGGCGGATCGCCGTGCTGACGCCCTATACGGTCGAGACCAGCCGGCCGATGGCCGACTACTTCGCCGGCCACGGCCATGACATCGCCCGCTTCACCTGCCTCGGCCTCGACGACGACCGTGAGATGGCGCGGATCAGCCTGTCGCCGATCGTGGAAGCGGCCGAGGCGGCGATGGCGCCGGACGCCGAGGCGTTGTTCATCTCCTGCACCGCCCTTCGGGCCGCCGGGGTGGCGGCGGAGATCGAGCGGCGGATCGGCAAGCCGGTGGTGACCAGCAACCTCGCCACCGCCTGGATGGCCCTGCGTCTCTGCGGCGACGACCGCCCCCGGCCGGATCTCGGCCGGCTGATGGCGCTGTGAGGGGGGGCGGGGGATGATCACCGGTGCATCCCATCTGAGTCCCCACATCCTCGGGTTGGCCGGACAGGCATCGACGGTAAGACGCGTTGCCTCTCCCGCTTGCGGGAGAGGTCGGACATCCGAAGGATGGCCGGGTGAGGGCTCGTCTCGGTCTTGCCGAGGGCACGCTATCGCCATAGCCAAGCGGGCAAGCCACCCATTCTTTGAGCACCGCTCCCGGGATCGCGGCCGCTGGCCCTCACCCGGAGCCGCTTCGCGTCTCCGACCTCTCCCGCAAGCGGGAGAGGCAACGCGAACCACGCCTGAGAGGGCGGGCCGTCGCCACGAAGGCCCCGGCGGATGACCCACGCCGTCACCCTCGGCACCATCCGCGCCGCCGCCGAGCGCATTGCCGGCGAGGTCGTCCGCACGCCGCTGGTCCGCTCCGCGGCTCTGTCCGAGCGCGCCGGGGCGCCGGTGTTCCTGAAGCTGGAGACCCGGCAGGCCACCGGCAGCTTCAAGCTGCGCGGCGCCACCAACGCCGTGCTGTCGCTGCCGCCCGAGGCCCGACGCGTCGGCATCGCCGCGGCCTCGACCGGCAATCACGGTCGCGGCCTGGCCCATGCCGCCGCCCGCCAGGGCCTGCGCTGCGTCGTCTGCATGTCCGCCCTGGTGCCGGAGAACAAGGTCGCGGCGATCCGCGCCCTTGGGGCCGAGATCCGCATCGTCGGCCGATCCCAGGACGACGCTCAAGGTGAGGTCGACCGGCTGGTGGCGGAGGAGGGCTTCACCGCCATCCCCCCCTTCGACCACCCCGGCGTGATCTCCGGCCAGGGCACCATCGGCCTCGAGATCGTCGCCGACCTGCCCGAGGTGGCGCAGGTGGTGGTGCCGCTGTCCGGCGGCGGCCTGTTCGGCGGCATCGCCGCCGCTGTCAAGGGGCTGTGGCCGCAGGCCCGGATGGTCGGGGTGTCGATGGCGCGCGGCCCGGCGATGCGCGACAGCCTCGCCGCCGGCCGGCCGGTCGCGGTCGCGGAGTTGCCGACCCTGGCGGACTCGCTCGGCGGCGGCATCGGCCTCGACAACCGCCACACCTTCGCTTTGGCCCGCGACCTGCTGGACGAGGCGGTGCTGCTGACCGAGGCCGAAATCGCCGCCGCGATCGACCACGCCTATGCGGCGGAGCAGGAGATCGTCGAGGGCGGCGGCGCGGTCGGCATCGGCGCCCTCCTGGCCGGCAAGCTCACCATATCCGGCCCGACCGTCCTGGTGCTGTCAGGCCGCAACATCGACATGGCGCTGCACCGCAAGATCGTCAGCGGCGCCTGGGAGGAGACATCGTGCCCCGCATGACCATCGTGACGGAGGCGGAGCTGCGCCGCGCCGTCCCTCTCGACCGCGACGCCGTCGCCTGCGTCGAGCAGGCGTTCCTGGCGCTGGCCACCAAGGATGTGGCGATGCCGCCGATCCTGCGCCTGGACATCCCCGAGCATCGCGGCGAGGTCGACGTCAAGACCGCCTATGTGCCGGGGCTGGACGGCTTCGCCATCAAGATCAGCCCCGGCTTCTTCGACAACCCGAAGCTGGGCCTGCCCAGCACCAACGGCCTGATGGTGCTGTTCAGCGCCACGACCGGGCTGGTCGACGCCGTCTTTCTGGACAATGGCTACCTGACCGATGTCCGCACCGCCGCCGCCGGGGCCGTGGCAGCCCAGCATCTCTCGCGCCCGGACTCCAGGGTAGCGGCAATCTTCGGCGCCGGGGTACAGGCGCGGCTGCAGCTCAAGGCCCTGACCCTGGTGCGGCCGATCGTCGAGGCCCGGATCTGGGCCCGCGATCCCGATCGGGCGCAGGCGCTGGCGGCCAGGCTGTCGGACGAGCTGGGCCTCGCCGTTCACGCCGAGGCGGTGCCGCAGGAAGCGGTCGGCGGCGCCGACATCATCGTCACCACCACCCCGGCGGCCGGGCCGATCCTGCGCGCCGAGTGGCTGGCCTCCGGCCAGCACGTCACCGCCATGGGCTCGGACGCCGAGCACAAGAACGAGCTGGATCCGGCGATCCTTGCCAAGGCGGATCTCTACGTCGCCGACAGCCTGGCCCAGACGCGCCGGCTGGGCGAGCTGCACCACGCCATCGCCGCCGGCACCGTGGCCGCCGACGCGGTCTTCCCCGAGATCGGCGCGATCATCGCCGGCACGGCGTCCGGCCGTCCCTCCGCCGCCGCCGTCACCGTCGCGGACCTGACCGGCACCGGCGTCCAGGACACCGCCATCGCCACCCTGGCCCGCGGCCGCGTCGCCGCCGCCGGGGTCGGCACATCCTTCGAAAGCTGAGAGGCACAGCATGTCCGTAGAGCTCAACTTCAGCCGCGAGGAATATGCCGCGCGGCTCGCCAAGACCCGTGCCGCCATGGCCCGCAAGGGCATCGACCTGCTGTGGGTCAGCGACCCGTCGAACATGGCCTGGCTGACCGGCTATGACGGCTGGTCCTTCTACGTCCACCAGGGCGTGCTGGTGCCGCCGGAGGGCGAGCCGATCTGGTACGGCCGCGGCCAGGACGCCAACGGTGCCAAGCGCACCGCCTATCTCGCCCATGACAACATCATCGGCTACCCGGACCATTATGTGCAGTCGACCGAGCGGCACCCGATGGACCGGCTGGCCGACATCATCGACTCGCGCGGCTGGGGCCGCCTGTCGATCGGCGTCGAGATGGACAATTACTGGTTCTCGGCCGCCGCTTTCGCCTCGCTGCAGCGCCACCTGCCGAATGCCCGCTTCGCCGACGCCACCGCGCTGGTGAACTGGCAGCGCGCGGTGAAGAGCCCGCAGGAGTTGGACTACATGCGCAAGGCCGCGCGCATCGTCGAGGCGATGCACAAGCGGATCGTCGAGAAGGTCGAGCCCGGCCTGCGCAAGAACGACCTCGTGGCCGAGATCTACGACGCCGGCATCCGCGGCGTCGAAGGGTTCGGCGGCGACTATCCGGCGATCGTGCCGCTGCTGCCCTCCGGCGCCGACGCCTCGGCCCCGCATTTGACCTGGGACGACAAGCCGATGCGGTCGGGGGAGGGCACCTTCTTCGAGATCGCCGGCTGCTACAAGCGCTACCATTGCCCGCTGTCGCGTACCGTGTTCCTGGGCAAGCCGACCCAGGCCTTCCTCGATGCCGAGAAGGCGGTGCTGGAAGGGATGGAGGCCGGGCTCGGCTCGGCGCGGCCCGGCAATACCTGCGAGGACATCGCCAACGCCTTCTTCGCCGTCCTCAAGAAGTACGGGATCATCAAGGACAACCGCACCGGCTACCCGATCGGCCTCAGCTATCCGCCCGACTGGGGCGAGCGCACCATGAGCCTGCGCCCCGGCGACCGCACCGTGCTGGAGCCCGGCATGACCTTCCACTTCATGACCGGGCTGTGGCTGGAGGATATGGGGCTGGAGATCACCGAGAGCATCGCCATCACCGACAGCGGTGTCGAGATCCTGGCCGACGTGCCGCGCCAGCTCTTCGTCAAGCCATGACGGTTGCCGAGCTTCCGCCCTCGCCGATCGTCCCGTCGGTCGATTTCGATCGCGACGGGGTACAGCACGGCACGCTGCGCCTGCCCTACAGCCGGGACGACTCCGCCTGGGGCTCAGTGATGATCCCGGTGGCCGTGATCCGGAACGGGGAGGGGCCGACCGCGCTCCTCACCGGCGCCAATCACGGCGACGAATACGAGGGGCCGATCGCCCTGTTCGATCTGGCGCGGACCCTGGACCCGGCGTCGGTCCGCGGCCGGGTGATCATCGTCCCGGCGATGAACTATCCGGCGTTCTGCGCCGGCACCCGCACCTCGCCGATCGACAAGGGCAATCTGAACCGCAGCTTCCCCGGCCGGCCGGACGGCACGCCGACGCAGAAGATCGCCGACTATTTCCACCGCCACCTGCTGCCGCTGGCCGACATCGTGCTGGACTTCCACTCGGGCGGCCGGACGCTCGACTTCGTGCCCTTCGCCGCCGCCCATATCCTGCCCGACAAGGACCAGGAGGCGCGCTGCTTCGCGGCGGTGGAGGCGTTCTCCGCCCCCTGGTCGATGCGGATGCTGGAGATCGACGCCGTCGGCATGTACGACACCGCGGCCGAGGCGGCGGGCAAGGTTTTCGTCACGACGGAGTTGGGCGGCGGTGGCACCGCCACGGCGCGTACCGCCGGCATCGCCAAGCGCGGCGTGCGCAACCTGCTGCGCCATGCCGGCATCCTGCAGGGCGAGGTCGAGCGCGCGCCCAGCCGCTGGCTCGACATGCCGTCCGCGGACTGCTTCCGCTTCGGCGAGCAGGACGGCATGGCCGAGACTTGCGTCGACCTGGGCGACCCGGTGCGGAAAGGCGACATCATCGCCCGCATCCACCCGGTCGACCGCACCGGCCAGGCCCCGGCGGAGTACCGCGCGGCGCTCGACGGCATCCTGGCGGCCCGGCATTTCCCGGGGCTGGTGAAGGCCGGCGACTGCCTGGCGGTGATCGGCACGGTGGAGGGATAGGGGCGGCAGGCCGCCACCGCCCCGCTCACAGCACCGTCTCGAGCCGGCTGAAGCGGACCGGGAGGATCTCCCGGGCCTGGAGCCTCCCAGTCGCGTCCTTGTCGATGACCGTGAGGATCTGCGCCTGGTCGGGGCCTAGCGGCATGACCAGGTGGCCGCCCGGCCGCAGCTGGTCCAGGAGCGCCATCGGCGGGCGGGCGGCGGCGGCCGTCACCATGATCCTGTCATAGGGGGCGTGCTCGGCCCAGCCGCGGGAGCCGTCGCCGATGCGGATGCCGACCCTGGACGTGCCCAGCCGGCGCAGGCGCGATTGGGCCTCGCCGGCGAGCTCCTCGACGATTTCGACGCTCCAGACCTGGGCTGCCAGCTCGGCCAGCACCGCCGCCTGGTAGCCGAGGCCGGTGCCGACCTCCAGCACCACCTGGTCTGGCTCGGGAGCGAGCAGGTGGGTCATCAGCGCACAAATGAAGGGCTGCGAGATCGTCTTGTCGAAGCCGATCGGCAGCGGCCCGTCATGATAGGCGACGGCCGCGAGCTCCAGCGGGACGAAGTGGTGCCGCGGCACCCGCTCCATCGCCGCCAGCACCCGCCTATCGAGCGGCACGTGTCCGAGTTCGTCGCTCATCAGATCGGCATGGATCGCAATCACCTCGACCATGTGCCGGCGCAGGATCGCGAAGTGCTGCTCTTCCATCGGCTTCATGGGCGGCGGGCCTTGTGCCGGTCCAACGTGCCTCTGGAGTATCCCGCCGAGCGGGTGCGCAGGTCCACAGGCATGCGCACCTCGTCTTCGCCTGGAGCGGCTTTGTCAGGCCTGCCGGCCGATGCCATATCGATGGCGGGAGCAACGATGGAGCCCACCGTGCAGCCCGACCTGTTCGGCCCGCCGCCGCTGGCCGGCCTGGCCACCGTCGAGGACATCGTCACGCCGGAAGAGGAGCGGCGACTGACCGCGGCGATCGACGCGGCGGAGCTGTCGCCGTTCCGCTACCAGGGCTGGGAAGGCCGGCGCCTGACCGCCACCTTCGGCTGGCGTTACGATTTCGAGGACGGCAGCTTCCGGCCGGCGGAGCCAATAGCGGACTGGCTGCTGCCGTTGCGCGAGCAGGCCGCCCGCTTCGCCGGGCTGGGGCCGGCCGACCTCGCCCAGGCGCTGCTGATCCGCTACGACCCCGGCGCCGGCATCGGCTGGCACAAGGACCGGCCGGTGTTCGAGCATGTCGTCGGCGTCTCGCTCGGCGCCCCCGCGACCATGCGCTTCCGCCGCCGCCGGCCGGAGGGCGGCTTCGACCGCCGGTCGGTGCCGCTGGCGCCGCGCTCCGCCTACCATTTGTCCGGCGAGGCGCGGCATGGCTGGGAGCACAGCATCCCGGAGATGGCCGCGACGCGCTGGTCGGTGACGTTCCGCAGCCTGGCCGGCCGTTGATCAGCCGAACGCCACCAGCTCGCGCAGCTGGTCGAACTCCGCCACGATCGGCGCGCCGGCCTCGTTCGGCTTCACCGACTCGTCGCGGATCACCTGGACCACATGCACGCCGGCCTGACGCGCCGCCGCGACCTCGCGCGGGTTGTCGGTCAGGAACAGGATGCGGTCGGGTGCGGCGCCCAGATCCGCGGCGATCGCCATATAGGATGCGGGCACCACCTTGGCGCCGATATCGGTGTCGTAGTGCCGGCCGAAATAGGAGCGCAGGTCGCCGCGGTTGGAGTTCTGGAAGAACTCGACCTGCGCCTTGACCGAGCCGGAGGAGAAGATGTGCATCGGCACGCCGGCCTTTCGCCAGCCCTCCAGCGCCGCATGGGCGTCGTCATAGATATGGCCCTTGAAGGCGCCTTCCCTGTAGCCCTCCTCCCAGACCAGCCCCTGCAGCAGCTTCAAGGGCGGCACCTTCTGGTCGGCATCCTGCCAGGCGATCAGCGCGGCGACCGGGTCCTGCCCGGGCTCGATCCGCTCCGCCGTCTCCCGCAGCGCGCGCTGCACCACCGGGTGGTCCGGGTGCCTGGCGACGAACACCGGGATCCGCTCCCGCGCGAAAGGATACAGCACCTCCAGCACATAGCGCTGCGAGCTGATCGTGCCCTCGATGTCGAGCAGGATCAGGTCGATCGGATGGGTCTGGAAGGTCAGGGTCATCTCGGTCTCTCATGCCGTGCGCGTTGCCGCCACGATATCGTCTGTCGTCCGGAAACGCTCGGACTCCGTCAGCATGCGGCGGGCCAGCAGCACGGTGCGGCGCTCGCGGGCGGCGCGGCGGTCCGGGTCGGCGATGCGCAGGAAGTCGGCGACATGGGCGTAGCTGAACACCCGGCGAATCATCTTCAGCGCGGCGAAACCCACCATGTCGGCGAAGATCTCCGCCTCCAGCGCCTCGTAGTCGCCGCGCAGCAGGGCCGCCGAGCCCGGCTTCGGGAACAGGTCGTCATGCCAGGCATCTCCGCCGCCCTCGCTCTCCCACAGCGCGCGGAAGGTGCGGCTGAAGCTGTCCCACAGCAGCGCCGGCTGCTGCAGCAGCCATTCGGCCATGCCGGCGCGGTCATCCGCCGGCGTGGCGTGGCCGGGCTGGGCCAGGTGGCTGATCAGGATGTTGGCGAGATAGGCGCCGAGGTCGAAGCCGATCGGGCCGTACAGGGCGAATTCCGGATCGATCACCTTGGTGTCCGTCTCGGTCACCATGATCGCCGCGGTGTGCAGGTCGCAATGGATCAGCGCCTGGCCCGTGGTCAGGAAGCGCTGGGCCAGCCGGCCGGCGGCGCGCTTGAGCTCGATATCCGCGCGCAAGCCATGGGCCAGGTCGTCCAGCTGCGGGCTGGTCCAGGAGCTGCGCGGGTTGTCGCGATAGGGATCCTGGAAGATCAGGTCGAGGGTGATGCGCTGCAGCTCGACCCCGGCGGCGAAGCGGCCCTGCCACCCGCGCACCCGCTCCAGCTTCTGGTGGAAGGGCGAGGTGCGATAGCACGCACGGGCGACGAAGGCACCGATATCGGCCGAGACGCGGGGGAAGCGTCGGCCCTCGATCAGGGCGTAGCGCAGCGTCTCGTGCGGGGTCAGCAGCTCCATCGCCAGGATTTGCCGGCCGGGATCGTAGTGATGGAGCTTCGGCAGCGCGCCCTCGACCAGCGGCCCGACGATGGCGAGATAGGACTGCTCGAAGAAGGCGCGGTTGTCCGGCAGCGGCCAACTCTCGCCGGCATGGCGCACCCAGGGCAGCGCCTGCTTCAGGCACAGGCCGCCGGCTGGGCCGCGGACCAGGAAGACGACGTTGAGGAAGCCGTCGCTGGCCTCGCGCAGGTCCCAGCCCGCCGGATCACCGCCGAGGATCGCGGACAGCTCCGGATGGGCGGCGAGATAGGCCCGGGCGGCCGGGACGTCGAGCGGGCGGATGGTCACTTCACGCTCCCCTCGGTCAGCCCCGCCACCAGCCAGCGCTGAGCCAGGAGAGCGATGAGATAGATCGGCGCGATCCCGGCCAGCGAGGCCGCGGCCATCTGGCCGAAATTCACCAGCCGGTCGCCCTGGAACAGCGAGATGCCGACGGTCAGCGTCCGGGTCTCGTCGGTGAAGGTGAAGACCGAGGCGAACAGGAACTCGTTATAGCCGAGGATGACGATGATGATCGCCGTCGCCGCGATGCCGGGGGCGACCAGCGGCGCGATCACGCGGACAAGGGTCAGCAGTGGCCCGGCGCCGTCGATCGCCGCCGCATCCTCGATCTCGCGCGGGATGCGGCGCAGGAACGGGATCAGCAGCCACAGCGCCACGGGCACGTTGGTCAGGCCGTAGACCAGGGCCAGGCCGATCACGCTGTTCAGCAGCCCGGTTGCCTTCAGCAGGAAGAAGAATGGGATTGCGGCCACGATCGGCGGTGCCACGAAGCTGCCGAAGGCGATCGAGATCAGCCGCTCGCCCGCCTTGTCCAGGCGCAGGCAGGCATAGGCGGCCGGCAGGGCGATCAGGACGGTGACGACGCCGCCCAGCACCGCGGTCAGCACCGAGCTGACGATGAACCGGGTCAGCGCCGTGGCGTCGAAGGCGGCCGGCCAGTTGGCCAGTGTCGGCACCTCCGGCAGGAAGCTGCCGGACAGCACCTGGTCCGGCGACTTGAAGGAGACCGAGAGCAGATAGGCCAGCGGCAGCAGGAACGCCGCCGCGACCAGCACGGCGACCAGGTCGATCCAGGACCAGCGATGCGGCGCCTGCGGCCGCTCGGGATGGGCGGCGACGGTCATGAGTACCGCGCCTCCAGCCGCCTGGCCGCGCGCGAGGCCGGCCAGATCACCAGGCTGACGAAGCCGACGAAGACCAGCGTCGCGGCGGCCGCGCGGCCGACGTCGAACTGCTCGAAGGCCAGGCGCCAGATCTGGAAGCCGGAGGTGGTGGTGTCGAAGCCCGGCCCGCCGAAGGTCAGGACGTAGACCAGGTCGAACAGCTTGAACGCCATCACCAGCCGCAGCAGGAACACCGCGGCCAGCGTCGGTACCAGCAGCGGCAGGGTGATGTGGCGGAAGCGCTGCCAGGCGGTGGCGCCGTCCAGCCGCGCCGCCTCCATCACCTCCTCCGACAGGGCCTTGATCGCGGCGAAGCACATCAGGGCGACGAAGGGCGTCCATTGCCAGGCGTCGGCGACCACGATGGCGACGGCGGCCCAGCCGGAGGAGCCGAGGAAGCTCATCGGCGCCTCGGTCAGCCCGGCGGCGCGCAGCCAGCCGTTCAGCAGGCCGCCATCGGCGGCGAAGATCAGCTTCCAGGCCACGCCGACCATCACCGGCGGGGTCATCAGCGGCAAGAGGGCCAGGCTGGTGAACACCCGGCCGGCCCGGACCAGCCGGTGGAACAGCAGGGCCAGCGCCAGGCCCAGCACCAGCTCGACCGCCGCCATCGGCAGGGCGAAGGCGGCGCTGCGCCAGAGCGAGGCCAGGAAAGCCGGGTCGCCCAGCACCCGGGTGAAATTGGCGATCCCGGCCCAGTCGCGCAGCGGCTTGCCCAGCGTGCTCTTGCTTAAGGAGAGAGCGATCAGCGCCACCAGCGGATACAGCGTCGTCAGCACCAGCGTCGCCACCAGCGGCGCGGCCAGGGACGCATTGCCCAGCCGCCATCGCCGACGCCGCGTCGGCGTGTCCGTCCGTTCCGTGTCGATGCTCTCCGCCAGGGCCATCACGAACCGATGATCGTGGTCCACTGCTCATGCGCGGCCGCGATCGCCTCCTCCGGCGCCTTCTGATCGGCCAGGATCAGCGCCAGCTCGTCGGCCAGCACCTGCATCAGCTGCGGCGATTCCGGGCCGTTCGGCCAGGGCAGGCCGTTCTCCAGCGCCCCGGCCAGCGCGGTCTGCACCTTCGGCGCGAATTCCCTGTACTCGGGCGCGTTCAGGGTCGAGGTGCGGTCCGGGTCGATGCCGCTGCCGGTGGTCAGCAGCAGCCCGAGGCCGGTCTTGGCGCTGGTGGCGAACTTGATGAACTCCCAGGCGTGCTCCTGCTTCTCGGAGCCTGAGGAGATGGCGAAGGCGAAGCCGGAGTTCAGCGCCAGCCGGCTGGTCTTGTTGGCGCCGCCGACCGGGATCCGCACCGCGTCCCATTTGTCGACGATCTTCGACCCCTTCGGGTCCTGGGCGTAGACACCCAGGTCGCTCCAGAACTCGATCATCGCGACCTTGCCGGACAGGAAGGCCGGCAGGCCTTCCTCGAACCGCGTCTCCAGGGGAGTCGGCAGGGCCGAAGGCGCCGCGTCCTTCAGCGCCTTGGCCGCCTCGACCGCTGCGCTCTCGTCGAGGGCGGAGGAGCCGTCCTCCTTCAGGTAGCGGCCGCCGAAGCCGGCCAGCCGGTTGGTGTAGGACGCGCCGATGATGATCGGCGCCTTGCCGCCCAAGACCGCGGCGCCGTAGATGCCGTTGGCCTTCTCGGCCTCGGTGATCGCCTTCGACCGTTCCAGATACTCGTCCCAGGTGGTCGGCGCCTTCAGCCCGTGCCGGCCGAAGATCTCGGTGTTGTAGAACAGCAGGTGGCTGTCGCCGTCATAGGGCAGGCCCCAGCGCTTGCCGTCGGCCAGGGTGTAGGGGTCGTAGATCGAGCGCAGATAGTCGTCCGGCTGAATCTCGGCCTTGTCGCGCTCGATCCATGCGGTGACGTCGACGATGACGCCGTCATTCGCCAGCGCGCCGACCCCGGTGTACCAATAGTCGATCACGTCGAAATTGTTGGTGCCGGACTGCACGTCCAGCGTCGCCTTGGCCTGCAGCTGGTCGTAGGGCACGGCGGTGACGTTGACCTTACCGCCGGTCAGCTTTTCCCAGGCCTCTGCCAGATACCGCCCGGCCACCACATGCGGCTGGATGATCATCAGATTCAGGCTCTGGCCGTCGAAGCGCTTCGCCTGGGCGAAGGCCCGGCCGAAGGGCGCAAGGCCGAGCCCGAGCGTGCCGGCGGAGGCCCCGGCCAGGAAGCGCCGGCGGCCGAACGGGAATGCGGACAGGCTGCCGCGGTCGTGCGGTGAGGTCATGGCAAGGATCCTGGATGGACGGGCCGGCGAGGGGCCGGCCGGTCGTTGCTCAGCCGGCGTAGAGCGGGAAGCGGCGGGCGATGGCGTCGCCGGTGAAGTTGGCGATCCAGCCGTCGCTGTTCTCGAACAGGCGAATGGCGGTGAAGCGCGGCGCCGGGCCCATGTCGAACCAGTGGGTGGTGCCGGCCGGCACGCTGATCAGGTCGTCCTTGGTACACACCACCTTGAACACCCGGCCGGCCTTGCGCAGGTAGAACGCGCCGGAGCCCTCGACGAAGAACCGGACCTCGTCCTCGCTGTGGGTGTGCTCGTCCAGGAACTTCTCGCGGAAGGCCTCGCGCTGCGGGTGGTCCGGCTGCATCCGCACCACGTCCACCGATCTGTAGCCGCATTCGGCCTTCAGCTTGTCGATCTCCGGCTTGTAGGCCGCGATCACCGCGTCCTGGTCGGCCTCGGCCGGCAGCGGCGTGCTCGCCTCCCAGCGCTCGAACCGGACACCGATGGCGTTCAGCTCGCGCGCGATCGCGGCACCGTCCTCGGTGTCCACCAGCAGCGCCGCGGGATTGGTCTCGTCATAGACATAGAGCCGGGTCATGGCTGCAGCCTCCGTCGCTCGAATTCGAATCCCAGCAGGACCTCCAGCGCCTCGAGATGGCGCCGCGCCTCGGCCGGGGTGCGGCCCCAGGCATAGAGCCCGTGGCCGGCCAGGAGATAGCCGGGAATGGCGGGGGCGCCGCCCAGGCGCGCCAGCACCTGCGGGCCCAGCACCGCCATGTCCTGCGAATTGGCGAAAACCGGGATGTCGAGCGCGACCTCATGGGTCTTCACGCCCGCCAACGCCTTCTGCAGCTCGAAGCCCTGGATCCGCACCGCGCCCTTCGGGGCATCGACCAGCGACAGCAGCGTCGCCGCCGGGCTGTGCACATGGTAGATCGCGCCGATCTCCGGGAACGCCCGGTACAAATCGACATGCAGCGGCGCCTCGGCCGAGGCGCGCGGATGCGCCGGGTCGTCCAGCGACACGGTGATGATGTCGCCGCGGGTCAGCCGGGCCTTGTCGGTGCCGGTGGCGGTGATGGCGATCTCGTCGGCGTCGATCCGGGCGGAGAAGTTGCCGCTGGTGGCCGGCACCCAGCCGCGGGCGCCGGCGAAGGCGGCACCGTCGAGCACGGCCTGGATCGCCGCGTCCCGCTCCGCCGGCTTCTGCGGCAGGCGAGCGACGGGCGAGACGGGGAGGATGTCGGGAGTCGGAGCCATGGTCGATCCGGGTGCGGGTCGGCGGGTTCTGCAATTTCATCGTTGCGGCACGAGGGATTTGCGATAAATCCACTCACATCGCGAACGCGATCGACCATATATACACGTCAATCGATGTCAATTTGAATTTGTATAACATAATGTCGAGTTGATTGTGGGCGTCAGAACCCGATGCCGATCCCGGGCCATTGACCTTCCATCTGCTGGAATCCCCATCTCGCTGGGACGGAGCAGAGGAAGCAGGACATGGCTGACGCCTACCACGACCATTCGGCGGATCACCATCACGGCCATGGGACCATGGTGAAGGACCCGGTCTGCGGCATGGCGGTCGACCTGGCCGCGACGCCGCATCACGCCGAACATCGCGGCCGCCAGCATCATTTCTGCAGCGCGGGCTGTCTGGCGAAGTTCCGGGCCGAGCCGGACCGCTACACCAATGAGCCGGGCGAGACGGTGCCGCCCGCCACAGCCCCGGCCGGCACTATCTACACCTGCCCGATGCACCCGGAGATCCGGCAGGAGGGGCCGGGCAGCTGCCCGATCTGCGGCATGGCGCTGGAGCCGGAACGGGTGACGCCGGAGTCCGGCCCGAACCCGGAGCTCGTCGACATGCGGCGGCGGTTCTGGATCGGCCTTGCCCTGACCATCCCGATCGTCCTGCTGGAGATGGGCGGCCATCTGCTCGGCATCGATGTCGCCCACGCCATCGGCGCCCGCACCGCCGTCTGGATCCAGCTGGTCCTGGCCACGCCGGTGGTGCTCTGGGCCGGCTCGCCGTTCCTGGTCCGCGGCTGGCAGTCGGCGGTCCGGCGCAGCCTGAACATGTTCACGCTGATCGCGCTCGGCACCGGCGCCGCCTGGCTCTACAGCCTGGTCGCGGCGGTCGTCCCCGGCCTGTTCCCGGACGGCTTCCGCGGCATGGACGGTGCCGTGGCCGTCTATTTCGAGCCCGCGGCGGTGATCACGGTCCTGGTGCTGCTGGGCCAGGTGCTGGAACTGCGGGCGCGAGAGCGCACCGGCGGCGCCATCCGCGCCCTGCTCAACTTGGCGCCGAAGCTGGCCCGGCGGGTCCGCGGCGACGGGTCGGATGAGGAGATCCCGCTCGAGCACGTCCATGTCGGTGACCGGCTGCGCGTCCGGCCCGGCGACAAGGTGCCGGTCGACGGCACGGTCGAGGAAGGCCGCAGTTCGGTCGACGAAAGCATGATCACCGGCGAGCCGATCCCGGTCGAGAAGGCGCCGGGCGACAAGATGATCGGCGGCACTATCAACGGCACCGGCAGCTTCGTGCTGCGGGCCGAGCGGGTCGGCAGCGAGACGGTGCTGGCCCGCATCGTCGAGATGGTTGGCCAGGCCCAGCGCAGCCGGGCGCCGATCCAGCGCCTGGCGGACCGCGTCTCCGGCTGGTTCGTGCCGCTGGTGGTGCTGATCGCCGTTCTGGCCTTCGCCGCCTGGGCGACCTGGGGCCCGTCGCCGGCGCTGGCCTACGGCCTGGTCGCCGCCGTCTCGGTGCTGATCATCGCCTGCCCCTGCGCCCTCGGCCTGGCCACGCCGATGTCGATCATGGTCGGGGTCGGCCGCGGCGCCCGGCTGGGCGTGCTGATCAAGGACGCCGAGGCGCTGGAGCGGCTCGAGAAGGTCGACACGCTGGTCGTCGACAAAACCGGCACCCTGACCGAAGGCAAGCCGCGGCTGGTCCGGATCGTCGCCGCGCCCGGGCAGGACGAGGCCGGGCTGCTTCGCTTGGCCGCGGGGCTGGAGCGCGGCAGCGAACATCCGCTGGCCGCCGCCATCCTGGCCGGCGCGGCGGAGCGCAAGCTGGAGGTGCCGGCGACCGAGGATTTCCGCTCGGTGACCGGCAAGGGCGTCGCCGCCCGGGTCGAAGGGCGCGAGGTGGCGCTGGGCAACGCCGCGCTGCTGGACGAACTCGGTATCGCGGCCGGTCCGCTGGCGGAGCAGGCGGAGGCGCTGCGGCGCGACGGCGCCACCGTGATGCATCTGGTGGTCGACGGCGCGGCCGCCGGGCTGATCGCCGTGGCCGATCCGGTGAAGGAGACCACGCCCGCCGCCATCGCGGCGCTGCGCGCGGCCGGGCTGCGCGTCGTCATGCTGACCGGCGATAATCGGACCACGGCCGCGGCGGTGGCCAGCCGGCTCGGCATCGACGAGGTCGAGGCCGAGATGCTGCCCGAGGACAAGGGCGCGGTCATCCGCCGGCTCAAGGGCGAGGGCCGGGTGGTGGCCATGGCCGGCGACGGGGTGAATGACGCCCCGGCCCTGGCGGAGGCCGATGTCGGCATCGCCATGGGCACCGGCACCGACGTGGCGATCCAGAGCGCGCATGTCACTCTGGTGAAGGGCGACCTCGCCGCCATCGCCCGGGCCCGGTCGCTCAGCGCCGCGACGATGCGCAACATCCGCCAGAACCTGTTCTTCGCCTTCGTCTACAACGCGGTCGGCGTGCCGGTCGCCGCCGGCGTGCTGTACCCGATGGTCGGGCTGCTGCTGAGCCCGGAGATCGCGGCTGCGGCGATGGCGCTCAGCTCGGTCTCGGTGATCGCCAACGCGCTGCGGCTGCGGGCGGTCCGGCTCGACGGCTGAGGGGCGGCAGCACCGGCGTGCAAGACCGGCCCCGCGCCGGCCGTTAGCGTCCCCGGCATGGACACCTTTCTCACCGATCCGGGGCTGTGGCGGCCCCTGGTGGCGCTGCTCCTGGCCTCCGCCGTCGTCATGGGCAGCCCCGGCCCATCGACGATCAGCCTGACCGCGGTCGGCGCCTCCTTCGGCATCCGCCGGTCGCTGCCCTATGCCGCCGGGCTGATCACCGGCACGGTCACGGTGCTGCTGGCGGTGGCGGCCGGGGTGGTGGCGCTGGTGACGTCGATTCCGCATGGCGCCCTGGTGCTGGGCGTCTTGTCGGCCGCCTACATCCTGTACCTCGCCGTCAAGATCGCCACGGCCCCGCCGCTCGGCGGCCGGGGCGGGTCCGCGACCGCACCGGGCTTTCTCGGCGGGCTCGGGCTGGCGATCGCCAATCCCAAGGCCTATGTCGCGATCGCCGCCATATTCGCCGCTGACCCCGGCCTCGACGCGGTGGTGAAGACGGCCGTGCTCAGCGGCATGGTCGTGATGATCCACGTTTGCTGGCTGCTGGCCGGGGTGTCGCTGTCGCGCTGGCTGCACGACCCGGTGGCGGCGCGCATCATCAACCTGGCGATGGCCGCGGCATTGGTCGTGGTGACGGTGCTTGCGGTCGTCTAGCGTCTTGGATCCAGCAGGTCGCGTAACCCGTCGCCGAACAGGTTGAAGCCCAGCACCGAGAAGGTGATGGCCAGGCCCGGGAACAGCGACAGCCAGATGTTCACGCCCAGGAAGTTGCGGCCGTCGCTCATCATCGCGCCCCATTCCGGCGTCGGCGGCTGGGCGCCGAGGCCGAGGAAGGACAGGCTGGCGGCGGTCAGCACCACCGTGCCCGCCGTCAGCGTCGCCTGCACGATGATCGGCCCCAGCGCGTTGCGCAGGATGTGCTGGAACAGGATGCGCCACAGCCCGGCGCCCAGCGCGCGCGCCGCCTCGGTGTACTCCACCTGCTTCAGCCCAAGAGCCAGGTTGCGCGACAGCCGGCCATAGACCGGGATCGAGAAGATGGCGATGCCGATCATCAGGTTGACCAGGCTGGTGCCGAGGATGCTGACGATCAGGATCGACAGCACGATGCCCGGGAAGGCGAACAAGATGTCCATGAACCAGATGACGGCCTGATCGATCCGGCCGCCGGAATAGCCGGCCAGCAGGCCCAACGGGATGCCGACGACCAGCGCGATGCCGACGCCCAGCACGATCTCCAGCAGCGACAGCCGGGCGCCGTAGACGATGCGGGAGTAGAGGTCGCGGCCATACTGGTCGGTGCCGAAGAAATGCTCGGCCGAGGGCGGGCGCAGGGCCATGGCCAGCGACTGCTGGGTCGGGTCGTGCGTCGCGAGAAGCGGCGCCAGCAGCCCTGCCAGCACCAGCAGCAGCACCATGGCGCCGCCGATGGTCAGGCTGCGGTGGCGCCGCAGGATGCGGCCCAGGCGCTTGGCCCGGGACGGGGCGGCCGGAAGGTCGTCGCTGTCGGCGAGGCTGGTCATGGTCCTAGTCGAAGCGGATGCGGGGGTTGATCGCGGCGATCAGCAGGTCGGCCAGGAAGTTCACCACCACGACCGCGGTCACGGTCAGCAGGGTGACGCCCTGGATGATCGGATAGTCGCGATAGCGCACGGCGTCGACCAGCAGGCGGCCGATGCCGGGCCAGTTGAACACGGATTCGGTGACCACGGCGCCGCCCAGCAGGCCGCCGAAGTTCAGCCCGACGATGGTGACGATCGGGATCAGCGCGTTGCGCAGCGCGTGCTTGCGGTAGATCACCCGCGGCCCGAGACCCTTGGCGCGGGCGGTGCGGATATAGTCCTGGCCGATCACCTCCAGCATGCTCGACCGGGTCATGCGCGCGATCAGCGCCGCCGGCAGCAGGCCGAGGGCGACGGCAGGCATGACGTAGTTCAGCCAGCCACCGGCGCCGAGCAGCGGCAGCCAGCGCAGCTGCACCGCGAACAGGTTCATCATCATCAGCGCCAGCCAGAAATTGGCCACCGAGGCGCCGCCGATCGCGGCGATCATCACCGCCTGGTCGGGCCAGGCGTTGCGGTAGACCGCGGCCAGCATCCCCGCGGCCACCCCGATCAGGATGGCGGCGGCATAGCTGACCACGGCCAGCGACAGGGTGTAGGGGAAGCGCTCGCCGACCTCGTCGATCACCGGCTTCTTCGACTTGATCGACTCGCCGAAATCGCCCTGCGCGGCGCGGCTCAGGAACAGCCCGTATTGCAGCAGGAAGGGCTGGTCGAGGCCGAGCCGGGCGCGCATCCCATCGACCGCGTCCTGCGTCGCCTGCGGCCCGGCCATGATCCGCGCCGGATCGCCGGGCAGCATCCGCACCGCGCCGAAGATCAGGAACGAGACGCCAAGCAGGATCAGCGGCAGCGCGACCAGCTTGCGGACCAGATACACCTTCATGCGCTTGCCGACCCGCACAACAGACGAGTCCCCCCTCCCCTTGCGGGAGGGGGGTAGGGGGAGGGGGCTCTCGACACCAGCGCCAGCGTGGCTTGTTGGGAGGAAAAAGGAGCCGTGCGAGACCGAACCGGCGTCTGCTTGCTTGGCGGCAACCCCCTCCCCCTAGCCCCCTCCCGCGGGGGGAGGGGGGACTCGGAAGGAGCGAGGGAAGGGGTGAGATCCATCCGTCCTTACGCCTTCGTCGCCCGTTCCGGGATCACCTCGCCGCCTGGCTGCAGCCACAGGTTCTTGACGTCGGCCCGCGACGCGGCGAGGTCGTTCGGGTAGTACAGCAGCACATGCGCCGCATCCTGGACGATGATGCGCTGCGCCTTGGCGTACAGCGTCTTGCGCTCGGCATCGTCGGTCGACGAACCGGCCTTGTTCAGGATCTCGTCCAGCTCCGGGTTGCTGTAGAAGCCGAGATTGGCGCCCTTCGGCGACCAGCTGTCGGTGTGGTACAGCGGCTTCAGCTGCAGGTCGGCGTCGAAGGTGCCGGTCGACCAGGAGGCGATGACGCTGTGCACGCTTTGCGCGGCCTTCTCCTCCGGCGTGCCGAAGGCGGCGGCGGTCCAGACGCCGCTCTCCATCCGCTGGATGTTCAGGGTGATCCCGGCCTGGGCCCACATGCCCTGCAGGATCTCGGCGATGTTCGCCTCCGGCTCCTGCACCGCGACATTGATAGTGATGCCGTCGGCATGGCCGGCCTCGGCCAGGAGCGCCTTGGCCTTGGCGACGTCGAGGCCGTAGCCCTCGACCGTCGGGTCATAGCCGAACACGGCCGGCGACAGCGGCGAGGTCGCCGGCAGGCCGAAGCCGTACAGCAGGTTGCTGACCAGCCCGGCCCGGTCGGTGGCCAGGTTCAGCGCCTGGCGGACGCGGACGTCGTCCAAGGGCGCCAGCTTGACGTTCAGCGACACCCAGAACACCGAGGTCGGGTTGCCCTGGAGCAGGGTCAGCTCCGGGTTCGCCTTGATCGGCGCGGCGAACACCGGCGGCAGCGGCATGACGACATCGGCGTCGCCGGTCTGCACCGCCATGTTCATGACCGCCGCTTCCTGGGTCCAGATCCACTTCAGGGTCTTGGTCGGCGCCTTCTCGCCCCAATAATCGGCATTGGCCTCGGACAGCACGTACTCGCCCGACTTGTACTCGGCCAGCTTGTACGGGCCGGTGCCGACCGCGGCGCGGCCCAGCGTGCCGGCCTTGTCGGCCTTCGGGCTGACGATCGTGGCGGACGCCACGGCCATCAGCTTCAGGAAGGCGGGGTAGGGGCGCTTCAGGGTGAAGCGGATGGTGTCGGCATCGGTCGCCTTGACCTCGGCCAGGATGGCGCGGAAGCGGCCGCTGGCGGCCAAGCCGCGCTTCTCGTCCATGTGCCGGGCGAAGCTGGCGATCACGGCGTCGGCGTTGCAGGGCTCGCCGTCATGGAACTTGACGCCCTGGCGCAGGGTGAAGGTCCAGTTGGTGCCGGTGGCGTCGGTCTCCCACTTCGTGGCCAGGACCGGCACCAGCTCCATCTTGTCGTTGTAGCCGGTCAGGCCCTCATACATCGGCTCCAGGATCGCCGAGGTGTAGGTCGCGGTCTGGTCCGCGGGGTCCATGCTGCGCGGCGCCTCGTTCTGCAGGATCACGATCTGCGAGGATTCGGCGGCGAGGGCGCCGCGGCCGCGCAGCAGCGCCGCCAGTCCCAGCGACCCGCCGAGGGCCAGCGCGCCGCGCCGGTTGATCGACAAGGTATCGATCACAAGGGTCATGTCCTTCTCCCATTGGTGGAATCGATCCGGATGTTCCGGCGATTTTGTTCGATCGGTGAAGCCTTCAGCTTGATTAAATTCAATTTATGAACTAACTGTCAAGTGTAACGCACCGGATGCCGAGGCGAATGGCCAACCCGTCGAAACGCTCGCTGCTCGAAGCCGTGTCCGACCACGGGCCGCTCAGCCGGTCCGAGCTCGCGCTCCGGACCGGGCTCAGCAAGGCGGCGATCACGGGGCTGAGCCGCGAGCTGATCCAGGACGGCGCGCTGGAGGAGAGCGAGGTGGCCTCGCCGCCGCGCCAGGGCCGGCCGTCGATCCTGCTGCGGCTGAATCCGACCCATGGCTACTTCATCGGCGCCTCGATCGTGGAGGAGCCGGTGACGATGGTGCTGACCGACTTCCAGGGCGCGGTGCTGGGCCAGCGCATGGCCTCGTGGTCGAACGACCCGAAGGCGATCGCCGGCACCATCCGCGATTCGATCCCGCATCTCCTGCGCGCGGCCGGCATCCCGGCCGACCGGCTGCGCGGCATCGGCGTCGCCCTGTCCGGTCTGGTCAATCACGACCAGGACCGCTGCCTGCACTCCGCCAATCTCGGCTGGATCGACCTGCCGGTGGCGGCGGTGGTGGAGCAGGCGACCGGCGTGCCGACCTTCCTGGAGAACGACGCCAACGCCGTCGCCACCGGCGAGCGGCTGTACGGGCTGGCGCGCGACTACCGCACCTTCGCCACCGTCACCTTCGGCGACAGCATCGGCTGCGCCCATTACGTCGACGGCGTCCTCTACCGCGGCCATGGCGGCGGCGCCGGCGAGATCGCGCATTGCACGATCGAGCCGGGCGGCCTGCCCTGCCGTTGCGGCAAGCGCGGCTGCCTCGACACCGTCGCCCCGCGCCAGGCGATCCTAGCCCAGGCGCGCGGCCTCGGCGTCTCGACCATGGCGGAGGTCGAGGCGCTGGCGGCGCAGGGCCATGCCGACGCCATCGCCATCCTGCACCGGGCCGGCGGCGCGCTGGGCCTGGCGATCGCCCATGTGATCCAGGTCAACGACCCCGAATTCGTGCTGATCGTCGATGTCGAGGGCGCGATGGGTCCGCTGTTCCGCACCGTCACCCGGCAGGCGATCGAGGCCAATGTCCTGCCCCGCCTCGCTGCCTCGACCACCATCCGCTTCCACCACGCGACCCGCGCCCTGTGGGCCCGCGGCGCCGCCAGCATCGCCGCCCACCGCTTCCTGACCCGCGCCGAAGAAGACTGAAGACATGGCATCTCCCCGCATAGCCGTCGGCGGCATTCACACCGAATGCAGCACCTACAGCCCGGTCCTGGCGACCGAGGCGGATTTCCGGGTGCTTCGCGGCAATGCCCTGACCGCCGACCCGTCCTTCGCGATGCTGCGCGACTACGACGCCACCTTCCTGCCGACGCTGCATGCCCGCGCCATTCCCGGCGGCCCGGTCGCCCGCACGACCTATGAGGCGTTCAAGGCCGAGTTCCTCGAGCGGCTGAAGGCGCTCGGCCCGATCGACGGCCTATACCTCGCCATGCACGGCGCCATGAATGTCGAGGGCATGGAGGACGCGGAGGGCGACTGGATCACCGCCGCGCGTGCCGCGGTCGGACCGGACTGCCCGATCAGCGCCAGCTACGACCTGCACGGCAATGTCAGCCAGCGCATCATCGACGCGCTCGACATGTTCTCGACCTACCGCACCGCGCCGCATATCGATGTCGAGGAGACCAAGCGCCGCGCCTGCACCATGCTGTTGCGCCGCCTCACCGAAGGCGTCCGGCCGCTGCTGCTGTGGGTCCCCGTCCCTGTGCTGTGGCCGGGCGAGCGCACCAGCACGGTGGACGAGCCGGCCAGGTCGCTCTACGCCCGGCTGCCGGCGGTCGATGCCGTCGACGGCATCCTCGATGCCTCGATGATGGTCGGCTATGTCTGGGCAGACGAGCCGCGGTCGACCGCCGCGATCATCATGACCGGCACCGACCCGGCGGCGATGGAGCGCGAGGGCACGCGCCTGGCCCAGGCCTATTGGGATGCGCGCGACGACTTCGTCTTCGGCAGCCGCACCGGCACGGTCGAAGAGTGCGTGGAGTGGGCCGTCGGCTCGGCGACCCGGCCGGTGATCCTGGCCGATTCCGGCGACAACCCGACCGGCGGCGGCGTCGGCGACCGGGCCGACCTGCTGCGGGCGCTGCTGGCGCGGGACGCTCAGGACGTGCTGATCGCCGGCATCGCCGACCGCCCGGCCACCGAGGCCTGCTTCGCCGCCGGTGTCGGGACCAAGCTGCGCCTGAGCATCGGCGCGACCCTCGACACCAAGGGCAGCGTGCCGGTGGAGGCGGAGGCCGAGGTGCTGGTGCTGGACCCCGGTTCCGATCTCGCGGACCGGCAGGCCCTGGTCCGCATCGGCGGCATCCGCGTGGTGCTGGCCGCCCGGCGTCGTCCCTTCCATAACATTTCGGACTTCACCCGGCTGGACGTGCACCCGGCCGAGGTGGCGATCCTGGTGGTCAAGTCCGGCTACCTGTCGCCGGAGCTGGCGCCGATCGCCAACCCGAACCTGATGGCGCTGTCTCCCGGCGTGGTCGACCAGGATGTCGAGCACCTGCCGCGCCACCGCACCACCCGCCCGACCTTTCCCTTCGACCGCGGCTTCGACTGGCGCCCCCGGCCCGTCTGGTCCGCCCGGTCGCTCAAGGCACTGGACCGATGACGCTTTCGCCGATGGCATGGTCAATGCCGGCGCGCTCCGATTGCCTCTCCCGCCTGGCGGGAGAGGTCGGACGTCCGCCAGGACGTCCGGGTGAGGGTTGGCCCGGGCCTCGACAAAGAGCCCTCACCCGGAGCCGCTTCGCGTCTCCGACCTCTCCCGCAAGCGGGAGAGGCAACGCAGGATCATCGTCCCACGAGGGACTCCCAGCGCAGCGAAAGACCCGTCCATGACCATCCCCCTGATCGAGATCTGCGTCGAAGGCCTGGACGGGTTTCTGGCGGCCCAGGAGGGCGGGGCCGACCGGGTCGAGCTCTGCGCCAGCCTGATCGAGGGCGGGCTGACCCCCAGCATCGGCACGATCCTCGAGGTCAAGGCCCGCGCCCGCATCCCGTTCCACGTCATCATCCGGCCGCGCGGCGGCGACTTCCTGTACAGCGACACCGAATTTGCCAGCATGGTGGCCGATGTGAAGGCGCTGCGGGAGCTCGGCGTGCCCGGCATCGTCATCGGCTGCCTGACCCCTGACGGCCGGATCGACGAGGACCGGACGGCGCAGCTGGTGCGCGAGGCGCGGCCGATGAAGGTCACCTGCCACCGCGCCTACGACATGACCCGCGACCCGGAGGAGGCGCTGGAGGCGCTGATCCGCTGCAACGTCGACCGGGTGCTGACCTCGGGCCAGAGGCCGGACGCGACGGCCGGCCTCGCCATCCTGAAGCGGGCGGTCGAGCAGGCCGGCGACCGCATCGTCATCATGGGCTGCGGCGACCTGGACGAGGCCAACATCGCCGGCATCCGCCGCGCCACCGGCCTCAAGGAAATGCATTTCGCGGCGCTGCGCACCGAGCCCAGCGGCATGGTCTACCGCAACCCGGAGATCGGCATGGGCGGCACCGAGCTGGAGCGCGAATACACCAACACCGTGACCGATCCGGAGCGGGTGCGCGCCACCATCCGCGCCGCGCGCGCCTGATGGCGGCGGCCGGGCCAGACGCCGACACCATCCTGTCGGTCAAGGAGCTGCGGACGTGGTTCGACACCGAGGACGGACCGATCCGTTCGGTCGACGGGGTGACCTTCCAGATCCGCCGCGGCGAGACCCTGGCGCTGGTCGGCGAATCCGGCTCGGGCAAGAGCGTCACCAGCCTGTCGCTGATGCGGCTGATCCAGACCCCGCCCGGGCGCATCGCCGGCGGCGAGATGCTGTTCACCGACGGCCAGGGCCGCCGGCGCGACCTCGCCCGCCTGTCGGAGGCGGAGATGCGCCGCATCCGCGGCAACGACATCGCCATGGTGTTCCAGGAGCCGATGACGTCGCTGAACCCCGTCTATCCGGTTGGCGACCAGATCGCCGAGGCGGTGGCGCTGCACCAGGGGCTGGGTCGACGCCAGGCGATGGAGACGGCGGCGCAGATGCTGGAGCTGGTCGGCATCCCGGCCGCGCGCCGGCGCCTGAAAGACTACCCGCACCAGATGTCGGGCGGCATGCGCCAGCGGGTGATGATCGCCATGGCGCTGTGCTGCCGCCCGGCGCTGCTGATCGCCGATGAGCCGACCACGGCGCTGGACGTCACCATCCAGGCCCAGATCCTGGACCTGATGCGCCGGCTGCAGGCCGAGATCGGCATGTCGATCCTGTTCATCACCCACAATCTCGGCGTGGTGGCCGAGATGGCCGACCGTGTCGCCGTGATGTATGGCGGGCGGGTGGTGGAGGAGGCCGGCGTGGTCGAGATCTTCAAATCGCCGCGCCACCCCTACACCATCGGCCTCCTGAACAGCGTGCCGCACACCGACTATGCGGCGCTGGACCGCGGCGAGTCCCGGCGGCTGGAGGCGATCCCCGGCAATGTGCCGAGTCCGCGCAAGCTGCCGCCCGGCTGCACCTTCGCGCCGCGCTGCCGCCATGCGGTCGAGGCCTGCACCGCCGCGGTGCCGCCGCTGGCCGACACCGGCGGCGGGCACATGTCGCGCTGCCTCCGCTGGAGCGAGCTGGCATGAGCGCCGTGGTCGAGAATCGGGTGGGGCGGGCCGATCGCCTGAGCACCATCGCCCTGCCGGCGCCGGGCGAGACCCTGCTCGAGGTCGACGGGCTGCGCACCTGGTTCCCGGTCGGCGGCGGGCTGTTCGGCGGCAAGGGGCAGCATGTCCGCGCGGTCGAGGACGTGTCCTTCAGCCTGAAGCGCGGCGAGGTGGTCGGGCTGGTCGGCGAATCCGGCTCCGGCAAGACCACGGTTGGCCGGTCGGTGCTGCGCCTGACCGAGCCGACGGCCGGGTCGGTGCGCTTCGCCGGCACCGACATCCTCGGCCTGTCGAAACCGGCCTTCCAGGCCTATCGGCGCGAGATGCAGATCGTCTTCCAGGATCCCTATGCCAGCCTGAACCCGCGCATGACGGTGGGCGAGATCGTCGGCGAGGCCCTGACCATCCACGGCCTGTCGCGCGGGCGCCAGCGGCCGGAGCGGATCGCCGACCTCCTCCGCCGGGTCGGCCTGCGGCCGGACGCCATCACCCGCTACCCGCATGAATTCTCCGGCGGCCAGCGCCAGCGCATCGGCATCGCCCGGGCCCTGGCGGTGGAGCCCAGCTTCATCGTGGCGGACGAGCCGGTCTCGGCCCTCGACGTGTCGATCCAGGCCCAGGTGGTGAACCTGATCCAGGACCTGCAGCGCGACCTGGGCCTGACCATGCTGTTCATCGCCCACGACCTGTCGGTGGTCGAGTATCTCTGCGACCGCGTGATCGTGATGTATCTCGGCCGGATCATGGAATCGGCGCCGGCCCGGTCGCTCTACACCGCTCCGCGCCACCCCTACACCCGGGCGCTGCTGTCCGCCGCGCCGGTGCCGGACCCGACGGTGCGGCGCGAGCGAATCCTGCTGCAGGGCGACATCCCCAGCCCGATCAACCCGCCCAGCGGCTGCGTCTTCCGCACCCGCTGCCCGCATGCGATCCCGGACTGTGCCACCGCAGTCCCGCCGCTGCGCGAGGTCGCGCCGGGCCATGCCAAGGCCTGCATCCGGGACGACCTGTAGCCCGGTCCCTTCACCGTCATGGCCAGCCCCGCCCCATGCACTTGATTGGGGGGCGTGGCCATCCATCGCACCGGCCACGCCATTTGAACGCGGCCCTCGCCGTACTAAGTTTTACAAAGCGAAGCGGCGAAAGGCCGGTTGATGAACCGCAACACGGCGGAGCGTTGGGGGCGGGTCAGCATCGCCCTGCATTGGACGATTGCGGGCCTGATCCTGCTGGTGCAGATCCCGGCCGGCATCGCGATGAACCGGGTCGATCCGGGCATGCTGCAGAACATCCTCTACGACACGCACAAAATGACCGGGCTGA
Organism: Inquilinus ginsengisoli; assembly: GCF_050434925.1. Classification (GTDB taxonomy): domain Bacteria; phylum Pseudomonadota; class Alphaproteobacteria; order DSM-16000; family Inquilinaceae; genus Inquilinus; species Inquilinus ginsengisoli_B. Next base: position 8,110,126 of record NZ_JBNDJK010000001.1, on the reverse strand, counting down.
CGGTGTTCGCGCTGGTGGTCATCCGGCTGGCCTGGCGCTGGGCCAATCCGGTGCCCGAGCTGCCAGCGGACATGCCGCACTGGCAGGCCGCGGTGGCGCGAATAACGCATGGGCTGCTGTACCTGTTGATCCTCGCGATGCCGGTCAGCGGCTTCATCTACACGGCCACGGGCGGCTTTCCCGTGCCGCTGTTCTACCTGGTCAACCTGGCGGACTTCGTCCCGGTGAGCAAGCCGGTCGCAGCCGTGGCCAAGGCCGTGCACCTCAACCTGATCTGGGCCCTGCTGGCGGTCGTTCTGCTGCACGTCGCGGGCGCGTTGTACCACCACCTGGTCCGCCGCGACGGCGTCCTGCGGCGCATGCTGTCATCGAGGTCGCGCCTGCCCGCTGGTGAGGCGCGATCCTGAACGGCCATCGCCCTCTCCTGTTCACGACCTGGATGTGCCTGCTGGGCGTGGGGACGGCGCTGACCGGCACGGCCGCGGCGCTCGCCGGCGCAAGCCCGGTCGCCGCGCCCTTCCTGATCGCGACGCTCCTGGTCTATGCCGGGGTCGCGGCCGTGATCGCCGTGACGATCGAGGGCTGGCACCCCCATCCGCGGTTCGGCGCGGCCAATCTGATGACGCTGACGCGGCTGGGCATCGCCGCGATCTTCGCCGGAGTGTTGGTGGAAGGGCTGCTCGACCCCAGCCGGATCTCGGCCGGGGTCGCCTGGACCTGCGTCGTGCTGCTGTCGGTCGCGCTGGTGCTGGATGGCGTCGACGGCGTGCTGGCCCGCCGGCAGGCCTTGGCCTCACGCTTCGGGGCGCGCTTCGACATGGAGGTCGACGCGCTGACCATCCTTCTCCTCTCGGTCCTGGCGGTCCTGCTGGAGAAGGCCGGTGCCTGGGTCGCGCTGATCGGCCTGATGCGCTACGCCTTCGTAGCGGCCGGCATCGTCTGGCCGACCCTTGCCCAGCCGCTGCCGCCATCGCTGCGCCGGAAAGCCGTCTGCGTCGTCCAATACGCCGCGCTGCTTGTCATGCTGCTGCCGATCGCGCGTCCCCCGGCGACGGTAGTCGTCGCTGCGGTCGCGCTCGCGGCCCTGGCCTGGTCCTTCGCCGTCGATATCGGCTGGCTGCTGCGACGGCGCGGCGTGCGAACGGCGACCTGATCAGAGGGTCGCCAGAAGATCCACATGCCCGACCAGGCATTGCCCGTCCGCGGCCCGGCCCTGCCGGAACGCCAGCCAGTCCTCGACCTCGCTCCTCGCCAGGCCGTCCCATCCGGCGGCCACGGCGGCGATCCCGGGCAGCAGCGCGGCGACCAACTCGGCGTCGCCCGGCCCGAGGCGCCACGGGCTCGCTTCGACGCGGACTTCGAAACCCCGCGCCCGCAAGGCTGCGGCCAGCACCTCCGCGCCGTCCGGCCCCAGCGCCGGGCCGAACTCCTTGTCGGTCCGCTGATGCGCGTTGAGGGCGGCGGTCATCGCCGGGTCGCCGGGATGCGCCGGATCGAAGGACAGGCACCCGTCATAGGAGAGTGCGGCATAGAATGGGCATCGACGGGCTTTCAGGGCATCCGCCAGACGCTCGACCCACGCCTCGGACACCAGATCCAGCAGCGCCGAAGCCGTGACCAGCGCGGCGCCCTCGATCGGCGGATCTTCGCGGGCCAGTTCGCAGAGCACCGTTTCGGCACCCGTTCTCCGACCGGCCTCGCGCAGTACCGCCGCATCATGATCGACCAGCCGCCACCGGACGGAACGGGCGAGGTGCGGCTGCAGCGCCCGCACGGTCGATCCGGTGCCGCAGCCCAGATCCACGACCAGCCCGCCGGCCCCGACGAGGGCCGCAGCGGCGCCGCGCAGCCCGGAATGCCGGGCGGCGTGGTCCGCAGGCTCGCGCAGGTCGAGCCAGGCGATCGGGAAGGACAAGGGGCGGCCGCCCTCGCTCCGCTCAGCCGTGTGCCTGGCTCCACGGGCCGTGGTGCTGCCCCTCGGCGTCGATGCGGCCGAAGCCGTGGGCGCCGAAGAAGTCGCGCTGGCCCTGGGTCAGGTCGGCGGTCGAGCGCGGCTGGCGCAGCGCCAGCCAGCGCGAGGTCGCGGCCGACAGGGCCGGCACTGCATGGCCGTGGCGGAAGGCCTCGGCCACCACCTCCGGCAGCGCCCCGGCGGCGCCCTCGAACAGCGGCGTCAGGCCCGGCGCCAGCACCAGGGACTCGATGTCCGGCGTCTGGTCATAGGCCGAGGCGATGCGGTCCAGCAGGGTCGAGCGGATGATGCAGCCGGCGCGCCAGATCCGGGCGACCTCGGCCAGCGGCAGCTTCCAGCCATATTCGCGCGAGGCCGCCGACATGATGGCGAAGCCCTCGGTATAGGCCAGGATCTTGCCGGCCAGCAGCGCCTTCTCCAGCAGCTCGATCGCCGCCTCGCGGTTGCCGGCGAATGTCAGCTTCTGGGCCGCGCCGGGGAAGCGCTCGGACAGGGTCTTGCGCAGGGCGCGCTCGGCCGAGACGCCGCGCGCCTCCACCGCCGCGGTGATCGAGGAGGCCGGGGCGCCCAGCGCCAGCGCCTCGATCGCCGACCAGCGGCCGGTGCCCTTCTGGCCGGCGCTGTCGACGATGACGTCGACCAGCGGCTTGCCGGTCTTGGGATCAGTGGTCTTCAGCACCGTGGCGGTGATGTCGACCAGGTAGGAGGATAGCGGGCCCTTCGACCAGCGCTCGAACACGTCGCCGATTTCGGCCGGGGTCAGCCCCAGGCCGCGGCGCAGCAGGCCGTAGACCTCGCCGATCATCTGCATGTCGGCATATTCGATGCCGTTGTGGATGGTCTTGACGAAGTGGCCGGCGCCGTCGGTGCCCAGCAGGGCGCAGCACGGCGTGCCCTCGAACTTGGCGGCGATCGCCCGGAAGATCTTCTCGACCCGGCCATAGACCTCGGGCTTGCCGCCGACCATGATCGACGGGCCGTGGCGCGCCCCCTCCTCGCCGCCCGACACGCCGACGCCGAGATAGGCGAGGCCCGCCTGGTCCATGGCGCTCTCGCGCCGCACCGTGTCGTGGAAATTGGCGTTGCCGGCGTCGATCAGGGCATCGCCCTTGTCCAGCAGCGGCTGCAGCCGGGCGGCGGTCTCGTCCACCGCGGCGCCAGCCTGCACCATCAGCAGGATCGCGCGCGGCTTCTTCACCGCCGCCACCAGCTCCTCCGGCGTATGGCAGGGCACGAGGCGCTCGGCCAGCGGGCCGGCCAGGGCCATCGCCTCGTCGGTCCTCTCGCTGCTGCGGTTGTAGAGCGCGACCCGGAAACCTTTTTCCGCCATGTTGAAGGCGAGGTTCCGGCCCATGACGGCCAAGCCGACGACTGCGATATCCGCGCCGCTCATCTGATGCCTCTTCTCTGTCCGCTGATGACCAGACGGCCAATCGATGAGGCTATCGATAGTCAACCGCCGGAGCCTTGTCCATGCCCGGCGGCCGGCTTGTCAGACAAGATGCCGCTTCAACGCCGCGACCACGTCGTCGCGGGCCTCGCGGGCGCGGGACAAGAGGCGGGTCTGCGCCAGGAAGCCGTGCGGCATGTCGGGATAGAGCTTCAGGCTGTGCGCCGCGCCGATCCCGGTCAGCCGCTGATCCAGGTTGAGGGTGTCGTCGAGCAGCGGGTCCAGCCCGGCGGCGAGCAGCAGCAGCGGCGGCAGGCCGCCGAGATCGGCGGTCAGCGGCACCGCCTGGGGATCGTCGCGCAGCGCCGGGTCGGGCAGGTACTGGGTCCAGAACCAGTCCAGCTTGGCGGTCGACAGGCCGTAGCGGCCGTCACCGAAATCGCGATGAGACGGGGTGTCGTGGTTGGCCGACAGCATGCCGTAGACCAGGGCGCCGAAGCGCGGCAGCGGTTCGCTCAGGTCGCGCAGCCGCAGCAGCGTGGCCAGCGCCAGATTGCCGCCGGCGGAATCGCCGCCGATGCCGATACGGCCGGCATCGAGGCCCAGCGCCACGGCGTGCTCGCGCAGCCAGCGCACCACCCCGACGACCTGGTCGCGCGCGGTCGGGAATTTGTGCTCGGGCGCCAGGGCGTAGTCCAGACCGACCACCACCACCCGGGCGTCGCGCGCCACCTCACGCTTCCAGCGGTCCAGCGAGTCGATGCCGCCGAGGGCGAAGCCGCCGCCATGGGCGTGCAGATAGGCCGGCAGCGGCCGGGTCGCGCCGTCGGGGTAGTACAGCCGCACCCGCACCGGCACCGGCAGGTGGGCCAGGATAAGCTCCTCGACCCGAGCCAAAGGCGGGGCGTCCTGATTCAGGAAGGCCTGCAGGGTCTGGGCATGGCCGCGGGCGACGACGATCGGCGTTGCCAGCACGTCGGCCTGGACGATACCGCTCTCGCGCAGCAGCGCCTGGCCGGCGAGGAATTCGGGGGCGAGGCCCGGCGGGGTCAGGGCATCCGGCATGGCGAGGCCTCGGTGGTCAGCGTGGCAGGGGGCGGCGGACGAAGGCCCGGACCCGGTCCAGCAGGCGGGGGCCGGCCGGCCGCGTCCGCCGCGGCGGCTCGGCCTGGTCGTCGGGCCGCTCGGGCAACCGGCTCTCCAGCGTGTGGATCAACCAACCGATCGTGTCCATGGGCCCTCCGAACCGTGAAATCAGAAAGTCTCCACCCAGGGCCGCAACTCGATCTCCCAGCTCCAGGCGCTGCGCGGCTGACGCAGCAGGTCGAGATAGCTCTGAGCGATGGCATCGGGGTCGAGGGTGCTGTCCGGCTTGGCGGGCGGGTCCTCGCGACCGGCCTCGCGGATCTGGCCGTCGATCACGACATGGGCGACATGGATGCCCTGCGGCGACAGCTCGCGCGCCATGCTCTGGGCCAGACCGCGCAGCGCGAACTTGCCCATGGCGAAGGGGGCGGAGCGGGCATAGCCCTTGACGCTGGCGGAGGCGCCGGTGAACAGGATGGCGCCGCGCTTTTTCGCCAGCATCCGCTTGGCCGCCTGCTGCCCGACCAGGAAGCCGCCGAAGGCCGACACCGCCAGCACCCGCTGGACCTCGGCCGGATTCAGGTCGGCCAGCGGGCCGCGCAGCCGGGCGCTCGCGTTGAAGATCACGACGTCCGGGTCGCCGATGCGCTGCTGCACAGCGTCGAACAGCCCGGCCACCGCCTGGGCGTCCGACGCGTCGGCGGCAAAGGCGGCGGCGCCGGTCTCCTCCAGCAGCGGCTTCAGCTTGTCGGTATCGCGCGCGGCGACGGCGACGCGCATGCCCTGGCGGCTGAGCAGCCGAGTCAGCGAGGCGCTGAGTCCGCTGCCGGTGCCGACGATCAGGGCTGTCTTGTAGCTCTCACGGCTCATGGCTGTCCTCAGGACCGGGTTGGCTGCGCCGGATGCGCCCCTGTCCTATCATGTCGTCGGCAACGTCCACAGCCGCAAGGCCGATCTCAGGTCGGCCGGATCGCGCCATAGGCCCCGCGCCAATACAGCAGCGGATCGGTGCCGGGGGCACCCCCCGTGCCCCCGGCACCGTGCAGGGCCTGCACCCGGCCGATCAGAATGTCGTGGGAGTGGCGCTGGATCCGTTCCTCCAGCGTGCAGTCGAAGGCGACCAGCGCGTCGGCCAGGATCGGCGCGCCGCTGGCCAGCTGGATCCATCGGGCGCCGGCGAAGCGGGCCTCGCCCTTCTCGCCGTTGCGGCCGGCAAAGCGGTCGGCGACCGGCTGCTGCGACGCGGCCAGCACATTGACCCCGAAATGCGCGTGCCGGACCAGCAGCGGCCAGGCCGAGGCCGAGCGGTTGACGCAGACCAGCACGGTCGGCGGATCGGCCGACAGCGACACCACCGAGGTGGCGGTCAGGCCGTTGCGCTCCGATCCCAGCCCGGCGGTGACGATGCTGACTGCCCCCGCCAGGTGGCGCATGGCGCCGCGGAAGCCGTCATTGGTCACCGGCGAGTGGCGTTCTTCCCAAGGCTCCAGGCCGGCTGCGGCTAAAGCGAGAAGGGTGTCGAGGCTCATTTCTTCGCCAGCTCCGCCAGCACCGGGTCGTTGAACGACCGGTCGAGCACGGTCCCGGCGTCCAGCTGCGTCTGGATCAGCCCGGCGCGGAAATAGAGGTCGATGGTCTTCTGTTCGTCGGCGACCACGGTGTCGTCGATCGCCACCGGCCGCACCGCTTGGCGCGACAGGTATTGCAGCGCCACCTCCTGCGGCAGGCCGACCAGCTTGCTCCAGATTTCGGCATAGGCCGGGTAGTTGCTGGTGCCCCAGTTGCGGGCCTTGGCCAGCCGGCCGACGAAATCCTGCAGCGCCGCGCGCTTGGCCTCGATCGCATCCGGCCGGGCGACCAGGAAGCTCAGGCCCGGCGTGATGCCGACGCCGGTGACGACGCGGCGGGCGCCCTCCTGCAGCTCCAGCTGCGAGGTGTAGGGCTCCCAGGTCGACCAGCCGTCGATGGCGCCGCTGGACAGCGCGGCCTTGGCCTCCGCCGGCAGCAGGTAGACGATGGTGACCGCGTCCGGCTTCAGCCCGGCCTGCTCCAGCGCCGCCAGGATCAGCTGGTGGCCGATCGAGCCGCGGCCGGTGCCGACGGTCTTGCCGACCAGGTCCTGCAGCCCCTGCACCGGCGAGTCCTTGGGCACGACGATGGCCAGGCCGTCCTGCTTCGACCGGATCGCCGCGATCGCCTTGACCGGCACCCCCGCGGCGGCGGCGAAGGTGAAGGGCGCGTCGCCGACGCTGCCCGCATCGATGGCGTCGGCGTTCAGCGCCTCCAGCAGCGGGGCTGCAGCCGGGAACTCGCTCCATTCGATCCGATAGGGAAGGTCGGACAACACGCCCGCCGCCTCCATCACCGACCGGGCGTTGCCCTTCTGGTCGCCGACCCGCAGCACCGTCTCGGCATTGGCCGCGCCGGTGATCGCCAGGGCCAGGGCCAGCCCGGCCAGGATGCGCTTCATGGTAGGAACTCCGGACAGGCTCATTATCGGGCCCTTGTTTTTGCTGTCATTGCCGGGCTTGACCCGGCAATCCAGAGGGTGTCGAGGCCTTCTGGATGCCCGGGTCAAGCCCGGGCATGACAATGAAGAAGAGGCGGGAAAGATTGGCGTTCACTCCGCTGCCGTCGCGTTGGCCCGCGCACGCTCGGCGACCAGCATGCGGGTCAGCGGGATCAGCTCGCGGCCGTAATCGATGGCGTCGTCCAGCGGGTCGAAGCCGCGGATCAGGAAGGTGGTGACGCCGAGGTCGTAATAGTCCAGCAGCGCGTCGGCCACCTGCTCCGGCGTGCCGACCAGCGCGGTGGAGTTGCCCTTGGCGCCGGTCAGGGCGGCGATGCCGGTCCACAGCCGCTTGTCCAGCCGCGGGCCCTGCGCGGCCGCTTCCAGCAGGCGCTGCGACCCGGAATTGGCGGGCTCGGCGGTGCGCTTGTAGCCGGTCTTGTCCTGCACCGCGCGCGCCTGCTCCAGGATCGCATCGGCGCGGGCCCAGGCCTTTTCCTCGGTCTCGGCCAGGATCGGCCGCAGCGACAGGCTGAAGCGCAGCTGCCGCCCGTGCCTCGCCGCCGATGCCCGCACCCGGCCGGTCAGCTCGCGCACCTGGGCATGGGTCTCGCCCCACAGCGCGTAGATGTCGGCATGCCGGCCGGCCACCGCGATCGCCGCGTCGGAGGCGCCGCCGAAATAGACCGGGATGTGCGGCGGCCGCACCGACTTGACGGTCGAGAAGCCGCGCTCGAACCGGTAATGCGGCCCGTCATGGTCGAAGGGTGCGTCGCTGGTCCAGATCTTGCGCAGGATGCCCAGATACTCGTCGGTGCGGGCATAGCGCTCATCCTTGGTCAGGAAGTCGCCGTCCTGGCGCAGCTCGGCATCGTCGCCGCCGGTGATGATGTGCACGGCGACGCGGCCGCCGGTCAGCTGGTCCAGCGTTGCGAACTGCCGCGCCGCCAGCGTCGGGGCGGTGAAGCCGGGCCGGTGGGCGATCATCAGCCCCAGCTTCTCGGTCACCGACGCGGCATGGCCGGCGATCAGGATGCTTTCCGGCGAGGTCGAGTGGAAGGCGACCAGGGCGCGGTCGAAGCCGGCGGCCTCATGCGCCCGGGCGACCGTCTCGATATAGGGCACGTCGATCACCGGCCCGCTGGCGGGGCGGGTCTCGGAGAAGTCGCGGGTGCCGATGAAACCGATGAATTCGACGCTCATGGCAAGATCCTCGAAGCGATGTCAAAGGCCGAGGGCGAGGCGCCCGGCGGCAAGGCGGATGGAATCGTCCTGCGGCGTGTGGATGCGGGCGCACAGCACGTCGCGGTAATGCCGCTCCAGCGGGTTGGCGCGGGCCAGGCCGGGGTTGCCGGTCAGCCGCACCGCGGTCTCGACTGCGGCGATGGCGTTGCCGGTGATGGTCAGCTTGACGATGCCGCTCTCGGTCGGCGTCGGCGGACGGCCGTCATCGACGTCGCGGGCAGCGCTGGCGAGCAGCCGGGCGTCGACGGCGAGCAGGGTCTCGATCTCGCCGACCGCGTCCTGCATCCGCGGCAAGGTGGCCAGCGGCGCGCCGAGATTGGCCGGGGTCCGGGTCTTCAGGAACTCGACGAACCAGTCCCGCGCGGCGCGGGCGATGCCGTCATACAGGGCGCCGATCAGCACCGCGCCCCAGGCCGACTTCACCGGCTCCGGCGTGCGCGACGCCGCGGGCGGGCGCAGGTCGACCGCATGGTCCAGCGGCACCAGTACATCCTCCAGGATCACGTCGTGGCTGTTGGTGGCGCGCATGCCGAGCTGGTCCCAGCTCTCCACCACGCGGATGCCGGGCGAGTTCGCCGGCACCAGGATGGTGCCGATTCGCGGCTCGGTCTCGTCGGTCACGGCCCAGACGGCGAGCCAGGACAGGATCGGGATGCCGGTGGCGAAGATCTTGTGGCCGGAGACGCGCCAGCCCTCCGGCGTCCGCCGCGCCACCGTCGCCGGCAGCCTGCCGCGGGCCGGGGTGCCCAGCTCCGGCTCCACCCGCAGCGCGTTGATCAGCGACACGCCGGCGGCGGCCTCGCGGCCCAGCCGCTCCGCCAGATGCGCCGGCCAGCCGCGCTCCTCCATCGAGGCGTGCTGCAGGTACTGCATCGACAGCACCAGCGCGGTCGACGGCTCGCCCCGGGCGATGCCGCCGATCACCGCGGCGGCGTCCTGCAGCCCGCCGCCCAGCCCGCCGAAGCGGCGCGGCGTGACCAGGGCCAGCAGGCTCGCCTCGGCCAACCGGTCGAAATTGGCAAAGGGAAAGGCGCCGCTGCGGTCATGCTCCGCCGCCGTCCGGGAGAACTCCGTGGCCAGGGCGGCCACGGTCTCCGCCAGGGTCGGTGGCGCCCCGACACGATGCAGGGGGACGCTGCGGAGCGGCTGGTCCGGCCGGGCCAAAACCATGCTCAGGCTCCGACAGCGGCCGGGGCGCCATGCCCGGCCGAAATCGGTCGGCCGGCGGGACGGGGAGCGGCCGGCACCGCCTCGCCCTCGAACTCGTCGACGCCGAGATCGGCCAGCAGCCTGGTGCGCAGCCGGACGAAGCCGGGGTCGCCGTGGCGGCGCGGCCGGTCCAGCGTGATCGGGATGTCGGTGGCGATCCGGCCCTCGGCCAGCACCAGCACCCGGTCGGCCAGCAGCAGCGCCTCGTCGACGTCGTGGGTGACCAGCAGCACTGCCGGGCGATGTGCCTGCCACAGCGACCCGACCAGCCCCTGCATTTTCATCCGGGTCAGCGCGTCCAGCGCGGCGAAGGGCTCGTCCAGCAGCAGCAGGCGCGGCTCGCGCACCAGCGCCCGGGCCAAAGCGGTGCGCGAGGCCTCGCCGCCCGACAGGGTCAGCGGCCAGGCGTCGATCCGGTGCGACAGCCCGACCTCCTGCAGCGCCGCGACCGCGCGGTCGCGGGCGCCGGCCCCGGGCAGGCCCAGCGCGACGTTGCGCCAGACGCTCTTCCACGGCAGCAGCCGCGGCTCCTGGAACACCACGGTGCGCTCCGACGGCACGGTGACGGTGCCGGAAGGGGCTGGGTCCAGCCCCGCCAGGGTGCGCAGCAGCGTCGACTTGCCGGAGCCGCTGCGGCCCAGCAGGGCGACGAAGGCGCCGTCGGGGATATCGAGGTCGAGATTGTCGAGGATGTTCGGGCCGCCGAAGGACCGGGTCAGGCCGCGGATGCGGACGAGGTCCGGGCGGGCAGCGGCGGGTTCGGTGTCGGCCCGCTGGCGGGCGGCGGAGAGGGGCACGAAGCTCACTCCTTCACGAAGCTGGGGCGCCAGCGCAGCACGCTGCGCTCGATGCCGCGGACGAGCTGGTCGGCGCCGAGGCCGAGCAGGGCGTAGACGATCAGGCCGACGAAGATGATGTCGGTGCGCAGGAAGTCGCGCGCGGTCATCACCAGGTAGCCGATGCCGCTGGAGGCGTTGATCTGCTCGCCGATCACCAGGCTGAGCCAGGCCGAGCCGAGCGAATAGCGCAGCCCGACCAGGGCCGAGGGCAGGGCGCCCGGCAGGATCACCTGGCGCACCAGCTCGCGCTGCGACAGGCCGAACACGCTGGCGGCCTCGACCAGCTTGGCGTCGACGCCGCGGATCCCGGCGAACAGCGTCAGGTAGATCGGGAAGGCCGAGCCGAGCGCGACCAGCGCGATCTTCGGCGTCTCGCCGATGCCGAACCACAGGATGAACAGCGGCACCAGCGCCAGGAAGGGCAGGGTGCGCAGCATCTGCATGGTGGCGTCGACCAGATCCTCGCCGCGCCGCGACAGCCCGGCCACCAGCGCCAGCCCGGCGCCGGTGGTGACGCCGATGGCCAGGCCCGCGGTGACCCGGCCCAGCGAGACCAGCAGGTGCTGCAGCAGCTCGCCCGAGGCCAGCAGCGTCCAGAAGGTGGCGATGATGGTCGCCGGCGAGGCGATCGACCGGGCCGGGATCAGCCCGGCGGAGGAGCCGGCCTGCCACAGCAGGATGATCACCAGGGGCGGGATGAAGCGGCGGAACCGCTCGATCCGGAAGCCGCCGGCAGGCTGGGTCAGCGAAAGCGTGGCCAAGGCGCGATGTCCTGTTGCCGGGAAAGCGGGGAGGCGACAGCGGGCGTCGCTGATATGTAGATCATGACTAACGATATTTCTGAGTCAATGTGATTCTGAAATATAGATCAATAAATCTATGTATAATATGTAACCGACTGATATTTATTGATTCTATGTCGATCTGTGATCCCGGAATCGGCGCTGCGGCTGCTGCTGCATGGCAGCGATGCCGGATAATTAAACATGAGTAATTTGTTTTGATGGCGCTTTGGCCGGTATCACAATGGCCTTTCGCGATTAGCCGAAGCCCGCCCTTCGTCCGGACCGGCCCATGGAGTCGACATGACCAGCCTCAACGGCCGCGTGGCCGAGCACGACATCGATGCCCTGTTCCTGCGACGCTGGTCGCCGCGCGCCTTCACCGAGGAGGCGATCCCGGAATCGGAGCTGCTGCGCTGCTTCGAGGCGGCGCGCTGGGCGCCTTCCGCCTACAACTCGCAGCCCTGGCACTTCATCTATGCCCGCCGCGGCACGGCGCGCTGGCCGGTCTTCCTCGAGATCCTGAACGAATGGAACCGCGGCTGGGCGCAGCACGCGGCGGCGCTGGTGATCGTCACGTCCAAGACGAAGTTCGACCAGCCCGGCAAGGGCGAGACCCCGCTGCCGACCCATTCCTTCGACGCCGGCGCCGCCTGGTCGAACTTCGCCCTGCAGGCCCTCCTGTCCGGCTGGCACACCCACGGCATGTCCGGCTTCGACCGCGACAAGGCGCGCTCTCTGCTCGGTCTGCCGCCCGACTACGGCGCCGACGCCGCCATCGCCATCGGCCGGCTGGGCGACAGGTCGGTCCTGCCGGAGAAGCTGCAGGAGCGCGAAATGCCGAACAACCGCAAGCCGCTGAGCAGCATCGTCTCGGAAGGTGCCTTCCGGGGCGAATAGGAGGCTCCTCACCGTCATTGCGAGGAGGCGAAGCCGACGAAGCAATCCAGGGGCCGATGCAGGTGGCCCTGGATTGCTTCGCTGCGCTCGCAATGACGGAGAAGCTGGGTGCGGCTTGCAGAGAAATAACAAAAATAGAATGTTCTAAATTTCAATTTGACTCATTAAGATTTGTATATTCACCTAATCCACATCGAATCCCGCATTGCCGCGTCCACGCCCACCGAAGGAACGCCCGTGCCCATCATCCTGTCGCGCCGCTCGCTGCTGGCCGGCGGCGCCGGCCTCCTGGCGCTGGCGCCCGGCCTGTCCCAGGCCGGGTCCGGCGTCACCCTGCGCGCCGCCAAGTACAAGGGCCGTGAGGACAACCTGCTGCGCGCCGCCGGGCAGCTCGACACGCCCTATGCGCTGAGCTTCGGCGAGTTCGCCTCGGGCAACGTGATCGTCGAGGCGATGAATGCCGGCGCCATCGATGTCGGGTCGATGAGCGAGATCCCGCCGGTCTTCGCCGCCGCCTCCGGCGCCCGGATCAAGGCGGTCGCGATCATCGCCGACGACGTCAACAACCAAGTCGTCCTGGTGCCGAAGGACAGCCCGATCCGGGCGCCCGCCGACCTCGCCGGCAAGCGCGTCGGCTATGTCCGCGCCACCACCACCCAGTATTATCTCGCCCGGATCCTGAAGGCCGTGGGCCTGTCCTTCGCCGACATCACCGGCGTGCCGCTGACCCCGGCCGACGGCCGTGCCGCCTTCGACCAGGGTGCCATCGACGCCTGGGCGATCTACGGCTACTCCGTGCCGATCACCATTGCCGCCTCCGGCGCCCGGGTGCTGGTCACCGCCAATGGCTACCTTTCCGGCAACTACATCTACGCCGCCCGGGCCGAGGCGCTGGAAGACCCGAAGCTGTCGGCGGCGATCGGCGACTACCTGCTGCGCATCAAGCGGGCCTGGGCCTGGCAGCAGGCCCATATCGAGGACTGGGCGACGATCTTCAGCGATGCCATCGGCGTGCCGCGCGACATCGTGCTGGGCCAGCTGCGTAACGCCAGCCAGCCCAACGACCTGAAGCCGGTGACCGACGACGCCGTCGCCTCGGTCCAGGCCGTCGCCGACACCTTCATCGAGCTCGGCCTGGTGCCCGGCCCGATCGACGTCGCTCCCCTGTTCGACCGCCGCTACGGCGAACTGCTGGCCAAGAGCGCCTGACCCCCTTGCGAGGACCGACCCCATGAGCCAAGCCACCGTCGCCACCCGCGCCCGGGACTTCTTCACCCTGCCGCAGCACAATTCGCTGGAGGCGGAGCGGCTGCACCGCAAGCAGCGCCTGGCCGCCGCCTTCCGCATCTTCGCCCGCCGCGGCTTCGACCAGGGCCTGGCCGGCCACATCACGGCGCGCGACCCGGAGCTGACCGACCATTTCTGGGTCAATCCGCTGGGCAAGCATTTCGGCCAGATCCGCGTCTCCGACCTGCAGTTGGTCAACGAACACGGCGAGATCGTCGCCGGCGACCAGCCGATCAACGAGGCCGCCTTCGTCATCCATGCCGCGATCCACAAGGCGCGGCCGGACGTGGTTGCCGCCGCCCACACCCATTCGACCTATGGCAAGGCCTGGTCGACGCTGGGCCGGCTCCTGGACCCGATCACCCAGGATTCCTGCACCTTCTACGGCGACCACGGCCTCTACGGCGAATTCCACGGCGTGGTGCTGGAGGCGGAGGAAGGCCAGCGCATCGTCTCGGCGCTGGGCCACCGCAAGGCGGTGATCCTGCAGAATCACGGCTTCCTCACCGCCGGCCCGTCGGTCGAGGCGGCGGCGTGGTGGTACATCGCCATGGACAACGCCGCCCATGCCCAGCTGCTGGCCGAGGCCGCGGGCAAGCCGATCGTGCTGGACCACGACACGGCCAAGTTCACCTATGACCGGGTCGGCGGCCCGACCGGCGGCGCGCTCAGCTTCAAGCCGCTCTGGGACTGGATCGTCGCGGCCGAACCCGACCTGCTGGATTGACGCCGATGCGAAACACCCTCAGCCGCCGTGACCTGTCGCGCCTCGCCCTCGGCCTGCCGCTGCTGGCGTTGTCCCGTCCTGGCCAAGCGCAGGAGACGGCGCTGCAGGTCGGCGACCAGCTGTTCGGCAATCGGTCGGTGATCGAGGTCTCGGGCCAGGCGGAGAACCTGCCCTATGCCATCGACTGGAAGCAGTTCCCGGCCGCCCAGCCGTTGCTCGAGGCGCTGAACGCCGGTGCGCTGGATGTCGGGATGATGGGCGACCTGTCCTTCTTCACCGTCTTTGCCGCCGGGGCGCCGCTGCGCGCCATCGGCGCCTATCGGGCCGATCCGCGCACCCAGGCGATCCTGGTGCGGTCCGACTCGCCGATCCAAAGCGTGCAGGACCTGAAGGGCAAGCGGGTGGCCGGCACCCGCGCCGGCTGGGGCCAGTTCCTGATCCTGGCGACGCTGAAGCAGGCCGGCATCGATCCGTCCGAGGTCGAGATCGTGCTGCTGCCGCCGCCGGAGGCGCGGTCGGCGCTGGCGGCCGGCGCGATCGACGCCTGGGCGGTGTGGGAGCCCTATGTCTCGACCGAGATCCTGGAGCGCGGTGCCCGGGTGGTGGCGGATGGGCGCGGCCTGTCGCCGACCATCACCCTGGTCGCCGCCCATGTCGACGCGATCGCGGCCAAGCATGCGGCGCTGCAGGACTTCCTCGGCCGGCTCAGCGCCGGCCGCGCCTGGGTCCGCGCCCATCCGGCGGACTACGCCCGCTACTATGCCGGGCTGTCGAAGATCCCGGAGGCGGTGGTGCAGCGGTCGACCGAGCAGCAGCAGGTCGGTTTCGTCGCCCTCGACGATGCGGTGGTGGCAGAGCTGCAGCGCGCCGCCGACCTGACGGTGAAGTTCGGCATCCTGCGCGACCGGGTCGACGTCGCCAGCACCATCGACCGCAGCTTCAGCGCGGTTTGAGAGACCGTCGGGGGGCGGTGGAGGGGAGAAAGGCCCGGCCGGGGGATCGGCCGGGCCTTTCGATCAGCCGCGCCGGTCGATGCCGGCGGCCTCGGCGGCCAGGCCGATGGCCAGCAGCCGGGCATCGTCGCCGGCGGGGGCGGAGAGCAGCAGGCTGGTCGGCAGGCCGCGCCCGTCGAGGCCGGTCGGCAGGGCCAGGCCGCACATGGTCAGGATGTTGCCGATCATGGTGTTGCGCAGGCTGCGCAGGTTGACCTGGTGGTACAGCTCGACATCGGCCTCCAAGGGCGCGATCTCCGGCGCCGCATGCGGCACGGTGGGGAAGGCCAGCAGGGCGCCGTCCAGTTCGGCCGCGAGCGCCGCGGTCAGCCGCTTGCGCATGGCCTGGATCGCCAGCAGGTCCAGCGCCGTCATCCGCTTGCCGCCGTCGATGCGCGAGGTGATGCGCGGGTCGACGCGCGCGGCGTCCGGCCCCTCCATCAGCTCGCGGTGGAAGGCATAGGCCTCCGCCGCCGTCAGCGAGCCATGGGCGGCGCCGGTTGCGAACATCTCGTCGATGATCGCGATGCGCCGGCGCTCGACCTTGGCCCCGGCGGCGGCCAGTACCGACAGCGCCTGTTCGAAATTGGCGACCACGCCATCCTCGGCCTGGTCGAACACGACGTTTTCCGGCACCACCAGGCGCAGGCCGGACAGCTCGGCGCGGCGGATGTCGGTGGCGACGGCGCCACGCAGCGCGGCATCCAGCAGGATGCAATCCTCCACCGTCCGGGCCAGCGGGCCGATCGTGTCCAAGGTCTGGGACAGCGGGAACACGCCGGCCTTGTCGATCCCGTCCTCGGAGGTCTTCAGGCCGACCAGCCCGTTGAACGCGGCCGGGATGCGCACCGAGCCACCGGTGTCGGTGCCGATGGCACAAGGCGCCAGGCCGCGCGCCACCGCGACGGCGGAGCCGGAGGAGGAGCCGCCGGGCGCCCGCGGCGTCGCCGCGTCGAACGGGTTCAGCGGCGTGCCGTAATGCGGGTTCAGCCCGAGGCCGGAATAGGCGAACTCGCTGAGATTGACCTTGCCCAGGCTGACCATGCCGGCGGCGGCCAGGTGACGGGCGATCGGCGCGTCGGCCTTGGCCGGCGAGGCGTTTCGAAGCACCTCGGCCCCGGCGGTGGTGACGGTACCCTCCAGGTCGACCAGGTCCTTCCAGGCGACCGGCACTCCGTCCAGCGGTCCCAGCGGCCGGCCGGCGCGGTAGCGCTGCCGGCTAGCCTCGGCCTCGCGCCGCGCCCGCTCCTCGGTCAGCAGCAGGAAGATCGCCTTGTCCGGGCAGGCGCGGATGCGGTCGAAAAAGGACTCGGTCGCGGTGACCGGGTCGGTCGCGCCGGCGAGGTAGAGGCGGCCGAGGACGGCGGCGGAGATCTGGGACAGGTCGGTCACGGGCGATGATTCCACGGCCCCGGGGTCCCGTCGCCCCGGCGGGCCGCCGGCCGGGCGCGATCCGCTACTCGACCAGCCGGCGCCGCGTTTGTCTACACCGTCAGCGCGAACACCCGCAGTCGGTGGCCATCGGGGTCGAGGGCGACGAAGGTGTAGCCGAAATCCAACTCCGTCGGCGGCTGCAGGATCGGCAGGCCGCGGTCGCGCCACTCGGCATGGATGGTCTCGACCGTGGCGGCGTCGGCGACGCTGAAGCCGATCTCGGCGCCGCCGCCGGCCGCCGTCGCCGCCGGCTCGACCGTGTGCCGCGACCACAACCCCAATTTGGCCCCGCCATCGAGCAGGAACAGGGCGAAGGTGGGCGCGGATTCGATCGGCTCGCGGCCCAGCAGCCCGGCATAGAAGGCGGCGCTGGCCGGCGGGTTGTCGACATAGAGCAGGGTGTAGCTGGGGATCGGCATCGCGGTTCTCCTGGGTGATGACGAGCCCAGGATGCATGCCCATGCTGACAGTTTCCGGCAGCATCAGTCGCGCGAGAGGCCCTTTCGAAATGCGCTGGCGTGAGTCGGCTGGTGGTGGTTTCGAGAACCGGCGCGCAGCGGACGTTAAAGTCCGTGAGCACCGGAAGCGCAGAAACCGCCGCCAGACGGCCGCGACAGTAGCATTTCCAAAGGGCCTCTAAGAGATGCCCTGCATCTCGCGCCATTCCTTCAGCAGCATCAGGCGGCGGCGCGGATAGCGCGCCTCGAGCGCCGCCAGCTCCAGGATCCGGTCGGTGCGGAAATGGCGGAAGCCCTGGCGCAGCTCGCACCACGCCACCACCATGCGGACCTGGTCGAAGAAGCCCAGCGCGAAGGGCCAGATCACCCGTCGCGTCTCCGCCCCCTCCGGGCCGCGATAGGCGATCGCCAGCTTGTGCTCGGCCCGGATCGCCCGGCGCACCGCGGCGAGGTCGATGCTGCCGCCGGCGATCGCCTGGCCGGGCCCGACCAGCAGCGCATTGGCGTCGAGGCCCTGGCGCAAATCGTCCGGCAGCACCGCCGCGATCTTGGCCAGCGCATTGCGGGCGGCGTCGCCCAGCCGGTCGTCGGCGCGCTGCGCGACCCAGCGCGAACCCAGCACCAGCGCCTCGATCTCGTCCTCCGAGAACATCAGCGGCGGCAGCATGAAGCCGGGCCGCAGCACATAGCCCAGCCCGGGCTCGCCCTCGATGTCGGCGCCCTGCGCCTGCAGCGTGGCGATGTCTCGGTACAGTGTGCGCAGGCTGACCCCGGTCTCGGCCGCCAGCGCGCGCCCGCTGACCGGCCGGCGGTGGCGGCGCAGCACCTGGATCAGAGTCAGCAGGCGTTCGGATCGCGACATGGGGTCATGCTGCCAGATCCTGGCAGCAGCGTCAGGGCCTGATCACTTGGCCCTGCGCCGGTCCCTCCACCGCCGCGACATAGGCGTGGGCGACATCGGCCGCGGGCATGCCGCCGTCCCGGCCCATCGCCCGCAGCGTCTCGCGCACCCAGCCGGGGCTGACGGCGTTGACCCGCAGGCCGCGCGGCAGCTCCAGCGCCGCGGCGCGGACGAAGGCCTCCAGCCCGGCATTGACCAGCGCGCCGAAGGCGGCGCCGGCCATCGCCGGGTCGATGGTCCCGGCGGTCAGGGTGACCGAGCCGCCGTCGCGCAGCCGGGGCAGGGCCAGCCGCAGCAGCGCCACCTGGCCCAGCAGCTTGCCGTGCAGGCCGTGCAGGAACGCCTCGTCCGGCGCGTCGAGCGGCGCCATGCGGGCGCTGGCGGCGCAGCAAACCACCGCGTCGACCGGGCCGGCCGCCGCCAGCAGCGCCGCGATCGACACCGGATTCTCCATGTCGACCGAAGGCGAACCGGTCCGCGACGCCCGCACCACCTCGTGCCGCTGCTCCAGCGCCGCGGCCACCGCCGAACCGATCGTGCCGCCGGCGCCGATGACGATGATCCTCATGCCGCCACCCCCGTCTTCAGCCGGTAGGTCTCGGGGTCGTAATCGTCGAGGCTCGGGAAGCGCAGCGGCTCGGTGGTCGCCACCGTCAGCAGCCGCTGCCGGTACTGCTCCAGATACGCGCGCCGGCCCTCGTCGCCGATCCGGGCCGGCTGCCAGGCGATGAAGGGCGGCAGCACGTCGAAGCCGGTGAAGCGCAGCATGCCGTGCTGGATCGGGTACAGCAGCTGGTGGATGTCGCCGTTCAGCCCGTCCGGCCCGTACATCGAGGCGGGGCCGCCGACGGTCAGCGACAGCATGGCCCGGCGCCCGGCGAAACGGCCGCGGTCGTACCAGACGCCGCCGCCATAGACCGCGCCCATGGCGAAGACCCGGTCGACCCAGCCTTTCAGCATCGCCGGCAGCGAGAACCACCACAGCGGGAACTGGAACACCAGCGCGTCGCACCACAGCAGCTTGTCCAGCTCAGCCTGCACATCCGCCGCGAAGCCGCCGGTCGCGCTGGCATGCGCCTCCTCCTGCTGCTGCCGGAAAACCTCAGGGTCCAACGCGCCGGTGAAGTTGCCGCGGCCGGAGCGCGGGTCCCAGCCCATGGCGGTGAGGTCGGAGACGATCAACTCGTGCCCGGCCTCGGCCAGGCAGCGCCGGGCGGTGCCGGTCAGCGCGCCGTTGAAGCTGCGCGGCTCGGGATGGGCATGGACGATCAGGATCTTCATGGCGGCCCCCTCGGGTGTCCTGGCGCCGAGGATGCGGCCTCGCCTCCATGAAGGGAATGACGCATAATCTTCAATGGTCTTGAAGGAAACCATGCAGAATGCGCGGCAGCGACTATGCCGAGCTGCGGGCCTTCGCCGCGGTGGCGGAGGCGGCGAGCTTCTCGCGAGCCGCGAAGCGCCTCGGCGTCTCGCCCTCGGCCCTCAGCCAGACCCTGCGCGGGTTGGAGGAGCGGCTGGGCGTCCGCCTGCTCAACCGCACCACCCGCAGCGTCACCCCGACCGAGGCGGGCGAGCGCCTGCTGGACCGGCTGCGCCCGCTCTTCGTCGAGTTCGACCAGGCGGTGCAGGAGGTGAACCGCTTCCGCGACTCCCCCGCCGGCCGTCTGCGCATCAACGTGCCGCGCTTCGCCGCCGCGCATCTGGTCGGCCCGGCGCTGGGCCGGTTCCATAGCGCCCATCCCGGCGTCGAGCTGGAGGTGGTGGTCGACGACTCCATCACCGACATCGTCGCCGGCCGCTTCGACGCCGGCATCCGACTGGGCGAGACGCTGGAGCGCGACATGGTGGCGGTGCCGCTGACCGGTTCGCTGGAGCTGGCGGCGGTGGCGACGCCGGACTATTTCGCCGAGCATGGCGTGCCGCAGAGTCCGGCCGACCTGCACCGCCACCGCTGCCTGCGCTTCCGCTGGCCGGGCGGCGGCGACCTGTATCGCTGGGAGTTCGAGCAGGGCGGGCAGGAGGTCGTGCTGGCGGTGGACGGGCCGCTGGTGGTCAACGACGCCGCGCTGATGCTGCAGGCGGCGCTGGGCGGCGTCGGCATTGCCTATCTGCTCGACCGCCAGGCTGAGGCCGATGTCGCGGCCGGGCGGCTGCAACGGGTGCTGCGCGACTGGTCGCCGCGCTTCCCGGGCTTCTACCTGTACCACCCCGGCCGCCGGCAGATGCCGCCGGCGTTGCGTGCCTTCATCGAGGTGTTGCGCGCATCGATGCCGCGATCAAACTGACCCGGCCGCTCGCGAGCCATCACCAGCCAGCTCACACCATCGCATCTCCAAGCGGTTTCCAACACCGACAGCCTTTGAGTTCGACTCTCCAAGCCCTTCTTCGTCATGGCGAGGAGGCGAAGCCGACGTAGCCGTCCAGAGGCCGGTGCCGCTTGGATGGCCACGCCCCCTATAGGCGTAAGGGGCGGGCTCGCCATGACGGGTCAATATTTCCGGCCGCTGGTATTATCTGATTGAATGTTGATACTCCTTCACATGTTCAATGAAGGCTCGGAGCTTCGGATGAACCTGGGAGCGCCGAGGGTAGTAGAGATATACCCCGGTGCTGGTCGCTGCGTATCGATCCAGGACGACTTCAAGGTTTCCAGCCTCAATTTTGTCTATGATGGCGTTTTCACTCGCATAGAGGAGTCCGACACCGCCAAGGGCCGCGTCCAGCGCGAGCGTTGCATCATTCATGATGAGAGAGCCCGTGACCTGCACTGCGAATTCCTTGTCCTCGCTCTCGAATTCCCAGCGGTCGTAGACACGCTCGCCCGCGCCGACGCAGATGCAGCCGTGCGACAGCAGATCCTTGGGGTGCTCCGGGCGACCGAACTTGTCGAAATATCCAGGCGCACCCGCGATCACCCAACGAACCGGGCCGAACAGCTTGAGTGCCACCATGTCCTGGGCCAGGATATCGGAGACCCTGATCCCCGCATCGAACCCTCTCTCGAAAATGTTGGTTGCCGCGTTTTCGAAGAAGAGCTCAACCGTGACGTCGGGGTATTTTTTGACAAAGCTCAGAACGACGGCTTTCAGAAAATTTGGATAGATCAACTGCGGTATATTCAACCGCAACCGGCCGGCCGGCTTCTCTGCAAAATTCCCGGCATCCTTCATCGCGGCAAGGATCAGCTCCAGCGCCGGCCCCGCCTGGCTTAGAAACCTCTCGCCGGCTTCCGTCAGGCTCGTCGCCCTCGTGGTCCGCGTCAGAAGGGTCACGCCAAGCCGCGCTTCGAACTGCCTGATCATCTTGCTGATCGCCGACGGCGAGACCTTGAGTGTCTTGGCCGCGGCGGTGAAGCTGCGTTTGTCCGCGATGAGCTTCAGGGCCAGGAGCCCGTCGAGCTGGTTCTTGTCCATTGTGAACCTATGGTCAAAGGTTCATCAACGAATATGCCGCTTTTAGAAATCATGTAACGGGCGAATTTTGAAAGAGCGGAATTTCAAAGAAGCGGAGAGCGGTCACGAACCGAAGGACCGTCGATCCACTGGAGTTGCAGCAGCATGAAACACCCAACACACAGCGGAATCGAAACCGGCGGCCCCGCGATGCCTGACCGCCGTAGATTACTGGCCGCCGGCTTTGGATTGGCCGCAGCATCTTTGCTGCCTCTCTCAGCCGCACGAGCGCAGACAGCGGGATCATCCGCGACGGGTTCTCGCCCGTTGAGCATGGATCGCCGCAAGCTCGGCTCGCTGGAAGTCTCCGCTCTCGGGATGGGCTGCCAGAATTTCGCCGGGATGTATGGCCCGCCGACCAATCGGCAGGAAGCGGTCCGGATCATCCGCGCGGCCTATGACCGGGGCGTCACGTTTTTCGATATCGCCGAAGTCTACGGGCCCTTCCTTGGCGAGGAGATCGTCGGAGAGGCGCTGGCGCCGATGCGCGACCAGGTGGTCATCGCCACCAAGTTCGGGTTCGACATCTCGCCGGAAGGCCGGATTCGCGGCGTCAACAGCCGCCCGGCCCATATCAAGCAGGTGACCGAAGAATCGCTCCGGCGCCTGAAGACCGATTACATCGATCTTCAGTATCAGCATCGCGTCGATCCCATGGTCCCCATCGAGGACGTTGCCGGGGCGGTGCAGGAGTTGATCCGCGAGGGCAAGGTTCGTCACTTCGGCCTGTCGGCCGCGGGCGAAGCGACCATCCGCCGGGCGCATAAGGTGCAGCCGGTCACGGCGGTGCAGAACGAATACTCCGTCTGGACACGCGATCCGGAGCCCGAGGTTCTCCCAACCTGCGAAGAGCTGGGCATCGGGTTCGTGCCGTGGAGTCCGCTCGGAATGGGCTATCTGACCGGCACCGTCACTCCGATGGTGGTGCATGGCCCTGCGGATTTGAGGGCCAACCTGCCACGCTTCACCCTCGAGGCGCGCCGCGCGAACTGGCCGGTCGTCGAATTGCTGCAGCGCGTCGGCGCACGCCATCAAGCGGCGCCTGGCCAGATAGCGCTCGCCTGGTTGCTTGCCCGCAAGCCATGGATCGTGCCCATTCCGGGACCGACAACGCAGGACCAGATGGATCAGAACACGGACGCGCTTCAGGTCCGGTTGACCGCCGCCGACATCCAGGAGATCGAGGACGGCTTCGCTCAGATCAAGGTGCAGGGTGCGCGACTGAGCGAGCCGATGCTTGCGATGATCGACATCGGGGCCAAGCTGGGGACCAGCTCAAAGGGCGGGCACGGCATGACGCCTCTGCCGTAAGAGACCGTTTGGAAATGCGCTGGCGTGAGTCGGCTGGCGGTGGTTTTCGAGAACCGGAGCGCAGCGCACGTTTGGCGCGTGAGCACCGGAAGCGGAGAAACCGCCGTCAGACGGCCGCACCAGTAGCATTTACAAACGGTCTCTAAGAGCCAAGATGAACCGGTAAAGGCTTGAAGGTTTGCCGAACCGGTTCTGCAGTATCGGACAAGATCTACGCGTAGCTGCTTTCACAGCATCGATGTCTTACCGACGCAGCCGCTTCTTCGATCGCCGGCGGCGACCCGGCCTAAGAATCGTCAACCAGCATGACGCTTTTGGCAAGGCTGGGGAGCATTACTTTGGCTGAAGACGAGAAGTCGTCGACAAGAAGGAGAACAGTCATGAACAGAAGAACCGTCTTGGCGGCCGGCGCATCATTGGTCAGCCTAGCCGCCGTGGCGCCCGCCGGTGCGGCTGGCGCTGCCGGTGCGAGCGCAAATGAAGCTCCCATCACCGGTCTGGCAGAGTTCACCAAAACGGTGAGCGAAGATCGCACCGTTTCGCGAAGGACGGTCACGTTCAGGAACGGGCAGATCGACATGGCCGGCGTGATCTTCGAGCCGGCCGACATGGAGAAGGGCAAGGCCTATCCGGCGATCGTCGTCGTGCATCCGGGCGGCGGCTCCAAGGAACAGACCGCGAGCCTCTACGCCTATCGCTTCGCGCAGCAGGGCTATATCTCGCTCGCCTATGATGCGTCCCATCAGGGCGAAAGCGGCGGCATGCCACGTCTACTCGAAAACCCCACGGTCCGGGTGGAAGATGTCAGAAGCGCAGTCGATTACTTCACCACGCTTCCCGTCGTCGACCGCGAGCGGATTGCGGCCATGGGCATTTGCGCCGGCGGCGCCTATGCCATCAACGCGACGATGACCGACCACCGCATCAAGGCGGTCGCCGGCGTCAGCTCGTTCAACATGGGAGACGGCTTCCGCAAGGGCTGGTTTGGCTCGGGAACCGTCGAGGAACAGCTCGCCACGCTTCGGAACGTCGCCCGGCAGCGCACGGCAGAGGCCAACGGGGCAGAGCCTGCGATGTTCCCCTATGTGCCGGACTCTCCGGAAGGCGTTACCGACCCCGAGCAGGTGGAAGTCAGCGAGTACTACCGACTGGCCAACCGGTGGATGCATGCCAATTCGCCGAACCGTTTCCTCGCCAGCAGCACCGACAAGATCTACGCCTACGATGCCTTCACCAACATCGGCGTGTTGCTGACGCAGCCGCTGCTGCTGATCGCGGGCAGCGATGCCGGCACCAAGTGGCACAGCGACCGCGCCTTCGCCGAGGCCGCGAGCGCCGGCGAGAAGGAACTCTTCGTCGTTCCGGGCGGCACGCATATGAGCCTTTACGACAGGGACGTCGGCAAGGCGATGCCCAAGCTGCTCGAGTTCTTCGGCAGGCATCTCGACAACCCGGCGATCTGATGAGGCCCATGAAAAGGATGGCCTGAAGAGGTCATCCTGCCGAGGAACAATCAATGAGCAAAGTATGGTTTGTGACCGGCGCGAATAGCGGGATCGGCGCCGGCATCGTCGCGACGGTTCTCGATTCCGGCGGCAGCGTCGTCGCCACCGGCCGGAACATGGACAAGCTCCGCGCGGCTCCTTTGCCGGTGTCGAGAACGAGCGGCTGGCGCTGGTTCAGCTGGATGTCACCGACAAGGCTCAGGCCGAAAAGGCGATCGGTGACGCGGTAGCCCGGTTCGGGCGGCTCGACGTCGTGGTCAACAACGCCGGCATCGCCGTTCTCGGTTACTTCGAGGCCCTTTCGGCATCGGATTTCGAAAGGCAGCTCGCGCCGAACCTCTACGGCGTCATCAACGTCCTGCACGCGGCTCTGCCGGTGATGCGCAAGCAGCGTGCCGGCCACATCATCAACATCAGCTCCGTGGCCGGTGGCGTCGGACAGATGCACGCCGCAGCCTATAGCGCGAGCAAGTTCGCCGTCGAGGGTCTGTCCATGGCTCTTGCCGACGAGGTGGCAAAATTCGGCATCAACGTCACCGTCGTCAGCCGGATTTCTTCCGCAGCAAGCTGCTGGATACGGGCAATGCCAGCTTCGTCGATACCGGTATCGAGGATTACGCCACCGGCACCTCGACCCGCGAAACATGGGCGCCCTATGACGGCAAGCAGAACGGCGATCCGCTGAAGCTGGGAGAGGCCTTGGTCAGGATCGCAGCGATGGAGAGGCCACTCAAGCTGTTCCTCGCCGGCAGCGATGCCGTCGAGGTGCTGACGCCTGTTGTCGAAGAACGGCTGAGGGCCATCAAAACACAATCGCGAGCTGTCCAGCTCAACGGATGGCGTTGCTCGATAACCTGTCTCGTCAGTACAGCTTCAATTGCGTGATATGACCCGAAATCCGGCCTCTCTATCATTCCAGATAAGGGGCAGGTTTTTTACAACCGCCGCAATGACCGCTCCTGGCGAAGCGGCCGTGGGGCACCGCGTGCATCTTGTTCATGATACGCTCCATCTCCCCACATCGGGTGACGGAAGCGACGCCTCAGGCCGCGGCGTCTCGAAGCCGGTTGGCTGAGGAGGCGATGGAGATTCCGCCCAGCAGCGGGGCGCTGCCGGTGGCCTTGCCGGCAACGTCGGCGGACGGGCTCATGCGCGCCTGTCCGGCACCGGCCTGGTGTCGAGATCGGACATGCGCCGCTTCCTCCCGTCGGGCCGGCAGGGTGGCTGAAATCCGGCTATACGGGAAGGGTCGGAATTCGGGAATGTCAGGACGGCCCGGCGGCGTTCAGGCGATCAGGCGGCCGGCCGCCGTCCGGGCCTCATAGGCCTTGCCCCAATGCGACATGGCGGTGACCGCCTGGTTCAGCGTCAGGCCGAACTCCGTGACCGAATACTCCACCCGCGGCGGCACCTCGGCGAACACCTCGCGGCGGATGATGCCGTCCGCCTCCATCTCGCGCAGCTGCAGGGTCAGGATCCGTTCGCTGATTCCCGGCAGCAGCCGCCGCAGCTCGCCGAAACGGCGGCGGCCAAGATGCAGCTCCCACAGGATGTCGGTCTTCCACTTGCCGCCGATCACCGCCAGGGCGGTGCTCCAGCCGCAGCCGTCGTTCCGATGTGTCTTCATTTTTCGCAATACTTACATCAATGTGCGTCTCTAATAATATTGTCAGTACTTGATCGGGGTCAAGTTGTTCGTAGATTTCGAATGATCGGGCCGATTTGAGATTTCGGAGGCAGGCCCATCATTCGGAGACTTCGCGTGAAGCCAGAGATTTCGGTCATCGGCACGGGGCGGATGGGGTCCGCCCTGGTCCGCGCCCTGCTGCAGCAGGGCCATCCGACCCATGTCTGGAACCGCACGGCGGAGCGGACCGCACCGCTGCTGGCGCTCGGCGCCCGGGCCGCGGAGACGGTCGCCGCCGCAGCGGAGGCCGCGCCGATCGTCATCGTCAACGTCTCGGACTACGCCGCCGGCGACCGGCTGCTGCGGGTGCCGCAGGTCGAGGCGGCGCTGCGCGGCCGGCTGCTGCTGCAGCTGACCTCCGGCTCGCCGGGCCAGGCGCGCGAGGCCGCGTCCTGGGCGGCGCGGCACGGCATCGACTATCTCGACGGCGCCATCATGGCGACGCCGAACTTCATCGGCGAGCCCGGCGCCACCATCCTTTATTCCGGCCCGGCCGGGCTGTTCGAGCGGCACCAGGCGGTGCTGCGCGTGCTCGGCGGCAACCCGCAGCATGTCGGCGAGGATCCCGGCCACGCCTCGGCGCTCGACGCCGCCCTGCTGGTGCAGATGTGGGGGGCGCTGTTCGGCGCGCTGCAGGGCATCGCGGTCTGCGCCGCCGAGACTATTCCGCTCGCCGCCTATGAGGCGCAGCTGCAGGCGTTCAAGCCGGTGGTCGACCTGGCCGTGGCCGATCTCGTCGGCCGGGTCCGGCAGGGCCGCCTGGCCGGGGACGAGGCGACGCTGGCCACGGTTTCGGCCCATCACGGCGCGTTCCGGCAGCTGCTGGAGCTGCATCGCGAGCGCGGCCTGGACCGGACGGTGCCGGACGCCTTCGACCGGGTGTTCCGGGCGGCGATCGCCGCCGGGCACGCCCCGGACGATTTCGCCGTGCTCAGCCGGTATATTGGCTAGCGGGACGGGGAGGCGGGGATGGACGATGAACGGAACAAGGTTCGGGTCGCGGCCTGCGCCTGCGGCGATCTGCGATTGACCCTCTCCGGCCCGCCGCTCGGCATCTATGCCTGCTGCTGCCTGGAGTGCCAGCGCGCCACCGGCAGCGCCTTCGCCGTCCGGGCCCGCTTCGCCGGCAGCGCGGTCGTGTCGATCGAGGGCGAGCGCCGCCGCTGGCGCCGCGGCAGCGAGGCCGGCCGCTGGCTCGAGCACTGCTTCTGCCCGGCCTGCGGCGGCCTGGTTTTCATGCGCAGCGAGGCCGCGCCGGACATGCTCGCCGTCTCGGTCGGCTGCTTCGCCGACCCCGGCTTCGACGCGCCGTCGACGGCTTATTGGACGTCGCGGAAGCCCGGCTGGTGCGTGCTGTCGGGCGTGCGCGAGATCGCGCGGCAATAGGGCTCGCGCATCACCAGTGCGTCCAGCCCGCCCGTCATCGACCGCATTCGACCCGAAGCAGCCATTGGCAGGGGCCCTGTCGTCGATCATAGTCGGCCAATGGTGACCAAAGACTCCCATCCATCCGGACTGGATCCTAGAACCCCGGCAGCCCAGGCTTTGGACATGATAATGAAGGGAGGCCTGGGCCTGCCGGCTCTCGCGGCCTGTGCCGATCTGGTCTCCGCGGATTGTCGGCGTAGCTGGTGGTATGCTGTTGAGGTAAAGGCGTCTGCTCTCGACGAGGACGGGTGGCTCGCTTTGCTTGATGAAGATGATCGGACCTGGGAGATGGCAAAGTCCGCGTTTGTCGCTTTCGGTGTAGATGGATCTCAGGAGCGCCTTTGCGAAGACCTCGCCGAGGTGATCAGGCGCTTCAATCATCGCCCTAATCTTCCCAAGCAAAGCTGACTTCAAGGCGTCCGCTTCCCGCCCCTTGCGGACCATCGCTGGTGGCTGGCACCGCCCAGATACCGGTGGCCGGTCATCTGAAGAGCACGCTCCGGGCTAGCCTGCTGCCGTGCATCTGCCGGTTGGCCTGAACGCGCAAGCCTATGGTTCCACCAAATCCGCGAACACAATGTTCATTGCGCTCGATCGGGCGTTCGTTCATGATACGTTCCATGAAGGAGATCCCTGCCGATTTCGATGTCCAGGCCTATGGCCGCGGCTGCACCCTGCAGCAATGCGAGATGCTGACGCGCCTGGCCGAGATCGGCATGCAGCTGGCCGAGACGGCCGGCGCCCGCGCCCTCGCCGCCCAGGCCGCCGAGGCCCAGTCTGCGGAGGCTCAGGCCCCGGACCCCGGCCTCGCCTTCGCCCGCTACGCCCATCTGGTGCGCCAGACCCTGACCCAGCGCGCCCGCGCCGTGAAGGATCTGTGCACCCGCGACGGCGGCCGCGAGGCCCGCCGCGCCCGCCATCGGGAGGAGGTCGAGGACGTCATCATCCGCCTGATCGGGGCCGACCGCGGCACCGACCGCACCCGCTTCGCCGATGTCAGGATGCAGCTCGACCAGGCGCTGGTCGAGCTCTATGGCGACCAGGACGACCCGGTCGAGGACCGCCCGGTCCCGTCGGTCGTGGCCGGCCTGGTCTGCGGCCTCGGCCTGGTCCGGCAATGGCGCCGCTACCAGCCGCGCTACGAGAATGGCCGCCCGGGCCTGCCGGCCGGCAGCCCGGACGAGATCCGGGCCGAGCGCGCCAGCCGCCGGGCCGCGGTCGTCGCCATGGTCGAAGAGGTCATCGACGAGGTCGACGACCCCGCCCGGATCGCCGACCTCAAGGCCGGGCTGGCGGTGCGGCTGCAGGAGCGCGACATCGACAGCTGCTCGACACCGCCAGCACCGAGAAGGCCACGGTCCGCCTCTGCCGCTCCCTGGGCATCGACCTCCACTCCGACATCTGCTTCGAGAACGGCCCCGAGGTGCCGCCCGATAGCAGTTGAGAGACCAGGCGCCTCAAGCCGCTCGACGACGATTCGCCGATGAGGCGATGGCGATGCCGCCCAGCACCACCAGGCCGCCGAGGATCTCGCGCGGGCCGACGGTCTCGTGCAGCACCAGCACGCCCAGCAGCACGGTCCAGACCGGGGTCAGATAGGCGTTCATCGACCCCAGCGTCGGACCGGCCAGGCGCAGGATCTGCATGTAGAGCGCGATCGGCAGGGCGGTGGAGAACACGCCGAAGGCCAGCAGCTCCAGCCCGTGCGCCGGCGCCGCGGCGAAGGCGGACGGGCCGGTGACGGCCAGCACCGCGATCATCGTCGGCAGGCCGGAGAAGACCTGCTGGCCCAGCGCCAGCCGCACCGGCTGCGGCGACGGGATGCCGCGGACATAGATCACGCCGAATGCATAGCTGGCGGCCGTTGCCAGCATCGCCAGCGGCCCGAGCAGACCGCTGCCGGCGAATGCGGCGGGGCCGATCAGGATCGCCATGCCGGCGAAGCCGGCCAGCACGCCGCCGGCGCGCCGGCCGGTCAGCCGCTGATCGGCGAAAAGCCAATGCGCCAGCACCGCCACCATCAGCGGGCTCGACGCCGCGATCAGCGCCGCCAGCCCGGTCTCGGTATCGGCCAGGGCATAGGCGGTCAGCGTGTTCGGGATGATGCCCTGCAGGATGCCCAGCACGATCCAGTCGCGCCATTCCCGGCCGCGCGGCAGGATGCCCTGGCCGCGGGCCAGCAGCCACAGCGCCAGCAGGCCGCCGCCCAGCACGCCGCGGATCGCCGTCAGCGGCATCGGGGCGAAGTCGGTGCCGAGCACCTTCATCAGCAGATAGGCGGTGGCCCACAGGAAGGAGCAGAGCAGCAGCCCCAGCAGCGGCGCGCTGCTGCCGGACGCCTTGCCGGCGATGTCCGCGGACGGGCTCATGCGCGCCCGCCCGGCCCGGTGTCGAGTTCGATCATGTGTCCTCCCGTCGGCCGGCAAGGTGGCGGAATTCCGGCCGGACGGGAAGAGGGTGTCAGCCCTCCAGCAGCGGCGCCACGGCGACGCTGCGGCCGCTGTCGATGCTGTCCAGGGCGGCGACGCCGCACAGCACCGCCAGCGCCCCGGCGCGGGCATCGGCACGCAGGCCCAGCGGGTCCGGCAGCCCGGGCCGGAACAGCATCGCCTGCATCTTCGGGTCGCCGCCCCAATGGCCGCCATGCTCCTGCGGCACCCAGATGTGCTCGACCGCGCCGAAGTTGCGCATCAGCAGGATCTCGTCGGCCGGCGGCGTGGTCCAGGGCTGGCGCTCGTATTGCCGCACCTCGATCCGGCCCTTGGTGCCGTTGAAAGCCAGATGGTGGCCCTCGATCGGCATGAAGGTGTTGAGCGAATAGGAGACCTGGACCCCGTTCCGGTAGCGCAGCGCCGCGCTCATCGTGTCCGGGATGTCGATGTCCTCGCGGAACACGCAGGCATCGCGGACATAGCCGTCCTCGCGCGACGGATCCTCGTACAGCATGGTCAGCCAGGCGTCGGCCGAGACGTCGAAGTGGAAGTCGCACTCGCCGGCATGCGGGCAGGTCTTGCAGCGGGGCCCGCGGAACGGGCCCTTGCGGCCGTAATGGCGCAGCTCGCCGCGGGCGAACACCTCCTCGGGCTCGGAGGCCAGGTACCAGTTCAGCAGGTCGAAATGGTGGGTGGCCTTGTGCACGAACAGGCTGCCCGAATTGGCCCGATAGGCGTGCCAGCGGCGGAAATAATCGGCGCCGTGCTTGGTGTCGAGATACCAGTGGAAGTCGACCGACACGACGTCGCCGATGGCGCCGTCCAGCAGCAGCTGCTTGATCCGCTGCGAGGTCGGGGCGTAGCGGTAGTTGAAGGTGACGTCGACCCGGCGGCCGGTGCGCTTCTCGGCGGCCAGGATGCGGCGGCACTTCTCCGCCGTCGTCGTCATCGGCTTCTCGGTGATGGCATCGACCCCGGCCTCCAGCGCCTGGACGATGTGGTCGTCATGCGCGCTGTCGCGGCTGCACACCATCAGCCGGTCCGGCCGGGTCTCGCGCAGCATGGCGCCGAGATCGGTGAACACCGGCGCGTCGACGCCGATCGCCGCCCGCGCCCGCTCCAGCCGCAGCGGGTTCTGGTCGCACAGGCCGACCATCTCGACCACGTCGCCGACCTGGGCCAGCAGCTCCCGGCCCCAGGTCCCGGCGCCGCGATGGCCGGTTCCGACCAGCGCGACCTTCGTCTTGCCCATTTCCGCCTCCAAACCCCGTTACAGGGTGCAATGCGAGTGATAACGCTCGACGCAGGTCCGCAAGACCTCGTCGCCCGGGCGCTTCCACCAATTCTCGGCCGAGAAGATCTCGACCTCCTGCGGTCCCCGGAAACCGGCGGCCTCGATCGCGGCGCGGATGCCGCGCAGGTCGATCACCCCGTCGCCCATCATGCCGCGGTCCAGCAGCAGGTCCGTGGTCGGCACCAGCCAGTCGCAGATGTGATGCGCCAGGATCCGGCCCCCGGCGCCGGCCCGGGCGATCTGCGGCATCAACTCCGGGTCCCACCAGACATGGTAGACGTCGATGGCGACGCCGATGCCGTCGCCCAGCAGGTCGCAGATGTCCAGCGCCTGCTTCAGCGTGTTCACGCAGGCGCGGTCGGCCGCGTACATCGGGTGCAGCGGCTCGATCGCCAGCGGGATGCCGCTGGCCCGGGCATGCGGCAGGATGGCGGCGATGCCGTCGGCCACCATCTGCCGGGCGGCGCCGATGTCGCGCGACCCGGCCGGCAGCCCGCCGACCACCAGCACCAGGCAGTCGGCGCCCAGCGCGGCGGCCTCGTCGACCGCGTGCAGATTGTCGTCGATCGCGGCCTTCCGCGCCTCCGGATCGCCGGCCGGGAACATGCCGCCGCGGCACAGGCCGGTGACCTTGAAGCCGTTGTCGCGCACGATCCGCGCCGCCTCGGCGAGGCCGATCTTGTGCACCTGGTCGCGCCAGGGGGCGATGGCGGTGATGCCGTGGCCCAGGCAGGCCTCGGCCGCCTGGCGCATGTCCCATTGCATACGGGTGGTGGCGAGGTTGATCGACAGACCTTCAGCCATGGATCAGATCTCCGTCGGTCCGTCGGCCATCGCCGACCAGTCGGGGATGAGGGCGGTGCCCAGGCCGCGCGCGGCCAGCACCGAGCCGATGGCCAGCCGCCCGCCGCGGATGCTCAGGCGGGCGCGGCCGCCGGCATCGGCGTACAGATCCGGGTGGGCGGCCAGGAAGGCGCGCTGTTCGGCTTCGGGCGCGCCGGCCATGCCGTCGACATAGTGGTGGCCGTTGCGCTCGACATGGCCGGCGCCGCCCAGCGCCGCCAGCACCAGGTCCTGCTGCAGGGCGACGCCGCCCTGGGTGGTCAGGTCCTCGGCCGACAGGAAGTAGCGGATGCCGTCCTCGGCGCTCCATCTGGCGATGCGGGCCCGGTTCAGCAGCGCCCGGTGGAAGCCCTTGCAGGATTTCGACGAGATGCCGCGATAGCCCAGGGCGCGCGCCTGCGGGAAGGCGTCGATGCTGGCGTCGGACTCGTCGATCTCGACCGGCACCCGTTCGGCCAGCGCATGGATCGGCTCGGCCAGCGCGCGGGCGCGGGCGATCGGCTGCTCCAGGAACAGCACCGCGGACCGCAGCCGGGCCAAGGCGGGGTCGGCGGTCAGGCGGTCCCAGAACTCGGCGACCGGCCCGGCCTCGGCGAACTGCTCGTTGCCGTCCAGGGTGACGCGATAGTCCGGCAGCCGGTCCAGCACGGCGGCGATCCGGCGCAGCCGGTCCAGGTCGGCGTCGGCCCGGCCGCTCAGCTTCAGCTTGAAATGGCTGTGGCCATAGGCGGCAACCGCCTGCTCCAGGCTCTGCGGCAGCCCGTCATTCAGGGGCTCGGCGATCTCGGCGGTGGTGATCGGGTCGGCCAGCCCGACCGTGTGCCGGGCGTGCAGCGAGTCGGCCGGCGCCAGCCCGGCCAGGAACCGGCCGAGGTCGAACTCCCCGAGATCGGAGGCGGTGGCCGTGGTCAGCCCGATCCGGTTGGTGCGCACCGCGGTGACCGCATTGATCCCCTCGATCCGGCACAGAGCGTCGATCACGGCGCGGTCGAACAGGGCCAGGCCGAAGGAGGCGATCAGCCCGCCCAGCCCTTCCGCCGCGCAGGCCGCGTGCTGCCGCGTCTCGATCGCGGCGCTCAGGGCGAAGGCCGGGGCAGGGCGCTCCTCGGGATAGAACGGGCGGGCGATGGCGAGCGACCGGCGCAGCTGGTCGAAATTCTGCTGTTCGGTCAGGGCCGGGTCCTTGTCGAACCATTTCGGCACCATCAGCTCGGCCGCCTGCCCCTCGGCGCGGCGGCCGTCCGCCGTCTCGACCGTCAGCCGCAGGAAGGCCTGCGGTGCGCCGGTGACGGTGGCGGCGCCGAAGCGGAAGGGCAGCCGGAACCGCACCGGCCGTTCGTAGAGCCGGGCCTCGACGACGCGCAGGCGGGGGGCGGTCACGGCGTCATTCCACCCCGCCTACGGCCAGCACCTTGCGCATGCGCTGCACCGCCAGGTCCGGGTCGCGCAGCACGCGGGCGGCGTCGGCCAGGCGGAACAGCTCGGCCAGGTGCGGCAGCGACCGGGTGCTCTGCTGGCCGCCGATCATCAGGAAATGGTCCTGCAGCCCGTTCAGATAGGCCAGGAACACCACCCCGGTCTTGTAGAAGCGGGTCGGCGCCTTGAAGATGTGCCTGCTCAGCGGCACGGTCGGCGCCAGGATGTCGTGGAACCCTGCCTCGTCCCCGGCCGTCAGCCGCGCCAGCCCGGCCGAGGCGGCGGGGGCGATGGCGTCGAAGATGCCGAGTAGGGCATCGGAGTAGCCCTGCGCGTCGCCGGCGATCAGCTCGGCATAGTTGAAGTCGTCGCCGGTGTACATGCGCACCCCTGCCGGCAGCCGGCGGCGCATCGCGATCTCCTTCTCCTTCGACAGCAGCGAGATCTTGATGCCGTCGACCTTGGCGGCGCTGTCGCGGATCACGGCCAGGCAGGTGTCCATCGCCCGGTCGTGGTCGGCATCGCCCCAATAGCCGGCCAGGGCCGGGTCGAACATCTCGCCCAGCCAGTGCAGGATCACCGGCTGCTTCACCTGGGACAGGATCCGGCCATAGACCCGGACATAGTCGTCCGGCCCGCGGGCCGCGGCGGCCAGCGCCCGGCTGGCCATCAGGATCACCCGTCCGCCCAGGCCTTCCACCGCCTCGATCTGCTGCTCATAGGCGGCGATCACGTCGGCGATGGTGACGCCGGGGCCGGGCGGCAGGTGGTCGGTGCCGGCGCCGCAGGCGATCATGGCGCCCGGCCGTTCCTTGGCTCCGGTCAGGGCCCGGCCGATCAGCGCCTTGGCGGTCGGCCAGTCCAGGCCCATGCCGCGCTGGGCGGTGTCCATCGCCTCGGCGATGCCGAGGCCGAGGTCCCAGAGATAGTGGCGGAAGGCGAGGGTGCGGTCCCAGTCCACCGCCGTGTCCAGCCAGGGGTCGTTGTCGGCCAGCGGGTCGGCCACGACATGCGCCGCGGCATAGGCGACCC
Source organism: Inquilinus ginsengisoli (assembly GCF_050434925.1). Lineage (GTDB taxonomy): Bacteria > Pseudomonadota > Alphaproteobacteria > DSM-16000 > Inquilinaceae > Inquilinus > Inquilinus ginsengisoli_B. The sequence continues at coordinate 8,075,995 of NZ_JBNDJK010000001.1, read as the reverse complement.
GGTTGAAGGCCGGGGCGCTGCCTGGCGCCGGCATCGGCAAGGGCGCGTTGCGGATGCTGTAGCTCTCAAGACCGCCGCCAGAGCGGGGAAGGGTCAGCGAAGCCATGGCTCAGCGCTCCAGCGCCGGCAGGTCGATCCAGCGCCGCTCGGCCCAGCTCTGCAGCCCGGCCTCGGCCAGCTGCACGCCCTTCACGCCCTCCCACAGCGTGTACTTCCAGGGCGTGCCGGCGACGACGTGGCGGATGAAATCCTCCCACTGCACCTTGAAGCCGTTGTCGTAGACCACGTTGTCCGGCACCTCTTCCCACTGGTCGAGGAACTTCATGGTCTGCGGCTGGTCCGGGTTCCACACCGGCCGTGGCGTGTTCACCCGGTGCTGGGTGTAGCAGCGGGTCAGTCCGGCCACGGCCGAACCGTGCGTGCCGTCGACCTGGAAGGTCACCAGGTCGTCGCGCCGCACCCGCACGGCCCAGGAGGAGTTGATGTGCGCGACCACCCCGCCCTCGAGCTGGAAGGTGGCATAGGCGGCGTCGTCCGCATCGGCCTGGTAGCGCTTGCCGGCCTCATCCACCCGCTCCGGGATATGGGTGGCGCCGAGGCAGCTGACCGACTTGACCTCGCCGAACAGGTTGTCCAGCACGTAGCGCCAGTGGCACAGCATGTCGAGGATGATGCCGCCGCCATCGCCCTTGCGGTAGTTCCAGCTCGGCCGCTGCGCCGCCTGCCAGTCGCCCTCGAACACCCAGTAGCCGAACTCGCCGCGCACCGCGAAGATCCGGCCGAAGAAGCCGGAATCCCGCAGCATGCGGATCTTCTGCAGCCCCGGCAGGTACAGCTTGTCCTGGACCACGCCGTGGCGGATGCCGCGGGCGTCGGCGTGGCGGGCCAGCTTGGTCGCGACCTCCAGCGTCTCGGAGATCGGCTTCTCGCAATAGACATGCTTGCCGGCATCGATGGCGCGGGTCAGCAGCTCGGCCCGCATCTGGGTCGAGCCGGCGTCGAAGAACAGGGTGTCGTCGCGGTTGGCCAGGGCCTTGTCCAGGTCGCTGCCCCAGCGCGCGATGCCGTGGCGCTTGGCCAGCTCCTCGACCTTCTCGGCGTTGCGGCCGACCAGGATCGGGTCGGGCAGCACCTTATCGCCATTGGGCAGCACCACGCCGCCCTGGTCGCGGATGGCGCAGATCGAGCGCACCAGGTGCTGGTTGTAGCCCATGCGACCGGTGATGCCGTGCATGATGAGGCCGAGGCGCTGGGTGGCCATCCGGTCTTCCCTCCCGTTGCGGCACGGGCGGCAATTCCCGGCCTTGTTGTAACCAACTGGTTACTAGCCGACCACGGAACGGGTCCGCGCGTCAAGAGGCCGGCGTGTGGATCAGGGGCGCAGCGAGGCCAGGATCATGTGGGCGATGTGGTCGCCCCATTCGGCCAAGGCGCGCGTCTCGGTCAGCTCGCGCCGGAAGATGGTCGAGAGCGTGTAGCGATTCGACAGGTAGAAGGCGCCCAGCGAGGCGATGCTGACATAGACCTTGACCGGGTCGGCATCGGCCCGGAACACGCCCTTGGCGGCGCCGCGCTTGAGCAGGTCGGAGATCACGGCGACCAGCGGCGAATGCAAGTCGAAGATGCGGGCGGAGCGCTTCAGGTGCCGCGCCTTCATCAGGTTCTCGGTCTGCAGCAGGCTGAGGAATTCCGGGTGCTCGATGAAGTAGCGCCAGGTGAACAGTGCCAGCTCGCGGATGCCCTCGACCGGGTCGTGATCGGCCAGGTGCAGCTTGCTCTCGGCCGAGCGGATGGCGACATAGGCGCCTTCCAGCACCGCCAGGTAAAGGGCCTCCTTGTCGCCGAAATAGTGGTACAGCATGCGCTTGTTGGCGCCGGCGCGTTTGGCGATTTCGTTGATCCGCGCGCCGCTGTACCCTTTCTCCATGAACTCCTTCACCGCGGCGGCGAGGATCGCGGCGCTGGTGCGTTCCGGGTCGCGCACGGCCTTGGTGGCGGGACGTTTCGGCTTGTCTTCCGCCGGGGCGTCGATGGTCTCGTCGCTGATGCTCACGGTTTGGCGGCCTCGATCAGGGCCGGAGGCGACGCAACGTCGCGGCCGGTGTTCGTGTTGACAGCCATCATCGCATCGATCTAGCTTGTAACCAACTGGTTATAACAATCGTCGCGCCGGCCTTCGGTCGAAGGCCTGCCTCAGGCACCAACCGACCACCGCTTGCAACGTCTCGCCGACCGACGGGCTGACCGACGGGGTGGGGCATCAGGAGGAACGCGATGACGCCGCTGCGGTCGACCCGCAGGCATGCCCTGGGACGCAGGATCGGTGCCGCCGGTCTCTCCAAGGCCAGCGCGACGATCGCGCCCCGGCTCGCGACGCCGACCCGCACCATGCTCGACGACATCGACCTCGTCACCGACAGGATTGCGCCGCTGCCGCCGCTGAAGAACGCCGGCGCTGCTGCCATCCTCGGCCCCAACTGAACCCCGACACCAGGCAGCGCCTTCGGAGAGAAGAGGCGCGAACGACAGGAGGAACACGAGATGGCGAGACTGATCACGAACCGCAGACAGATGCTGAAAATGGGCGCCGCTTTGGGTGGACTGGCTGCCTCCGGGCTGCCGCTGCCGGCGCTGGCCCAGGACACCCGCCTGCGCATGTTCTGGTGGGGCTCCAAGGAGCGGGCCGACCGCACCAACAAGGTCAACAAGCTGTATGAGGCCGCGCATCCCAGCATCGGCATCAACGGCGAGACGCTGGGCTGGCCCGACTACTGGCCGCGCCTGGCCACCCAGACCGCAGGACGCAACGCGCCCGACCTGATCCAGATGGACTACCGCTACATCGTCGAATACGCTCGGCGCGGCGCGCTGCTGGCGTTCGACGACTACATGCCGTCGATCCTGAAGATCGAGGATTTCGGCAAGGATGCGATCGAGTGCGGCCGGGTCGACGGCAAGCTCTACGGCGTCAATCTCGGCAACAACTCGACCGCCTTCGTCTACGACGCCGAGACCGTGAAGCAACTCGGCGTCGAGGAGCCGCAATGGGATTGGAGCTGGACGCAGTGGGGTGAGTGGTCGGGCCGCGTCGCCCAGAAGAAGCCGGGCTATTGGGGCATGCAGGATGGCGGCGGCGTCGAGCCGTCGCTTGACTGCTGGACCCGCCAGCGCGGCAAGTCGCTGTACACCGCCGAAGGCCGGCTGGGCTTCGACCTCAAGGACGCGGAGGACTGGTTCGGCTTCTGGCACGAGCTGCGCCAGAAGGGCGCGGTGCCGCCGGCCGATGTCCAGGCGCTCGATAAGAATGCGCCGGAGAGCAGCATGCTGGCGCTGGGCAAGGCCGCGGCGATCAGCACCAATTCGAACCAGCTGGTGGCGCACCAGGCTCTGGTGAAGACCAAGCTGAACATGACCATGCAGCCGAGCGGCGGGCCGGGCGCGAAGCCGGGCCAGTACCTCAAGCCGTCGATGCTGTGGAGCATCAGCGCGCGCAGCAAGGTCGCCGAGGAGGCGGTCCGCCTGGTCAACTACTACGTGACCGATCCGGAGGCAGGGAAGGTGCTCGGCGTCGAACGCGGGGTCCCGGCCTCGAAGGCGCTGCGCGAGGCGGTGGGCCCGACCCTCGACGGCCAGAACAAGATCGCGCTCGACTACATCGCCTTCATCACCGACAAGGTCGGCCCCCTGCCGCCGTCGGCGCCGAAGGGCGCGGGCGAGATAGCCTTCCTGCTGAAGCGGGTGAACGAGCTGATCTCGTTCGAGCAGGCGTCGGTGGCTGACGGCGCCAAGCAGTTCTTCGACGAAGCCAACAGCATTCTCGATCGCGGGTGACGTCATGACCGTTGCGGTGCAGGCCTCAGGCAGGGTGCAACGGGCGCGGGGGAAGCGGCGAATCACATCCCGCACCCTTTCGGGCTACATGTTCCTGACGCCATGGCTGATCGGATTCATCGGCCTGACTGCCGGGCCGATCCTGGTCTCGCTCTACCTGTCCTTCACCGATTTCGACCTGCTGCAGGATCCGAACTGGGTCGGGGCCGCGAACTATGTCCGGATCGCGACGGCCGATCCGAAGTTCCTGTCCTCGATGAAGGTCACCTTCCTGTTCGTGCTGTTCGCGGTGCCCTTGAAGCTGGCCTTCGCCCTCGGCGTGGCGATGCTGCTGAACAAGGGCATCTCCGGCCTGCCGGTGTATCGCGCGCTGTTCTACCTGCCGTCGCTGCTGGGCGCGAGCGTCGCCATCGCGGTGCTGTGGCGGCAGCTTTTCGCCGGCAGCGGCCTGGTCAACCAGTTCCTGGCCCTGTTCGGCATCCACGGGCCGAGCTGGATCTCCAATCCGAATTACGCGCTGTCGACGCTGGTCGTCCTCAGCGTCTGGCAGTTCGGGTCGCCGATGATCATCTTCCTCGCCGGCCTCAGGCAGATCCCGCGGGACCTGTATGAGGCGGCGGCGATCGACGGCGCCACGCCCTGGAACCGGTTCTGGCGCATCACCCTGCCGCTTCTGACCCCGGTGGTGTTCTTCAACGCCGTGATCCAGACGATCGAGGCGTTCAAGGCCTTCACCCCGGCCTTCATCATCAGCGAGGGCACGGGCGGGCCGATCGACTCCACCCTGTTCTACACCCTGTACCTGTACCAGGAGGCCTTCAGCAATTTCCGGATGGGCTACGCCTCGGCGCTGGCTTGGGTGCTGGTGGTGATCATCGCGCTGTTCACCGCCTTCTCCTTCCTCTCGGCACGCTACTGGGTGCATTACGATGAGTGACATCGCGCTCGACCCGGCCCGCCGCCCGCTGTCGCGGTCGCTGCTGATCCACATCGCGCTCTGCGCCGCCTCGCTGGCGATGCTGTATCCGCTGCTGTGGATGCTGGCCAGCTCGTTCAAGGACGACAGCCAGATCTTCTCCTCGGCCTCGCTGTGGCCGGAGAGCTTCAGCCTCGACGCCTATGTCCGGGGCTGGAGCGGGCTCGACATCAGCTTCGGCCAGTTCTTCTGGAACTCGGCGGTGATCTCGGGGCTATCGGTGATCGGCAACGTCTTCGCCTGTTCGCTGACCGCCTTCGCCTTCGCCCGGCTGCGCTTCCCCGGCCGCGGCTTCTGGTTCGCGCTGATGCTGGGCACGCTGATGCTGCCCTACCACGTGACCCTGATCCCGCAATACGTGCTGTTCCTGCAGCTCGACTGGGTCGACACCTTCCTGCCGCTGGTGGTGCCGAAATACCTGGCCTCCGACGCGTTCTTCATCTTCCTGATGGTGCAGTTCTTCCGCGGCCTGCCGCGCGAGCTGGACGAGGCTGCGATGATGGACGGCTGCAGCCCGTGGAAGATCTACTGGAAGATCATCATGCCGCTGTCGAAGCCGGTGCTGGCTACGGCGGCGATCTTCTCCTTCATCTGGACCTGGGACGACTTCTTCGCGCCCTTGATCTACCTGAACGACATGGGTTCCTACACGGTCCAGCTCGGCCTCAGGAACTTCGTCGATTCCACCGGCAAGTCGGACTGGAGCGCGCTGTTCGCCATGTCCGTGCTGACCCTGCTGCCGGTGTTCGTGTTCTTCCTGTTCTTCCAGCGCCTTCTGATCGAGGGCGTCGCCACCACCGGCATGAAACGCTGAACCGGGACCCCGAATGACCATCCGCTTCGCCGCCATCGGCATCAATCACAACCACATCTTCGGGCAGGTCGACGCGCTGCTCGGCGCCGGGGGCGAGTTCGTCGCCTTCCACGCGCCGGAGGACGACCTCGCCGGCCCGTTCCAGACCCGCTACCCGCAGGCCAGGCGCGTCTCCGACCCGCGCGCCATCCTGGACGACCCGTCGATCAAGCTGGTCACCTCGGCCGGCATCCCGGCCGACCGGGCGCCGCTCGGCATCGCCGTGCTGCGGGCCGGCAAGGACTACCTGTCCGACAAGCCGGGCATGACCACGCTGGAGCAGCTGGCCGAGGTGCGGCGGGTGCAGGCCGAGACCGGGCGGATCTACTCGATCTGCTACTCCGAGCACTTCCAGACCCGGTCGACCGTCAAGGCGGGCGAGCTGGTGCAGGCCGGCGCGATCGGCAAGGTGATCAACACCGTCGGCCTCGGGCCGCACCGCCTCAACGCCAAGACGCGGCCGGACTGGTTCTTCAAGCGGGCCCGCTACGGCGGCATCCTCACCGACATCGCCTCGCACCAGTTCGAGCAGTTCCTGTTCTTCGCCGGCACGCTCGACGTCGAGGTCGCCTCGGCCGCGGTCGCCAACCGCGGCAACCCGGGGACGCCGGAGCTGCAGGATTTCGGCGAGGCGCTGCTGCGCACCCCCGACGCCACCGGCTACATCCGGATCGACTGGTTCACGCCGGACGGGCTGCCGACCTGGGGTGACGGGCGGCTGACCATCCTCGGCACCGAGGGCTATATCGAGCTGCGCAAATATGTCGACCCGACCGGCCAGCCGGGGACCGACCACCTGATCCTGGTCGACGGCAAGGGGATGCAGCGGATCGACTGCAGCAATGTCGAGCTGCCTTTCGGCCGGCAGCTGGTCGCCGACGTGCTGGAGCGGACGGAGACGGCGATGACCCAGGAGCATTGCTTCAAGGCGATGGAGCTGGCGCTGACGGCGCAGGCGATGGCGGAATCGACCGCCGGACGGAGGGCTTGAGAATGGCGGTTCGTAACGTTGCTGTGATCGGCCTCGGCGTCGGCCGCGGCCACATTGCCGAAGGCTATGCCGCCCATCCGGACAAGTTCCGGGTCGAGGCGATCTGCGACCTGAACCCGGACCGCCTGACCGAGATCGGCGACGAATTCAACGTCCCGGTGCGGACCACCCGCTTCGACGAGATCCTGCGCATGCGGGAGATCGAGGTGATCGACATCTGCACCCCGCCGACCGTGCATATCGGCCAGGTCCTGGCGGCGCTGGAGGCCGGCAAGCAGGTGATCTGTGAGAAGCCTCTGGTCGGGTCGCTGGCCGATCTCGACCGGGTGGTGAAGGCGGAGGCCGAAGCGCCGGGCCGGGTGATGCCGATCTTCCAGTACCGCTATGGCGACGGGCTGCAGCAGGCCAAGCGCATCGTCGAGGCCGGCATCGCCGGCAAGCCCTACCTCGCCACGGTGGAGACGCACTGGAACCGCGGCGCCAAATACTATTCGGTGCCGTGGCGCGGCCGGCTGGACACCGAGCTGGGCGGCGTGCTGCTGACCCATGCCATCCATTCGCACGACATCATGACCTGGCTGATGGGGCCGGTGGCCTCGGTCTATTGCCAGACCGCGACCCGGGTGAACCCGATCGAGGTCGAGGACTGCGCCGTCGCCAGCGTGGTGATGCAGAGCGGTGCCCTGGTCTCGCTGGCCGCCACCCTCGGCTCGCAGGTCGAGATCAGCCGGCTGCGCTTCTGCTTCGAGAATGTCACCTTCGAGAGCGGCCTGAAGCCCTATGCCCCGGGCGACGGCCCGTGGCAGATCACCCCGGCCTCGCCGGAGATCGCGCAGCGGATCGAGGGCGCGCTGGCGGAGTGGGAGCCGGTGCCGTCGCGCTTCGCCGGCCAGCTCGGCCGCTACCACAAGGCGCTGGAGACCGATGGCGCGCTGCCGGTAACGCTCGATGATGCGCGCCGGTCGCTGGAACTGGCGACGGCGCTGTTCCATTCTGCGGAGACCGGCGTGGCCGTCGACCTTCCGATCGGCCGCGACCATCCCAAATACGCCGATTGGCGTCCGCAGCCGAAAGCCGTGGCATGAGCCCAAACCAGCATTTCTCACCCCCCTTACGCCCTGCGTCGCCTTGCGGCGAGTCGGATGAGGGGGCGGGACGCGAAGAGCGTATCGGGCGATACGGTCGAGCGGCCCGCCCCCTCAGGCGGCCGCCGCAAGGCGACCCTCCGGGCCGGTTGAACATGCCGACCGGGGGCGTCGAACGGCTTGCGCGATGCGCTGCATCGCGCTGCGCCGCTCTCCTGCCCGGTCGGCATGTTGAACCGGCGCAGGACGCAAGGGGGGTGAGAAATGCTGGTTAACCCGGACCGTCTCTTTTCACCGGACCCGACCCAGCGCGGCATCGCCCGGCGCCTCTATGCCGAGGTCGCCGGCCTGCCGCTGATCAGCCCGCACGGCCACACCGACCCGGCCTGGTACGCCAAGAACGAGGCCTTCCCGGACCCGGCCTCGCTGCTGATCATCCCGGACCACTACATCTTCCGCATGCTCTACAGCCAGGGCGTGCGGCTGGAGGATCTCGGCGTGCCTCGGCGCGACGGCGGGCCGGTGGAGACGGATCCGCGGGCGATCTGGCGCCGCTTCGCCGAGCATTGGCACCTGTTCCGCGGCACCCCGACCCGGATGTGGCTCGACCACACCTTCGAGACCCTGTTCGGGGTGGAGGAGCGGCTGACCCCGGCCAGCGCCGATCGGATCTACGACCGCATCGCCGACCGCCTGGCGCGACCGGACTACCGCCCCCGGGCGCTGTTCGAGCGCTTCAACCTCGAGGTCATCGCCACCACGGAATCGCCGCTCGACCCGCTCGACCATCACCGCGCCATCCGCGACAGCGGCTGGAAGGGCAGGGTGGTCACCGCCTTCCGCCCCGACCCGGTGGTGGACCCGGAGTTCGACGGCTTCCGCGACGGGCTGCAGAAGCTCGGCGAGATCACCGGCGAGGACACGCATTCCTGGCGTGGCTACCTCACCGCCCTGCAGCAGCGCCGGGCCTTCTTCAAGGACATGGGCGCGACCTCGACCGACCACGGCCACCCGACCGCGGCGACGGCCGATCTCGACCCGGTACCGGCGGTGACGCTGTTCGAGAAGATCGTCTCCAGCCATTTCGAGCCGCAGGACGCCGAGCTGTTCCGGGCCCAGATGCTGACCGAGATGGCGCGGATGAGCCTCGAGGACGGGATGGTGATGCAGATCCATCCGGGCTCCCTCCGCAGCCACAACCCGACGCTGCAGCGCGAGTTCGGCCGCGACAAGGGCGCCGACATCCCGACCCGCACCGACTATGTCCGCGCGCTGAAGCCGCTGCTCGACCGTTTCGGCAATGAGCGCGACCTGTCGGTAATCCTGTTCACGCTCGACGAGAGCACCTATGCGCGCGAGCTGGCGCCGCTGGCCGGGCACTACCCGACCCTGCGGCTCGGCCCGCCCTGGTGGTTCTTCGACAGCCCGGAGGGGATGCTGCGCTTCCGCGAGCTGGCGACCGAGACGGCCGGGTTCTACAATACCGTCGGCTTCAACGACGACACCCGCGCCTTCCCCTCGATCCCGGCCCGGCACGACGTCGCCCGCCGCATCGACTGCCGCTACCTGGCCCAGCTGGTGGCCGAACACCGGCTGGACGAGGACGAGGCGGCGGAGGTCGCGGTCGACCTGGCCTACCGGCTGCCGAAGGCGGCGTATAAGTTGTAAGAACAGCGGCGCCAATTCTTAACCCGTCATGGCGAGCCCCGAAGGGGGTGGCCATCCAGTTGCACCGGCCCCCTGGATGGCCACGTCGCTACGCTCCTCGCCATGACGGAAGAGGCCGGAGAGTGGATCTCAAAGGCCGCTGGAGCGAGCCGGAATCTGGCTGTATCAGCCGACCCAGGTCTCCTGCAGGTGTCGCCACAGCACCGCGTCGTCCCGGGCCTCCAGCAGGGCGGTCGATCGGCGCAGGCTCTCGACGCCACGGACGCTCTGCCATTCGTCATAGGTGCAGAGGCGGAAGCCACCGGGCAGAACGAGGCGCACGGCGGCGTTGCGGATTTCGATCCGGAACGGGGCGGCGGGGTCGGCATGCACCCCGCGCGCCTGGCGCAGCCAGCCGGTCACTGCGGCACGGTCCAGCACCGCCCCGTCCGGGGCGATCAGCGTGAAGTCGGAGGGCCAGGCCGGCTCGACCCGGGCGAACTCCGCCGGGTCGGTCGCGCCGTTGCCCAGCCAGCGCTCGAAGAACCGGTGCAGCCGCTCGATCTCATCGAGGCAGCGGTCGCCGATCGGGTCGTTCATGTCGAGGCCTCGTCCACAGCGTTTGATTGACTTTTGTCCGATAAAGGTCCGGAGTCAGGCCGGTATCCTTTGCGTGCGCGCCCGTCGAGAACAGGCTTTCCCATCATGAATTTCCAACCCGGCCGAAGCGAGGACGTTCCGGCCGTGGTTCCGGCAGCCGTGCATCCCGCCCCCCGGGAGCGCCACATCGAGATAGCCGCCCAGATCCTTGCCGGCCTTGCCCTGCTCGGCAGCCTGTGGTTCGGCCTGCTCGCCGCGCTGCTGGCGGGGCTGCTGATCCATGAGCTGGTGCATGCCGTGGCGCCGGCGTTCCGCCGCTTCGGCGCCATGCACAACATCGGCCGCATCATCGCCCTCGGACTGCTGACCGCGGTGCTGAGCCTGGCCGTCATCTTCGGCGTGATCGAGCTGATCTCCCTGCTCACCACCCGGCAGGAGGGGCTGGTCGCGGTGATGCGCAAGATGGCCGAGGCGGTCGAGGAAGCCAGCCAGCAGCTGCCGCCCTGGATCGTCGCCTATATCCCGGCCAGCGGGCAGGACCTCGACACCATGCTGGCGCAATCGCTGCGCGAGCATTCGCGGGACCTGCTGCGGCTCACCACCGATGTCGGGCGCATCCTGGTCCATATCGTCATCGGGCTGGTGATCGGCGGCATGATCGCCATTGCCGACCTGACCGAGAAGCCGGGCCGCGGGCCGCTGGCCCGGGCGCTGGCGGAACGGGCCCGGCTGCTGGCCTTGTCATTCCACCGCGTGGTCTTCGCCCAGGTGCGGATCTCGGCCCTGAACACGGTGCTGACCGCGATCTACCTGGTCGTGGTCCTGCCCTCGTTCGGCGTCCATTTGCCACTGACCAAGACCATGATCGTGGTCACCTTTGTGGTCGGCTTGCTGCCGGTGATCGGCAACCTGATCTCGAACACCGTGATCGTGGTGATCAGCCTCAGCCTGTCGGTCTATACCGCCGCGGCGTCGCTGGCCTTCCTGATTCTCATCCACAAGCTGGAATATTTCATCAACGCCAAGATCGTCGGCACCCAGATCCATGCCCGGGCCTGGGAGATTCTGATCGCCATGCTGCTGATGGAGGCGGCGTTCGGCGTGCCCGGCGTGATCGCGGCACCGGTGTTCTACGCCTATCTCAAGGCCGAGCTGGGGCGGAGCAAGCTGATCTGAGGCCGGGGGACGCCCCACCCTTTATCGTCATGGCGAGCCCCGAAGGGGCGTGGCCATCCAGAATGGTCGGGCCAGCGCTCCGGCCGAGGGACTGGATGGCCACGCTTCGCTCGCCATGACGGTGTAGGAGCGGTGCGGCCCTACATCGGCGGCACCAGCCCATCCTTGCCGACCTGGATCGCGTGCGAGACCAGCGACCCGTCGGTGCCCTTGACCGTGCTGACGATGACATGGGCGCCCTTGGTCAGCTGGTCGCGGCTGCCCGGCTCATAGGTGATCACCGGCACGTCGGGCGGCACCGTCAGCTTGGTCTCGACGCCCTGGTAGCGCAGCGTCACCACCCGCCCGTCGGTGCCTTCGACATCGCCGGCCGTGGCGTTGGTCATGGTGCTGCCGGGCTTCAGGTCGAACGGGTGCTGGCCTTCGCCGACGCCGCGCATGCTCTCCGGGAACACCTGCACCTCCAGTGCCCGCAGGCTGCCGTCGGGTTGCGGCATCGCGGCGCTGCCGATATAGCTGCCGGGCTTGATGTCGCGGATGTCGGCCGGAGCGATGGTCCGCACCGTGGCGTCGTCGGCCAAAGTGACGGTCGCGGTGCTGCCGCCGCGGGCGGCGATGGTCAGCACCGATCCGTCCATCGCCTCGATGGTGCCGCGGATGCGCTGCTGGGGCTGGCTCTGGGCCATGGCCGGCAGGGCGGCCAGGGCCGTGAACAGGGCCAGGCCCGCGATCGCGCTGCGCTTCATGATGTGTCCTCGTTGGAGCGTCGACGTCCCCTTCGAGAAACCCGTACGCCCGGACGCGGCCGGCGGTTACATGAATTCCGCGTCAGGACGCAGGACCGGCCTGCCGCGCCTTCCGTGCCAGTGCGATCAACAACACGTCGTCGACGCCGTCGGATGCCGGAAGTCCTTCGGCGCGGCGGAAGGCCTCGGCCGCGCCCTCGGAGGCATAGCCGAGCGTCGCCAGAAGCCGCAGCGCCGCCGCGACCTTGGCGGTCGGCGACCGGGCGCCCAGCAGCGCGGCGGCATATTGCGGCACGTCGTCCGCCTCCGCCAGCGACCGTGCGAACCAGATCACCGCCTCGGTCTCGTCGCGGGCGACGCCGCGCCCGGTCTCGTAGGCGATGCCCAGCTCGCCCTGCGCTTCGGGGTTGCCCTTCGCGGCGGCGATGCGGAACCAGCGCAGCGCCTCGGCATCGTCCTGCGCCACGCCGCGCCCGGTCTTGAAATGGGAGCCGAGATGGAAGGCGGCCTCGGCATCGCCCTGGTCGGCGGCCAGGCGGTACAGGCGCAACGCCTTGACGTCATTTTGCGCTGTGCCTCGGCCTTCCTCATACATCCGGCCGAGACTGAGCTGGGAATAGGCATAGCCCCGCTCGCCCGAACGGCGATACCAGCGTGCCGCCTCGGCATCGTCCTCGGGCACGCCGCGGCCGCGCTCATGCATCCAGGCGAGGTTGGCCTCGGCGCGGGCATAACCCTGCTCGGCGGCCAGGCGGTACCAGCGGATGGCCTCGCGGTCGTCCTGCGGTATGCCCCGGCCGTCGCGATAAAGATCGCCGAGATTGGCCCGGGCCCGTGCGATGCCCTGGTCGGCGGCGAGACGATACAGGCGGGCGGCCTCGGCCAGGTCCTGCGCCACGCCGCGGCCGCACTCATACATCCAGGCGAGGTTGCTCTGGGCGTGGGCATAGCCCTCGTCGGCCGCCAACCGATACCAGCGCACGGCCTCGGCATCGTCCCGAGCCACGCCCTTGCCGACGTCGTACAGAATGCCGATGGCGTTCTGCGCCTCGGCGTAGCCCTGCTTCGCGGCCAGATGGTACCAGCGCATCGCCTTGGCGTCGTTCTCGGCCACGCCGCGGCCGTAGTCGTACATGGAGCCGAGCTCGGCCTCGGCGCGGGCATAGCCCTGCGCCGCCGCCCGGCGGTACCAGCGCACCGCCTCGGCATCGTCCCGGGCCACGCCATGGCCGCCGGCATACAGGAAGGCCAGGTTGGTCTGCGCCCGGGCCAGGTCCTGATCGGCCGCCAGGCGATAGTGGCGGGCGGCCTCGGCCTCGTCCTCGGCCACGCCGCGACCGACCTCGTACATCCAGCCGAGATTGGTGCGGGCCTCGGCATCGCCCTGATCGGCGGCCAGGCGGTAGAGGCGCACCGCCTCGGCATCGTCCTGCCGCACGCCGCGGCCGGACTGGTACAGATTGCCCAGCAGGCGCCGGCCGACGGCGGAACCGGACCCGGCGGCGCGGCCGTACCAATAGGCCGCGGCGGCATAATCCAGGGCGCCGCCGCGGCCGTTCTCGGCCATGTAGCCGAGGCTGTTCTGGGCCGGGACGTAGCCCTGCTCTGCGGCCAGGCGGTACAGGCGCACGGCCTCAGCCTCGCTGCGCTCGATGCCACGCCCGTCCTGATACATGTAGCCGAGATAGGTCTGGCCGCGGTCGTAGCCCTGGGCCGCCGACAGGCGGTACCAGCGCACCGCCTCGGCGTCGTCCTGGGCCACCCCGGCGCCGTCCCGGTACATGTCGCCGAGATAGGCCTGGCCGCGGGCGCTGCCCTGCTCGGCGGCCCGCCGGTACCAGGTGACCGCGTCGACCAGATCCCGGTCGACGCCGTCGCCGGCCTCGTGGCGATAGCCGAGCCGGATCTGCGCCTCGGCATTCCCGGAATCGGCTGCCAGACGCAGGCCGAGCAGCTCGGCCTCGGGGCCTGCAGCGGTGATGGCCAGGATGTCGGAATGGACCGGCGCCGCGGGCATGAGGGGCGACGGGGAGGCCAGGGCGGCCGGCGATGCCAGCATCAGCCCGAGCACAAAAATATGACTGCGCATCTCAAATGGCGGTGCCGGAAATCCCCCTGTTCACCCTTATCCTTATCGAAACCGGCCCCGCTGTCGATGCCCGATTGTTCCGGGGCCGGTCGATTTTTGCCTAGGCGTTCCGCTGCGCTGCGCTGTCCGCCCAGCGGGCCATCAGGGTGTTGGAGGGCAGGCTTTCATCGACCAGCTTCCTCGCCGTCTCGGCCCCCGCCACCGGCAACCCCTTCGGATCCAGGAGGCCGATCTGCACCAGCACCGAGGCTTGGTCCCAGTAGATGTGCTCGTTGTACAGCTTGTCGCCGCGGAAGCGGACGATCGCGACCAGCGGGATCTCGACATAACGGCCGGTGGGCGGGATGCCGGGCAGCATCCAGTCGATCTCGACGTCATGGGTGAAGCAGAACAGCATCTCGTCGACCAGTCGGTCGACGCCGACGGTGCGGCTGATCGGGATCAGCTTCGTGTCGGCCGGCGTCTTCGGAATGAAGTGGTTGGCGTAGAAGCGGTGCAGGTCGTCCTGGCCGACGCCGCCGGTCATGGTCGGGATGTGGTTGACATAGGGCTCGGCCACCATCGTCGCCATGGTGGCGCGGGCATCGCGGGTGGCGAATTCCAGCTCGGTGTGCCGATCCCACAGCGCCGGCAGGTCGTAACGCGGCCCCAGGGCGGCGCGGAACACGGCCAGGCTGCGGGAATGGGCCATCAGCGAGGCCGGCTTGTCGTAGGCCGCCCGGGCCGGCACGTTGAAGCCGTGGTCGGCGCCGGGATAGACGAAGATCCGCACGTCGTCGCGTCCAGCGAAGGCGTCGGCGATCGCCTCCCGCACCGGCGGCGGCAGGTGGCGGTCCTTCTCCGCGCAATGGAACACCATCGGGCAGCGGATCGCGCCGGCCTCGCCCAGCAGCGGTTCCAGCCCGGTGCCGTAGTAGCTGACCGCGGCGTCGACATGGTGGCGCGCGGCGGCCAGATAGGCCAGGCGCCCGCCCAGGCAGAAGCCCAGCGCGCCGATCTTGCCGCGGCATTCCGGCAGCCGCCGCAGCGTCGTCAGGGCGGCGCCGCAATCGGCCACGGCGAGGTCGATGTCGAGGCGGCCCAGCAGGTCGCGGGCGCGGGCCACGTCGGCCTCGCCATAGCCGAGGTCGACCCTGGGCTCCAGCCGCCAGAACAGATCCGGCGCCAGCACGACATAGCCTTCCTCGGCATAGAGGTCGGCGACGGCCCGCAGATGCGCGTTGACGCCGAAGATCTCCTGCAGCAGCAGGATGCCGGGGCCGGAACCGCTCGCCGGCACCGCGAGATAGCCCTGGAACCGGCCGTCGTCATCGGCCGTGATATCGACCCACCTGCTGGTCATCGCTGATCTCCGCTGGCTCCTGCGCGGCACCCTTCTTCGGGGCGCCGTCCGCGGCTATAGTTTAAACTTAAAGCAGATCGGGTGGCCAACGGCCGTGTGCAGGACTGACGCAGAATGATCGATGCCGAGACCGCGGTCACCGACCGGCCCAAGGACCATCGCGTCGAGCTGCGGCTGTGGCTGCGGCTCTTGACCTGCACCACCATGATCGAGCGCGAGGTCCGCCGCCGCCTGGCCGAGAGCTTCGACACCACCCTGCCACGCTTCGACCTGATGGCGCAGCTGTACAAGATGCGCCAGGGGCTGACCTTGGGCGAGCTGAGCCAGCGGCTGATGGTCTCGAACGGCAACATGACCGGGCTGGTCGAGCGGCTGGTCGAGGGCGGGCTGGTGGCGCGCGAACAGTCGCCGGCGGACCGGCGCAAGCACGTCATCCGCCTGACCGAGGAGGGCGAGCGCCAGTTCGCCGCCATGGCCGCGGCGCATGGCGACTGGGTGGCGGAGATGACGGCGGGCCTTGGCACCGGCGAGATCGAGCACCTGATGGATCTGCTCGGCCGCACCAAGGTGTCGGTGGCCGAAGCCATCCGTCCGCGGGGGCGGAGCAAGGCCGAGTAACCCTGCCCCGCCCGACGATCAGGCTGTCCGCGCCACTCGCGGCGCCACGGCCAGGTTGACCACCACCGCGACCACGATGTTGGCGGCCAGCGCCAGCAGCCCGGCATAGACCGTGACCGTGCTGCCGCCGAAGCTCAGCGCGTGCAGCGGCTTCAGTCCGTCCTGCCAGACGATCCAGCTGCCGCCGAAGAAGCCGACGGCCCAGCCGGCCAGCAGCGCCGGCGCCCGGAACCAGCCGACATAGAGGCCGAACACCAGCGCCGGCAGGGTCTGCAGGATCCAGACGCCGCCCAGCAACTGCAGGTCCAGCGCGAACTGGGTCGGCAGGAACACGATCACCAACAGGGCGCCGACCTTGACCACCAGCGAGGTGAGCTTGGCCACCTGAGCCTCGCCGGCATGGCTGATGCCGGGGTCGACATAGGCCTTCCAGAAGTTGCGGGTGAACAGGTTGGCGGCGCCGATGCTCATCACCGCCGCCGGCACCAGGGCGCCGATGGCGATGGCGGCGAAGGCGAAGCCGGCGAACCAGCTCGGGAACAGCGTCTGGAAACAGGGCCGGCACCACGTCGTTCGGGCTGGCGACGTTGAGATGCGCGGCATGGCCCATATAGCCGAGCAGGGCCAGGAGGCCGAGCAGCAGGGTATAGGCCGGCAGCAGGGCCGCGTTCTTGCGGATGGTGTTGGCGCTGGCCGAGGCGAAGATGCCGGTCAGGGTGTGCGGATACATGAAGGCGGCCAACGCCGAGCCGAAGGCCAGCGTGGCATAGGCCACCATCTGGCTGTCGCCCAGCAGCAGGCCGCCCGCGCCCTTGGCCTTGAAGGCGTCGTCGGCCGCCTGGAACACGGCGCCGTAGCCGCCCAGCTCCCACGGGATCAGCGCCACCGCGGCCAGCACCGCGATGTAGATCATGATGTCCTTGACGAAGGCGATCAGGGCCGGCGCCCGCAAGCCCGCGGAATAGGTGTAGAGCGCCAGGATGACGAAGGCGATCGCCAGCGGCAGCTCGCCGGTCAGCCCCAGCGCCTTGATCACCGCGGCCATGCCGACCAGCTGCAGCGCGATGTAGGGCATCACGGCGAGGACGCCGGTGATGGCGACCGCCAGCTCCAGCCCGCGCGAGCCGTACTGGCCGAACACCACGTCGCCGGCGGTGACGTAGCCATGCTCCTTCGCCCGCTTCCACAGCTTCGGCATCACCAGGAAGACGAAGGGATAGACGATGATGGTGTAGGGCAGGGCGAAGAAGCCGTAGGCGCCGACGGCGTAGACCAGCGCCGGCACCGCGATCACGGTGTAGGCGGTGTAGAAATCGCCGCCGACCAGGAACCAGGTGACCCAGGTGCCGAACTTGCGGCCGCCCAGCCCCCATTCGTCGATATGGGCCAGCGTCTCGCCGCGCTTCCAGCGGGCGGCCATGAAGCCCATGACGGTGACCAGGATGAAAAAGAAGGCGAAGACCGAGAGCGCGACGACGTCCAGCTCAGTCGTCATGACGCACGCTCCGATAGGCGATCCAGATGATCAGCGCGGTCAGCGGCACCCAGGCGAACTGGTACCAGTAGAAGAACGGGAAGCCCAGGATCTCCGGCTCCCGCGCATTGTAGAACGGCACCCACAGGAGCCCGAGGTAGGGCAGGAGCAGCAGCCACAATACGGGCCGCCGTGAACGCACAGGCATGGCGAATCCTTCCGTCGCGGGCCTACCTGGCCCGATTCCGGCCAACCTGCCATCGTCCCCGGATATGTTAACCCGAATTAAGGCATGGCGGCATTGCCGTCGACGGGCCTGCGCTCAGGACTTCAGCCGATACCCGGTCCTGAAGATCCAGGCCACGATGGCCAGGCAGATCGCCAGAAAGCCCATGGTCATGCCCAGGCTCACCGCGACGTTGACGTCGGCGATCCCGTAGAAGCTCCAGCGGAAGCCGCTGACCAGGTACACCACGGGGTTGAACAGGGCCGCGGTCTGCCAGAAGGGCGGCAGCATCGAGATCGAGTAGAAGCTGCCGCCCAGGAAGGTCAGCGGCGTGATGATCAGCAGCGGGATCACCTGGAGCTTCTCGAACCCGTCGGCCCAGATGCCGATGATGAAGCCGAACAGGCTGAAGGTGACGGCGGTGAGCACCAGGAACAGCAGCATCCAGAACGGGTGGAGGATCTGCAGCGGCACGAACAGCCCGGCCGTCGCCAGGATGATGGCGCCGAGGATGATCGACTTGGTGGCGGCCGCCCCGACATAGGCGACGACGATCTCGAGATAGGAGACCGGCGCCGACAGCAGCTCGTAGATCGTGCCGATGAATTTCGGGAAATAGATGCCCATCGATGCGTTCGAGATGCTCTGCGTCAGCAGCGACAGCATGATCAGGCCGGGCACGATGAAGGCGCCGTAGCCGACCCCGTCGATCTGCTCGATGCGCGAGCCCAGCGCCGCGCCGAAGACGACGAAGTACAGCGAGGTCGAGATCACCGGCGACAGGATGCTCTGCATCAAGGTGCGCCCGGTGCGCGCCATCTCGGACATATAGATCGCGCGGATCGCGTAGAGGTTCATCGCCGTTCGCTCACCAGGCTGACGAAAATCTCCTCCAGCGAGCTCTGGCTCGTGCGGAGGTCCTTGAACCGGATGCCGGCATCGGCGAGGGCCTGCATCACCGCGGTGATGCCGGTGCGCTCGCCCTGCGAGTCGTAGGTGTAGACCAGCTCGGTGCCGTCGGCCGACAGCGACAGCTGATGGGCGGCCAGCGCCTCCGGCAGGCTGTCCAGTGGCGCCTGCAGCTGCAGCGCCAGCTGCTTCTTGCCCAGCTTGCGCATCAGCTCGGCCTTGTCCTCGACCAGGATGATCTCGCCTTTGCGGATCACCCCGATGCGGTCGGCCATCTCCTCGGCCTCGTCGATGTAGTGGGTGGTCAGGATGATGGTCACGCCCTGGTCGCGCAGCACACGGACCAGCCGCCACATGTCCTGCCGCAGCTCGACATCCACCCCGGCCGTCGGCTCGTCCAGGAACAGGATCTGCGGCTCATGCGCCAGGGCCTTGGCGATCAGCACCCGGCGCTTCATGCCGCCGGACAGCGTCATGATCTTGCTGTCCTTCTTGTCCCACAGCGACAGGTCCTTCAGCACCTTCTCGATATGGGCCGGGTTCGCCGGCTTGCCGAACAGGCCGCGGCTGAAGCTGGCGGTGTCCCAGACGGTGGTGAAGGCGTCGGTGGTCAGCTCCTGCGGCACCAGGCCGATGCGGGACCGGGCGGCGCGGTAGTCGCCGACGATGTCGTGGCCGTCCACCGACACCGCCCCGCCGCCGGGCCGGACGATGCCGCAGACAATGTTGATCAGCGTGGTCTTGCCGGCGCCGTTGGGGCCGAGCAGCGCGAAGATCTCGCCGCGCCGGATCTCCAGGTCGACGCCCTTCAGCGCCTGGAAGCCGGAGGCATAGGTCTTCGACAGGTTCGAGATGGTGATGATCGGCGACATGGCGCGACCATACCCGATGCCGGGGGTGAGTCGATGCGGGATCGTGAACCGGCGGCCGCGATGCCGACGATGGGCGGAGGTCGTCTCCCTACCGCACCTTGATCACGACCTTGCCCTTTGCCCGGCCGGTTTCGACATAGGCCAGGGCCTCTTTGGTCGCTTCGAACGGAAAGACCCGATCCACGACCGGGCGGATGATACCGGACTCGATGAGGGCGGCGATCTCGCGCAGCTGGTCTCCGTCGGCCCGCATGAACAGGAACGAATAGCTGAGGTGGCGGCGCCGTGCCTCCTTCCTGATCCTGCGGCTCAGGAAGCGGATCGCCAGCCCGATGAGCGGGTTCGCTCCGATGGATCTCGCAAACTCCGGGTCGGGCGGGCCGGCGAGACCGATCACCTTGCCGCCGGGCTTCAGCACCTGCAGGGATTTCTCAAGAACCGCTCCGCCCTGGGTGTCGAGCACGACATCGAAATCCCTCAGGGTCCTGGCGAAGTCGTCCTTCCGGTAGTCGATGACGATATCGGCGCCGAGCCTTCTCACCAGATCGGCTGTCGCGGCACTCGCCGTCGTCGCCACGGTCGCGCCGACATGCTTGGCCAGCTGGATGGCGAAGGTGCCCACGCCGCCGGAGCCGGCGTGGATCAGGACCTTCTGCCCCTGCTTCAGCCCGGCTCTGTCGATCAAGGCCTGCCAGGCGGTCAGGCCGACGAGGGGGATCGAGGCCGCTTCCTCCATGGTGAGGGTTTTCGGCTTGAGCGCCACGTCGGCTTCGTTCATCGCGATCAATTCCGCGAAGGTGCCGATCCGGTTGTGATGCGGCCGGGCATAGACCTCGTCGCCGACCTTGAAGCGCCGCACCCGGGATCCAGCCCGCACCACGATTCCGGCCACGTCGTTGCCCAGGATCAGCGGCAGGCGGAACGGCAGGAGCAGCTTGAACTCGCCGGATCTGATCTTGTTGTCCAAGGCGTTCACGCCGGCGGCGTGGACCTGGACCAGCACGTCGTCGTCGCGCAGCTCCGGCTCCGGCATCTCGCCGGCCCGCACGTTCTCCGCCCGGCCGTAGCGATCGACGATGAACGCCTTCATGACACTGTCTCCCTGCCGTTCTCGAATGATGCGGCGAAGCCTTCGCGCTTCGGCCGCAAAGGGTTTAGACCGGCAGCCGCATCTGCTGGCGCAGGCTCTTGTCGAACATCTCCGCGGGCACAAACCGGCGCAGCAGGCTGACCTGCCGCGCCCTTTTGCCGGCGGTATAACGCCGCCGCGGGCGCGCATCGGCCACGGCCTTCAGCACCGCGTCGGCCACGACCTTCGGGTCGTCGCCTGTGCTCACCATGTCCTTCATCACCGCCGCGGCGCCGGCCCGGGCCCGGTCATACTCCGCCAGCACGGCATCAGGCTCGAGGCCGTTCTGCTCGAAGCCGCTGCGGGTGTTGCCCGGCTCGATCAGCGAGACGCGGATGCCGAAGGCGCGCACTTCGTGGTCGAGCGATTCCGAATAGCCTTCGAGCGCGTGCTTGGCCGCCGAATAATGGGCGGAATACGGCGCGGGGATCAGCCCCAGAATCGAGCCGATATTGACGATGCGCCCTTCGCCGCGGCGCCGCATCGGCGGCAGCACCGCGTTGGTCATGCGGATGGTGCCGAACAGGTTGACGTCGAACAGGGCGCGGACCTGGGCGATGGAGGATTCCTCGGCCCCACCGACCAGTCCGACGCCGGCGTTGTTGACCAGAAGGTCGATCCGGCCGGTCTGCGAGAGCACGGCCGAGACGAGGGTGGCGACGGATTCATCGTCGGTCACGTCGCAGGCCAGCATGGACACGCCGGCCGGGCCATTGCCGGCCGTCCGGCGGCTTGTCCCGAACACGGTGAATCCAGCCTGTGCCAAGGCCTCGGCGATGATGCGACCGATGCCGGAGGAAGCCCCGGTCACGATCGCGGTCTTTCCCGAATATGCATTCATCGCTGCTCCAAAGCCACGAGCCCTGGCCTGTAGTGGTTCATTGCATTACGATCACTTAGTCACATTATGATCATAATTCAATAAACATCGCAAAGGTCGGGTCATGCGCTACGAAAAGGGACGGAAGGACGCGACGCGCCGGCGGATCACGGAGGTCGCCTCCGAACGGTTCCGGTCCGGCGGCATCGCCTCATCCGGAGTCGCGAGCATCATGAGCGACGCCGGGCTGACGAACGGCGCCTTCTATCCGCATTTCCAGTCGAAGGAGGAGCTTGTCCGCGAAACCGTGGCAGCGGCGCTGGAGGCGCAATCGGACCAGCTGCGCGACGTCCTGTCCGCCGGCGGGCTGGAGGCGGCCATCGCGGTCTATCTGTCGGCGGAGCACCGGGACAATCCGGCGACCGGCTGTGCGTCGGCGGCGCTGCTGCCGGAGCTTGCGCGCCAGCCGCCGGAGACGCGCAACCTCTATGCCGAACGCTTTCTCGCCCTGGTGCGCCAGGTGGCGGCGGCGCTGCCGCCGCAGACCCGGGATCCGGAGGGAGTCATGCTCGGTGTTTTCGCGACGCTCATCGGCACGCTTCAACTCGCCCGCGCCGTCGAGGGGAGCGCATTGTCGGATCGCATCCTGGCCGCAGGAGCGGAGGCGGCGCGGATGCTGGTCCAGCCGCCTCCGTGATTGCGGGGAGAGTGCCGGCTGCGGGCGTCAATCCGGGTAGACGCTCGTCAGCCCGCTCAGGTGGTTGCGGTACTGGGAGCCGTAGTCCGACGGCGTGCCGGCTTCGTCGGTGATCAGGCCGATGTTGAAGTCGCTGGTGCCGCAGGTGCCCGGCCAGGTGTTGAAGTTCCAGGCCATGAAGCCCTGCTGCTTGCCCTCGACGAAGGCCCACAGCCGGTCCAGGTAGTCGGTGTCGCAGCTGGCGCCGAAGTGATCGGCCATGCCGAACTCGCCGACGATCAGCGGCACCTGATCCATCACCGGACCGACCTCGTCCTCCCAGCACTGCTCGCTGGTGCAGGTCGCGAAGTTGTACTGGTGCCAGGAGGCGACGATGTTGCCCTCCGGGTCGGTCGGCTTGTAGGCCAGCCAATGGCTGAGGTCGCCGGCGAGCCCGAGCCCGCCGACCATCAGCACGTTCTCCGCCCCGGTGGCGCGCACCGTGTTCACCAGGGTCTGCATGCCGATCGCGGTGTAGGGCGTGGTGGTGTCGACATAGCCCTCCGCGACCTTCACCGAGCAGCTGCTGCCGCCGTCGCGCCAGCAGGTCCAGGCCTGGGCCACGGGCGGATCGTTCAGCAGATAGGGTTCGTTGTAGAGGTCGAAGATGACCGCGCTGTTGGTCTTGAACGCGTTGGCCACGCTGGTCCAGAACGTCACCGAATGGTCCGCGTTCGGCATCGGCTGGAAGTTCAGGCCGATGGTCGACAGCGTGCCCGGCATCGCATAGTGCAGGTCGACGATGACGGCCAGGTTGTTCGCGGTCATCAGGTTGACGTAGTCGATGATCGCCTGCCGGTAGGTCGCGCCCATATAGGGGGCGTTGGCGCTGGTGGTGTTGATGCCCAGCCAGCACTGCTCGTTCAGCGGCACCCGCACGGCGTTGGCGTTCCACGACTTGACCGCGTCGACGAAGGCCTGGTCGCGCGGCGTGGCGTCGTAGCCCTGCACGCATTCGAAGCCGGTGGTGCCGCGATTGACGCCATGGATGAACAGCGTCTGGCCATCGCCGTTGAGCAGCTTGTTGCCCTGCACATGCAGGCCGCTCATCGACACATTGGACGGGCCGGTGCCGGGCCCGGTCATGGCCAGGTCGTCGAGGTAGAACCAGGGTCCGGCCTGATCCGAATAGTGTTTGATCGCCAGGGTGTCGATCGTGGTGTTCGCGATGCCGAGATCGGCCAGCGGCACCTCGAACCTGGTCCATTGCCCCGCGGTCATCGGCGCCAGCACCGCGGTGCCCAGGAAGGTCCCGGCGCGGAAGGCGTCGACCGACACCACCTGGCCGCCGGCGGTGCCGCCATGCGCCCACAGCTCGAGCGTGTCGAAGCCGGCGGTGCTGAAGCCCTCCTTGTCGAAATAGAACTGGCCCCAGGCGCCGGTCGGCGTGATCCCGATGGATTTGGTGCCGGCATGCACCGGGCTGGTGATGGCGGTGTTGCTGCTGATGTTCCAGCCATTGCCCGGCGTCCAGCCGTTCTGGAACTGATCGTCGTAGAGCACCTGCCGGGTCGGCGCGACGTTGAGCCCGATGTCATCGACGAAATAGGCGGGGAGGGTGGACGCGGTGGCGTTCTGGAGGACGAAGCCGGTGACCTGCAGGTCCTGCGCCTCCAGCGTCGACAGGTCGACTGAATATTGCCGCCACTGATTGGCCAGCAGCGGCGCCAGCGGCACGCTGGTCAGGGGATTGCCGGCGGTGTCGCGGGCCTGCAACTGCAGCTGCTGGCCGCCGGCCGTCCCGCCATGCGCCCAGAAGGTGAAGGCCCCATAGCCGGTGGTGTCGAGCGAGGCGGTGTGCAGGTAGAGGCCGCCCCAGCCGCTCTGCGCCACGCGGATCGAATGGCTGCCGCCATGCACCGTGGTGCCGTTGGTCAGGCTCTGGCCGGACGACCAGCTCCAATCCTGCCAGCCGGAGTGCAGCGCTTCCTGGTAGATCACGACCGGGTCGGCCGCGCGGGCATTGCCGAAGCTGAGGACGCCGAGCAGTCCCAGCAGCACGACCAGGCCTTGGAGCAGGCGATTGCGCATGGATGTCACCGCCACTTCATCACGCCCTGCCCGGGCGAGACCAGCCACAGCGCGCCATTGGCCGCGACCCTGGCGTAGAGCGCGAACGGAAAGGCCAGGCCCTGGTTCTGCGCCGTCCAGCCGGTGACGCCGTCCGCGCTGGTGACCACGCCCTGGCTGGTGGTGGCATAGCCGCCGGCATGGACCGCGCTGGAGCTGCCGAAATAGACGCGGCCGCTGCTCGCATTGACCGTCACGGTCCGGCCCTGGTCGTCGGCCCGGACGCGGGTCCAGCTCTGGCCGTAATCCGCCGACCGGTACAGGCCCTTGCCGGTGCCCTTGACCGCGACCCAGATGTTGCCGCCCCGGCTGGCCAGGTCCATCGGGCCGCTATAGGTCCAGACGTCGTGCAGCCAGTGCGCTCCCGCGGTCCAGCCGCTGGTCATGGCGGCGGGCAGGGTCAGCGCGCTCCAGGTGCCGGCGCTGCCGCCCTGCCACGAGCGGTAGACCGCGCCGGCCGACAGGGCGAGCACGCCGTTGGTGTCGGTGTAGTAGACCCGGAAGCAGTCGTCGTTCGGGCAGTCCAGCACCTGCGCCCACGACACGCCGTCATCCTCGCTCAGATACACGTCGCCGTTCACGGCGGCGTAGACCCAGCGGAAGTTGGCGGTGCTGTCGGGCGCCACGGTCAGCCCCTCCAGGCGCCGGATCGGGTTGGGCAGGCCCTGGGTGATGTTCTGCCAGGTCGCGCCCTTGTCCGTGCTCTTCACCAGGTACAGCGGCTCGTCGCAGGGCGTGCCGCAATTCTCCATGTTGCCGCCCAGCTGGGCCCACACCACGCCGGGGCGGCTTGGATCCGCCGCCACGCTCAGGGTGTTGCCGCCCTTGCCGGCCCAGCCGCCGGTGTATGCCGCGGCGTTCAGGCTGGTCCAGCCGAGGCCGCCGTCGTCCGAGCGCCACAGGCCGAGATCCATGTAGCCGGCATAGACCGTGTTGGCGTCCGCCGCGCTCTGCTCGACCACGATCGGGACGACGTTGTCGATGCCGCGCGAGCGCCACTTGCCGCTGACCGCGGTGGAAACGCGGTCGCTCCAGGTCTTGCCGCCGTCGCTGCTGCCGTAGAGGAACTGGTTGTTGGTCCACAGCACGGTGTTCGGGTTCGCCGGATTGGTGGCGAGGGTCTGGCCCAGCCCCTGGTAGCTGAAGCCCATGCCCCAGACCTCGTCGGCCTGGGACCAGCCGCCGCTGACGCTCAGGGTGTATTTGGTCCAGCTCGTTCCGCCGTTGCTGCTCTCCCACAGGAAGCTGCCATAGGTGCCGGCGGGGCGTAGGGCCTGGTCGTCGAGGCCGACGATCCTGACATGGCTGGAATTGGCCGGGTCGGCCAGGATGATGCCGGACGGCGCCTGCGTGCCGGAACTGAGCAGCGTCCAGGAGTATCCGGTCTCCAGTGACTTGTAGACCCGCGGGGCGTTGCCGGTCGCGGCGACCGTCGCATACATCAGATTCAGGTTCGACGGGTCCTGGCCGTAGGCGATGTCGACCAGCTTGCCCTGCTGCGGATCCATCCGGGCGAAGGTCGCGCCGCCGTCGGCGGAGAAATGGGCCTGGTAGACCACCTGGCTTTCCGGAGTGTCCGGGAAGCGTCCCCGGCCGCTGACCGCCCAGACGCCGTCGGGATCCACCGGATGGGTGCGCAACCCGGTGATGCGCAGGTTGGCGGGCAGGTTGGACCCCGTCGCGCTCCAGGTCTGGCCGGCATCGCTGGAGCGGATGATATAGGGGCTCAGGCTGTCCCACTGCGGATGCACCGCGGCGTAGATGATGTTCGGATCGGCCGAAACGGCGATGGCGGCGATGTAGCCGGTGGCGTATTTCCGGCTGAAGCCGGTGCCGTTGCTGTTGCCGACGAACAGCCCGCCATCGGTGCCGACCAGCAGCTTGCCGGCGGGATGGGCCGCCAGCGATGCGATATGGGTGACGGTCAGCCCCTGGGCCGACCCCACCGCGGTCCAGGTGGCGCCGGCATCCATGCTGAGATAGACGCCGCCGAGGTCCGAGCCGACGGCCCAGTACCCTTCGCTGGTCACCACGGGGGAGTTGAACGCACCGCCGCCGCCGGGATTGCCGGGCTTCCAGGTCAGCTGGGCGTGGCCGAGGCCAGGCATGAACAGGAACAGCGCCGCCAGCAGGACGGCCATAAGTCTATGGTTCACCGGGTCCCCCTCCCGTTATGTGTCGATCAGGACCGGCCTGCGCTCCGCATGCGCAGAACGGCTGCCCGCAGCCGCGATCCCGAACGCCCGAAACGATCTCTGTTGGATCCAGCGCCGCCAAACCAATCCGGCTTACTGGAGGGGCTCGGAGTCCCCTGTCGCGAATCACGTCCTATATGTCGATCCACGCCGCCATATTCCTGCAGTAGGCGCAAGATCTGATCGTATAAGGCAGACAAAATTCATATGGAATTTCACGCAGGTGGACCACCGGACGGCTGCGCCAGCCCGATGCGGGATCAGGCGGCACATCCCGGTCGGAAGGAACCTCTCAGCCTTCCGAGACGAGCTTGAGCCCGATGACGCCGGCGAGGATGATGACGATGCAGAGGATCCTCACCGGCGCGGTGGAGTCTCCCAGCACCGTCATCCCCAGGATCGCGGTGCCGGCGGCGCCGATGCCGGTCCAGACCGCATAGCCCGTGCCGATCGGCAGCGTGCGGAGTGCGAGCGACAGCAGCACGACGCTCGACAGGCCGGTGCCGACCGTCAGCAGCCCCGGTATCAGTCGCGTGAACCCCTCGGACGCCTTCATGCTGAGGGCGAACGCGATCTCGAGGATGCCGGCGATGCTGAGCATGAACCAGGCCATGGCTGTAGATCCGTTGGTTGAGGGTCGAAGACATCAGCCCTTGGCGACGGCCGCGGGGGTCGAGCGGAAGGCGATGCCGAAGCGGTTGAAGGCGTTCATCAGGCCGATCGCGTAGGTCAGGTCGGCGAGCTCCTTCTCGTCGAACTCGGCGGCTGCGGCTTGATAGTCGGCATCGGGCACGCCGGTCTCGGCGACCTTCGTGACGGTTTCCGCCCAGGCGAGAGCGGCACGCTCGCGGGGCGTGAAGACATTGCCGGCATCGTGCCAGACCGGCACCAGCACCAGCTTGTCCACCGCGAGGCCGGACTTCAGCAGGTCGCGCGAATGCATGTCGATGCAGAAGGCGCAGCCATTGATCTGCGACACCCGCAGATACACGAGGTTGATGAGATCTTTCGGCAGGCTGCCGTGCTGAACGGTGACGTACACGCCGCCGAAAGCCTTATAGCCCTCCGGAGAAACCTTGGCGTAGTCGATGCGATTGCTCACGGCGAAATCCTTCTGCTTGATGATCGAAGGACTCCAACGTGATGCGTCTTGGCCTATCCCAGAAGGTCCATGAACCGGCTTAGGCACTGGTCCATGATCGGGGGGTCAGAGCAGGCTCAGGATGCGCCGGCCCAGGCTCTCGGCCGTGCTTCGCGAGTCGATGTTCGTGAAGTTGAGAAGCAGGGCCGCTGGCCCGTCTCCGATGGCCGTCCAATCCGTCAGCGCTTCGCCGTACAGGCCCGTCTTG
The DNA here is from genome assembly GCF_050434925.1 of Inquilinus ginsengisoli. Lineage (GTDB taxonomy): Bacteria > Pseudomonadota > Alphaproteobacteria > DSM-16000 > Inquilinaceae > Inquilinus > Inquilinus ginsengisoli_B. Next base: position 8,048,261 of record NZ_JBNDJK010000001.1, on the reverse strand, counting down.
CGCATGCGCTCGACGAGCCGGCGGTCCGACTGCCGCCCGCGCAGCCGCAGGATCAGATGCATCCCGCCCGGTTGTGAATCGATCTGCATGTGCCTGCCCAGCACGCTGTCCAGACCGGCCGCCGTCGCCTCCCGGCGTTCCGCATAGAGCTTGCGCATCCGCTGGATGTGGCGCGCGAAGTGCCCTTCCTGGATGAAGCCGGTGACGATGGCCTGGGTCAGCTCCGGGCTGCCGCCGGCGAAGGCCTGGGTGATCTGCTCGAACCGCCCGACTTGCGTCTCCGGCACCACCAGATAGGCCAGCCGGATGCTGGGAAGCAGCACCTTGCTGAACGTGCCCGCATAGAGGACGCGCCCGTCGCGATCCAGGCTCTTCAGCGCCGGCAGGGGGCGGCTGACATAGCGGTACTCGCCGTCATAATCGTCCTCGACGATCCAGGCGCCGTTGCGCGCTGCCCAGTCCAGCAGCGCCAGGCGGCGGGGCAAGGACAGGGACACGCAGAGCGGGCTCTGATGCGCCGGCGTGACCACGGCGGCGCGCGCCCGCGGCGCCAACCTGGTGCCGTCGGCAACGACCATCCCCTCGCCATCGACCGGCACGGCGACGGGCTCGATCTGCAGATGTCCCAGCAGCTCGCGCGTGGGCGGGTATCCCGGATCCTCGAGCCAGACGCTGTCCTCCGCCTTCAGCAGCGAATGGGCGATCAGCTCGATGGTGTGGCGGTATCCCGATGTCACGAACACCTGGGATGGAGAGCAACTGATCCCACGCGATAGTTGGAGATAGGCGGCAATCCCGGCGCGCAGTGCCGGCAGGCCGGCGACGGGGGGATGGACCATGTCCGCTGGTTGCATGGCGCGAACGCAGCGCGCCCCCAGCCTTGCCCAGATCTTGCGGGGGAACCGATCCAGGGCGGGCAGGCCCATCTGGAACGGCAGGATCGAGTCCGGGCGAAAGCTGGGCACGGCGATGCCGCTGTCGGGCGTCGTCGGCGGGCTTGCGGCCCGCGTCGGCAGATCGAGGTTCGGCGTCACGATCGTCCCGGCCTGGCCGCGGGCCTGGATGTACCCTTCGGCAACCAGCAGGGAATACGCGGCCTCGATCGTGCCTCTCGCCAGGCCCAGCTCTTTGGCCAGCGCTCTCGCCGAGGGAACCCGGTCGCCCGGCTTCAGCATCCCACCGGCCATGGCCCCGCGAAACCGGTCGTAGATCTGCCGGTAGAAGGGGATGGCTGCCTCCGGATCCAGCGGCGGGATTTCTTCGAGCCTTTTGATCGTCATGGACCAGTCAGCCTGGCAGCCTGAATAAGAGCGCCTGCACCATACCGGCGTGGCGTCACATGGACCAGATCCAATGTCCGATTATGGATCTAGGGCATGGGCCATGAGCCTTGCAGAATGACGGCCACTCAACGCTTCAGATCCACCCCTGCGTGCTGACCGATCGACAATCCGGATGCAGGCGACGCGTGCGGGAAGAACCCGGAGTAGGGCAGAATGAAGAGAATCTTGTTCGTCAGTTGCAGCCCTCGGGGTCGGGCCGCCGAGAGCCACCGGCTCGCCCAAAGGATCATCGGCCACTTGCTGGAAATGCAGCCGGATGCCATCGTGATGGAGCGGATGATCGGCTGGGGCACGATCGATCACGTCGATGAGAATTACGCGATCGCCCAGGCGTCGTCCTCGGACCCGTCCCAAAGCGGCTCCATTTCCGTGTCCGACGAGCTGATCCAGGAGCTGGAGAGCGCGGATGTCGTGGTCATCGGCACGCCTATGCACAACTTCACCGTGCCGTCCGTGCTGAAGGCATGGATCGATCACGTCGTCCGGGTCCGCCGGACGTTCAACGTGACACCAGGCGGAAAGGTGGGCCTGCTGCGCAACTGTCCGGTTCTCGTCGCCGTGGCCTCGGGCGGGAGGTTTTCCGGCGAGCGAGCGCGCCAGCCGGATTTTCTGACGCCCTATCTGAAGGCCGTCCTCGGCATCATCGGGCTGCGTGACCTGGCCTTCTTCTCCGTCCAGGGAACCGGCTCCGGCCCGGATGCCATAGCCGAAGCCAGGACCAGGGCAGATCAGGCGCTCCGGGAGCACTTCTCGCTGCTTCAATCATGATCCGCAGATAACGCTCACCCGCCATTCCGTTCATCGCTGGTCACAACCCCGTCAACCAGATGGATCCGCCGGTCCATCCGGGCCGCCAGGTCGATGTCGTGGGTCACCGCCACCACGGTCTTGCCGCGCTCATGCACCAGGGCCGAGAGGATGGCGAAGACCTGTTCCGAGCTGTGGGAATCGAGGCTGCCGGTCGGCTCGTCGGCCAGAAGCAGCGGCGGGTCGTTGGCCAGGGATCGGGCCACCGCCACGCGCTGGCGCTGGCCGCCGGACAGCTGGTCCGGCCGCTTGCCGCGATGGTCGGCGAGGCCGAGCGCGTCGAGCAGCGCATCCGCCCGCTCGCGCATCTCCCGGGCGCCGAGGCGGCCCAGCTTGCGCATCGGGATCTCGACATTCTCCCGCGCCGTGAACTCCGGCAGCAGGAAGTGGAACTGGAACACGAAGCCGATCGACTCCAGCCGCAGCCGGGCGCGGTCCCGCTCGCCCAGCGCCGATGCATCCTGGCCGGCAATGCTCAAGGTCCCGCCGGTCTGCCGGTCGAGCAGGCCGAGCAGGTAGAGCAGCGAGGATTTGCCGGAGCCGGAGGGGCCGGTGACGGCGACCAGCTCGTGTTCGCCGATCGCCAGTGACACGTCCTTGACCAGCGTCACCGGCACCGTCTCCGGCAGCACCCGGGTCAGGCCCTTGGCCTCGATGAGCTTTTCCGGGTTCCGGGTGCTCATGTCGCCCCCCGGATGATGTCGACCGGGTTCAGCTTCGCCGCCTGGCGGGCCGGCAGGTAGCCGGCGATGCCGGCGGCGGCCAGGGCGAAGCCGGCGGCGATCAGATAGTGCCAGGGGCTCCAGGTCAGCGGCAGCTTGGTGATCTCGCGTCCCACCGTGCCGCCGGAGATGTGCAGCTCCACCTGCGACAGGCCGAAGCACAAGGCGAAGCCGAGCAGCCAGCCGGCCAGCGACCCGGCGAGGCCGAGCGTCAGCCCCTCCAGCAGGAACAGCCGGCGCATGTCCCGCGCCTCGAAGCCGAGCGACTTCAGGATGGCGATGTCGCGCGCCTTCTCATGGGTGATGGTCGAGACGATGTTGAAGATGCCGAAGCCGGCCACCAGCAGGATCGCGCCGACCACCGTGTACATGATGAGGTTGCGGATGACGAAGGCCTCCAGCAGGGACTCGTTCGCCTCCTGCCAGGCCACCGCCTTGTAGCCGATCAGCGCCTCGGCCCGCTTGGCCACCGCCGGCGCGGCGTTCGGATCATCCAGCTTCAGCCGGATCTCGTTGATGGCGTTCGGCCGCTCGCTCAGGATCTGCGCGATCTTCAGCAGGACATAGCCCTCGCCCTCGTCGCGGGCGGTAACGCCGGTGTGGAACAGGCCGACGATCTTGACCGCGCGGCTCTGGCCGGTGGCGGAGACCAGGGTGACGGTGGTGCCGAGATCGGCGCCCAGCCGCCTGGCCAGACTGTCCCCGACCACGATGTTGTTGCCGCCGGCGATCAGCGAATCGAAGCTGCCCTGGCGGAAATCCTGGGCGATCGAGGAGATGCGCGCCTCCTGCCGCGGCTCGACCCCGAAGATGCTGATGCCGATGTCCTGCCCGGCATAGCGGATCACGGCCTGGGTCTTCAGGCTCTTCGACATCTTTCCCGGGATCCAGGCGCTCAGCGCCGCCACCGCCGCGGTCGGGTTGAGGATGCCGCGCCGGTCGTCCCGGGGCCGCAGGCCGGCGATCGCGACCGCGTCAAATTCGTCCTCCGCCGGCTGGCGCGCGGCGGTCCGCCGCTCGTCGGTGATCTGGACATGCGGCATGGTGTCGATCAGCTGGGCCACGAAGTCGTCCTCGCCGCCCTGCATCAGCGCCGCCATGGCGATCGAGAAGCCGACGCCCAGGGCGGTGCCCAGGATCGCGACCAGGGTCTGCCGGCCGCGGCCGATGATGTGGGTGACGGCGAGGTCGAGCAGCAGCCGCATGGCTCAGCCCTCCGGCGCCACCCGGGCGCCGTCGGCCAGCGCCTCGGGGAAGGGGGTGACCACCCGGTCGCCCTCGGCCAAGCCAGATTGCACCTCGATGTCGCGGATGCCGCGGATGCCGGCCGCGATCGTCCGGCGCCGGGCCCGGCTGTCGCCGTCGACCACGAAGACGGCGTCGCCGTTCACAGCCTCGGTGGGCACCAAAAGGGTGTTCGGCACCGTGCGGTTGACGATGTTGACGTCGACGGTCATGCCGATCCTGACCGGCGTGTCGTCCGGCAGGGCCAGGCGCACGCGATAGGTCTTGGCCACCGGGTCGCCCTTCGGCGTGATGCTGTCGACCGTGGCCGGCAGCGCCTGGCCGGGGAAGGCGTCGGCGCGCAGCAGCGCCTTCTGCCCGACCGCGACCAGGGGGATGTCCTCCTCATTGACGTCGGCGATGACCCAGAGCGGCTTCGGCTCGCCGACCCAGAACAGGATGGTGCCGGGATCGACGATCTCACCGACCTCGCCGTCCTTGCGCAGCACCAGGCCGCGCATCGGCGCGCGCAGGACGTAGTTCTCCAGCTTGGCGGTCTGGCCGGCGATCATCGCGTCCAGTCGCGACAGCTCGCTGCGCGCCTGGTCAAGGGCCTGGACGCTGGAGACGTTGCGGCCGGCCAGGACCAGCTGCCGGTCGTGCTCGGCCGAGGCCAGCTTGTGCCGCGCCTTCAGCTCGGCCAGCGTCGCCTCGGCCTCGCGGCTGTCCAGCCGGGCCAGCTCGGCGCCGGGCTCGACCGGCTCGCCCTCGCAATCGCACAGCGCCGTGATCCGCTCCTGGATCAGCGGCGTCACCTTGGCCCAGACGCGCGGCTCGATCACGCCGGTGGCATAGACGATCTGCGCCGCCTCGCCGCGCCTGGGTGTCACGGTCGCGACCGCGGCTGGGCGACCGAACAGCCAGAAGGCGGCGCCGGCGATCAGCGCGAGCACCAGGACGATGGACAGGATGCGGACGGTCTTCAACTGCGGCTCCGAAAGCGGCGAGTCGGTGAGAATATATATACGAAACAGTATCGTTTCGATATATGATTCGGGAAAAGGATTGGAGGGCGCGATGTGACGACAGCGGATATCGGGGGAAAGCGGACGCCGGGGCGGCCGCGCAGCCAGGCGGCGGAGGAGGCGATCCTGACGGCGGCGCTGGCGCTGTTCCCTGGATCATGGCGTCGAGGGCGCCAGCATCGAGCGCATCGCCAAACGGGCCGGGGTCGGCAAGACCACGATCTACCGCCGCTGGTCGTCGAAGGAGGAGCTGCTGGCCCAGGCGATCGGCCGGGTGCGCGAGAATGCCGAGCGCGACATGGGCGTCACCGATTTCCGCGACTTCGCCGAGATGCCGCTGGGCCCGACGCTGCGCCGGATGATGGAGGCGGGGGCCGAGCTGATGGCGAGCGACGATAATCGCAAGCTGCTGGCCCGGCTGATCGGTTCGGTGCAGAGCCATCCGCGGCTGCTGGCGATCTATTGGGAGACCTATCTGCGGCCGCGGCGCGAGGCCTTCGGGGTGCTGCTGGACCAGGCGAAGGCGCGCGGCGAGCTGCCGGCCTCGGCCGACACCGGCATGCTACAGGACATGATGGGCGGCGCCATGCTGCACCGCCTGCTGATCGACCCGGCTCCGCCGACCGCGGAGGATCTGCGTGCCTATCTCGCCCGGCTGCTGCAGCAGCTTGGGCTGACCGAGCCGACGGATGGGTAGCGCCGACGGTCCTCCTTATTGTCATGCCCGGGCTTGACCCGGGCATCCAGGAGATGTCGATGCCGCTCCGGGTGGCCCCTGGATCGCCGGGTCAAGCCCGGCGATGACAGAATTGGGTGGGCATGACCCTTCTTGCTCCAGAGATGCTTCAAGCTTAAAGTATCTCGCAGGAGGGACGGCATGACGACATCGGCATCCCTGGACGGGCGCCACGCCCTGGTTACCGGCGGCGGCAGCGGTATCGGAGCGGCGGTCGCGGCGGCGCTGACGGCGCGGGGTGCGGCGGTGACCGTGCTGGGCCGGACCGAATCCCGCCTGGCCGAGACCGTCGCCGCCGGCAAGGCCGGCGCCTACGCCGTCGCCGACGTGACCAGGCCGGAGCAGCTGGAGGCCGCCGTCGCCCGGCTGGCATCCCCGGTCGACATCCTGGTCAACAATGCCGGGGCGGCGGAAAGCGCACCCTTCGCCCGCACCGACCGGGCGCTGTGGGATCGGATGATCGGCCTCAATCTCGGCGCGGTGTACGAAACCACACGGCTGGTGCTGCCGGGCATGGCCGAGCGCGGCTGGGGCCGGGTGGTCAACATCGCAAGCATCGCCGGGCTGACCGGCTTTCCCTATGTCGCCGCCTATTGCGCCGCCAAGCACGGCGTGATCGGGCTGACCCGGGCGCTGGCCCGAGAGTTTGCGACCAAGGGCGTCACCGTCAACGCCGTCTGCCCCGGCTACACCGACACCGAGCTGGTGCAGGGCGCCGTCGCCCGGATCGAGGGCAAGACCGGCCGCAGCCCGGACGAGATCCGGGCCGAGCTGATCCGCGGCAACCCGCAGGGCCGCCTGATCCAGCCGGAGGAGGTGGCCGCCGCCGTCGCCTGGCTGGCCGGGCCCGAGGCGGCAAGCGTCAACGGCATCGCGCTGCCGGTCGCCGGCGGCGAGGTCATGTGAGGCCGGAATGAACCAGACCCCCATCGCCCCGCCGCTCTCCGCCTACCAGGCCAAGCACGTGCTGTGGTCGGTCGAAGGCAAGGTGGCGACCATCACCCTGAACCGGCCGGAGCGGAAGAACCCGCTGACCTTCGACAGCTACGCCGAGCTTGTGGCCCTGTTCCGGGCGCTGGCCGCCGACACCGACATCAAGACGGTGGTAGTGACCGGGGCGGGCGGCAATTTCTGCTCCGGCGGCGACGTGTTCGAGATCATCGCGCCGCTGCTCGACCGCGACATGGCCGGGCTGCTGGAGTTCACCCGCATGACCGGCGACCTGGTCAAGGCGATGCGCGCCTGTCCGCAGCCGATCGTGGCCGCGGTCGACGGCGTCTGCGCCGGGGCCGGGGCGATCCTGGCCATGGCGTCGGATCTGCGGCTCGGCACCGCGCGCAGCCGCACCGCCTTTCTGTTCACCCGGGTCGGCCTGGCCGGCTGCGACATGGGCGCGTGTGCGATCCTGCCCCGCATCATCGGCCAGGGCCGGGCGTCGGAGCTGCTGTACACCGGCCGCAGCATGGACGGGACGGAGGCGGAGCGCTGGGGCTTCCTGAACCGGCTGGTCGAGCCCGAGGCGCTGCTGGGCGAGTCGACGGCGCTGGCCCGGTCGCTGGCCGACGGCCCGACCTTCGCCCACGCCATGACCAAGCGGATGCTGCACCAGGAATGGGACATGGGCGTCGACCAGGCGATCGAGGCCGAGGCCCAGGCCCAGGCGGTGTGCATGCAGACCCGCGACTTCCGCCGCGCCTACGAGGCCTTCGCCGCCAAGTCCCGGCCGGTCTTCGAGGGGAATTGATGCCCGACCGCAGCTTCCTCGACTGGCCCTTCTTCGAGGACCGCCACCGCGCCCTCGCGGCGGAGCTCGACGCCTGGGCCGGCGCCACCCTGCCCGGGCTGGTCGACCATCACGACGTCGACGGCTCCTGCCGCCGGCTGGTGGCGGCGCTGGGCGAAGCCGGCTGGCTGCGCCACGCGGTGCCGGCCAGCCATGGCGGCGCGTCCGACCGGCTGGACGTGCGCAGCCTGTGCCTGATCCGCGAGACCCTGGCCCGGCATGAGGGCTTGGCCGACTTCGCCTTCGCCATGCAGGGGCTGGGCACCGGCCCGGTCACCCTGTTCGGGTCGGACGCCCTAAAGGACCGGATCCTGCCGCCGGTCCGCGACGGCCACGCCATCGCCGCCTTCGCTCTGTCGGAGCCGGAGGCCGGGTCCGATGTCGCCGCCACCGGCACGACTGCGGTGCCGGACGGGCCGGATGCGGTGCGGATCGATGGTGAGAAGACCTTCATCTCGAATGGCGGCATCGCCGACCATTACGTCGTCTTCGCCCGCACCGGTGAGGCGCCGGGCGCCCGCGGCCTGTCCGCCTTCCTGGTGCCGGCCACGGCACCCGGCCTGACGGTGGCGGAGCGGATCGAGGTGATCGCGCCGCACCCCCTGGCCATGCTGCGCTTCGAAGGCTGCCGGGTGCCGCTGGCCGACCGGATCGGCGGAGCGGGGGAGGGGTTCAAGGTCGCGATGGCGACGCTGGACGTGTTCCGCTCCACCGTCGGCGCCGCGGCGCTGGGCTTCGCCCGCCGGGCGCTGGACGAGGCGCTGGGCCGGGCCCGCGGCCGCAAGATGTTCGGCGGATCGCTGGGCGACCTGCAGCTCAGCCAGGCGGCCCTGGCCGAGATGGCGACCGAGATCGACGCCAGCGCCCTGCTGATCTACCGCGCCGCCTGGGCCAAGGACCGCGGCGCCGCCCGGGTCACGCGCGAGGCGGCGATGGCCAAGATGTTCGCGACCGAGGCGGCGCAGCGCGTGATCGACCGGGCGGTGCAGCTGTTCGGCGGCCTCGGCGTCACCCGCGGCGTCAAGGTCGAGGAACTGTATCGCGAGATCCGCGCGCTCCGCATCTACGAGGGCGCCACCGAGGTCCAGAAGATCGTCATCGCCCGCCAGCTGCTGGCGGAGGCGGAGTGACTGTCATGGCTCGAATTGTCCATAGCCCAAAACTGTCATTGCCGGGCTTGACCCGGCAATCCAGGGGCAGCCAGAGCGGTTCTTCGTGGCCCCTGGATGCCCGGGTCAAGCCCAGGCATGACAGCAAAAAATGCATCCGGGAGTGAGATGCAGAGGGCAAGAAACGGGAGAGGCGAGATGGAGACGAAGAGCGCGCATGTCGACAGCTTCGCCCGCGACAATCTTCCACCGCGGGAGCAATGGCCGGAGTTCCGCTTCACCCTGCCGGCGCTGCAGTATCCGGCCCGGCTGAACTGCGTCGCCGAGCTCTTGGACCGGCATGTCGCCGAGGGGCATGGCGAGCGGCCCTGCCTGATCGCGCCGGGCGTCGAATGGTCCTATGCCGAGCTGCTCGACCGGGTCGACCGCATCGCCCAGGTCCTCGTCAGGGATGTCGGCCTGGAGCCGGGCGACCGGGTGCTGCTGCGTTCGGCCAACAACCCGATGATGGTCGCCAGCTACCTGGCGGCGCTGAAGGCCGGGGCGGTGGTGGTCGCCACCATGCCGCTGCTGCGCGCCAAGGAGCTGGCCTTCATGATCGAGAAGGCCCGGGTGCGGCTGGCGATCTGCGACGCGAGGCTGCTGCCGGACCTGGAGACGGCGAGGCCGCTGGCCCCGGTGCTGGAGCACATCGTGGCCTTCGGCGGCGGCACCCCGGCCGACCTCGAGGCCCGGATGGACACGGCGCCGGGCGGGTTCGATGCGGTCGACACGGCGGCGGAGGACATCTGCCTGATCGGCTTCACCTCCGGCACCACCGGGGTGCCGAAGGGCACGATGCACAGCCACCGCGACTTGCTGGCGATCTGCGACGCTTATTCCCGCCAGGTGCTGCAGCCGAACGAGTCCGACCGCTTCATCGGCAGCCCGCCCTTGGCCTTCACCTTCGGGCTCGGCGGGCTGGTGCTGTTCCCGATGCGGGCCGGCGCCTCGACCGTGCTGCTGGAGCGCGCCTCGCCGCCGGAGCTGCTGGACGGCATCGAGCGCTTCCGCCCGACCATCTGCTTCACCGCCCCCACCGCCTACCGCGCCATGCTCGTCCAGCGGCCGGGGCGCGATCTGACCAGCCTGCGCCGCTGCGTCTCGGCCGGCGAGGCGCTGCCCGCCGCCACCTTCGAGGCCTGGCGCGACGCCACCGGCATCGAGATCACCGAGGGCATCGGCGCCACCGAGATGCTGCACATCTTCATCGCCTCCAGCCCCGGCGCGGTGCGGCCGGGGTCGACCGGCACGGTGGTGCCCGGCTATGAGGCGAAGATCGTCGACGACGACTTCAACGAGCTGCCGGCGGGCCAAGCCGGGCGGTTGGCGGTGCGCGGTCCGACCGGCTGCCGCTACCTGGCTGACGATCGCCAGCGCGCCTATGTCCGCGACGGCTGGAACCTGACCGGCGACACCTATCGCCGCGATGCCGACGGCTATTTCTGGTACCAGGCGCGGTCGGACGACATGATCGTCTCCTCCGGCTACAACATCGCCGGGCCGGAGGTGGAGAACGCGCTGCTGACCCATCCGGCGGTGCAGGAATGCGGCGTGGTTGGCGTGCCCGACCCGGACCGCGGCCAGATCGTGAAGGCCTATGTCGTGCTGAAACCCGGCCACGCGCCCGACGCCGCGACCCGCAAGGCGCTGCAGGACCATGTGAAGGCCGAGATCGCGCCCTACAAATATCCCCGGGCGGTCGAGTTCCTGGAGCGGCTGCCGCGCACCGAGACCGGCAAGCTGCAGCGCTTCCAGCTGCGCCGCATGGCCACCGAAGCCGCAGCGAAGGCCTCATGAACGACACCCGCCGCGCCCCGCTGCCCGTCGCCGACCGGCCGGCTGCCGCCTTCACCACCCGGCAGCCGATCCGGTTCGAGCATTGCGACACCGCCGGCATCGTCTTCTTCGCCCGCTACTTCATGATGATGCAGAACGCGGTGGAGGAGTGGTTCGCGGCCGATCTCGGCCTCGACTATGCCGACATCATCCAGCGCCGCCGGGTCGGGCTCGGCTATGTCCGGGCCGAATGCGACTACGTGAAGCCGGCGCGGCTGGGCGATGTCCTCAGCCTGACCCTGCTGGTCGAGCGGGTCGGCCGCACATCGATCGGCTTGGCCTTCCACGGCCATCGCGAGGGCGAGCCGGTGCTGGTTGGGCGGCTGGTGCTGGTGACCACGGATATCAACGAGGCGGCGTCGATCCCGATCCCGGCGGACATCCGGGACGCGGTGGACTCCTATCAGCGGAGATGCGCGACGTGACCATGATCGATCAGGCCCAGGGGGCCGCCGCCGGTGGCCTGGTGACGCTGCAGCCGGAAGGCTGGCCGGCGCCGAGGGGCTATGCCAACGGCATGATGGGGCGCGGCCGGGTGGTCTTCGTCGGCGGCCAGATCGGCTGGGATTCCGAGGGCCGCTTCGCCGACGGCATGGTCGGCCAGATCGCCCAGGCGCTGCGCAACATCCTGGCGGTGCTGGCCGCGGCCGGGGGCGGACCGCAGCACATCGCCCGGCTGACCTGGTACGTCACCGACATGGAGGCCTACCGCGCGAACCTGAAGCCGCTCGGCCGCGCCTATCGCGAGGTGATGGGCGCGCATTACCCGGCCATGGCGGTGATGCGGGTGGTCGAGCTGGTGGAGCGCGAGGCGCTGGTCGAGATCGAGGCCACCGCCGTGCTGCCGGAGTGAGGTAATGACCGCCCCCCACTACGACGACCCGGACTGGTGCGAGCGGGAGTACAACCCGCGGGTCACCATCTCCGATCTGCCGGCCGTGTTCGGCCGCTGGCTGGAGACCGCCGCGGCGACGCGGGCGCGGCTGCCGCACCAAGCCGGCATCGCCTATGGCGCGGATCCGCGCGAGACGCTGGACCTGTTCCGCGCCGACCGGCCGCGCGGCGCCGTGGTGTTCATCCATGGCGGCTACTGGCGCGCCTCCTCGAAGGACGAGGTGTCCTGGGCCGCGGCGGCTTTGGTACCGGCCGGCTTCAGCACTTTGGTGCTGAACTACCCGCTGTGCCCGCAGACCACGGTCGCCGGCATCGCCGAAAGCTGCCGCCGGGCGATCGCCTTCGCCTGGACCAGCCTGCTGGGCGAGGCCGAGCGGCGCCGCCTGATCGTCAGCGGCCATTCCGCCGGCGGCTATCTCACGGCGTCGATGCTGGCGACCGACTGGCCGGTACGTGGCCTGCCCGCCGCGCCTTTCGCCGGCGGCCTGTCGATCTCCGGCGTGTTCGACCTGCGGCCACTCTTGCGCACCAGCATGAACGAGCTGATCCGCCTGACGCCGGAACAGGCCTCGGGCTGGAGCCTGCACGAGGCGCCGAAACCTTCGCCAGGCGCGCCGCTGGAACTGCTGGTCGGCGGCGACGAGACGGCGGAGTTCCACCGCCAGTCGGCGCTGATGGCCGCTGCCTGGCCGATCCTCGCCCGTGCGCCGATCGCGGTGCCGGGCCGGCACCATTTCGACGTGGTCGAGCAGATCGGCCACCACGGCACCCCGGTCTTCGACGCGGTGCTGCGGCTGGCGCGTCAGTCCTCCGGCGCCAGCCAGCCGCGGTAGCGGACGATCAGCCCGGTCCAGGGGTGGCGGATCTCAACGTGGAAGCGGAACCGGCCCTCCGCCGCGCTCTCCCACGCCTCGCCGCCCGGGGCCAGGGCCAGCGGCATCGACAGGCCCAGCAGGCTCCAGCGCCGCACCACCAGGCGCAGCCGGTCACCATCCAGCACGAGCGCCAGCCCGACCCGCACCGGGCCGAACCGCTCCTCCAGCAGCCCTTCCGAGCGGTCGCGACCGGCTTGCTGGGTGCTGGAGAAGGCGCGGCCGGCGAAGCGGCGCCGCCAGGTCTCCACGCCGTCCCGGACCCGGAAGGTGACCTCGACCGGCACGTCGCGCCTGGCCACGGGGAAGCCGATGACTGCCGCCGCCAGCCGTGCCATCCAGCCGGTGCCGCGCTCGACCTCGGCCCGGCCGGCGACTCGCCTGTCGCCGGACAGGTCGTGCATCGCCCGCACCGGCTCCGGCAACTCGGCCCAGGCCTCGCCCAGCATGCGGCGGTACAGCGGCTGCCGGGCCGTCGCGGCCGTGACCTCGCGGCAGCCGCTGACGATCGCCCGCCCGGCGAACAGCGGCTGATAATCCGCCAGCTCCAGCGCCTTGGTGGCGGCCTGGGCTCCGGGCGCGGGGCGCAGGCCCTGCAGCCGGCGCAGGATCACCGCCGCCGCGGCCATCGACGGGATCAGCGGCCCGTCATCACCCTCGGCCAGCATGTGCCAGGACCGCTCCACGGCTTGATCGGCGGCGTCGCGGCCGCGGACGATCACGATCATGCCGCCGCGATGTTCGCCCCAGCGCAGCCGGTTGATGGCGGCGTGGAACAGCGGCGCCAGCGGCCGCAGGCTCGGGATCAGCCCGATCCGCACCAGCCGGGCCAGGGCGTTCAGGCCGCGATGCAGCACCGCCGGCACCGGGCCGGCGCCGATCCAGATCTCGCGCAGCCCCGGCCACAGCGCCGGCAGCAGCCGCAGATCGGGCACGTCGACCAGGGAGAAGCGGGTGCTGCGCAAGGGCAGCCGGCCCGGCGGCGCGATGGTCCAGCGCCGGGTCTCGACCAGCGCCCGGCCGGTCGCGGCCGCGCCATCGCGCGTCAGCCGCACCTCCTGCCCGGCATAGGAGGCGATGGCGCGGATCACGTTCAGCCCGACCCCGGCATAGGGCGAGGGGGCGATTCCACCTTCGATGCTCTCGACCCGGACAAGGCCGCGGGCGAGATGCCGGACCACCGCCGCGGTCAGCACCGGAAAGCTGCTGACGCCGGACAGCACGGCGACCCCGCGGGCCTTGGCGGCATCGTCGAAGCGGCCGATGCCGGCGACGAAATCGGCACCGTCGGCCAGGTCGAGATAATCGGCGCCGGCGGCGATGCAGGCCTCGACCACGCGGTAGGGCGCGTCGCCATAGGCCTGGAACGGGCCGGTGGCATCGACCACGATATCCGCCGCGGTGGCGATCTGGGCCATGTCGCCGTCGCGGTCGACGGCCAGCGGTACCGTCTCGGCCGTCCCGCCCAGCGCCCGGCAGAACGCCTCGGCCTTCGCCTGCGACCGGCCGGCGATCAGCAGCGTCAGCCGGGGCTCGCCTGCCAGCAGCCTGGCCAGCCGGCCGCCGAAGGTGCCGTAGCCGCCCAGGATCAGGACGCGCAGGCGGCCGTCGGTCATGTCAGGAAGCGGTCCTCCTGCCCTGGCACCGGCAGCATGCAGCTGTCGCTGCGGCCGAACAGGCGCAGGCGGTTGCGGGCCAGCAGGCTGTACAGCCGCTCGCGCCAGCCGAAGGGCAGGACCAGCAGCGCCGCCACCAGCGACCAGGGGAAGCCGAGGTCAAGCGCCGTGCGGATCACGCTCTCCGACTTCAGCCAGGCGACGCCGTCGGCCAGCAGGATGTTGGTCTCGTAATCCTCCGGGTCGAGCCCGTAATGGACGTAGAGCGCGCGGCCGGTCCGGGACTGCGCCGGCAGCAGCCGGAACCGCTTCGCCGTGTCGTGCTTCAGGATGAACCGGGCCCAGCCGGAGCACAGGACGCAATGGCCGTCGAAGACGATCACCGGCCGGTCGTCGGCGAAGGCCGGCACCGCCGGATCCTGCCGCCAGCTATAGGGTTCGCGCTCGATCATGCCGCTCCGGCCCGCTGCGTTGCTGCCGGATGGGAAGCCTAGGGCATTGGCCGGGTGGACGCGCTGCGACGGATTGTCGGCGGATCGAACCGCGACGGCCTGGACGAGTTGCCCTTGCGCGCCAGTATTTCCTTGATCGAAAGCCGATGGACGGGTCGACTACTCGCAAAACGATCGGGAGGACCACATGGCGACGTCGCTGGCCGATCATTTCCGCCAGATGGCCCGCAACAACGCCTGGGCCAATGCCCGGCTGCACGCCGCCTGCCTGCGCCTGACGCCGGAGGAGTTCGCGGCGCCGCGCACCGGCTTCTTCCCGTCGCTGCGGCGGACCCTGAACCACATCCTGATCGTTGACCGCTCCTATCTGGCCGATCTGAAGGGCTCCGGCAGGCGCTATCCGATCGACCCGATCCCCTATCCCGACGCGGTCGACTTGGCCGCGGCGCAAGCCCAGATCGATCGTGATCTGGTGGAATTCTGCGACGGGCTCGACCAGGCAGGCGTCGACCGGGTGGTGCCGATCGACCGCCGCGACGGCGTCGCCTATCGCGAGACGGTCAGCGCCATCCTGGCGCATCTGTTCCAGCACCAGATCCACCATCGCGGCCAGGCCCATGCCATGCTGTCCGGCACCCGGGTGGCGCCGCCGCAGCTCGACGAGTTCTTCCTCGCCTCCGACGCCCCGCGGCGCGAGGCCGAGCTGAAGCGGCTGGGACTGGAGCGGCGCTAGGCGGGTTCATACCGGCGAGCGTGATCGGGCTCTTCCCTCTCCTATCTAAGAACCGTCATTGCGAGGAGGCGAAGCCGACGAAGCAATCCATGCCTCCGCTCTTGCGGCCTCTGGGATTGCTTCCCCCGGCTCAAGGCCGGGGTCGCAATGACGATCTTTTCATGGGCTCAGCGACATCAGGCGCTGGTGTCCCGCCCCAGCTGCGCCTCGACCAGCGCCTCGGCGGCCCAGATGATCGCCCGGCCGGGGCCGTCGCGCCCGCTCAGGGTCTGGCTGATCGCGTAGGCGCCCTCGACCAGCAGCACCAGCCCGTCGGCCAGCGCCTGCTTATCGGGCGCGCCCAGCGCCTCGGCCAGGCGCAGCAGGCGCTGCCGCAGCTCGCGCTTGTTGGCCTCGGCCACCCGCCGGCCAGGATGACTCGGATCCGGGAACTCGGTGGCGTCGTTGGTGAAGGGGCATCCACGATAGCCCGGCACGGTGGTGCGGTCGGCCAGATGCTCCATCATCGCCCGCAACTGCGCCCGCGGATCGCCCTCGTGCTTGGCGAAGGCGCGGTCCCAGCGCTGCCAATAGCTGGCGTTGCGGTCCTCGAGATAGGCGACGACCAGGTCGTCCTTCGACGGGAAGGCGCGGTACAGGCTGATCTTGGCGACCCCAGCCTCCTTGGCGATCGCGTCGACCCCGACCGCGCGGATGCCTTGGCGATAGAACAGGTCGTCGGCGGCCGCGAAGATCCGGTCGCGCGCCCGCTTCGGCGCCGTGCCGTCGGCCATCGCCTCCCGGGTCGTTCTCGTCTCCGCCATCATCCCGCCTCCGGGCTTGACATGTAACCGATCGGTTCGTACGTCTTGGCAGCCGACGAACCGATCGGTTACATCTGGGCCGGATCACGGCTGTTGTCCAGTCGCAACGGTCTTTCGCCGAAGCTGTAGGGGATCCCGATGACCGCCCTCGTCGCCCGCCTGGTGTCGGGCCGCACGCATTACGGTTGGATCGCCGCGGCGGTCGCCTTCTTCGTCCTGCTCGCCGCCGCCGGCGTCCGGGCCACGCCCAGCGTGCTGATCGTGCCGCTGGAGCAGGCCTTCGGCTGGAGCCGCGACACCATCTCCTTCGCCATCGGCGTGAACATCTTCCTCTACGGCCTGATGGGGCCGTTCGCCGCGGCGGCGATGCAGCGCTTCGGCATCCGCCCGGTCATCATCTTCGCCCTGGCGGTGCTGGCCGCCGCCGTGTCCGGCTCGACCCTGATCACGCAGGAATGGCAGCTGGTGCTGACCTGGGGCCTGTTCGTCGGCTTCGGCAGCGGCATCGCCGCGATGGTGTTCGGCGCCACCATCGTCAACCGCTGGTTCCAGGAGCGGCGCGGCCTGGTCATGGGCCTGCTGACCGCCAGCACCGCCACCGGGTCGCTGGTGTTCCTGCCGATCCTGGCCGCGGTGGCGGAGGATTACGGCTGGCAGTCCGTCGCCTGGGTGGTGGCCGCTGCGGTCGCGGCGATGATTCCGGTGGTGTTCCTGCTGCTGCCGGAACGGCCGCAGGATGTCGGCCTGGGCCGGCTCGGCGAGGCGCCGGGCGCGGCGCCGGCCGGGGCCACCGGCAACCCGATCCTCACCGCCTTCCGCATCCTCGGCCGAGCCTCCAGGAAGCGCGACTTCTGGCTGCTGGCCGGCAGCTTCTTCGTCTGCGGCCTGACCACCAACGGGCTGATCGGCACCCATCTGATCGCTGCCTGCATGGACCAGGGCATCCCGGCCACCACCGGCGCCTGGCTGCTGGCGGCGATGGGCATCTTCGACCTGATCGGCACCACCGCCTCGGGCTGGCTGTCCGACCGCTATTCCAGCCGCAAGCTGCTGTTCTGGTATTACGGGCTGCGCGGCCTGTCGCTGATCTACCTGCCCTTCTCCGGCTTCAGCTTCTACGGCCTGTCGGTCTTCGCGGTGTTCTACGGGCTCGACTGGATCGCCACCGTGCCGCCGACGCTGAAGCTGACCAACGACGCCTTCGGCAAGGACGACGCGCCGGTGGTGTTCGGCTGGATCGCCGCATCGCACCAGGTCGGCGCCGCCACCGCCGCCTTCGGCGCCGGGGTGATCCGCACCGCCATGGACGGCTACCTCCTGGCCTTCCTGATCGCCGGCGTGATCTGCGTCGCCACCGCCTTCATGGTGCTGGCGATCGGCCGCGGCTCGCGCCCCGCCACCGGCAGGCTGGTCGAAGCCACCGCCTGATCCTGGACGCCGGGGCAGGGAAGCCCTGCCCCGGCGGTTCGAGGGGTGGTCATCCGCCGCGGCCCACGGCAGTCTCTCCGGCAACGAATCGGAGTTCGGGGAGAGGCTTCATGGCGGACAACTGCGCCCAGGCGATCATCGACGCCTTCACCCGCAGCGGCGTGGACACCGCCTTCGGCATCCCCGGCGTGCACACGCTCGAACTGTACCGCGCCCTCGGCCGCAACGGGCTGCGCCATGTCGCGGTGCGGCACGAGCAGGGGGCTGCCTTCATGGCCGACGGCCATGCCCGGGCCAGCGGCCGCCCGGCGATCTGCGTGCTGATCACCGGCCCAGGCCTGCTCAACGCCGCCACCGGCATCGGCCAGGCCTATTCCGACAGCGTGCCGATGGTGGTGCTGTCCACCGTCAATGCCCGCCCCGATCTCGGCCTCGGCCGCGGCGAGCTGCACGAGATGCGCAACCAGCGCCTGGCGATGGAGGGGCTGGTCGCCTCCGCCCTTACCGTCATCGACCCGTCCCAGGCCCGCGCCGTGGCCGATCTCAGCCTGGCCCGGATGACGCTGGGCCGGCCGCGGCCGGTCTATATCGAGCTGCCGCTCGACGTTGCCACCGCCGAGGCGCCCGCGGATGCCGGCGGGTTGCCGCCGCTGCCGCTGCCGGCCCCCAACCCGGCGGCGATGGCCCAGGCGGCCGGGCTGCTGCGCGGCGCCAAGCGGCCGCTGATCCTGCTCGGCGGCGGCACCGTCGGGGCGTCTGCCGCGGCCCGGCACTTGGCCGAGAGCCTGGGCGCGGTCGTCGCCTGCTCGATCGCCGGCAAGGGCATCGTGCCGGATGACGGGCCGCATTCGATCGGCTCCCGCATCGGCACGACGGAGGGGCAGCGCCTGATCGGCGAGGCCGATGTCGTGCTCGCCGTCGGCACCGAGCTGGCGCTGAACGACCGCTGGGCGCCGCTGCGCCTGCCGGCCGCGCTGATCCGGGTCGACCTCGACCCCGACGTGCTGGTGCGCGACCACCGGCCGGCGGTGCCGCTGCTCTGCGACGCCGGGCTGGCGCTGGAGGGGCTGGTCGCGGCGCTGTCCGACCTGCGCGGTCGCACGGTCTGGGCCGGCGACCTGGCGCCGGTGCGCCAGGTCGCCGACGCGGCCGAGTTCGGCGACAAGCCCGGCCATCTGGCGTTCCTGGCCACGCTGCGCGACGCCCTGCCGGACGACGCGGTGGTGGTCACCGACATGACCCAGATCGCCTACACCGGCAATGTCGTGTTCCCGGTGCGGCAGCCGCGCGGCTGGCTGCACCCGGTCGGCTTCGGCACCCTGGGCTACGCCCTGCCGGCGGCGGTCGGGGCCAAGCTGGCGCGGCCGGAGGCGCAGGTGGTGGCGCTGGCCGGCGACTACGGCATCGGCTTCACCTGCCAGGAACTGGGCACCGCCGCCGATCTCGGCCTCGGCCTGCCGGTCGTGGTCTGGAACAACCGCGGCCTCGGCCAGATCGCCTATGGCATGGACAAGGCCGGGATCGACCGGCTGGGCGTCGACATCGACCCGCCGGCCTTCGACGCCATGGCCGCGACCTATGGCTGCGGCTACGCCGCGGTCGACGACCCGCGCCACCTGCCGCAGCGCCTGGCCGCCGCCTTCGAGGACAGCAAGCCGACCCTGATCGAGGTCGCGGCCGCCTAGGAACCAGCCTTCGCCGCCGGCCATTCCCCGAATAGATGGTCCGCGTCCCGCGGCCGTCCATCTGACCAGGGAGAGCGGCATGACCGAACGTCTCGACGGACGCAGGATCGCCGTGCTCGTCGCCCATGGCTTCGAGCAGGTGGAGATGACCGAGCCGGTCAAGGCCCTGAAGCGGGCCGGTGCCAAGGTCGACATCGTCAGTCCGGAAGCCGCGCAGGTGACCGGCCACAAGCATCTCGACAAGGGTGACAGCTTCCCGGTCGACGTGCCGCTCGAGCAGGCCGCGTCCGAGGGCTATGACGGTCTCCTGATCCCGGGCGGCGTGCACAGCCCGGACCGGCTGCGCACCGACAAGAAGGCACTCAGCTTCGTCCGCAGCTTCTTCGAAGCCGGCAAGCCGGTGGCGGCGATCTGCCATGGGCCGCAGCTGCTGATCAGCGCCGGCGTGGTCGAGAACTGCGAGATGACCGGGTACAAGGCGATCCAGATCGATCTGCGCAACGCCGGTGCCACGGTCTATGACCGCGAGGTGGTGGTCGACCAGGGCGTGGTCACCAGCCGGTCGCCGGACGACCTCCCGGCCTTCAACGCCAGGATGGTCGAGGAATTCGCCGAGGGTGAGCACAGCGGCCGGATGGCGGCCGGCTGAGAGGCCACACGGGCGTTGCCTCTCCTGCTTGCGAGACCCTTTCGGAATTCGACCACCTGAGCTTTCCACTCTCCCCCTCCCCCGCGGGAGGGGAGGATAGAAGGGATAGACCGGCCCAGACGACTCGCCGGTTGCGGGAACACCACGCGCATGGCTCCGGCCAGGGCGACCGGGCTTCCGGTCGGCCGTGCCGGTGGATGTGGGCGGGCATCTGCAGGTGGTCTGCCGGGCGTTGTGCCCGTTGTCTCGGCGGCGGCGTTCGGCCGATCAGGGCGGGCCGCGGGGGCGGAGCAGGATCGGGCTCGGCCGTGGCGGGCGGGCCGGTGCTGGCGGCCGGCCGGTCGTCCCCGGGCGGCGCCGGGACGAGTTCCCGGTTCCGGAGTCGCCAGTGGCGAGGCTGTGCCTGCGGCGTTCGCCCTTCGGCCCGGCGCCTGGATCGTCGGCCCCGGATTTCACCGCCGCGGCGGGGCTGCCGGCCGGCGGAGTCCCGCGGGGCGGCAGGCCGAGGGCCCGGCACAGGCTGGCGATCAGGGCTTCGATCGGCAAGGCGGTGTCGGCAAGGTCGACGTCGATGCGCTCGTCCTCGGTCAGCTTTTCCCGGAGATCGGCGGTCAGCCGTTCCTGGGCCTCGGCGTCGGGAACCGCGGCGATGGCGGCGGCGACGCCCTGGGCGGCGGCCTGGCGCCGGCCGTCCTTCTCGTCCTGCCGGGCCTTGCGCCGGAGCTCGGCCTCACGCTGCGCCTGCTCCCGCTGCTGCCGCAGCCTGATCTTCAGGGCGATGGCGCGGCGGATGCCGAGGAACAGGCTGCTGAAGCGGGTCTCCGCCTCCCCGGCGCGATCGAGATCGTTGGCCGCGAGGGCGGCGAGGGCCAGGGCGTGAAAGCCGCGGGCCAGCGCCTCCGCGAGCTCCATCAGCTCGGACAGCATCGCGGCCTGGTCCATGGCCGGCGACGCGGCGTCCTCCCGCTGCCGGCGGAGCCCGAGCGCGACGGCGCGGCGGATGGCGAGGAAGAGGGTGCTGAAGCGGGTCTCGGCCGTGCCGGCGCGGTCGAGATCGCCGGAAGCGAGGGCGGCCACCGCCTCGGCCTGGAAGGTCCGGGCCATCTCCAAGGCGAGCCTGGTCAGCCCGGACAGCACCTCGGCCTCCCGCTCGTCGGGGGACGGCGAAGCGGCAGAGGGAGTCCCGGCTGGGATGGCATCGACCATGTCTTTATTAGAACAAAAGCAGAACATATAAGCCAGCAGAATCTCACTTGGCTGAATGGTCATCGCAATGTCGGGCCGTGCCTGCTGGATGGCCACGCCCCTGCGGGGCTCGCCATGACGGTTCTTTCTTCAGGGAACGCCCCGCCGGAGAGGCGCTATGAGAACGATCATGCCTTACCGCTGCCGTTCGCGGCGGATTGCGGCGATGCGTGCGGCCACGGCGGGGTCGGCCAGCGCCTCGCCGGCCGGCCGGTCCAGCCGCCGGCGCCAGTTCGGGTATTCGTCGATCGTGCCCGGCAGGTTCGGCTGCTGCTCCAGCCCCAGCGCATCCTCCAGCGGCAGCAGCGCCAGCCGCGACGGGCTGCGGGCGACGAAGCGCAGCGCCGCGTCGACCACCGGGCCGGCTTCTTCCGGCACGGGGCCGGCGCCGATTGCCTGCCACAACCGGGCGCGGTCTGCCGCGCGCTGCGCCCTTTCCGCCGCGCCGCCATCCTCGTATTGGCCGAGTTCCGTCCGCGCCGCGATGTCGGTGCCGCGCCACCAGCCGGCCACCGGCGGCAGGTCGTGGGTCGAGCTCATGGCCACCGCTCCGGCGTCCCAGCGCTCGACCGGCTTGAAGCCGCCGCCGTCGCGCTCGAACGGCAGCACCCGCATGCCGGCCACGCCGTGGTCCGCCAGCTTGTCGGCGAAGCCCCAGGGCAGGGTGCCCAGGTCCTCGCCGATCACCACGGCGCGATGGCGATGCGATTCCAGCGCCACCAGGCGCAGCAGGTCCTCCACCGGATAGGTCAGGTAGGCGCCCTCGGTCGGGGACATCCCGTCCGGCACCAGCCACAGCCGGGCCAGCCCCATGACATGGTCGATGCGGATGCCGCCGGCATGGCGCAGCGTCGCCCGCAGCGTGTCCAGGAACGGGGCGAAGCCGGTCTCGACCATCGCCCGCGGCGAAATGGCCGCCAGCGTCCAGTTCTGGCCGTCGGCGTTGAAGGCGTCGGGCGGCGACCCGATGCTGGCGCCGCCCAGCACATCGGCCGGACGGCTCCAGGCATGGCTGCCGGTGGCATCCATGCCGACGGCCAGATCGGCGATCAGGCCGATGCGCAGGCCGGCCGATCGGGCCTCGGCCTGGGCCGCGGCGAAGGCGCGGTCGGCCAGCCATTGCAGGAACAGGTGGAAACGGACCTCGGGCTCATGCGCCGCCGCGAACTCCGCCACCGCGGCGCCGGCAGGATCGCGCAGCACCGCCGGCCAGCGACGCCAGTCGCGGTCGGCCGGATCGGCGGCCAGGCGGGCGGCCTGCAGCGCCTCGAACCGGGCATGGTCCTGCAGCAGCGCCCCGCCGGCCTGGACGAAGCCGGCGAAATCATCGGCCAGACCGCCGCCGGCGGCATCGAAGCCGTCGAACAGGGCGCGGAACAGCGCCAGCTTGGCCCGCCCCGCCTCCGGCCAATCGACCAGCGGCGCGGCCTCGCACCGCCGCGTCGCCTCGGCCACGCCCGCCGTCCGGGCCGCGGCGGCGACCCGGCCCTGGCCGAACAGCGCGGCGGGGTCGGCCAGCAACGGGTTCAGGAACAGGCGGCTGGAGGGAGAGTAGGGGCCGAAACGCTCCGGCTCGGCCGTGAACAACGCATGGGTCGGGCTCAGCGCCAGGGCGTCGGCGCCGGCGCGGCTGGCCGCCCGGGCCAGCTCGGCGATGCCGCGGCTGTCGCCGATGCCGCCGTCGCCGGGGCGCCGCAGGCCGTAGATCTGCGCCGCCAGGCCCCACATCCGGCCGCCGCGGGCGACCTGGTCCAGGCCGAAGCAGCGCGGCGGCGCCACCGCCAGGGTGATCTCGCGGTCGCGCAACTGCAGCCGGTGATAGCCGGCCCGGTCGATCGGCGGCACCCAGCAGCGTCCGTCATCGCCCGGATATACGGTGATGTCCGCCCGCTCGCTCGATTCCAGGACCAGGATGGCGGCGCCGGTGCCGGCCGCCGGCGGCAGGGGGATCGACTGGCCGGTCACGCCGGTGACCAGCGGCGGCACGGAAGCGGCCGGCTCGTCGGCGCCGATCAGCGCCAGCAGCCGCTCCAGCGTCTCCGGTGCCACGCTGCAGGTCTGGCCGGTGACGTCGGTCCAGTCGGGCGCGATGCCGGCCCGGCGGGCCCGGTCGCGCAGGGCGTCCGCGAGATCCAAGAGCAAGACCCTTCCACTTGATCGCGCCGGTCCGATGGCACGGCCGTGATCATATGGAGCCGGATCTCGGATGGGAAAGGCTATGCCGGAGGAAACGGTCCCTCGGACTCAAAATCCCGCGCCCGCAGCGTCGCTTGGCGCCGTGCGGAGCACGGGATCGAAACCGTCGGCCACGGCCCGGAAGGGCCGGGCCTCCCGATAGGGTGGATCAGGCCAGGGTCAGCGAGCGCGGCATCGCCACGCTGCGGGTGCGGCGGCGCTCCACCACCACGGCGCTGCCGGTGTTCGACCGGATGGTCGAGGTGATGCGCAGGGTCGACTTCTTCGCCATCTCCGCCGCCTGGGCGTCGGCCGCGGCGCGGACGTCGTCCAGCGACTGGCCGCTCAGCTCGGCGGCGATCTGCAGCCGCTCCTCGAAGTCGGCGGTCAGCCCTTCGGCGGCGTACAGCGCGTCTTCCATCGTCGGCAGTTCGCGCTTGGTGACGTAGCGGACATTCTTGACGGCAGGCATGGATCGCTCCCGTAAACCTTCACCTGTTGGGTCGGATCATTCGATCACGGCCTTGTGTCGGAAGGCCGGTCAAATGCCCATAAAATGTGGTCCAAAGAGGGCGGGACCAAGCCGCCCGTCGGGCGTCGCCTCGTCTCTCTGCACCTTGATGAGAATAATCATACGATATTGCGGTGCAACATAGATCTGCAGGAAATGCTGCGGTGCAATGCAGCCGGCGAGGGGCTCGCTCCATCCTGTCGAAGTTTGTCGACAAATTAAATACAAGAGGTATTCTGGGTCGGCCGCAGGCGGATCGGCGGCGGAAACACAAGGGATGCACGCGATGGCGGGGCAGCGCTGGACCGGAGTCTACACGGCGATCACCACCAAGATGGATGCGCGGCAGGAGGTCGACCTGGCCGCGGTGCGCGCGGATGTCGCGTTCCAGATCGAGAACGGGGTCGACGGCATCATCTGCTGCGGCTCGATCGGCGAGGCCAGCACCCTGACCGCCGATGAGAAGATGGCGATCGCCGGCGCGGTCAAGGAGGCGGCGGGCGGCCGCCCGGTGCTGCTGACCGTGGCCGAGGATTCGACCCGGGCCGCGGCGGCGCTGGCGGAGCGGGCGGCGGCCGCCGGGATGGACGGGCTGATGCTGCTGCCGGCGATGCGCTACGTCTCCGACCGGCGCGAGACGATTCAGCATTTCCGCACCGTGGCGCGGGCCACCGGACTGCCGATCATGGTCTACAACAACCCGATCGCCTATGCGGTCGACGTCACGCCGGAGATGTTCGCCGAGATGGCGGACGAGAAGAACTTCGTCGCGATCAAGGAATCCTCGGGCGATGTCCGCCGCATCACCGACATCCTGAACACCGTCGGTGATCGCTACGACATCTTCACCGGCGTCGACGACCTGGCGCTGGAGAGCCTGATGCTGGGCGCCGTCGGCTGGGTCGCCGGCCTGGTCTGCGCCTTCCCGCGCGAGACCGTGGCGATCCACAAGCTGGTCGCGGCCGGCCGGATCCCCGAGGCGCTCGAGATCTACCGCTGGTTCATGCCGCTGCTGCACCTCGACGTGTCGCTGCGCTTCGTCCAGAACGTCAAGCTGGCCGAGGCGATCGTGCGTGGCACCTCGACCGTGGTGCGGCAGCCGCGGCTGGAACTGCAGGGGGCCGAGCGCGACCGGGTCGAGACCATCGTCCATACCGCCCTGGCGAAGCGCCCGGACCTGGCTAAGTACGGGGTCTGAGGCCACTTCCTTCCGCTGTCATTGCCGGGCTTGACCCGGCAATCCAGAAGATGTCGACGCTCTCTGGATGCCCGGGTCGAGCCCGGGCATGACAGGATGGGGGATGGAAGGGGTTGGGTTCGCGCCGCGAACCCAACCTACGCCGGCAGCCTCAGTTCGGCTCGCCTTCCAGCACCAGCACATCGTCCCGGCCGAAGGTGACGGTGACCGGCTGGCCGCGCTCGGGCGGGGCCAGGCTGGGGCTGTTGAAGGTGTCCAGCGACACCGCGCTCTCCTGGAAGCGGACACGGACCCGCACCACCGCGCCGAGGAAGTTCACATCCTCGATCGTGCCCTGCATCCGGTTCCGATCCTCGCCGCGATCCTCGGTCGACCCGGCCAGGGCGATCGCCTCCGGCCGCAGCGCCACCGAGCGGATCTCGCCGTCCTTGCCGCCGGCGACGCCGCGGGCGGCGATGATGTCCTGGCCGTCGATCCGGATCCGCCCGCCCGCGGCGTCGACCACCTGGGCGCGCAGGGTGTTCAGCGTCCCGACGAAGGAGGCGACGAAGCGGGTGCGCGGATAGTTGTAGACCTCGAACGGCGTGCCGACCTGCTCGGCATAGCCCTCGTTCATCACCACGATCCGGTCCGACATCGACAGGGCTTCTTCCTGGTCGTGCGTGACGAAGATGGTGGTGATGCCCAGGTCGCGCTGCAGCGCCTTGATCTCGCCGCGCAGCGACACCCGGATCTTGGCGTCCAGCGCCGACAGTGGCTCGTCCAGCAGCAGCACCTTCGGCTTGTTGGCCAGCGCCCGGGCCAGGGCGACGCGCTGCTGCTGCCCGCCGGACAGCTGGTAGGGGTAGCGGTCGGCCAGGTGCGGCAGCTTGATCAGCTCCAGCATCTCCTTGACCCGCTGGGCGATCTCGGCGGCCGGCTTCTTCGCCACCTTCAGGCCGAAGGCGACGTTGTCGGCCACCGTCATGTTCGGGAACAGCGCATAGGCCTGGAACACCATGCCGACATTGCGCTGGTTGGGGCGCAGCCGGGTGACGTCGCGGCCGTCGACGCGGATCGACCCGCCGGTCGGTATCTCGAACCCCGCCACCATGCGCAGGGTCGTCGTCTTGCCGCAGCCCGATGGACCGAGGAAGGAGATGAACTCGCCGCGCTTCACCGCCAGGTCGAAATTGTGGACCACGGTGTTCTGTCCGTAGCTCTTGCGCAGGCCGCTGATCTCGAGGAAGTCCGTGTCCATCACTTCACCTGGCTGCGGCGCAATTGCGGTCGAATGCTTCATCGTGTGGCCGCCGAGGAGCCGCGGCGGCCGCGGCCGAAGATCTGCAGCAGGCCCATGCAGGCCCAGGTGACGACGAAGGCGATGATCGCCAGCGCCGCCGGCTCATAGGCGCGGTTGGCCCCGACCAGCTGCAGATAGGGGCCGAAGGCCGGCCGGTTCAGCAGGCTGGCGAAGGTGAATTCGCCGATGACGATGGCGAAGGTCAGGAAGGCGCCGCTCAGCACCGCCGAGCGGACATTCGGCAGGATCACCCGGAACAGAATCCGGGCCCGGCCGGCGCCCAGGCATTCGGCCGCCTCGGTCAGGGTGCGGACGTCGATCGCCTGCAGCCCGGTGTCGACCGCGCGGTACATGTAGGGCAGCGCTAGGGTGACGTAGCCGAAGGTCAGCAGCAGGTCGGTGCCGCGTTCGCTGCCCAAGAGCGGCAGGATCGAGGAGGTGTTGAACAGCTGGATGTAGCCGAACACCAGCACGATCGCCGGGATCACCAGCGGCAGCAGAGTGATGAACTCGATCACCGGGCGCAGCCGCGGCAGGCGCAGCCGCACCCAATAGGCGGTCGGCACCACCAGCAGCACCCCGACCGCGATGGTCGCCAGCGCCAGCACGCAGGAATACAGGAAGCTGGCCTGGAAGCCGGGGTCGCCCAGCACGATGCGATAGGCGTCCAGGCTGTATTCGCCGCGCCGCATGCGCAGCGAGAACTCCAGCGTGCCGATCAGCGGCACGATGAAGTACAGCGCGCCGATGATCAGGGCGATCCAGGCGCCGATGCGGTTCTGCTTCATCGCAGCCACCGCTCGCTGCGGGCGCGCAGGATCATGTAGAGGCCGTTGGACAGGCCGGTGATCAGGATCATTCCGAGCGCCAGGGCGTAGCCGAGATTGGGGTTGTGCAGCACGTCGCCGCGGATCTGGGCGTAGAGCAGGATCGGCACGATGTTCAGCGAGCTGCCGGTCAGCGCATAGGCGGTGGCGATGGCGCCGAAGGCGTTGGCGAACAGCAGCAGCGTGGTGCCGACGATGCTGGGCCACAGGATCGGCAGCGCCACCATCCGCCAGTATTGCGCGGTCGAGGCGCCGAGGATGGAAGAGGCCTCGCGCCATTCCTTCTTCAGCCCGTCCAGCGCCGGCGCCAGGATCAGCACCATCAGCGGGATCTGGAAGTACAGATAGGTCAGCGTCAGGCCCCAGAAGCTGAGCAGGTTGAAGCCGGTCTGGTACAGCCGGAAGCCCAGCACCGGGCTGACGAAGGTGTCGAACAGGATCGTCACCAGGCCGAGCCGCCCGAGGGTGGAGATGAAGGCGAAGGCCAGCGGCACGCCGGCGAAGTTCGAGGCGACGCCGCAGAAGGTCATCAGCGTCGGCCGGATCCAGCCCGGCAGCCCGCCCATCACCACGGCATAGGCCAGGAAGAAGCCGATCAGGGCGCCGAGCAGGGCGGAGGCGAGGCTGACCCGGATCGAGATCCAATAGGCGTCGACGATCGATCGCTGGAACAGGTTGGCGACATTGTCGAAGGTGAACGACCCGTCCGGCGTCTGGAAGCTGCCGACCAGCAGATAGACGGTCGGCAGGACCAGGAACAGAAGGGCGAACAGGAAGAAAGGCGCCACCCCGAGCCAGGCCCAGGAGAGCTTGCCGGGCTTGGCCGGCGCGGCGAGGGGGGCTGCGATCGAGGCCTGGGTCATCGGCGCCTGTTGACGGAAACCTGCCGCGGGGGCAGAAGACGCGAGAGGCCGCATCCTCCCCCGGCCCTAGCGTAGGGCAGGGGGCGGTGCGGCCTCAAGCGAAACGCTCGCTGTTACTTGACGTTGGCGCCGACCACGGAGTCCCACTGCTTGGTGATGATCTCCTTGGCCTTGTTCTGGTCGTCGAGGCTCGGGAACACCGCCGCGGCATAGGCCTCGGCCGGCGGCAGGGCCTTCAGCAGATCCTCGGGGATCTTCTTGGTGTCGGCCAAGTTCTGGAACCGGATCGGATGGCAGTAGCCCTTCAGGTAGCCGATCTGGCCCTCATCCGAATACAGATGCTCCATCCACAGCTTGGCGGCGTTCGGATGCGGCGCGTAGGCGCTGATCGCCTGGACATAGACGCCGGCGGCGACGCCCGTCTTCGGCACCACCACCTCGACCTCCGGGTTGCCCTTCAACGTGTCGCGGTCGCCGAGCGCGTTATAGTCCCAGCGGATGATGATCGGGGTGGCGCCCTGGGCCAGCGACGCGGCCTTGCCGATGGTCGGCACGAAGTTGCCGGCCTTGTTCAACTCGGCGAAGAACTTCAGCCCCGCCGCCGCGGCCTTCTCGGCATCCTTCTCGGTCGACAGGCCGGCGGCCAGGACGGCCAGGATCGCCTGGTTCGAGCCGCGCGGATCGCCGGCCAGAGCGACGGAGTTGGCGTAGTCGGAGGCCAGCAGGTCCTTCCAGTCGGCCGGGATCTTGCTGACGATGTCCTTGTTCACCTCGAAGGCCAGCACACCGTAATAGTCGCCGTACCAGTAGCCCTCGGGGTCCTTGGCGCTGTCCGGGATGGTGTCCCAGGTCGACACCTTGTACGGCGCGATCAGGCCCTCGGCCTTGGCCGACGGGCCGAAGGACAGGCCGACATCGATCACGTCCGGAGCCTGGGGGCCCTTATTCCCCTTATTGGCCTTGATCGCCTCGACCTCGTCGCCGGAGCTGGCGTCGGGGTTCAGCTCGTTGACCTTCAGGCCGTATTTGGCCTTGAAGCTGTCGATGACGCCGCCGTAGCCGCACCAGTCATGGGGCAGGGCGATGGTGGTCAGCTCGCCCTCGGCCTTGGCCGCGGCGATCAGCTCGGCCGACGGCTCGGCCCTCGCGGTGGCGGCGGAGGCGGCGAGCGCCAGGGCCGAGATCGACAGCACGGATGTCCACGACGCCTTCATGTCACAACCCCCGATGTTCATCTGCTTGTTTGGTGGATTTTAACAAAATCCCTGAATCCGAAGTCGAGCGCTCGGTCAAATCCGGGCTTCGGCGCGGATGCGGCGGGACTGTGTTGCGCGGCGCAATTCTTGTCAAGGTGAATACAGATCGATAGCCCGACCATGACATGGCGGCTGCCACACTATTGTAGCCTGACTGTAATAATAACGTCATGAAACCATGACGCCGTCAACGACTCCCTGCACGGGCCTGTTTCCGGCCTTGGCGCAATAGTGACTCACTGCGAAGCCCTTATCTGTTCCGGCTGCGGCATGATCCGTCGCGCTTCGGCCGAAGCGGGTCGGGGCCGGGCTTTCGCGGCCGGGCGGCGCTGGCTATGGTGCGGCCTTCGAGTCACCAGAGCAGAACGGGAACCGACCCATGGCAGGAAGCATCGAGGCACGGCTGAAGGAGAAGGGCGTCACCCTTCCCAACGTCGCGGCACCGGCGGCGAACTACGTGCCCTCCGTTATCTCCGGCAACATGCTCTACATCTCCGGCCAGGTGCCGTTCGTCGACGGCAAGATCAGCCACACCGGCAAGCTCGGCGCCGAGTTCACGGTCGAAGAGGGCTACGCCTGCGCCCGGATCTGCGCCATCAACATCCTGGCGGCGGCCAAGGCGGGGCTGGGCGGCGATCTCGACCGCATCGTCCGGGTGGTGAAGCTGGGCGGCTTCGTCAATTCGACGCCGGACTTCACCGACCAGCCGAAGGTGGTCAACGGCGCTTCCGACCTGATGGCCGAGGCTTTCGGCGAGGCCGGCAAGCATGCCCGCGCCGCGGTCGGCGTCGCCCAGCTGCCGCTCGGCTGCGCCGTCGAGGTCGAGGCGATCTTCGAGATCAAGTAGGCCTCGTCCGGCAGGAGGGGCGATGGCCGAGCGCAGCATCGAGAGCCTGGACAATCCGCGCGCCAAGCTGTGGGCGGCGCTGCTGGAGAGCCGCGGGCTGCGCAAGCATCGCCGCTTCCTGCTGGCAGGGCGCAAGACCGTGCGCGAGGCGCTGGACCAGCATCCCGAGCGGTTCGAATCGCTGCTGCTGCCGCCCGGCGCCGAGGATCTGCCGGCGTGGCCGGAGCTGGAGCGGATCCGCCTCGGCCGAGCCCTGTTCGACCGGCTCGACGTCTCCGGCACCGGCCTGCCGATCCTGGTCGGGGTGGTGCCGGAGATGGCGGCGATCGACCTGGCCCGGCCGCCGGAGGGGCTGGAGCTGGTCTGCGCCCTCGGCGACCCGAGCAATCTCGGCGCCCTGCTGCGCAGCGCCGCCGCCTTCGCCGTGTCCCGAATCATCCTGCTGGCCGATGCGGCGCATCCGTTCCACCCGAAATGCCTGCGCGCGGCGTCGAACGCGCAATTCGCGCTGGAGCTGCGCCGCGGCCCGGCCTGGGCCGGGCTGGCCCAGGCGGCGGGGCCGCTGCTGGCGCTGGACGGGCAGGGCGACGACCTGTCGGGCTTCGCCTGGCCGCGCGACCTGCGCCTGGTGCTGGGCGAGGAGGGGCTGGGCCTGCCGCCGGGGCTGGACCTGCGGCGGCTGGCGATCCCGACCACCGGCGCGGTCGAATCGCTCAACGCCACCGTCGCCGCCAGCCTGGCGCTGTACGGGCATTACGTGGCGCACGGACACGCGATCTCCCCCTCCCCCCGCGGGAGGGGGTAGGGGGAGA
Source organism: Inquilinus ginsengisoli (assembly GCF_050434925.1). Taxonomy (GTDB): domain Bacteria; phylum Pseudomonadota; class Alphaproteobacteria; order DSM-16000; family Inquilinaceae; genus Inquilinus; species Inquilinus ginsengisoli_B. The sequence goes on along the minus strand of NZ_JBNDJK010000001.1, from coordinate 8,017,486 downwards.
GGGTGTCGATGGAAGAGGGCCGGCGCGGCCTGTCGGAGCCGCTGCGGATCTCGCCAAGCTTTTGATATCAGTCGAGCGGCGCCGAATACCCCTCCCCCTACCCTCTCCCGCAAGGGGAGGGGGAGGATGAAAGGGGGAAGCCTCAGGCCGCCGCCGTCTCCGCCATCTCGTAGCGCACCGGGATTCCGTCGGCGCGGCCGATCATGCCGCGGGCGTTGGCCAGGGCGCCGGGCACCAGCTCGAGGCCGAGCAGGCGGTCGTAGTCGACCGGGCCCGGCAGCATCAGGCCGAGGGTCAGGTCGCGGCGGAAGCCGAAGCGGCGGTAATAGGGCTCGTCGCCGACCAGGATCACGCTGCGGTAGCCGAAGGCCGCCGCGCGCGACAGGCCGGCCCGCATCAGCCGCGAACCGATGCCGCTCGAGCGCAGCCCCTCGGCGACCGCGAGCGGGCCGAGCAGGATGGTCTCGCCGATGCCGTCGACATGGATCGGCCAGAAGCGCAGCGTGCCGACCAGCTCGCCGTCCTCCAGCGCCACCAGGCCGAGCTCGTTGTTCGGCCGCACCCCGTCGCGCAGCCGGTAGACGGTCTTGCCGAAGCGCCCCTCGCCGAAGCAGTCGACGACAAGATCCTCGATGGCGGCCGCGTGGCGCGGCCGCTCCCGCATGATGTCCATGGACCCGATCCCCACGCGGATCACCGGTGTGATCCGCCACTGAGAAGAGAGTGGTTCGACATGTCGAACCACTGGCTGAGGTTCAGATGTAATAGGCCTTGAGGGGGGCGAAGCCGTTGAAGGCGACCGCCGAATAGGTCGTCGTGTAGGCGCCGGTGCCGTGGATCAGCACCTTGTCGCCGATCGCGAGCGAAACCGGCATCGGGTAGGGCGTCTTCTCGTACAGCACGTCGGCGCTGTCGCAGGTCGGGCCGGCCAGGATGGCGGGCTCGGACGCGTCGCCGTCATGCGCCGTGCTGATCGGGTAGCGGATCGCCTCGTCCATCGTCTCGGCCAGGCCGCCGAACTTGCCGATGTCGAGATAGACCCAGCGGGTGTTGTCGTTCGCCGACTTGTTCGAGATCAGCACGACCTCGGTCTGGATCACGCCGGCATTGCCGACCATGCCGCGGCCCGGCTCGATGATGGTCTCGGGCAGGCGGTTGCCGAAATGCTGGCGCAGGCTGCTGTCGATGGCGCGGCCATAGGCCTCGGCCGTCGGCACTTCCTTCAGGTATTTGGTCGGGAAGCCGCCGCCGAGATTGACCATCTTCAGCTCGATGCCCTTGGCCGCCAGGTCGCGGAAGATGCCCGCGGCCGACTCCAGCGCCTGGTCCCAGGCGCCGGTGTTGCGCTGCTGCGACCCGACATGGAACGACACGCCGTAGGCGTCGAGGCCGAGGCCCGGCGCCATCGCCAGCAGCTCGCGCGCCATGCCCGGCTCGCAGCCGAACTTGCGCGACAGCGGCCATTCGGCGCCCTCGCCCGAGGTCAGGATGCGGCAGAACACGCGGGCACCCGGCGCGACCTCGGCGATCTTGCGCAGCTCCGCCTCGCTGTCGAAGGCGAACAGACGCACGCCGAGCGCATAGGCGGTGGCGATGTCGACCCGCTTCTTGATGGTGTTGCCGAAGGAGACGCGGTCCGGGGTGGCGCCGGCGGCCAGCGCGTCGCGGATCTCGACGACGCTGGCGGTGTCGAAGCACGAGCCCAGCGCGGCCAGCAGCGACAGGATCTCCGGCGCCGGGTTGGCCTTCACCGCATAGAAGATGCGGCTGTCGGGCATGGCGGCGGCCAGCGCCTGATAGTTGCCGGCCACGACGTCGAGGTCCAGCACGAGACACGGAGTCTCGGGACGTCGCTCTTCCAGGAAGGAGGCAATCTTGGTGTTCATGGGGACTGATCCCTCACGGCAAGCCAGTTCAAACCAAACCGTTGCCTGAGGCGCCCGCCTCTGCTCACCGGCGACGAAACCCGGCGGCACATGCGGATCCGGGATTGCAGAGACGGGATCGCGGGACGACGCCTAGGGCGCCACCCGGTGAAACCGTCCAGACAATCACGGAAGAGGAACCCTCTCCGCACCTGCAACCGAAAAACTTCTCTTCAACCCAGCCGGCCGAAGCCGGACAGACCGAGGAGACGCGTGACGTCGTTGCTGTGCCCACCAGGTTCGAACCTTGTCGAACGGGGCGGGCCGGGGCACGTGCGAATACGTTCCGAGGCGTGAGATACGGTCGGTGCCCCCCTGATGCAAGTGAAATTTTGGTGTTGGAAAAAATACCCCGTCACCGTAGCGCCACAGCCTCAGCCGATTCCTGAATTCCGCCGTATTCCGGCTTGATATTGCGGGATTCTCGCTAGATAAAGTCACCATTATGACGACCCGCTCTTCCGGCAAGCCAGCCTTGCGTGCCACTGGTGGCCGCTCCCGGACGAGCACGTCCGCCGGCAAGTCCCCGCCGCGCCGCCCCAAATCGCCGTCCAAACCGACTCAAAAGACCCGCAAGTCCCCGGCCCGCCGGCACTGGCTGTGGGGCGTGGCGAAATGGGGCGCGGTGCTGTCGATCTGGGGCGTGATCGCGCTCGGCGTGGTCGTCGCCTATTTCGCCTACGACCTGCCCGACATCCGCCAGGTGGCGATGCCGGAGCGGCGGACGGCGATCACCGTGGTCGCCGATGATGGCGGCCAGATCGCCCGCTACGGCGACATGACCGGCGACATGGTCCAGGCATCGGCCCTGCCGAAGCACCTGACCGAGGCGGTGCTGGCGATCGAGGACCGCCGCTACTACAGCCATTACGGCATCGACCCGATCGGCGTGGCCCGGGCCTTGTGGGTGAACTGGCGGGCCGGCCGCGCGGTGCAGGGCGGCTCCACCATCACCCAGCAGGCCGCCAAGAACCTGTTCCTGACGCCGGAGCGAACGGTCCGCCGCAAGATCCAGGAGGCGATCCTGGCGGTGTGGCTGGAGATGAACTTCTCCAAGGACCAGATCCTCACCGCCTATCTCAACCGGGTTTATTTCGGCTCCGGCACCTACGGCATCGACGCCGCGTCCCGGGCCTATTTCGGCGTGCCGGCGACCGACGTGAACCTGGAGCAGTCGGCTATGCTGGCCGGCCTGCTGAAGGCGCCGTCGCGCTACGCGCCGGACCGCAACCCCGAGGCGGCGCGGCAGCGCGCCGACGTGGTGCTGTCGGCCATGGTCGATGCCGGCTTCCTCAGCGACAAGGACCGCCAGGCCGCCGACGACCAGCCGCCGGTGCCGCCGCGCCGGCCGGGCGGCGGCTCGGGCAGCCGCTATTTCGCCGACTGGGTCGCCGACCAGGTGCCGGATTTCGTCAACACCGCGGCCCCGGCGCTGCGGGTCGAGACCACGCTGGTGCCGGCGCTGCAGCGCGCGGCGGAAAGCATCGTCGACGCCCGCATGGCGGAGGATGGCGGCAAGGTCGGCGCCAGCCAGGCGGCGCTGGTGGCGATGCGGCCGGACGGCGCCGTGGTCGCCATGGTCGGCGGCCGCGGCTACAGCCAGAGCCAGTTCAACCGCGCGGTGACGGCGCAGCGCCAGCCCGGCTCCTCGTTCAAGATGTTCGCCTATCTCTCGGCGGTGGAGCAGGGGCTGACGCCGGACAGCCTGGTGCTGGACGCGCCGATCACGATCAAGACCTGGTCGCCCGGCAACTATGACGGCAAGTTCCATGGCGAGGTGACGGCGCGCGAGGCGCTGGCCAAATCCTACAACACCGCCGCGGTGCGCATGCTGCAGCGGGCCGGCATCAACCGGACCATCGAGCTGGCCCGCCGGCTGGGCATCACTTCGCCGCTGCGGCCGGAGCTGTCGCTGGCGCTGGGGACCAGCGAGGTCAACCTGCTGGAGCTGACCGCGGCCTATGCCGCCCTGGCCAACCAGGGCAACGGCGTCTGGCCCTATGGCGTCGAGCGCATCGGCCCGCCGGGCGAGGCGGCGCTGTACACCCGCTTCGGCGGCGGCCCGGGCGAGGCGGTGCTGCCCTGGCATGTCGAGGCGATCAACCGGATGCTGGGCGCCACCATGACCATCGGCACCGGCCGCAGCGCCCGGCTGGACGACCGCCCCTCGGCCGGCAAGAGCGGCACCAGCCAGGGTTATCGCGACGCCTGGTTCATCGGCTTCACCGCCGATTACGTGGTCGGCGTCTGGGTCGGCAATGACGACGGCACGCCGATGGACAAGGTGACGGGCGGCAGCCTGCCGGCGAAGATCTGGCACGACTTCATGGTCGAGGCCGAGCGCGGCAAGCCGGCCCGGCCGCTGCTGGGCGTCGACGGCTCGCTGCCCGCCGCGGTGGCGACGGCGGGAGGGGCCCCGGCGGCGATCGCCCCGACCGTGACGCCTTCGGGCGCCCCGAAGGTGCTGGTGCCGCCGACGGCCACCGTCCCGACGGCACCGCCGGCGAAGCAGGAGCTGGACCAAGGCGGGCTGGAGGGCCTGCTGGGCCGGCTGGGGAACGGGTGAGGGGGCGGCGCAGCTTCGCGGACATAGCCGGAATTCGAATTCGGTGACAGTGCACTTAAGAATTACTAAGAATTACGGTGACACTGCACTTTTAGCAGGCTTCCGTCCGCGCTTGGCAGGAGCGAGAGGCCGGCCGCTCTCGCGCTCGAGCCGGTCCAGGAAGTCGCGGCCGCCGAGCGGCCGGCCGATCTGCTCGGCCCGCCGCAACCGCATCGACGCCGCATCGTCCTCGCCGGCGGCCAGGATCGCGGCGAAATCGGGATAGCGCGACAGCACGGGCTCCGCGGCGGTCAGGCCGTCCGCCTCGACCCGGCCGAGATGGGCGGGCGCGCTGGACCAGGGCCAATCCGCCGCCCGCTGCGCCAGCCCGGCCCGCACCGGATTGAGCGCGACATAGCGCAACGCCGCCCCGAGATGCTCCTCATCCATCGCGACGCAGCCGAAGCGCCCCTGCCAGAAATGGCCGCTGCGCCCGAGCCGGGCATGGATGTGGCCGGCATAGTACCGGTGCACCGGCGCCAGCGCCCGGCGGAGGCCGTCCGGATCGTCCGGCACCAGGATCAGATGGACGTGGTTCGGCATCAGCACCCAGGACCAGACCTCGACGTCCGCCGCCGCGCAATGGGTGTCGAGCAGGTCGCGGTAGAGCGCGTAGTCCGCGTCGCAGAAGAAGGTCTGCCCCCGCCCGTTGCCGCGCTGGGTGACATGGGTGCGGAAGCCCCGGAAACACCGCACGCGCCAGCCGGGGTCGGAGCTGTGGTTCTCCTGGAACCCGACCCGGCCGGACGACCCGGTCGATGCGCTGTTCCGCGACGGCCCGGCGCCGCCGCGCACCGTGCTGATCCCGGCCAATTTTACCGAGAATCCGCGGTTCCCGAAGGTGCTGAAGGCCGAGATGGAATGGGACCGCGAGCGCGACCCGGACAAGTACCAGCATGTCTGGCTGGGCGGCTATCTGCGCGTCAGCGAGGCGCGGGTGTTCAAGAACTGGAAGGTGGAGGCGTTCGAGACGCCGGCCGATGCCCGGTTCCTGTTCGGCGCCGACTGGGGCTTCGCCCGCGACCCGACCGTGCTGGTGTGCTGCCACCTGGCCAGGCGGACGCTGTCGTCGACCACGAGGCCTATGCCGTCGGCTGCGAGATCGACCGCACGCCGGCGCTGTTCGACACGGTGCCGGAGGCGGGACGCTGGCCGATCATCGCCGACGGGTCGCGGCCGGAGACGATCAGCTTCCTGCAGCGCCACGGCTTCCCGCGGATCCGGGCGGCGATCAAGGGGGCGGGGTCGGTCAAGGAAGGCGTCGAGTTTCTGAAGAGCTGCGACATCCTGGTGCATCCGCGCTGCCGCCACCTGATCGACGAGCTGGCGCTGTACAGCTATCGCACCGATCCGAAGACCGGCGAGATCCTGGCCGAGCTGGAGGACCGCGAGAACCACGCCATCGACGCGCTGCGCTATGCCCTGGAAGGGCAGCGGAGCGGCAGCACCTACGATAGCAGCATGCGCTAGGGTGGGGACGCCGGTCTGGGGATTGTGGGGGCGATGACGGGGATAAGGGCGGCCGGCGCCGCTATGGCAGGACGACCACGGCCTCGACCTCGAACAGCATGGGGTCGACGGCAAGCTTGGGCACGGGAATCAGCGTCTGCGCCGGCAGCGCCGCGCCGAACATCTCCTTCACCGCCTGGGTCAGCACCCCGAGCTTGGCCATGTCGTGATCGACCACGAAGACCGTGAGCTTGGCGACCTGGTCCGGCCTGGCGCCGAGCGCGTCCAGGGCGGTGCGCAGATTGGCATAGGCCTGCCGGACCTGGACGGCGAAGTCGGGCGACAGGGCGCCCGTGCCGTCCTGGCCGCCCTGTCCGGAGATGTAGGCCACCCGGGCTCCGGGCGGCGTGATCACGGCCGTGCTGTAGCCGTTCGGCGACGGGTCGTAGAGGGTCTTCGGATTGACGATGGTCAGCGTGGGATCGGCCGCATCGGCCGTGGTCGCAGCGGGAACTGCCATGGTCATGATGATGAACCCTCCGATCAGCAGATGCTTGAGTGCGCGTGACATGATTTCTCTCGGCTGCGAGGGCTGCGAGCACCCTCGCAGCCGTCAGGATCGAGCTTCGACCCATCGGCCATGCGCTTGACTCGTACAGCGTACGACTAAATCGCATCGTACGTTGTACGAGTCAATCGCTGAGGATCGACATTCGTCGCATTGCCGGCCTAAATCGACGTGTGACCAGCAAGGAGGACGGATGGCAGCCAAGCGCAGCGGCACCGGGAGCAAGCGGACTCGGCGGACCGGTCCGCGGCTTCAGCCCGTGCCCGAGCCGCGCGAGCCGCCGCTCTCCCTGGACCGCATCGTGGCGACCGCGGTGGAGCTGCTGGATGCGCAGGGAGTCGACGGGCTGACGATGCGCCGGCTGGCCGATCGCCTCGGCGCGGGCGTGATGAGCCTGTATTGGCACGTCGGCAGCAAGGAGGATGTCTTCGATCTGGCGCTCGACTCGGTGCTCGGCTATCGCGCGCCGTCGCAATCGGGCGAGGCGCAAGACTGGCGCGGCGACGTCGTTCAGATGCTCGAAGACTGGCGCGCCAGCATGCTGCGCCACCCCTGGTCGGCATTGCTGCTGCCGCGCCGGGCGCTCGGCCCGAACATCCTCGGTCGCCTGGAACTGCTGGGCCGGACCTTGTCCGGGGCCGGCGTGCCGGATGCAGATCTGAACGTCGCGATCTGGTCGCTCTGGAACTACGTGATGGGCGCCACCATCAGCCGGGCGAGCTTCGACCTCTCGGACGACGACAGGGCCGCTGCGCAGCAGCGCCTTGCAGGTCTCGGCGAACTCTATCCGACGATCGGACGCACGCGCCTGCTGCTGGACAACGACTGGGATGGCGCCTTCCGCAAAGGCCTCGACTTCCTGCTCGATGGCCTCGCCCCGGCATAAGGCAGGCCCGCAGACCCGGCCTTCTTGTCGATCGGACAAACTTCCTGTCATCATCCCCGGCAACGAAAACATCAGTTCGGGGGGAGACAATGAAGCTTCATGTCCTGGCGCTGGGCCTGGTCGCGGCCGGCCTTCTGTCGTCTGGTGGGATCCAAGCCCAAACCGCGGTCAAGGTCGGGGTGATGAACGACCGCTCCGGCGTCTATGCCGACATCACCGGCGAGGGCTCGGTGGTGGCGGCGCGGATGGCCGTGGAGGACTACGCCGCGGTCGACAAGGGGGTGACGGTCGAGATCGTCGCCGCCGACCACCAGAACAAGCCCGACATCGGCTCGAACATCGCCCGGCAGTGGTACGACCAGGACGGCGTCGACGCGATCCTCGACGTGCCGACCTCCTCGGTCGCCTTCGCCGTCAACCAGATCACCTGCGACAAGAACAAGGTCTTCCTCAATTCCGGCGCCGGCTCCTCGGACCTGACCGGGGCGCAATGCTCGCCCAACACGGTGCACTGGACCTACGACACCTGGGCGCTGGCCCACGGCACCGCCAGCGCGCTGATCGCGCAGGGCGACGACACCTGGTTCTTCATCACCGCCGATTACGCCTTCGGCCATGCGCTGGAGCGCGACGCCTCCGCGCTGGTCAAGGCCCAGGGCGGCACCGTCGCCGGCTCGGTCCGCCATCCGTTCCCGGGGCAGGACTTCGCCTCCTTCCTGCTGCAGGCGCAGGCTTCCGGCGCCAAGGTGGTGGCCTTCGCCAATGCCGGCGGCGACACCATCAACGCGATCAAGCAGGCGGCGGAGTTCGGCCTGCAGGCCGGCGGCCAGAAGCTGGCCGGCCTGCTGACCACGATCCGCGACGTCAAGACGCTGGGTTTGCCGGCGGCGCAGGGGCTGCTGCTGACCGAGGCCTTCTACTGGGACATGAATGACGGCACCCGGGCCTTCTCCAAGCGCTTCGCCGAGCGCATGGGCGGCCAGATGCCGAGCATGATCCAGGCCGGCGTCTATGCCGCGCTGACCCACTACCTGAAGGCGGTCTCCGCCACCAAGGGCAAGGACCCCGCGGCGGTGCTGGCCTGGATGAAGGCCAACCCCAGCGACGACCCGCTGTTCGGCCAGGGCCGGATCCGCGCCGACGGCCGCCACATCCACCCGATGTACCTGTTCCAGGTCAAGACGCCGGCCGAGTCCAAGGGCGACTGGGACCTGTACAACCTGCGCGCCACCATCCCGGCCGACCAGGCCTTCCGGCCCGAGGCCGAGGGAGGCTGTTCGCTGGTGAAGGGGTAAGGGCCGACGCCGGCGTGATCGCTCAAAGTCTCCTTTGACTGACATGCCCGGGGCTCGACCCGGGCATCCAGGGGGGCAGCCCAGTTCATCGAGCTGCGGAATTCATGCACTGTCAGAGCGCCGGGAGACCGGCAAGGAGTAGGTGGTGGAAGTCCACTGCGATGAAGGAGTAGCGATCCACATCGGCCCCGAGCCGTGCGTTGTTGTCCGTGAGGGCAGGAGCGAAGCGTCGGCAGGGGAGAGCATAGGCCAGCCATCGAGCCGCGAAAGGCACAAATCCGGGCGCCGACGCCGTTGACAGGGTGGAAGGCAACATGGACGGGCGCGTCATGCGAGCACCCGTCCGGCCCGGCGTGGTCGCAGACCCTGGCATGTGCAGACGCTCCTTGTTCGGGAACCGGGAGGTCCCGCGTCCGACCGCCGTGTGGTGCGGCGGCCCGCATCGGGAAGGTGAGGAGCCGTAGCCGATGATGCACGGGCGCGGGACGTCAGACGCCGCCATAGTAGCTGTGAAGCCGACGAACAAGGCGGAGCGATCCGCTGCGGAGCCGGTGGAGCCAAGGGCGGCGACCGAGGGGAATGCGGGCCGGAACCGCACGCGCCGGGCGCAGAACCGGGCAAGCGTGTCCCAGGCGCTGGACCGCATACGGCAAGCCGCAAGGCAAAGGAAGAAGGAGAGGTTCAACGCGCTGTTCCACCATCTCAGCCTGGCCCTGCTCGAGGAGGCGTTCTTCGATCTGAAGAAGAATGCCGCTCCCGGCGTCGACGGGCTGACATGGCAGGACTATGAGGCAGATCTGGAGCGCAAGCTCGCAGACCTGCACGCCCGGGTCCAGCGGGGCGCGTATCGGGCGCTGCCGAGCCGGCGGGTCTTCATTCCCAAGCCGGACGGCCGGCAGCGGCCGCTGGCGGTTGCCGCCCTGGAGGACAAGATCGTCCAACGGGCGACGGCCGCGGTGCTGAATGCGATCTATGAGGAAGACTTCCTCGGGTTCTCGTATGGGTTCCGACCCGGGCGCGGGGCGCATGATGCGCTGGATGCGCTCGTGGTCGGGATCACCAGCACCAAGGTGAACTTCATCCTGGACGCCGATATCCGCAGCTTCTTCGACACGGTGAGCCAGCCCTGGCTTGTCCGCTTCCTGGAGCACCGGATCGGCGACCCGCGCGTCCTCCGCCTGATCCGCAAATGGCTCAGGGCGGGCATTCTTGAAGACGGGGTCGTGACAGCCAGTGACCAGGGGACGGGACAAGGGTCGGTGATCTCACCGCTCCTGGCCAACGTCTACCTGCACTATGTCTTCGACTTGTGGGCCCATCGCTGGCGACGGCGAGAGGCCACGGGCAACGTCATCATCGTGCGCTACGCCGACGACATCGTCGTCGGCTTCGAGCACGAGGCGGACGCCCGGCGCTTCCTGGAGGCGATGCGCGAGCGGTTCGAGGCGTTTGCGTTGTCGGTGCATCCGGACAAGACCCGCCTGATCGAGTTCGGCCGCCATGCGGCGGCCGACCGCGAGCGGCGCGGGCTCGGCAAACCGGAAACCTTCGACTTCCTGGGCTTCACCTTCATCTGCGGGCGATCGCGGGCGGGCAAGTTCCTGGTCAAGCGCAAGACCCGGCGCGATCGCATGCGGGCGAAGCTGCAAGCCATCAAACAGGAACTGCGGCAACGCATGCACCAGCCCATCCCCGATCAGGGCAGATGGCTGGGGCAGGTCGTCAAAGGCTACTTCAACTATCACGCCGTGCCGACCAACAGTCAGGCGCTGGTCACGTTCCGCTTCTTCGTCACCGAACTCTGGCGGCGAACGCTTCGGCGGCGCAGCCAGAAGGACAGCATGACCTGGACGCGGATGACGCGGCTGGCCAATGACTGGCTCCCCAAACCGCGAGTCCTACATCCCTGGCCACAACTGCGCTTCGCCGTCAAACACCCAAGGTAGGAGCCGTATGCCTTAATCGGGCACGTACGGATCTGTGCGGGGGGCGCTCAGCAATGGGCGTCCCTACCGCGATCCGAATTGTAGAACCGTCATGGCGAGCCCCGAAGGGGTGTGGCCATCCAGCTGCACCGCCCTCTGGATGGCCACGTCGGCTTTGCCTCCTCGCCATGACGGGTAAGGGTTGCCGTGGGCCTGCAAATCTTGCCCGGAGAGCAATGTTTCGATTGCCCGGCGGCGAGGTGGGCAGCGATGCTCCGCTTCGCTTCAGTCGAGGATCCCCGTGATGATCGTCAGCCCCACCGGCCTGGCCGGCCTTGCCCTGATCGCGCTCGGCATGGTCTGCACCCCCGGGCCGAACATGATCTATCTGCTGTCGCGCTCGATCCTGCAGGGCCGGCTGGCCGGGGCGATCTCGCTGGCCGGCGTGGTGCTGGGCCTGCTGTGCTACATGCTGGCCTCCGCGGTGGGCCTCACCGCCCTGATGCTGGCCGTGCCGCTGGCCTATGAGGCGGTGAAGCTGGCCGGGGCGGGCTACCTGCTGTGGATGGCCTGGAATTCGGTGCGGCCCGGCGCCGGCTCGCCGCTGCGGCCGCGGCGCGACCTCAAGCCCGACCGGCCCCGCAAGCTGTTCGCCATGGGCTTCCTGACCGCGCTCCTGAACCCGAAGATCGCGATCTTCTACGTCTCGCTGCTGCCGCAGTTCATCGACCCGGAGCGCGGCTACGTGCTGGCGCAGAGCGTGGTGCTGGGTGCCACCCAGGTGGCGATCAGCTTCACCGTCAACCTGCTGATCGTGCTGGCGGCCGGCGGCATCTCCGCCTGGTTCGCGACGCGGCCGACCTGGCTGCAGGTGCAGCGCTGGATCATGGGCAGCCTGCTGGCCGGCTTCGCCGTGCGGCTGGCCTTCGACAAGCGACCCGTCTGACCGCCCGCGCATCTCCAAACGGTCTCTGACGCCGCCGCGACTCTCGATCCTCGCTATACTGCGGCCCCAACCGACAGCCGGATCCAGACAGCATGGCGGCCGATTCCAACAGCACACCGGGCACCACCGCGGGGATCGCCGCCGCCGCCCTGATGGCGGTCGGCTCGATGACCCTGGTCCAGCTCGGCGCCGCCGTGGCCAAGCCGACGCTGGACAGCTTCGGCCCGCTGGGCACGACCTGGCTGCGGCTGGCCTGGGCGGCGCTGCTGCTGGCCGTGGTGACCCGGCCGAAGGTTCTCTCCTACAGCTGGGCGCAGTGGCGCGGGGCGATCCTGCTGGGCGCGGCGATGGCCGGCATGACGCTGTGCTATTTCCAGGCCGTGATCCGCATCCCGCTGGGCCTGGCCACGGCGATCGAGTTCCTCGGGCCGCTCGGCGTCGCGGCCTTCGGCATGCGCCGCGCCTGGCACGCGGTCTGGCCGGTCCTCGCCCTGGTCGGCGTGGTGCTGCTGGTGCATGACGGGTCGGACTGGACGGTCGACCCGGTGGGCGCCGGCTTCGCCCTCGGCGCCGGCCTCGGCTGGGCGGTCTACATCCTGCTGATGAAGCGGGTCGGCCAGGCGTTCGCGGGACTGCAGGGGCTGACCATGTCGCTGGCCGTCGCCGCGGTGGTCGCCACGCCCTGGGGACTGGCGGAGAACGGCGGGCACATCCCGCTGCCGGTGCTGGGCATCACCATCGGCCTCGCCATCCTGGTGCCGCTCTTGCCCTATGCGCTGGAGATGATGGCGCTGCGGCGGATGCCGACACGGGCCTTCGGCATCCTGATGAGTGCGGAGCCGGCGCTGGGCACGCTGATCGGCTTCGTCGTGCTCGGCCAGGCGCTCAGCCCGGCCCAGCTCGCCGGCATCGCCCTGGTGGTGATCGCCAGCCTCGGCGCGGTGGCGGGCGAATAGGGCGCCGCCGGGTCAGAGGGTGATAAAGCCCTCCCGCCATTGATCACGATCGAGCTCGTACGGGCTGATCTCGAAGCCATAGGGGTGATCGCGGAAGCCGGGCCAGTCGGCGACACGCTCGATCGCCGCCCGAGCGGCGGCCTCACTGCGATAGACGCCGATCAGCTTGGCATCGTCGGAGCCGTCGGGGAGCGGATGCGTGTGCCAGACGAGATACACCTTTTCCACGGCTGGTCTCCGCGTCTGGTCCTACCCCCGCCAGGCCGGCTTCAGCATCGGGTACAGGGCGCGGAAGCGCTCGTACTTCTGGGCGTAGCGCTCGGCCAGCCCGGCGTCCGGCTCGACCACATGGGCGGTCTGCGGCCGGGTGCAGACGGCCTCGGCCGCCTCGCCGGTGGCGGCCAGGCGGCCGAGGCGGGCGGCGCCGAAGGCGGGGCCCAGCTCGCCGCCGGACGGGTAGTGCAGCGGCCGGTTCAGCGCCGCCGCCAGGATCCGGCCCCAGAACGGCGACCGGGCGCCGCCGCCGATCACCGACACCTCGCCGATCGCGGTGCCCGCCGCGGTCAGGGCCGCTTGGCCGTCGGCGAAGGCGAAGGCCACGCCCTCCAGCAGGGCGCGGACCAGCTGCGGCCGTCCGGTCGCATGGGTCAGGCCGAGGAAGACGCCGGTCGCGGTCGGGTCGTTGTGCGGCGTGCGCTCGCCGGAGAGGTAGGGCAGGAACAAGAGGTCGCCGATGTCCGGATCGGCGGCCTCGGCCTCCGCCAGCAGCTCCGGCTCGGTGCCGCCCAGGAGGCGGGCCAGCCAGGACAGGGCCGAGGCGGCGCTGAGGATCACCGACATGCGGTGCCAGGTGCCCGGCAGGCAGTGGCAGAAGGCGTGGACGGCCTCGGCCGGGTTCGGCGCGAAGCCGGCATCGGCGACGAACAGCACGCCGGAGGTGCCGAGCGACAGGAAGGCGTCGCCCGGGCGGATCACGCCGACTCCGGCGGCCCCGGCGGCGTTGTCACCGGCCCCGCCGGCCACCACCGCATCGGCCGGCACGCCCCAGGCTGCGGCGACCTCGGGCCGCAGCGTCCCCGTGGCTTGGCTGCCCTCGAACAGCTCCGGCATCGCCGAGAGCGGCAGGCCGGTGGCCGCCAGCATCGCCTCGGACCAGCGCCGGGCGCCGACATCGAGCCACAGCGTGCCGGCGGCGTCCGACATCTCCGAGGCCGCGGCGCCGGTCATGCGCAGGCGGAGATAGTCCTTCGGCAGCAGCACCCGGCGGGTGCGGGCGAAGTCGTCGGGCTCATGCGCCGCCACCCACAGCAGCTTCGGCGCGGTGAAGCCGGGCATCGCCAGGTTGCCGGTGATCGCGCGGGAGCGCGGCTCGCGCCGCTCCAGCTCGGCGCATTCGGCGCCGGCGCGGCCGTCGTTCCACAGGATCGCCGGGCGAATCGGGCGGTCGGCCGCGTCCAGGAGGGTGGCGCCGTGCATCTGGCCGGACAGGCCGATGCCACGGACGCCGGACAGGGCCTGGGCGTGCCGGGCCTTGAGCGCGACCACGGCCTGATCGGCGGCGCGCCACCATTCCTCGGGGTCCTGCTCGCTCCACAGCGGATGCGGGCGGGAGACGGAGAGCGGCACCGCCTCCTGGTCGACCACGCGCTGGTCGCCGTCGACCAGCACCACCTTGACCCCCGAGGTCCCGAGATCGATGCCGAGAAACATGCCCATCCTCCCGATTGCGGCCCCCAAGCTACGGAACCCACTGGCCGGAGACAATGCGCGAGGCCGGTCCCTCCGTTGCAGCGGTAGCCGGTTTTTCCCGTCCTGTCTGGCCGGCACGCGGCGCTGGCCTCTGGCCAGGGGCGCCGCGGCGGCTTATTCCAGGGGCATCATGGATGCGCGCGCCCTCTGGATCCTCAAGCCGGGCCAGGCCCGGATCGGCACCGAGACCTTGCCCGAGCCGGGGCCCGGCGAGGTGCGGGTGCGGGCCCGCTTCGGCGGCCTCAGCCGCGGCACCGAGGCGCTGGTGTTCCAGGGCAAGGTGCCGCCCAGCCAGCACCAGGCGATGCGGGCGCCGTTCCAGGCCGGCGTGTTCCCCGGGCCGGTGAAGTACGGCTACATCAATGTCGGCACGGTCGAGGCCGGGCCGGAGGCGCTGCTGGGCCGCGACGTGTTCTGCCTGTTCCCGCATCAGACTCGCTACGTGGTGCCGGCCACGGCGGTGACGCCGCTGCCCGAGGGCCTGCCGCCGGAGCGGGCGGTGCTGGCCGCCAACATGGAGACGGCGCTGAACGTGGTCTGGGACTCGGCGGCGCGGCCGGGCGACAGCATCGCCGTGGTCGGCGCCGGCGTCGTCGGCTGCCTGGTGGCGCGGCTGGCCGGGCGGATCCCGGGCTGCACGGTGACGCTGGTCGACACCGATCCCGGCCGGGCGGCGGTCGCCGCGGCGCTCGGCGTCGGCTTCGCCCTGCCGCCGGACGCGCCGGGCGACCAGGACCTGGTGATCCATGCCAGCGGCCACCCCAAGGGCGCGGCGACTGCGCTCGGCCTCGCCGGGGTCGAGGCCACGGTGGTCGAGGCCAGCTGGTACGGCGGCACGCCGGTGCTGCTGCCGCTGGGCGAGGCCTTCCATTCCCGGCGCCTGACCCTGCGCTCCTCCCAGGTCGGGATGGTGGCGACGGCGCAGCGGCCGCGCTGGGACCATGCCCGGCGCATGAGGAAGGCGCTGGAACTGCTGCTCGACCCGGCGCTGGATGTGCTGTTCAGCGGCGACTGCGATTTCGACGACCTGCCCGAGGTGCTGGCCCGGCTGGCGGCCGACCCCGCCGGCGCGCTGTGCCAGCGCATCCGCTACCCGGAGGACTAAGCATGTACACGGTTTCGGTCCGCGACCATTTCATGATCGCCCACAGCTTCCGCGGCGCCGTGTTCGGCCCGGCGCAGAAGCTGCACGGCGCCACCTATGTCGTCGACCTGGCCTTCCGCCGGGCGGAGCTGGACGAAGACGGCATCGTCGTCGATATCGGCCTGGCCTCGACCGCGCTGAAGACGGTGATGGACGAGCTGAACTACCGCAACCTGGACGACGAGGCCGCCTTCGCCGGCCGCAACACCACGACCGAGGTGCTGGCCCGCACCATCTTCGACCGCATTGCCACGCGGATCGCGGCGGGCGAGCTCGGGGCCGGCGCGGCGGCGATCGAGAGCCTGGCCGTGACCCTGCACGAATCGCATGTCGCCTGGGCCTCCTATGAGGGCCGGCTGGCGCGATGAGCATCGCCTTCCTGCTGCCGGGCGATCCGGAATCGCGCACCGGCGGGTACATCTACGACAAGCGCATCGTCGAGGGGCTGCGAGGGCTCGGCCGGCCGGTGACGCTGCATCGGCTGGGAGACGGATTTCCCTTTCCAAGCGAGGCCGAGGCGGTGGAGGCCGCCGCGGTGCTGCGCGGCCTGCCGGATGATGCGCCAACCATAGTCGACGGGCTGGCCTTCAGCGTGCTGCCGCAGCAGATGGCCGCGGAGGCGTCGCGGCTGCGGCTGGTGGCGCTGATCCACCACCCGCTCGCCTTCGAGAACGGGCTGAGCCCGGCGCAGCGCCAGTCGCTGGAGGCCAGCGAGCGGCAGGCGCTGGCGGCGGCGCGGCGGGTGATCGTCACCAGCCCCGGCACGGCTCGCGACCTGCACGGCTACGGCGTCGCGGCCGGGCGGATCGGCGTGGTGCTGCCGGGCACCGATCCGACCCCGCCGGCCCAGGGCTCGGGCGAGGCGGCGCCGGTGCTGCTCTGCGTCGCCACGCTGACGCCGCGCAAGGGCTATCTTGACCTCGTCGCCGCGCTGCAGCGGCTGGCCGGGCTGCCCTGGCGGCTGGTCTGCGCCGGCAGCCTGGAGCGCGATGCGGAGCATGCCCGGGCGGTGCTGGCGGCGGCGGAGCACGCCGGCCTGTCCGGCCGCATCCGCTTCCTCGGCGAGATCGACGAGCCGACGCTGCTGCGGCACTACGACCGCTCCGACCTGTTCGTGCTGCCGTCGCATCACGAGGGCTACGGCATGGCCCTGGCCGAGGCCTCGGCGCGCGGCCTGCCGATCGTCAGCACCACCGGCGGCGCGATCCCGGACACGGTGCCGCCCGATGCCGGAATCCTGGTGCCGCCGGGCGATGTCGACGCACTGACCGGGGCGCTGCGCGGCCTGCTGACCGATCCCGGGGCGCGGCTGCGGCTGCGCGCGGCCGGTCTGGCGGCCCGCGCCCGGCTTCCCGGCTGGCCGGCCCAGGCCGCCGCCTTCGCGCATGAGCTGGATTTGGTCGGTTAGGCCGGCCTGGCCATCCCCCGCAAATCGAAGTCGAACAGCACGTCGCCGCCCATCGCATAGGTGCGGCAGGGCGGGCGCAGGGCCTGGTCGAGATGGGCGATCTCCGGCAGCCGCAGGCCGCCCTTGCCGGAGCCGATGATGATCGGCGCCACCGCGACATGCAGCCGGTCCAGCATCCCGGCGGCGAGGAAGCGCGACACCGTGGTGCCGCCGCCCTCGATCAGCACCCGCCGCAGCCCGCGCGCCGCCAGCGCGTCCAGCACCGCGGCCGGGCAGGGGTCGTCGAGGCCGATGATCTCGGCCCCGCCGGCCGGCTTGTCGGCGCGGTCGGCGGCGCAGAGCAGCAGGGTCGGGGCGGCGCCGTCGGTGAACAGGCCATGGCCGGCGTCGAGCCGGCGGCCGGGATCCAGCACCACCCGCACCGGGTTCGGCCCCTCGACCCGGCGGGTGGTCAGCCGCGGGTCGTCATGGGCGACGGTGCCGGCGCCGACCAGCACGGCGTCGGCCAGCGCCCGCAGCCGGTGTAGATGGTCGAGGTTGCAGGGACCGGTGACGTATTGCGACTGCCCGCAGCCGGTGGCGATGTGGCCGTCGATGCTCTGGCCGAGATGGGCCAGGGCGAAGCGGCCCTCGGCCTCGGCGAAGGGCCGCAGCAGCGCGATCCGGTCGCGCGCCGCAGTGTCGGAGGGCAGCGGCGCCTCCGGCCGGCCGGCGCGGCGGTCGAGCAGCCAGATCCAGGCGGTGTCCATCATGCCTCGGCCCGCGCGTAGATGTCGCCGGAGCGGTCCCCCGGCGATCGAGTCAACAGCCAGGCCCGCACTTCGTGCCCCTCACGCCAGTTCGGCCACAGGAAGCGCCCGGTTTCGCCGATCGAGACCTGGAAGCGGCAGCGGCCCAGCGCCTCGATCCGGTCCAGCGCGGCGAGGGTGGCCGGCAGCGCTGCCGGGACATATTCGACCGACAGGAGGGGAAGGGGCCGGGACAGCCCGGCCAGCACCTCGGCCTCGAAGCCCTCGACATCGATCTTGCAGAAGGCGGGGGTGCCGAAGCGGCCGATCAGCGCGTCCAGCGTCGTCACCGGCACCTCGACCCGCCGGTCCCAGCGGATCGAGGCGAAGCTCTCCGCCTTCGACACCGTCTCGATCCAGTCGGGCGACAGGCTGGCGACCGTCGGCGTGCGGCTGCTGAGATGCAGGGTGGCGGTGCCCGGGGTAGCGCCGACCGCGCTTTCGACCAGGGTGATGCCGGGATGGGAGCGGAAGCTGTGGCGCAGCAGCCGGGCGAGATCGGGCTGCGGCTCGACCGCCACCACCCGGGCGCCGAGTCCAGCCCAGCACAGGCTGCGGTTGCCGACATGAGCACCGATGTCGAAGCACAGGTCGCCGGGACGGATCAGGGTCGAGAAGAAGCGCCGGAAACGGGCAGAGCGGCCCGGGATGCCGCGGTAGATCGCGAGGGACCGGGCGATGCCGGCGGCGCGGGCGATGGCGTTCATGCCGGCAGCCGCTGCCGCTGCCGCCGCAGCCAGACCACGTCGCGGCCGAAGGACCAGCCCAGCAGCGCCAGCGCGCCCGCCGCCAGCACCTCGGCCAGCGAACGCGGCACCGGCGGTGCCAGGCAGGCGATCAGCACCAGGATCTGGATCACGCAGACGGTCTTGCGGGCGATGCTGTCCGGCACCGGCGCGCGCAGCCAGGGCCAGGCGGCGCCGGCCGCCACGTAGAGGTAGCGCATCGCCCCGATCAGCAGCACCCAGATCCCGACCTTGCCCCATTGCCAGACCAGCACGGACAGGACCAGGACGAAGAAGGCGTCGGCCTCCATGTCGAATCGGGCGCCGAAGCGGGAGGCCAGGCCGCTGCGCCGGGCCGCCCAGCCGTCGACCCCGTCCAGCGCCAGGGCCAGCGTGGCGAACCCGGCGATCAGCCACAGGCAGTCCTCGTCCGGCGCCGCCGTGCCCATCAGCGCGGCCAGCAGGCAGATCAACACGATCCGGGACAGCGTCACCGTGTTGGCCGGGCCGAAGCGGCGATGCGGCGCATGGGCGGCGAGGCTGGCCAGGATCAGCGTGGCGATGCCGCAATACAGCAGCTCGGCCCGCGCCACGAAGGCGGCGCCGAGCGTCGGGTCGACGGCCAGCGGAAGCGCCAGCGCGGCGAGCGCGACTGCTCCCGCCGTCAAAGGCCACCGCGCCTGCCGCTGCAGCGCGCCACGAAAATCGGTCTCGTCCCGCATGATCCTTCCGCCGGTCTTCGGCACTATCCTACGCGACTCTTCGGTCGGACGGTGACCTCGGTCACAGTCCGGCTCTGGACAATCGCGCGGCCGGCTTGCTCTATGAGGCGCAAACGGGGTTGCCGGGACTGGTTTCGCCATGGTCGAGAGAAAACGTCCGCTCGTCATCGTCACGCGCAAGCTGCCGGATGTCATCGAGACCCGGATGATGGAGCTGTTCGAGACCCGGCTGAACCACGACGACGTGGCGCTGGACCGGGAGCAGCTGGCCGCCGCGATGGCCGAGGCCGATGTGCTGGTGCCGACGGTGACCGACCGGATCGACGCCGAGCTGCTGGCCCGATCCGGGCCGCAGCTGAAGCTGATCGCCAGCTTCGGCACCGGCGTCGACCATATCGACCTCGGCGCCGCCAGGGCGCGCGGGCTGACCGTGACCAACACCCCCGGCGTCCTGACCGAGGACACGGCCGACATGACCATGGCCCTGATCCTGGCCGTGGCCCGCCGGCTGGCGGAGGGCGAGCGGCTGGTCCGCGGCGGGCAGTGGACCGGCTGGAGCCCGACCGGCATGCTCGGCGCCCGGCTCGGCGGCAAGCGGCTCGGCATCATCGGCATGGGCCGGATCGGCCAGGCGGTGGCGCGCCGGGCCCGCGCCTTCGGCCTGTCGGTGCACTACCACAACCGCAACCGGGTGCATCCGGAGGTGGAAGCCGAGCTGGACGCCACCTTCTGGCCCAGCCTGGACCAGATGCTGTCGCGGATGGACATCGTCTCGGTCAACTGCCCGCGCACCCCGGCGACCTTCCACCTGCTGTCGGCCCGGCGGCTCAAGCTGCTGCGCCGCGACGCGCTGATCGTGAACACCTCGCGCGGCGAGGTGATCGACGAGACCGCGCTGGCGCAGATGCTGAAGCAGGGCGAGCTGGCCGGCGCCGGACTGGACGTGTTCGAGCGCGAGCCGAACGTCAACCCGAAGCTGCTGAAGCTGCCCAATGTGGTGCTGCTGCCGCATATGGGCTCGGCGACCCTCGAGGGCCGCATCGACATGGGGCAGAAGGTGATCGTCAACATCCGCAGCTTCGTCGACGGCCATGTGCCGCCGGACCGGGTGCTGGAGACGGAGTTTTAGGACCGCCCCTCCCACTGTCATTGCCGGGCTTGACCCGGCAATCCAGAGAACGTCGACATCCTCTGGATGCCCGGGTCAAGCCCGGGCATGACAGCAAAGGAGAAAGCCCTTCAGCCCGGCCGCACCGTCTGGTGCAGCGCGGCGATGGTCTGGGCGTCGAGCCGCAGCGCCAGGGCCAGCTGCTTCAGGAACTGGCTCTCCTCCGGCGAATCCATGGTCACGGTCAGCAGCGCCGCGGTGTAGACCTGCGCCGCCTCCTGCGGGCCGCTGACCCCGGCCGCCAGCTGCTCCGGCGTCGCCGGGTTGTTCAGCTCCTGCTCGATGAAGGCGCGCTCTTCTGCATCGTCCTCGCCGAGATGGCCCTGGATCGCGGTCGCCTCGGCCTCGTCTATGGTGCCGTCGGCCGCCGCCGCCGCGATCATGGTGCGGATGATGCAGTGGGCGGTGTCCTGCCCGATCAAAGGGGCTGCCTGGGCCCCGCCGCCGCCGACCGAATCGGCCATGTCGAGGAAGCCGCCGCCGGCCCCGCCGCCCACGCCCGGGGCCGCGGCCGGCGCGGACGGGGCCGCCGGGGGCGCGTCGTCCTGGCCGCCGAGGCCGCCCAGCAGCCCGCCGAGCCCGCCGCCGCCGCCGCGGTTCTGCATCGCCTGCATGGCGACCGTGGCGATGATCGCCATCAGCCCGCCGCCCAGGCCTCCGCCGAGCCCGCCGCCACCCCGGCTCTGGCCGCCGGCGAGGCCGCCGAGAATGCTGCCCAGGCCGCCACCGGCGCCGCCGGCCCCCAGGCCCTGCAGCAGCCCGCCGAGCCCGCCGCCGGATCCGCCGAGGCCGCCGCCACCGCCGCCCGAGCCGCGGCCCATGCCGCTCTGCGCCAACGCGCCCAAGAGCTTGTCGAGATCCATCGCTCACTCCTCCGGTTCGCGGCGTCGGCCCTGCCGGCCGTTGCGTCGTGATGCCAGGATGCCGCTAGGGACAATCTTGCCGGAAGGGGAGGTGTTCCGCGAGGTCTTCGATGCCGGCCTCGACCGCGCGGGTCTCGCGGGCCAGGAAATCGGCCACGGCGCGGCGGAAGCCGGGGTCGCGGATCCAATGGGCGCTGTAGGTGCGCACCGGGCGGTAGCCGCGCATCACCTTGTGCTCGCCCTGCGCCCCGGCCTCGACCCGCTTCAGGCCGCGGGCGATGGCGAAGTCGATCGCCTGGTAGTAGCAGGCCTCGAAATGCAGGAAGGGGTAGTCGTGGCCGTCGCAGCCCCAGTTGCGGCCGTAGATGGTGTCGCTGCCGATCAGGTTCAGCGCGCCGGCGATCCAGCGCCCGTCCTTCTCGGCCATCACCAGGGCGATGTGGTCGGCCATGGTCTCGCCGATCCGGGCGAAGAAGTCCCGGGTCAGGTACGGGTCGCCCCATTTCCGGTCGCTGGTGTTGCGGTAGAAGCGGAAGAAGGCGTCCCAGTGCCGCGGTTTCAGGTCGTCGCCGGTCAGCACGGTCAGCCGGATGCCGCCTTCGACCGCGCGCTGCCGCTCCTTGCGGATGTCCTTGCGCCGGCGGCTGTTCAGTGTCGCCAGGAAGTCGTCGAAGCCGGCATAGCCGTCATTCTCCCAATGATACTGCTCGCCGATGCGCTGCAGCCAGCCGGCGGCGCCGAAGCGTGACCAGTCGGTCTCGGTCGGGAAGGTGACGTGGACGGAGGAGACCTTGTGCGCCAGCGCCGCCTGCTCCAGCCCGTGAATCAGCAGGTCGGCGGTCTGCGCCGGCGCGCCGGGGCGGACCAGCAGGCGGGGGCCGGTGACCGGGGTGAAGGGCACGGCGGATTGCAGTTTCGGATAGTAGTCGCCGCCCGCCTGCTCATAGGCGCGAGCCCAGCTGTGGTCGAACACGTATTCACCCTGGGAATGGCCCTTGAGGTACAGCGGCACGGCACCCAGCAGCCGTCCGTCCGGCTCCTCCAGCACCAGGTGCTGCGGCAGCCAGCCGGCCTCGGCGGTGGCCGACCCGCTCTGCTCCAGCGCCGACAGGAAGGCGTGCGACAGGAACGGGTTGTCCGGCCCGGCGCAGGCATCCCAGGCGGAGGCGTCGAGGGCGGTGATGTCGGCGACGAGCTTGAGGCTTGCCTCGGGGGTGCCGTCGGGCATGGGGCCGATCTCTCGCATGTGCGAAAGCCTTAATCTGGGCTCGGCGCCGGGCGGGGGCAAGCGTCGCGGCTGGTTTTGAGACGCGACGATCGGGCGCTGGCCGTCAGTCCGGCACGGTTCCGGGCGGCAGGGCGGCGGCGTGGGCGGCGATGGCGCCGGCGGTGGTGATCCAGACCTCGCCACGGCGAGCGGCGATATGCGCCAAAGCGCGGCGCAGCTGGCGCAGCCGATAGGGCTGCCCGACGATGTAGGGGTGCAGCGCCACGCCCATCACCAGGGTCTGGCCGTGTGCCTGCTGCTCCAGCATCTCGTCGAACTGGCCGATCACCATGTCGGCGAAGGCGTCGGCGTTCATCTTGCGCGCCACGATCGCCGGGATGTCGTTCAGCTCCTGCGGATAGGGCACCGACAGGATGCGCCCCGCCCGGGTGCGCATCCACACCGGCTGGTCGTCATGGCACCAGTCCAGCAGGTAGTCGTAGCCCGCCTCCTGCAGCAGGTCGGGGGTGCGCAGGCTCTGCGAGATCCAGGGGCCGAGCCAGCCCTTCGGCGGCGCCCCGGAATGGCGGGCGATGGCGTCGGTGGCGCGACGGATCAGCGCCGCCTCCTCGGCCTCCGGCAGCACGCCCTGGCGTTCGGAGTTGCTGTGGCCGTGGCCGACGATCTCGTCGCCGCGGGCCTGGAAGGCGGCCGGCAGCTCCGGGCAATGATCGTAGATCGACGCGTTGACGATGGCCGAGCAGGGCAAGGCCAGGCTGTCGAACAGCTCCAGCAAGCGCCAGGCGCCGACCCGGTTGCCGTAGTCGCGCCAGGCGTAGTTCAGCACGTCCGGATGCGGCCCGCCCGGCGCCAGCTCCGCCCCCAGCCCCTCGCCGAAGGCGAAATGCTCGAGATTGAGGCCGAGATAGACGGCGAGGCGCGTCCCGTGCGGCCAGGCCGTGGCCGGCCGGCGGGTGATCGCGCTGTAGCCGTAGCGGTCATGGCCCGCCAGCGGCGTCCCGGCCATCGGGCGGGGTCAGGCCAGGCCGGGCCGCGTGGCGAAGGGGGCCTCAGTCTTGGCCCGGATCTCCTCGACCGTGACGCCGTCGGCGACCTCGGTCAGGGTCAGGCCCTGCGGCCCGATCTCGAACACGCCGAGCTCGGTGATCACCAGGTCGACCACGGCCTTGCCGGTCAGCGGCAGGTCGCAGGCGTCCAGCAGCTTCGGCGTGCCGTCCTTGGCGTTGTGCTCCATGATCACGACGACGCGCTTGACGCCGGCGACCAGGTCCATCGCCCCGCCCATCCCCTTCACCATCTTGCCGGGGATCATCCAGTTGGCGAGGTCGCCCTCCTTCGACACCTGCATGGCGCCGAGGATCGACAGGTCGATATGGCCGCCGCGGATCATGGCGAACGAATCGGCCGAGCTGAAATAGCTCGACTGCGGCAGCTCGGTGATCGTCTGCTTGCCGGCGTTGATCAGGTCCGGGTCCTCCTCGCCCTCATAGGGGAAAGGGCCCATGCCCAGCATGCCGTTCTCGCTCTGCAGCGCCACGGTGATGCCGGGGGGAATGTAGTTCGCCACCAGCGTCGGGATGCCGATGCCGAGATTGACGTAGAAGCCGTCCTGCAGCTCCTTCGCGGCGCGGGCGGCCATCTGCTCACGGGTCCAGGGCATCTGTCTCTCCTGTCCTCAGGCCGCGCGCGGGCGGGTGGTGCGCTGCTCGATGCGCTTTTCGTAGTCCCGGCCCTGAAGGATGCGCTTCACATAGATGCCGGGGGTGTGGATCTGGTTGGCATCGAGCCCGCCGACATCGACCAGCTCCTCGACCTCGGCGACCGTCACCTTGGCGGCTGTGGCCATCATCGGGTTGAAGTTCCGGGCGGTCATCCGGTAGATCAGGTTGCCCTCGGTATCGCCCTTCCAGGCCTTGATGATGGCGAGGTCGGCGAACAGCCCGCGCTCCATCACATACTGCGCGCCGTCGAACTCGCGCACCTCCTTGCCGTCGGCGACGATGGTGCCGACGCCGGTCTTGGTGAAGAAGGCCGGGATGCCGGCGCCGCCGGCGCGGATCCGCTCGGCCAGGGTGCCCTGCGGGTTGAACTCCAGCTCCAGTTGGCCGGACAGGTATTGCTGGGCGAACAGCTTGTTCTCGCCGACATAGGACGAGATCATCTTCTTGATCTGGCCGCGCTCCAGCAGCTTGCCGAGGCCGACGCCGTCGATGCCGCAATTGTTCGAGATCACCGTCAGGCCCTTGACCCCGCTCGCGGCGATGGCGTCGATCAGCTTCTCGGGGATGCCGCAGAGGCCGAAGCCGCCGGCCATCACCATCATCCCGTCGCGGAGCACATCGGCCAGCGCCGCCGTGGCATCCGGATAGACTTTCTTCATCCCGTCACTCCCGTCAGGCATCACTGGGCGCCGAGGGACTAAAGCGGGGCGGCGGGCGGGAGTCAATCGAGGCCGCGCCGCGCCCCGGCCGGTTTGCGGCAGGGGCCGGAGGCGCAGTCCGCGACTGCGACGAAGGTCGAATCTGTGACGCCAATCCTGCTGGATGATTCTTGCCATCATCTGTGACAAGCTGCGACTTTATTGCGCATCGAACGACGCCGGCTGAAGCGTCTCACGCGCGCCCAACAGGGGGAGGTTTTCAATGACCGTTCATGATCGGGATTCCACGCCGCCGGTCGCGGCATCGAAAGGGTCGCGCCGCCGGTTCCTGAGCGGCGCTGCCGTGGCCGCCGCGGCGACCGTCGCCGCGCCGGCCATCGTCAAGGCGCAGGGTCCGGTGCATATGCGCTGGCAGAGCACCTGGCCCTCGAAGGACATCTTCCACGAATTCGCGCTCGACTTCGCCAAGAAGGTCAACGACATGACCGGCGGCGAGCTGGCCATCGAGGTGCTGCCGGCCGGCGCGGTGGTGCCCGCCTTCGGCCTGCTCGACGCGGTGTCGCAGGGCACGCTCGACGGCGGCCATGGCGTGCTCGTCTACCACTACGGCAAGCAGACGGCGCTCGCGCTCTGGGGATCCGGCCCCGGCTTCGCGATGGACGCCAACATGCTGATGGCCTGGCACAAATACGGCGGCGGCAAGGAGCTGCTGGCGAAGCTGTACGAGTCGATCGGCGCCAATGTCGTCTCCTTCCCCTACGGGGCGATGCCGACCCAGCCGCTGGGCTGGTTCAAGAAGCCGATCGCCAAGGTCGAGGACCTGCAGGGCCTGAAGTTCCGCACCGTCGGCATCTCGATCGACGTGTTCACCGCCCTCGGCGCCGCGGTCAACGCGCTGCCGGGCGGCGAGATCGTGGCGGCGCTGGACCGCGGCCTGCTCGACGCCGCCGAGTTCAACAACGCCTCCTCCGACCGGGTGCTCGGCTTCCCCGACGTGTCCAAGATCTGCATGCTGCAGAGCTATCATCAGAATGCCGAGCAATTCGAGGTCCTGTTCAACAAGACCAAATACGACGCGCTGCCCGACAAGATGAAGGCCATCATCGCCAACGCGGCCGAGGCGGCGTCGCAGGACATGCAGTGGAAGGCGATCGACCGCTATTCGACAGATTACGGCGAGCTGCAGAGCCAGGATGGCGTCAAGTTCTACAAGACGCCGGAAGCGATCCTGAAGCGGCAGCTCGAGGTCTATGACGAGGTGGTGAAGAAAGAAGGCCGGGGAGAATCCGCTGTTCAAGGAGATCCTGGAATCCCAGATCGCCTTCGCCAAGCGGGCGACGCGGTGGGAGCAGGACACCGTCGTCGGCCGGCGGTTGGCCTTCGATCATTACTTCGGAGCGAACGGGGCGGCCAGCAAGCTCTGATCCCGCAGCGGAGCCGGCGCCGTCGGGCTGGTCCGGCGGCGCCGTGTTTCCGTCAGACTCCTCCGGCAGCGGGCGGCATGGCATGAGCCTTCAAAGACTCCTGCATCTGGTCGACGGCGTCAGCACCTGGGTCGGCAAGGCCGCCGCGTGGCTGATCATCGGGCTGATGGTCCTGATCTGCGTCGAGGTCTTCAAGCGCTACATCCTGAACGCGCCGACGGCCTGGATCTTCGACGCCAGCAACATGTTCTACGGCAGCCTGTTCATGCTGGCCGGGGCCTATACCCTGGCCCAGAACGGCCATGTCCGCGGCGACTTCCTGTACGGGTCGATGCGGCCGCGGACCCAGGCGGCGTTCGACCTGGTGCTCTACATCATGTTCTTCC
This sequence comes from Inquilinus ginsengisoli, assembly GCF_050434925.1. Lineage (GTDB taxonomy): Bacteria > Pseudomonadota > Alphaproteobacteria > DSM-16000 > Inquilinaceae > Inquilinus > Inquilinus ginsengisoli_B. The sequence goes on along the minus strand of NZ_JBNDJK010000001.1, from coordinate 7,990,946 downwards.
TGCCCGGCATCGCCGCCCTGGTCTATGCCGGATACAGCTATGCCGAGCTGTCCTGGCGCATCGGCGAGCATTCGACCGTCACCGCCGAAGGGCCGCCGATCTACCATTTCAAGGCGGTCATTCCGATCGCCGGGGCGCTGGTGCTGCTGCAGGGCCTGGCCGAGATCCTGCGCTGCGTCGCCTGCCTGCGCACCGGGGTCTGGCCCAGCCGGCTGAAGGACGTCGCCGAGATCGACGTGGTCGAGGAGCAACTGGCCCACAGCGAGCATGTGGATGAGGCGACGCGCCGCGACGCGATCGAGCGGGCGCAGAAGATCGACGAGGCGGCGCGCCAGCGCGGGCAGGGGGGAGATCTGCAGACATGAGCGAAGGGGCGCTCGGACTCGCGATGCTCGGGCTCATCGTGGTCGTCATCATGATGGGCTTCCCGACGGCCTTCACGCTGATGGGCCTCGGCATGTTCTTCGGCTTCTACGCCTTCTTCGATCCGTCCGAGCCGTGGTGGGACAACCGGGTGTTCGACCTGATGGTCCAGCGCACCTACGGGGCGATGACCAACGACGTGCTGGTCTCGATCCCGCTGTTCGTGCTGATGGGCTATGTGATGGAGCGCGGGGCGCTGGTGGACAAGATGTTCTACAGCATCCAGCTCTCCGCCCGCCGGGTGCCGGCCTCGCTGGCCGTCGCCACCCTGATTGTCTGCACCTTCTGGGGCATTGCCAGCGGCCTGGTCGGCGCCGTGGTGGTGCTGATGGGCGTGATCGCCCTCAACCCGATGCTGCGCGCCGGCTACGACGTCCGGCTCGCCTCCGGCGTGATCACCGCCGGCGGCACGCTGGGCATCCTGATCCCGCCCTCGGTGATGATCATCGTCTATGCCGCGGTGGCGGGGCAGTCGGTGGTCAAGCTCTACGCCGCGGCGATGTTCCCGGGCTTCTTCCTGGCCCTGCTGTACCTGATCTACATCATCGGCTGGGCGCTGCTGCAGCCGAAGATCGCGCCGCGTCTGCCGGAGGAGCAGACCCGGGTGCCGGTGCCGGGCTGGATGCGGGACTTCCAGGCGGCCTATTCGCGCAACATGCTGGTCGGACTGGCCAAGTCCCTGGTCTCGCCGTCGCGGGCAACCGCGCTCGACACCGGGGTCGGGCGCCTGACCTATGGCCGCCTTGCCGGCAATTTCGGCACCGCGCTGGTGCCGCTGGTGCTGACCGCGCTGACCCTGGTCGCGATCTGGTGGTACGTCGTGATCTACCCGCAGGCCTCGGCCGAGGCGGAGGCGGTGCCGGAAGGGCTGGAGCAGCTCGGCGCGCCGGTCGCCACCGCGGCGCCGGCCACCGGCGCCGAGATCGGACCGGGCACCGGCTTCTATGTCGCCTTCGGCCTGGTGGCGCTGGCCGCGGCGGTAGTGCTGTTCCGCTACTACCGGCGCATGACCGCCGAGCGTTTCGAGATGCTGAAGCTGCTGGCCTCGTCGGTGATGCCGCTCGGCATCCTCACCGTCCTGGTGCTGGCGGTGATCCTGTTCGGCATCACCACCGCGACCGAATCCGCCGCGGTCGGCGCCGCCGGCGCCTTCCTGCTGGCGCTGCAGGCCGGGACGCTGAACTGGAAGCGGACCAAGGAGGCGGTGTTCCTGACCGCCAAGACGACCGCCATGGTGTGCTGGCTGTTCGTCGGCTCGGCGCTGTTCTCGGCCGTGTTCGCGCTGCTGGGCGGGCAGGCGCTGATCGAGCGCTGGGTGCTGTCGATGGACCTGTCGCCGGTCCAGTTCATGATCCTGTCGCAGGCGATCATCTTCCTGCTCGGCTGGCCGCTGGAATGGACCGAGATCATCATCATCTTCGTGCCGATCTTCCTGCCGCTGCTGAAGCATTTCAGCATCGACCCGGTGCTGTGGGGCGTGCTGGTCTTCGTCAACCTGCAGGCGGCGTTCCTGTCGCCGCCGGTGGCGATGTCGGCCTTCTACCTGAAGGGCGTGGCCCCGGCGCACGTCACCCTCAACCAGATCTTCGCCGGCATGATGCCGTACATGCTGGTCGTGATCCTGTGCATGGTGCTGATGTATCTCTGGCCCGGCATCGTGATGTGGCTGCCGGAGTATCTGTACGGGAATTGAGGGGCCTCGCCCGGCTCGATCATAATTCGTCATGGCGAGGAGCGCAGGGGCGTGGCCATCCAGCGGCGCGATTCCTGGATGGCCACGCCCCTGCGCTCCTCGCCATGACGATGTGAAAAGGGGCGGCCCTCTCGCGAAAGCCCGGTCAGATCTCCAGATGCGAGCCCAGCTCGACCGCGCGGTTGGCCGGGATGCGGAAGAACTCGGTGGCGCTCAGCGCGTTGTTCGACATCAGGATGAACAGCCACTCCTGCCACGGCGGCAGCTCCGGCCGTGGCGACGGCACGAAATACTCCCGGCTCATGAAGAAGGAGGTATCGGCCATGTTGAAGCCCAGGCCCTTGCCGGCGCAGGCGGCCAGGGCGCGGGGGACGTCCGGCTGCTGCTGGAAGCCGTAGCGCACGATCACCGTGTAGAAGCCGTCGCCGAGATCCTTGATCTCGATCCGCTGGTCGTCGTCGACCCGCGGCTCGTCCGTGGTCTCGACCTTCAGCAGCACCACGCGCTCGTGGATGATCTTGTTGTGCTTCAGGTTGTGCAGCAGGGCGAAGGGCACGACGCCGACATTGCCGGTCATGAAGATGCCGGTGCCGGGCACCCGGTGCGCCCGCTTGTACATCTTGCCCTCGACGAAGGTCGCCAGCGGGATGGCGTCGCGGTAGCGCCGCCGGTACAGGATCTCGCGGCCCTTGCGCCACACCCACATCAGCGTCGTCAGCGCCACCGCCAGCACCAGCGGGAACCAGCCGCCATGCAGGATCTTGATGGTGTTGGCGCCGAAGAAGGCGAGGTCGATGAACAGGAACGTCGCGAACAGCGGCGCCGCGGTCCAGCGGCTCCAGCCCCAGCGGTGGCGGGCGACCAGATAGGCCAGCACGCTGGTCACCGCCATGGTGCCGGTCACGGCGATGCCGTAGGCCCCGGCCAGGGCGCTGGAGGAGCCGAAGCCGACCACCAGGATGACGACGGCGGCGTAGAGCGACCAGTTGACCCGCGAGATGTAGATCTGGCCCTTCTCCTCGGCCGAGGTGTGGCGCACCTCCAGCCGCGGCATGTAGCCGAGCTGGGCCGCCTGCTGGCTGACCGAGAAGGCGCCGGAGATCACGGCCTGGGAGGCGATCACCGTGGCCATGGTGGACAGGATCACCATCGGGTACAGGCCCCAGGAGGGGGTCAGCAGGTAGAAGGGCGATTCGATCGCAGCGGGGTTCTCGATCAGCAGCGCGCCCTGGCCGAAATAGTTCAGCAGCAGCGCCGGCCAGACGAAGCTGATCCAGGCGATGCGGATCGGGCCGCGGCCGAAATGGCCCATATCGGCGTACAGCGCCTCGCCGCCGGTGACCGCCAGCACCACCGAGCCGAGCACGACGATCGCGGCCCAGGGGCTGGTGGCGAACAGCTCGACCGCATGGTTCGGCCAGATCGCCGCCAGCACGTCGGGGCGGTTCACGATCTGGGCGGCGCCGAGCAGGCCGATGACCAGGAACCACACGCACATGATCGGGCCGAAGGCCGAGCCTACCTTGGCCGTGCCATGCGCCTGGACCATGAAGATCAGGGTCAGAATGACCAGCGTCAGCGGGATGATGTAGGGGTCGAAGACCGGCGTCGCGATCTTCAGGCCCTCGACCGCGCTGAGCACCGAGATCGCCGGGGTGATCACGCCGTCGCCGTAGAACAGCGCCGCGCCGATGATGCCCAGCAGGACGATGAAATGGCCCCATTTCTTGCCGCGGCGGGCCCGGAAGGCCAGGGCCGTCAGGGCCAGCACGCCGCCCTCGCCGCGATTGTCGGCGCGCATCACGAAGGAGACGTATTTGATCGTGATGATCAGCGTCGTCGCCCAGAAGATCAGCGAGAGAACGCCCAGCACCGCCCCCTCGGAGACGCCGGGCGCCCCCGGATGGGTGAAGCATTCCCGGATGGTGTAGAGCGGGCTGGTGCCGATGTCGCCATACACGACGCCGATGACGCCGAGCAGCTTGGGGGCGAGCGATTGGCCGTCGCGCGAGTCGGTTGCGAGGGTCGTCATCGCGCCTTCCTAGTCGGATGGCGCGCCGTCGACAACCCGGCCGTTGCTGGCATGCCCATCGCCCCTTCGCTGCATTCAGGGCCGAGGGTGCGGGGATCGCCGCGCCGAGGCAAGTCCCGGCTGCGGCGACCGAACCATCGGACATTGCAGGGTGCTTGATTTTTCCCTGTCATGCCCGGGCTTGACCCGGGCATCCAGAAGCTGTCGACATTCTCTGGATTGTCGGGTCAAGCCCGGCAATGACAACTAGTGAGAAAAGTTCTTCCCCGTACCTCAGGGTCTGGGCAGTCTCAGATGCAGCGGCCGCCATCGACCTCGAGCGCTACGCCGGTGACCATCGAGGCCTCGTCCGAGGACAGGTACAGCGCGGCGTTGGCGATGTCTTCGGGCGTGCTCATGCGGCCGAGCGGGATGGTGGCCAGGAACTGAGCCCGCCGCTCAGGCGTGTCCTCGCCGAGGAAGGTCGAGGTCAGGCCGGTCTGGCCCAGCACTGGACACAGGCAGTTGACCCGGATCTTCGGCGCCAGCTCGACCGCCATCGACTTGGTGGCGGTGATCACCGCGCCCTTCGAGGCGTTGTACCAGGTCAGGCCGGGCCGCGGCCGGATGCCCGCGGTCGAGGCGATGTTGAGGATCGAGCCGCCCTTGGCCGAGAGATGCGGCGCGGCATGCCGGACCGACAGGAAGATCGCCTTCACATTGACCGCGAAGATGCGGTCGAACTCGTCCTCGGTGACCTCGGACATCGGCTTGTTGCGATGGGTGTAGCCGGCATTGTTGACGACGATGTCGAGCCCGCCGAAAGCCTCGACCGCGGTGGCGATGGCGACCGCGGTGTCGGCGTCGCGCGACACATCGGTGCGGACGAAGCAGGCCGAGTCCGCACGCACTTCGTTCAACGCCGCGGCCACGGCCTCGCCGGCTTCCGTCGACAGATCGGCGATCAGCACGTTGGCGCCTTCCCGCACGAAGCGCTCGGCGATGCCCTTGCCGAAACCTGACGCCGCGCCGGTGACGATGGCCACCTTGCCTTCGAGCCGCATGCCCTGTCCCTCTGTCCTGGTCGTATGGTGGTCGTGCCGCGGGCGGAGGCGCCGCCGAATGCCGGGCGCCCGGCCCGCCGCCTGTTCCGGTCGAGGACCGTCGAATGGCCGGACTATAGGGGCAGCGCGGCCGGGGCAGCAGGCGAATGTCCGCCGAGGAGGTATGAGCCGGGCGCGGATCTTCGGTCTCCGGTCCTCGCTCCCCCTTTCCTGTCATTGCCGGGCTTGACCCGGCAATTCAGGGGCCACCCAGAGCGGCATCGGAGTCCCTGGATGCCCGGGTCAAGCCCGGGCATGACAGAATTGGGAACGCAGGAAGCGGTCAGCCATGCCGGATCGCGATGGTCTTCGTCACGCTGAAATGGTCCAGCCCCTCCATCGCCTTCTCGCGGCCGAAGCCGGAGCGCTTCATGCCGCCGAAGGGCAGCTCGACGCCGCCGCCGGCGCCGTAGTTGTTGACGAAGACCTGGCCGGCCCGGACCCGGCGGGCGCAGCGCAGCTGGCGGGCGCCGTCGCGGGTCCAGACTCCGGCGACCAGGCCGAACTCGGTGCCGTTGGCCAGGCGGATCGCCTCCTCCTCGTCGTGAAAGCGCTGCACCGCCAGTACCGGGCCGAACACCTCCTCCTGCGCCAGCGGATGGCCGGGCGGCACGTCGCCGATCAGGGTCGGCACCTGGTAGAAGCCGCCGGCCGGGGCATTCGGGGACAGGCGGCCTTCGGCCAGCACCGGCAACCCGTCGGCGCGGGCGCGGTCGAGATGGCCGCGCACCCGCTCCTGCTGCCGGGCGCTGATCAGCGGGCCGCAATCCGGGTCGCGGTCCCAGGGACCGGTCTCCAGCGCCTTGAAGCGGTCCGCCAGCGCCGCCAGGAACACGTCGGCGATGCCGTCCTGCAGCAGCAGGCGGCTGCCGGCGGAGCAGGTCTGGCCGGCATTCTGCACGATCGCCGCGGTGACGAAGGGCAGGGCGGCCTCGGCATCGGCGTCGTCGAACACCAGCTGCGGCGACTTGCCGCCCAGCTCCATCGTCACCGGCCGGTTGAACCTGGCCGCCGCAGCCTGGATCGCGGCGCCGGTGGCGGGCGATCCGGTGAAGCTGATGTGGTCGAGGCCGGGATGCGATGCCAGGGCCGCCCCAGCCTCGGCGCCGAGGCCGGTGACCACGTTCAGCACGCCCGGCGGCAGCCCGGCCTCCAGCGCCAGCCCGGCGATGCGCAGCGGCGTCAGGCAGGCATCCTCGGCCGGTTTCAGCACGCAGGCATTGCCGGCGGCCAGGGCGCCGCCGATGGTGCGGCCGAAGATCTGCGCCGGGTAGTTCCACGGGATGACGTGGCCGGTGACGCCATAGGGCTCCTTCACCGTCAGCACGGTGTAGCCGTCGAGATAGGGCAGGGTGGTACCGTGGTGCTTGTCGCAGGCGCCGCCATAGAACTCGAAGTAGCGGGCGCAGGCGGTGATGTCGGCCTTGGCCTGCTTCACCGGCTTGCCGGCATCGGCGGCCTCCAGCCGCCACAGCGTCTCGAAATCCGCCTCGATGGCGCGGCCGATGCGGGTCAGGATGCGGCCGCGCTCGACCGCCGGCATCCGGCCCCAGGGCCCATCATCGAAGGCGCGCCGCGCGGCCAGCACGGCGGCGTCGATCTCGGCCGCGCCCCCGCGGGCCAGGCTGTCGAACGCCGCGCCGGTCGACGGGTCGATCACCGGAATGGTGCGGCCATCCTCCGCGGCGTTCCAAATTCCGTCGATCAGAATCGTTTTCGGACCTATCATGACATACTTTCTGTCTCTGGACCGTTCGTCGTGGCGGGGCAGGCTCGGCACGTCGTTGCGTTTAAGACGAATTCTTGTTGCGGGCTATTGTGAAGATGGATGCCTCCCTCGGCCACGAAGTCGCCATGGCGCCCCTCGCTGATCCGCAGGCGGCCGACCCCGCTTCCGTGCTCCTGGTCGAAGACATGCCGGCGCTGGCGCGGCTGTACATCGAGACCTTGGCCAAGGCCGGCATCGCCGTCGATCATGCCGAGACCGGGGCCGAGGCGCTCGCGGCGCTGGCGCATGGGCATTATGCGACCGTGCTGCTCGACCTGAACCTGCCCGACATGAACGGCATGGAGATCCTGCAGCATATCCGCGAGCAGCAGATCCCGGTGGCGACGATCGTCATCACCGCACATGGCTCGGTCAACATCGCGGTCGAGGCGATGCGGCTCGGCGCCTTCGACTTCCTGGTCAAGCCCTTCCCCGGCGACCGGCTGACGGTGACCGTCCGCAACACGCTGGAGCGGATGCGGCTGCAGCGCGAGGTCGAGGCCTGGCGCGAGGATCTCGGCCGCGACCGCTACTACGGCTTCATCGGCCGGTCGCTGGCGATGCAGGCGGTGTACCGGATCATCGATTCGGCGGCGGCATCGAAGGCCACGGTGTTCGTCACCGGCGAGAGCGGCACCGGCAAGGAGCTGTGTGCCGAGGCCGTGCACCGACGCAGCCCGCGGCGCGACCATCCTTTCGTCGCGCTGAACTGCGGCGCCATCCCGCGCGACCTGATGGAATCGGAGATCTTCGGCCATGTGAAGGGTGCCTTCACCGGCGCGGTGGCCGACCGCGAGGGCGCCGCGGTGCGGGCCGATGGCGGCACCCTGTTCCTGGACGAGATCTGCGAGCTGCCGGCGGAGCTGCAGACCAAGCTGCTGCGCTTCCTGCAGACCGGGCAGGTGACGGCGGTCGGCGGCAGCCGCGAGCGCAAGGTCGATCTGCGCATCGTCTGCGCCACCAACCGCGACCCGGCGGAAGAGGTGCGCCTCGGCCGGTTCCGCGAGGACCTGTACTACCGCCTGCTGGTGATCCCGGTGACCCTGCCGCCGCTGCGCGAGCGCGAGGACGACGTGCTGCTGATCGCCCACCAGTTCCTGCACGACTACGCGGCGGAGGAGGGCAAGAGCTTCAGCGATTTCGACCTCGAGGTGGCCGAGGACCTGCAGCGCTACGCCTGGCCGGGCAATGTCCGCCAACTGCAGAACGTGATCCGCAACATCGTGGTGCTGCACGACGGGCCGATGGTGACCCGGGCGATGTTGCCGTCGCCGGTGCGGACCCTGATCCCGGCGGCGCAGCCGAGCCGCCCGGCGGTCGAGTCGCCGCCGGCCGGCCCGAACGGCAAGGGATCGTCGGTCCGGCCGCTGTGGATGATCGAGAAGGATGCGATCGAGGACGCGATCACGGCCTGCGCCGGCAATGTGCCGCGCGCCGCGGCACTGCTCGGCATCAGCGCCTCGACGATCTACCGCAAGCGGCTGAACTGGGAGGCCGAGGGCCGCGGCTAGCTCCGCGGCTCCGGATAGACCAGGCGGAAGCGCTCGCAGAACACCGGCATGTCGAGCGCCGGCCGGCGTCCGATCTCGGTGCAGCGGCGGCCGAAATAGCGCCAATGCGCGTCGCGCCAGAAGGCGAGCGAGCGGTCGCCTTCGCCCTCGTCACGGGCGAAGTCGGCGTCGACTTGGTCGAAGGGCAGCACCCGCACCTCGACTGTCTGCAGCACGCAATGCGGCGTGCCGGCGAAGTCGGTGATCAGGCTGTGGCCGCCCGGCTTCGGCGTGCCGGCCTCGTCCGCATCCCAGACCAGCCCGGCGGTGGCGGTCTTGGTGCCGGCCAGCACCAGGTCCAGCAGTTCGCGCGCCAGCGCCTCGCTGTCGCCGAAATACCAGAGGTCGTAGCGCTCGGGCAGGCCGAGCTCCGGCCGGCTGCGGCGGAGATCCCGCCACCAGGAATCGGCGATGTCGGTCACGGTCGGCTCCTCCGGTGCGGGCCGCCCCCGGCGCTCAGGCGCGGCGCGGCACCGGCCGGCGACAGAACAGCTCGGTCGTATACAGCAGCAGCGCCACGGCGGGGAAGGCGAGGCCGATCCAGCTGACCAGCGACCAGCCGCCCGAGCTGAAGGTGCCGCTGGCGATGGCCGAGCCGACGGCGCCGCCGGCGAAGGCGCTGGCGACGTAGAGGCCGTTCATCCGGCCGCGCGCTTCCGGCGCCAGGGCGTAGATGGCGCGCTGGCCCAGCACCATGTTGGCCTGCACCCCGAAATCCAGGAGGATGCCGGCGGCGGCCAGCAGCACCACCGACCCGGCGGCGCCGCCGGCCCAGGCCATGACATAGGCAACGGCGACCGAGGCCAGGGCGCCGAAGGTGGCCGGCCGGGTCCAGCCGCGGTCGGCGATGCGCCCGGCCAGGGGCGCGGCCAGGGCGCCGGCGGCGCCGACCAGGGCGAAGACGGCGATGCCGGCCTGGCTGTAGCCGAAGCGCGCACTCGCCAGCTCCAGCGGCACCGCGGTCCAGAACAGGCTGAACCCGGCGAACAGCGCGGCCTGGTAGGCGGCGCGGCGCTGCAGGATCGGGGTATGGCGGAACAGGGTGGCCAGCGAGCGCAGCACCTGGCCGTAGCTCGGGCCCGGCGCCGGCCGGTACTGCGGCAGGCGCCAGGCCAGCACCGCCAGCAGGCCGGCCATCAGCAGGGTGGAGAGGAAGAAGATGGCGCGCCAGCCGAACAGCTCGGCCACCATGCTGGCGACCGGCCGGGCCAGCAGGATGCCCAGCAGCAGGCCGCTCATGATGTTGCCGACGACGCGGCCGCGGATCGCGTCGGGCGCCATATGCGCCGCCATCGGGATCAGGACCTGCGCCGCGACCGAGCTGAGACCGATCAGCAGCGCCGCGAACAGGAAGATCCCAGCGCTCGGCGCCAGGGCGGCGATCAGCAGCGCGACCACGGTGCCGGAGAGGGTCAGCACCACCAGCCGCCGGTTCTCGACCATGTCGGCCAGCGGCACCAGCAGGATCAGCCCGACGCCGTAGCCGATCTGGGTCAGGGTGACGACCAGGCTGGCGGCGACGGTGCCGAGCCCGACCGAGGGCGCGATCAGCGCGATCAGCGGCTGGGCGTAGTACAGGTTGGCGACGATGGCGCCGCAGGCGACCGCCATCAGGAACATCATCGCCGGCGTGATCGCCGGGACGGCAGGATGCGCGCGCTCGCCCATGGCGACGCCTCTCGGCAACGGAATCGGTCAGAGAAGGACCAGATATAGAACGACCGGCGCCGCTGCAGCGCACAAAAGTCCGGCATGGCAGCGTTGAGGCAGTGGCGCGGCTGCCGGGTCACGCAGCTAGGCGAGGTCGGTAAGGGCGAAATCGCTCCCCTTGTAGAGCAAGGGCACCCCGAGCGTCTTGGCGCAGGCATAGGCGTAGCAGTCGCCGAAATTGAGGTTCGCGACATGACCCACGGCCTTGCCGTAGGCTGCGCTGGCCTCGATCGCCCGCCGTCCGATCTCGGGTGAAATGACGATTTCCTGCGCATCGAGAGCCTCGACGAGGATATCCACGGCTCTTTGGGCCTGTCGCAAGAGTTCGGGAGACGGCTTCGTCGCTGCCTTCTGGCGCGCAAGAGCGATCGTGGCTTCGAACCTGACCAGAGGCGAGATGAAGAACGGGCCATCGAGACCGGACAGCCTCTTCTCGATCTCCTCATAACCGGGCTCGCGCCGCAGAAGCGCGACGATGACGGATGCATCGACGAACATCAGTTTTCGTCCCACATCTCGTCGGTGAAAGCCTTCATGTCGAAGTCGGGATCACCCGGCCCCATCGCGTCGGCAATGGCCTGCGCGGGTGCCAATCGCTCCTTGAGCGGCAAGGCTCGGCGTGCCGCCGCGAGTCGTGCTTGCAAAGCCTGGCGAACAGCATCGGTCTTGGTCTTCGCCTTGGTCAGCCGCCGGACTTCCTCCGCGAGGGCATCGACCTCCGGGTCTCGGATAAACAGTGCCATTGAGATATCTCCTAGCCGATATCTATATATCGCACCGTGATATCCCGCTAATCAAGGACCACTGCGTTCTCCGGCTATCCCAGCCGGGCCCGCAGCCGGCGCAGCAGCTTGGGCACGTCCGGCGGCTGCACGATGGCGCCGCGGATCAGGCTGTCGAAATGCTCGGACAGGGCGCGGATGTGCTCGGTCGAGTTGAACAGGAAATACATGCCGCCGAGATAGATCACCGCCCGCAGCGGCCCGAACACCGTCACCGGCACGGAATAGTGCTGCCGGCCGTCGTAGAAAAACCAGCGGAAGGTCGGGTACAGCTCCTCCACCAGCGCGATCATGTGGTCGAGCTGGCGGGCCCGGACCTCGTTGTCGAGGTCGTGCCAGATGCCCTCGCCGCGGGCGAAGCCCTCGATCGCCTGGATCGAGTTGCAGGCCTCCATGTCGGTCTCCGGCCGGCGCTGATAGGCCAGGCGGGCGGCCGCGGTCTCGATCCGCTGCTCCGGCCCCGCCCCGGCGAAATGCGCCAGCTCGTGCCGGATCACGTCGCGGTTCTTGAGGATGTCGGGCAGGGTGGTCGCGACGTGGCGGATCTTGTAGCCGATCGCCTCGCGGTGCCAGGCGATCAGCCGTTCGTCATCGGCCCATTGCGCGTCGCGCTCGATCGCCAGCCGCTCCGGCAGGATGTCGGCGGAGAGGGGACCGCGCTGGCTCAGGCCCAGCAGCCAGTCGATGCTGACCTGGCGGGCGGCGGCGATCGCCGCCAGGGTCTCGGCCCGCGGCAGCCGGTCATTCGCCGGCGACAGGATCTGCGACAGGGTGGACCGGTCCATCCCGGCCGCGGCGGCGAAGGCGCTACGGCTCTGGCCGGAGGCGGCGATGATCTCCTCCAGCCGGGCGCGGAAGGTCTCGATCATCTCGTGGCGGCATTGCGCCATTGCGGGGTTTCCGAAACAAATTGTGCGGTTTCGCAACAGTTTGGATGAGAGTACACCAACCGCGTTGTTTCGTGCGCATTATCGCATTGTCCGACATGACCGTTTCACGACAGCCTTGATCCGAGGAGATGGATCGATGGCAGACATGGTGAGACGGGCGAGCTTCGAAGGACCGACCTGGGCGGTGGCCGTCACGGTGTATTGCGGCTGGATAGCGCTGCTCTGGTTCCACGCGGCGCTGCCGGCGCCGCTGTTCATCGCCATCGGCGCGGTGCTGCTGGCCTGGTACGGGTCGCTGCAGCACGAGACCATCCACGGCCACCCGACCCGGTCGCGGCGGATCAACACGGCGATCGGCTGGCTGCCCCTGTCGCTGTGGCTGCCCTATGCCAGCTATCGCGACCTGCATCTGCACCATCACCGCGACGCTCACCTGACCTCGCCGGTCGAGGATCCCGAAAGCTACTACGTCACCGACGACCATTGGTCGGCGCTCAGCCCGGCCGGGCGGGCGGTGTTGCGCTTCAACCGCACCCTGCTGGGCCGCTTCCTGATCGGCCCGGCCCTGGCCTGGTACGGGCTGTGGGCGGAGGAGCTGCCCAAGCTGCGCCATGACCGCAAGGCACGCATCGTCTGGGCGGCGCATCTGGCCGGCGCCGCCGCCGTGCTGGCTGTGGTTACCATCGGATTCGGCATCTCGCCGATCCTCTATGTCGCCACCTGCTATGCCGGCACCGCGCTGTCGCTGCTGCGCTCCTTCGCCGAGCACCGCGCCGGGCCGGAAGGGCTGCGCACCGCGGTGGTGTCCTCCGGGCCGTTCTTCTCGCTGCTGTTCCTCAACAACAACCTGCATGTGGCGCATCACGCCCGGCCCGGCTTGGCCTGGTACCGGCTGCCGCGCTTCGCCGCCGCCAATGATTCCGCGGGCGTCGCCGCGCGCGGCGCCGGACTCTATCGCGGCTATGGCGAGATCGCCCGGCGCTACCTGTTCCGCCCGGTCGACGAGCCGGTGCATCCGGATTTCGACGCCGAGCGGCGCGCCCGGTGACAGTCGCGACCGTGCCGGGCACGGCCAGTCTGCCCCCGGCTGCGCCTGGCGCAGCCAGTCTCCCAATGTACGATCTGCCGGAGGTGCGCTGGGCCACCGATGCGCTCTGGTCGGCAGTCGCCGCGCGCCTGGCGGCCGTGGGCATCGCGGCGCCGCCGGCCCTGAGCCGCGGCCCGGCGGTGCACCAGCTGTGGGCCGACCCGGCGCTGCTGCTCAGCCAGACGTGCGGCAACCCCTATGTCCGGACCTACCGCGACCGGCTGCGGCTGGTGGCGACGCCCCGCTACGCCGCGCCGGGCTGCAACGGCCCGCGCTACCGCAGCGTGCTGGTGGTGCGCGCGGATGCGCCGGGCGACGGGCTGGCGAATTTCCGCGGCGCCGTCTGCGCCGTCAATGGCTGGGACAGCCTGTCCGGCTGGGTCGCGCTGGCCGCGGCGCTGTCGGAGCCGCAGTTCTTCCGCGCCGCTTTGGTCACCGGCGCCCATGCCGACAGCGTGGCGGCGGTGGCGGCGGGGGAGGCCGACATCGCCGCGATCGACTGCGTCACCTATGCGCTGCTGCACCGCCACCGGCCTGCCGCCACCGCCGGGCTGCGGGTGATCGGCCGGACCGCGCTCGCGCCGAGCCTGCCCATGGTGACGCGCCGGGACTGTGGATGACGGCACGGTCGAGGTCCTGCGGTCGGCCCTGCGCGATGCTCTGGCCGATCCGGCGCTGGCCGAGGCCCGCGCCGCGCTGCTGATCGAAGGCATCGAGATCCTGGGCGAGGCCGATTACGACGCGATCCCGCCCCAGCCGGTCAGCACTCCTCCGGCTTTCGCTCCGCCTCGCCGCTCCGCCACAGCTCCAGCGCCCTGACGGTCTCGGCCACCCGGGCCTTGGCCACCTTGGCCAGCTCCTGGGGGCGGCCCGGCCGGTTGCCGCCCTTGCCGCCGCCGAGCGATTCGGCCAGGTCGATCAGGGTGCGGGCACCGCAGATCGCGGCGCAGGAGCGCAGGGCATAGGCCTCCAGCGCCAGGGCCTCGCGGTCGCCGGCGCCGGCTGCGGCAGCAATCGCGTCGGCGCGGTCGCGCAGTTCCTCGAGCAGGTCTTCGACCATCGCTCGGCGGGCGGCGTCGTCGAACCCGGACAGGTTGCGCTCCAGCGCCGCCGGGTCGAACTGATATCGCGGACCGTTGCCGGCCATCCATGCCTCCACCACCCCCTTCTCATATCGCTTCGCACGGTCGTGAGTTCCAGGCGCGAAGCGGCGCGTCTTGCATTCCGGAACGGGCAGTCCATATTTCAGCCATGGTTTCCCATCCCGGCCGGCCCCGCGAATTCGACAAGGACACCGCGCTCGACGCGGCAATGGCCCTGTTCTGGCGTCAGGGCTACGAGGCGACGTCGCTGGACGATCTGACGCGGGCGATGGATCTCAGCCGCAGCAGCTTCTACGGCTGCTTCGGTTCGAAGCGCGACACGCTGCTGGCGGCGATCCAGCGCTATGGCGACCAGCGCTTCACCGAGCTGGAGACGCGGCTCGCGGCCGAGCCGGATTCCGGCCGCGCGCTGCGCTTTGCGGTCGCTGCCATTGCCAATGCCCACGGCACCCGCGACGGCTGCTTCCTGATCAACTGCACGGTCGAGCTGGCGCCGCACGACCCCGAGATCGAGGGGCTGAGCCGCCGGCACCTGGAGCGGCTGGAGGCCTTGCTGGCCGGGCTGCTGGCCCGCCGGTCCGGCGCCGAGGCCGGGGCGGAGACGGCGCGGGCGCGCAGCCTGCTGGCCATCGCAGTCGGCGCCTCGGTGATGCACAAGGCGGGCACCACGCCCGCCGCGATCGACGACCTCCTGGCCGCCGCCGAGCCGCTGATGCAATGAGGCCGACCGAATCCCCAATCCCGTCTTTCTGCCCAATTCTGGACCGATCGGTCCTTAAAAGGGTTCCCAACCGGAGCGACCAATGACTGTCCCGAAGCTGTTCACGCCGACCCGGATCGGCGACCTGGATCTGCCGAACCGGATCGTGATGGCACCGCTGACGCGCAACCGGGCGCAGCCCGACGGCGACGTGCCGCATGCGCTGAATGCCGAATACTACGCCCAGCGCGCCACGGCCGGCCTGCTGATCTCTGAAGGCACCCAGATCTCGCCAGAGGGCAAGGGCTATGCCTTCACCCCCGGCATCCACAGCCCGGAGCAGGTGGCCGGCTGGCGGCTGGTGACCGACGCCGTGCACAAGGCCGGCGGCCGGATCGCGGCCCAGCTCTGGCATGTCGGCCGGATCTCGCACACCGTGCTGCAGCCGGGCCGTGCGTCCCCGGTCGGCCCGTCGGCGATCACCGCCGAAAACAGCCGGGTCTATGATGGCGAAGGCTTCGTCCCGGTCTCGGCGCCGCGGGCGCTGGAGACGGCGGAGCTGCCGCGCATCGTCCGCGACTATGCCCAGGCCGCGCGCAACGCCCGCGAGGCCGGCTTCGACGCGGTCGAGATCCACGCCGCCAACGGCTATCTGCTGCACCAGTTCCTGGCCGATCGCACCAACAAGCGGACCGACGCCTATGGCGGCCCGATCGCCAACCGGGCGCGGCTGCTGCTCGAAGTGGCGGAGGCGGTGGCTGAGGTGTGGACGCCCGGCCGGGTCGGCGTCCGGCTGTCGCCCTTCTCCAGTTTCGGCGATATCGCCGACAGCGACCCGATGGCGACCTTCGGCCATGCGATCGAGGGGCTGAGCGGGCTCGGCCTCGGTTTCCTGCACCTGGTCGAAGGCCAGACCGGGGGCACCCGCGAGCTGCCGCCCGGCGCCGACCTCCAGGCCCTGCGCCGGCTGTTCAAGGGCAGCTACATCGGCAACAACGGCTATGACCGCGGCCTGGCGATCGACGCGGTGGAGAGCGGCCGCGCCGACCTCGTCGCCTTCGGCAAGCTGTTCATCGCCAACCCGGACCTGGTCGAGCGGCTGCGCCGGAATGCGCTGCTGAACCCGCCGGACCAGACCACCTTCTACGGCGGCGACACCCGCGGCTACACCGACTATCCGGCGTTGGAGCAGGCCGCTGCCTGATCGACCTATTGCCGGAGGATTGGGGGTCAGTTCACGCTGGAGGAATCATACTGCGTTGCCTCTCCCGCTTGCGGGAGAGGCCGGAGACGCGAAGCGGCTCCGGGTGGGGGTTCTTTGTTGAGGCCCGGGCCAGCCCTCACCCGGTCGTCCTACGGACGCCCGACCTCTCCCGCCAGGCGGGAGAGGTAATGCGAAGACGCCTAGCATCCTGCCGTTCTTCGGCCAGAGCGCACCGACGTGATTCAACCTGAATCTATTTGGCTCTAACCCGCCTTCGGCGCCGTCACCGCGGCGGCGTCGCGGGCGGTGTCGACGCCGAGGGTGAAGCCGGCATAGAAGCCGATGCCGAGGCCGAAGATCAGGGCCCAGACGGCGAACCAGCGCATCCCGCGCAGGCGCTGCTGCAGCTTGTCGGTCTCGCTCATCGGCATTCTCACAATGGCTCGGCCGATAGTTCGGCCAGATCTTCGTCATCGGCGGTCTGCATCGCCCACAGCCGGGCGTACAGGCCGCCGCTGGCGATCAGCTCGGCATGGCTGCCGACCTCGGCCACGCGGCCGTGGTCCAGCACATAGATCAGGTCGGCGTTGCGCACTGTCGACAGCCGGTGCGCGATCATCAGCGTGGTGCGCCCGGCCATCAGCTGGGTCAGCGCCGCCTGCACCTGCCGCTCGCTCTCGGTGTCCAGCGCCGAGGTCGCCTCGTCCAGCAGCAGGATCGGCGCGTTCTTCAGCATCGCCCGGGCGATCGACAGGCGCTGGCGCTGCCCGCCCGACAGCTTCACTCCCTGCTCTCCGACCGTGGTGTCGTAGCCCTTGGGCAGGCGTTGGATGAACTCGTGCGCCGCCGCCGCCCTGGCCGCGGCCTCGACCTCCTCCTGCGTCGCCTTGGGGCGGGAATAGGCGATGTTGGCGCGCACCGTATCGTCGAACAGGGTCACTTCCTGGCTGACCAGCGCCATGTGGTCGCGCAGCGAATGCAGGGTCAGGCCGCGGACGTCGTGGCCGTCGATCGCGACCGTGCCCTGGGTCGCGTCGTAGAAGCGCGGGATCAGGTTCAGGATGGTCGACTTGCCGGCGCCGGACGGCCCGACCAGCGCCGCGGTCTTGCCGGCCGGCACCTCGAGCGTGACCCCGCGCAGCGCCGGGATCTTCGCGCCGTAGGAGAACTGCACGTCGGTCAGGGTGATGCGGCCCTGGCACTGCGCCAGCGCCATCGCGTCCGGCGCGTCACGGATCGTCGGCACCGCATCGATCGTCTCGAACACCCGCTCGGCCGCGGCGAAGCCAGAGGACAGGGTGTTGTGCAGGTTGGCCAGCCGCCGCAGCGGGTCGTAGACCATCAGCAGCGCGGCGATGAAGGCGAAGAACGAGCCGGTGGTGCGCGAGCCGGAGACGACCTCGTTGCCGCCATAGAGAATGACGATGACGATGGCCACGCCCGACAGGATCTCCAGGATCGGGCTGGTGGCCGAGCTGATCCGCATCGCCTTCTGTCGCAGCCGCGAGACCTCGTTGATGATCTTGGCGGCGCGGCCGGTCTCGCGCTCCTCGGCGTTGTAGGCCTTGACGTGGCGGATGCCCTGGAAGACCTGGCCGAGATGGTTGTTCAGCGAGCCGTACTGGGTGAAGGTCTTGCCGGTGATCTTGCGGATGCGCTTGCCGATCTGCAGCACCGGGATCACGGTCAGCGGGAAGATGATGAAGGTGACCGCCGCCAGCTCCAGGTCGGTGTAGAACATCACCCCGACCAGCGCGATCAGCGACAGCAGGTCCCGGCCGATGCCGGTGATGCCGGTCGCCACCGCGCCGTACATCGACTGCACGTCGTTGGTGAAATGGCTGACCATCCGGCCCGAGGTGGTTTCGTGGAAGGTCGCCAGGTCGGCCCGCACCCGGTTGCGGAACATCCGCACCTGCAGCTCGGCGATGATCAGCCGGCCGACATTGTTCAGGATCACGCCCTGGGCATAGCCGGCGACGCCCTTGACCACGAAGATCGCCAGCACCGCGATCGCCAGCGGCCACAGCCAGGTGGCGTCGCGGTCGGTGAAGATCTTCTCGATCACCGGCTTCATCACATAGGCCGAGGCCCCGGTCGAGACCGCGGTCAGCGCCATGCAGAACAGCGCCATCGCCACCTTCGGCCAATGCGGCCGGATGTAGTTGCGCAGCAGCCGCTGCGCGATCTCGCGGTCGCTCACATGCCGCGGCTGCGGCTTCCTGTCCTTGCGCTTGGCCAAGGTGATCCGGGATCTGGTGTCGGGCGCGCCGTTAAACCACGGCCCCGGCTTCGCTTCAACCTTGCGGCCCGTTCCGCTCACCGGCACCATCATGCGATAAGGCCGCGCTGCGGCCCGAGAAAGATCGCGGGGAGACCGAAATGACGGAGGCGCTCGCCTCGGACCGCCCGAATGCCTGGGCCAAGCTGTACCCGCCCAAGATCGACTGGAGCCGGCCGATCGAGCCGCGGCCGCTCTACGCCATCCTCGACGACGCGGTGGCGAAGTTTGCCGACCGACCCTGTTCCACCTTCATGGACAAGACCCTCAGCTACCGCCAGGTCGGCGACCTGGTGGCCCGCGCCGCCAAGGGGTTCCAGGCCGCCGGGATCGGCAAGGGCGACCGGGTCGGTCTGTTCCTGCCGAACTGCCCCTATTACGTGATCTGCTATTTCGCGCTGCTGAAATGCGGCGCCGTGGTGGTCAACTACAATCCGCTCTATGCCGAGCGCGAGCTGATCACCAAGATCGACGACAGCGGCACCGAGCTGATGGTGACGCTGGACCTGGCGCAGTTGCATGGCAAGCTGCTGCCGCTGGTCGGCCGCACGGTGCTGAAGCGGATCCTGGTCTGCCCGATGGCGGGCGTCCTGCCCTTCCCCAAGAACCTGCTGTTCCCGATCGTCAAGCGGCGCGAAGTGGCGAAGGTGCCGAAGGATGGCCGCCACCTGCGCTGGGCCGACCTGGTGCGCAATGACGGCCGCTTCGCCCCGGTCGCGATCGCGCCGGAGGAAGACCTGGCGGTGCTGCAATACACCGGCGGCACCACCGGCACGCCCAAGGGGGCGATGCTGACCCACGCCAATCTCTACGCCAATACGGTGCAGGCCGGCTGCTGGTTCGAGGGCATGACCCCGGGCCAGGACCGGATGCTGGCCGTGCTGCCCTTCTTCCACGTCTTCGCCATGACCGTGGCGATGAACCTGGCGATCTGGGCGGGGGCGGAGATCGTCATGCTGCCGCGCTTCGAGCTCGAGACCGTCATGAAGACGATCCATGAGAAGAAGCCGACGTTGTTCCCGGCGGTGCCGACCATCTACACCGCGATCGCCAACTTCCCCGAGCGCGCCAAATACGACCTGTCCTCGGTGAAGCGCTGCATCTCGGGCGGGGCGCCGCTGCCGGTCGAGGTCAAGCACGCCTTCGAGGCGGCGACCGGCTGCAAGCTGGTCGAGGGCTACGGCCTGACCGAAGCCTCGCCGATCGCCACCTGCAACCCGCTGTTCGGCGTCAACAAGGAAGGATCGATCGGCATCCCGCTGCCGCAGACCGCGATCGAGATCGTGTCGCTGGACGACCGCATCACGGTGATGCCGACCGGCGAGCGCGGCGAGGTCTGCATCCGCGGGCCGCAGGTGATGAAGGGCTATTGGCATCGCCCGGAGGACACGGCCGAGGTGCTGCGCAACGGCCGCCTGCACACCGGCGATGTCGGCGTCATGGACGAGGACGGCTACACCTTCATCGTCGACCGGATCAAGGACATGATCCTGTGCTCCGGCTTCAACGTCTATCCGCGCAATGTCGAGGAGGCGATCTACCTGCATCCGGCGATCGAGGAATGCATCGTCGCCGGCCTGCCGGACCCGTATCGCGGCCAGACGGTGAAGGCCTACATCAAGCTGCGCGTCGGGCAGAGCCTGACCGCCGACGGTCTGGTCGAGTTCCTCAAGGACAAGCTGTCGCCGATCGAGATGCCGAAGCTGATCGAGTTCCGCGACAAGCCGCTGCCCAAGACCCTGATCGGCAAGTTGTCGCGCAAGACCGTGCTGGAGGAGGAGGCGGCCAAGGCAGCCGCGGCCAAGCCGGAGGCGCGCACCGGCACCTGAGCGCCTGCGATATTGACCCGGATCTCCGGTCGCGTTAGTTTCCGTTTACGTAAACGGCATGCCGCAACGCGGTCGGAGGCACGCCATGGAGGCGGATACCAGGGAGAAGGCGGAGGTCGAGCGCAGCTACTCGATCGGCGATCTCGCCGCGGCGTTCGACATCACCCCGCGCAGCATCCGGTTTTATGAAGACGAGGGCCTGCTGTCGCCCGAACGGGCCGGGCTGACCCGCATCTACAGCCATCGCGACCGGGCCCGGCTGGCGCTGATCTGCCGCGGCAAGCGGCTCGGCTTCTCCCTGGCCGAGATCAGGGAGTTCCTCGACCTCTATGACCGCGAGCACGGCCAGGTCGGGCAGATGTCCTTCTTCCTCGGCCGCGCCCGGGCCCGGCGCGCCGCCCTCGAGACGCAGCTGGTCGACGTGCAGCAGACGATCGAGGATCTGAAGGGCATCGAGGACGAGATCGTCACCTTCCTGAAGCGGGAAGGCGCGCTGCCGGAAGGCTGAGCCGCCCACCCAATCCGCGGGCGCGGCCCGCGACAAGAAACTCTGAGGAGCCTGACATGGACAAGAGCGTCGTCATCGCCGGGTTCAAGCGGTCGCCGCATCACTTCGCCAACAAGGGCGACCTGCGCCGGGTCCGGCCCGACGACCTGGTCGCCGACGTGATCAAGGCGCTGGTGGCCGAGACCAAGGTCGACCCCGAGGCGATCGAGGACCTGATCCTCGGCTGCGCCTTCCCGGAGGGCGAGCAGGGCTTCAACATGGCCCGCATGGTCGTGTTCCTGGCCGGGCTGCCGCAGTCGGTCGGCGGCGTGACGGTCAACCGCTACTGCGGCTCGTCGATGCAGGCGATCCATCAGGCGGCAGGCGCCATCCAGCTGGGCGCGGGCGAGGCGTTCCTGTGCGCCGGGGTCGAGAGCATGACCCGGGTGCCGATGATGGGCTTCAACCCGGCGCCGAACCCGAAGCTGGCGGCCGAGATGCCGGGCGCCTATTTCAACATGGGCGTGACCGCCGAGAACCTGGCGGTGAAGTACCAGATCACCCGCGAGAGCCAGCAGGACTTCGCCATCCGCTCGCAGCAGCGCGCGGCCAAGGCCTGGGCCGAGGGCCGCTTCGCCGGCGAGATCGTGCCGATCGCGACCCGGGACGGCACGGTCGAGCGCGACGGCACCATCCGCCCCGACACCAGCCAGGAAGGCCTGTCCGGGCTGAAGCCGGCCTTCGACCAGAACGGCACGGTGACCGCCGGCACCTCCAGCCCGCTGACCGACGGCGCCTCGGCGACGCTGGTGACCAGCGAGGCCTTCGCCAAGGCCGCCGGGCTGCCGATCCTGGCCCGCATCAGGTCGATCGCGGTGTCGGGCTGCGCGCCGGAGATCATGGGCATCGGCCCGGTCGGCGCCAGCCGCAAGGCGCTGCAGCGCGCCGGGCTGACGCTCAAGGACATCGACGTGGTGGAGCTGAACGAGGCCTTCGCCGCCCAGGCGCTGGCGGTCGGCCGCGACCTCGAGTTGGACTGGGACAAGACCAACATCGACGGCGGCGCCATCGCGCTCGGCCACCCGCTCGGCGCCTCGGGCGCCCGGATCACCGGCAAGGCGGCGTCGATCCTGAAGCGGGAGGGCGCCAGCCTCGCTCTCGCCACCATGTGCATCGGCGGCGGCCAGGGCATCGCCACCGTGCTCGAGGCCGCCTGACCCGACCCGACATGACGTCAGCGCCGCCCTTCATCCGCGGGTGAGGGGCAGGCCGCGACCAGGGAGCTGAGACATGGACATCAAGCAAGTCGCGGTGATCGGCGCCGGGGTGATGGGCAGCGGCATCGCGGCACATTTCGCCAATGCCGGCGTGCCGGTGCTGCTGCTCGACATCGTGCCGAAGGATGCCACGAACCGGAACGTGGTCGCCGAGGGCGCCCTGGCGCGCATGGCCAAGGCCGACCCGGCGCCCTTCATGTCGAAGGCGGCGGCGAAGCTGGTCACCCCCGGCAACACCGAGGACGACCTGGACAAGCTGGCCGGCTGCGACTGGATCGTCGAGGCGGTGCTGGAAGACCCGGCGGTCAAGCAGGACCTGTATGCCCGGATCGAAAAGGTGATGAAGCCGGGGGCGGCGGTCTCCTCCAACACCTCGACCATCCCGCTGGCGATCCTGACCGAGGGCCGGTCCGAGGCGTTCCGGCGCGGCTTCCTGATCACCCATTTCTTCAACCCGCCGCGCTACATGCGCCTGCTGGAGCTGGTCGTCGGGCCGGACACTGACCCGGCGCTGGTCGCCGGCATCCGCGGCTTCGCCGATCTCCGCCTCGGCAAGGGCGTGGTCGACTGCAAGGACACTCCCGGCTTCATCGCCAACCGGATCGGCACCTACTGGATTCAGGCGGCGGTCAACGGCGCCTTCGACCTCGGCCTGACGGTGGAGGAGGCGGATGCGGTGGTCGGCCGGCCGATGGGCGTGCCGAAGACCGGCGTGTTCGGGCTGATCGACCTGGTCGGGCTCGACCTGATGCCGCACATCGCCAAGAGCCTGCTGGCGACCCTGCCCAAGGACGACCCGTATCGCGAGATCTACCGGGTCGAGCCGGCGATCGAAAAACTGATCGCCGAGGGCTACACCGGCCGCAAGGGCAAGGGCGGCTTCTACCGTCTCAGCAAGGCCGCCGACGGCAGCCGGGTGAAGGAGAGTATCGACCTCCGGACCGGCGCCTGGGCGAAATCGGACAAGCCGAAGCTGGACGGCGTCGACGCGGCGCGCCAGGGCGGGCTGAAGGCGCTGGTCGCCTTCGACGACAAGACCGGCGAATACGCCGCCCGGGTGCTGGGCCAGACATTGTCCTACGCCGCCGGCCTGGTGCCGCAGATCGCCGACACGGTGGTCGCGGTCGATGAGGCGATGCGCCTTGGCTACAACTGGACCTACGGCCCGTTCGAGCTGATCGACCAGGTCGGCGCCGACTGGCTGATCGGCTGGCTGGAAAGCCAGGGCAAGCCGGTGCCGGCGCTGCTCAAGGCCGCGCAGGGCCGCAGCTTCTACCGCGTCCAGGACGGCAAGCTGCAATACCTCACCACCGGCGGCGACTATGCCGAGGCGGCGCGGCCGGACGGCGTGCTGCTGCTGGCCGACATCAAGCGCACCGCCAAGCCGATCGCCCGGAACGGGTCGGCGGCGCTGTGGGACATCGGCGACGGCGTCACCTGCTTCGAGTTCATCTCGAAGATGAACAGCCTCGACGACCAGACCATGGCCCTGCTGGCCGAGGCGATCCGCATCACCGCGACCAAGTACAAGGCGATGGTGATCTACAACGAGGGCACCAACTTCTCGGTCGGCGCCAATCTCGGCCTCGCCCTGTTCGGCATCAACATCGCCTTGTGGCCGCAGATCGAGGCGCTGGTGAAGGGCGGGCAGGATGCCTACAAGGCGTTGAAATTCGCGCCGTTCCCGACCGTCGCCGCACCCTCCGGCATGGCGCTGGGCGGCGGCTGCGAGATCCTGCTGCATTCGAGCGCGATCCAGGCCCATGCCGAGACCTATTGCGGCTTGGTCGAGGTCGGCGTCGGGCTGATCCCCGGCTGGGGTGGGTGCAAGGAGATGCTGCTGCGCGCCTATGGCCAGCCGAAGCGTCCCGGCGGCCCGATGCCGCCGATCGGGCAGGTGTTCGAGACCATCGGCACGGCCAAGGTGGCGAAGTCGGCCTTCGAGGCGAAGGAGTTGCTGTATCTCCGCCCCGCCGACGGCATCACCATGAACCGCGACCGGCTGCTGGCCGATGCCAAGGCCCGCGCTTTGGCGCTGGCCGAGGGCTACCAGCCGCCGGAGCCGGCCGAGGAGATCCGCCTGCCGGGCCCGACCGCGCGGACCGCGCTGGCCCTGGCGGTCGCCGACCTGGCCCGCACCGGCAAGGCGATGCCCTATGACGTCGTCGTCTCCGACAAGCTGGCGAATGTCCTGTCCGGCGGCGACACCGACATCACCGAAAAGCTGACCGAGGACGATGTGCTGGCGCTGGAGCGCGAGGCGTTCACCGCGCTGGTCCGGGCCCCCGGCACTATCGCCCGGGTCGAGCACATGCTGGCCACCGGCAAGCCGCTGCGGAACTGAGAGGATCTGACGATGCCCAGCTACAAGGTCCCGCTCGACGACATCCGCTTCGTGCTGCACGAGCTCCTGGACGCCGGCCAGTTGGCCAAGCTGCCCGGCTATGAGGAGGCGACGCCCGACACGGTCGACGCCATCCTGGAGGAGGCGGCGCGCCTGGCCGAGAACGAGTTGGCGCCGCTGAACCAGTCCGGCGACGAGGAGGGCTGCCGCTTCGAGAACGGCGTCGTCTACACGCCGAAGGGCTTCAGGCAGGCGTACCGCACCTTCGCCGAGGGCGGCTGGACCGGCCTGTCCGCCGACCCGGCCTTCGGCGGCCAGGGCATGCCCAAGGCGGTGAACGTCGTGATCGAAGAGGTGCTGTCCTCCGCCAACATGTCCTTCGGCATGTATCCCGGCCTGTCGCAGGGCGCCTACAACGCGCTCGAGGTCTATGGCGACGAGCGGCAGAAGGCGACCTACCTGCCGAAGCTGGCGGACGGCACCTGGTCCGGCACCATGTGCCTGACCGAGCCGCATTGCGGCACCGATCTCGGCCTGATCCGCACCAAGGCGGAACCGGCGGCCGACGGCGCCTGGAGCATCACCGGCACCAAGATCTTCATCTCGGCGGGCGAGCACGACCTGACCGAGAACATCATCCACCTGGTGCTGGCCCGGCTGCCCGACGCCCCGCCGGGCATCAAGGGCATCAGCCTGTTCGTGGTGCCGAAATTCCTGCCGAAGGAGCAGGGCGGGGCGGTCGTCGCCGGGCCGCGCAACGGCATCGCCTGCGGCTCGATCGAGCACAAGATGGGCATCAAGGCGTCGTCCACCTGCGTGATGAATCTCGACGGCGCCACCGGCTGGCTGGTCGGCGAGAAGCACAAGGGCATGCGGGCGATGTTCGTGATGATGAACACCGCCCGGCTCGGCGTCGCCATGCAGGGGCTCGGCATCGCCGAGGTCGCCTACCAGAACGCGGTGACCTATGCGAAGGACCGGCTGCAGGGCCGTTCGCTGGCCGGCGCCCAGGCGCCGGACAAGCCGGCCGACCCGATCATCGTCCACCCCGACGTGCGCAAGAACCTGCTGACCGGCAAGGCCTTCGCCGAGGGCGCACGAGCGCTGGGCTACCTGGTCGGCATCAACATCGACCTCTACACCAAGCACCCCGACCCGGCGGTCCGGCAGAATGCCAACGATTTCGTGTCGCTGATGACGCCGATCCTCAAGGCCTACTTCACCGATATGGGGCTGGAGGTCGCGGTCCGGTCGCAGCAGGTGCTGGGCGGCCACGGCTACATCCGCGAATGGGGGATGGAGCAGTTCGTCCGCGACGCCCGCATCGCCCAGATCTACGAGGGCGCCAACGGCATCCAGGCGCTGGACCTGGTCGGCCGCAAGATGCCGCAGGATATGGGCCGGCTGCTGCGCAGCTTCTTCCACCCGGTCGACGCCTTCATCCGCGAGGAGGCGGAGGACGAGGCGATGCTGGAGTTCGTCGGCCCGCTGGCCAAGGCCTTCGGCAAGCTGCAGCAGGCCACCGCCTGGATCGCGCAGAAGGGGCTGAAGGACCCGGAGGAGGCCGGCGCCGCCTCGTCCGACTACCTCAAGCTGTTCGCCCTGGTGGCGCTGGGCTGGATGTGGGCGCGGATGGCGAAGGTGGCGCTGGAGAAGGCGCCGGAGGCCGGCGACCGCGCCGGCTTCTACGACGCCAAGCTGAAGACCGCGCGCTTCTTCATCCAGCGCATGCTGCCGGAGACCGGGTCGCTGTTCATCCAGATCATGGCCGGCAAGGCGCCGCTGATGGCGCTTGAGGCCGAGGCGTTCTGATCCGTTCGGGTGGGTGGTTCCGAGCCACCCCCTCACCCGAAATCGCTGCGCGATTTCGACCTCTCCCCAAGGAGAGGTGTATGGGTGCTGACCCTTCTCCCCCTCTCCTCGCAGCCCGTGTGAGAAGTGTGGGGATTTGCTTGAGGGGTCAGAGGGGACAGAAGATTTAGGTCGAGTGGGCCAGTCATGGCCCGGCGGGAGTGGGTTGGAGGGCGGCGAGGAGGAGTGGGACGCCGCGGGTGGTGATGGTTCGCTTGAGATTGAAGGCGAGAACCATGAGGGCGAGTTCGGCCTTGGCCTTGCGCCGGCCGCGGAGCAGGAAGCGTGGATAGCCCATCATCCATTTGATGATGCCGAAGGGGTGTTCGACGAGTTCGCGGCGGCGCTGCATCCAGCCGGGATCCTCGACGGCACGGCGGTGCATGGCCTCGCGGGCGTCTTCATGGAAGTGGCGGGTGACCTTGCGCCGTTTGCCCCTGGTGCATTGGACCTTGATGGCACAAGCGGCGCAGGCCGGAGTGGCATAGGTGTTCTTCTGCTCGGGTTGGGAGACCGAGACGAGGGTGAGGATCTCGCCGGCCGGGCAGGTCCAGCAGTCGCGGGCCGGGTCGTAGGTGAAGGCGTCGCGGGAGAACAGATCGGCGTTCTTGGGATTGACGACCGTCTGGCGCGGCACCACGGCGGTGATGCCGGCCTCGGCGCAGGCTTGGCCCTGGGTGCCGTTGGAATAGCCGGTGTCGGCGACCACGGTCAGGGTCTCGACCGCCAGGCTCTCCTTGGCCGCCTGGGCCATCGGCAGGAGCTGGGTCTGATCGTTGCAGTCCCGGGTCAGATCGAAGGCGGCGATCAGGCCGTGTTTGCCGTCGACCGCGCTCTGGGCGTTGTAGGCGACTTGATGGCCATGGCGGGCGGTCTTCATCAAGCGGGCGTCGGGCTCGCTGGTCACGGTCTGACTGAGCCCTGCCCCGGCCAGGGCCTTGGCCTGGGCCTGGACCGTGTCGCGCTTGGCCTGCAGCACCGCCAGGGCCCGGGCCACATCGGTCGGTCCGGCCTCCGTCGCCGCCTCCTGGCGGTCGGCTTCGTCCATCGCCGCCAGATACTCGGCGATCTTGGCGTCCAGCGCCGCCGCCCGCTTCTCCAGCAGCGCCGGCGTCAGCACCTTCTTGCGGCTGGCCACGGCCTCGATCTTGCTGCCGTCGATGGCGACCAGTTCACCGCCATACAGCGATTGCCCGCGGCAGAACTGCATGAAGGCGCGGCACACCCCGGTGATGGCCGCGACATGGTCGCGGCGGAAGTCGGCGATGGTCTTGAAGGCGGGGGTGATCCGGTTGACCAGCCAGTGCACTTCGAGGTTGCGCACGCATTCCCGCTCCAGCCGCCGGCTCGACCGCATCTGATTGAGGTAGCCGTAGATGTACAGCTTCAACAAATCGCCGGGATGGTACGGCGGCCTGCCCGTGCTCTCCGCCTCCACCTTGCCGAACTTCAGATCCCTCAGGTCCAGCGTGGCCACAAACGCGTCGATCACCCGCACCGGATGCTCGGCAGCGACGATCTCGTCCAGGCTCGGTGCCATCAGCAACCGCTGATACCGCGACTCCCCCGTCACATGAACCATCACCGCCACTCCGAATGTCTTGTCGAAGCAGTAGATCACACCGGACCGGCCTCTAGAATCCCCCGCCAGTGGGTTTCCACACGGGCTGTTGCGGGAGAGGGAGAGGCCCGGCCCGCTTGGGCCGGGAGGGTGAGGGGGCGTTCACCCCGACGCAGGGAAGGGCACGCCCCATGAACCTCTATCTCCGCCTCATCCGGGTCGTGGTCGCGGCGCTGCTCGGCCGCCGGATCGGCCTGCTCGACGAAAGGGTGGTGCGCTTCCGGGTCTGGCCGAATGACCTCGATTTCAACCTGCACATGAACAACGGCCGGTACCTGACGGTGATGGATCTCGGCCGCACCGACCTGATGGTGCGGGTCGGGCTGGTCGGCCTGCTGTGGCCCCGGCGCTGGGCGCCGGTGCTGGGCGGGGCGACCATCCGCTACCGCCGCTCGCTTGCCGCCTTCGCCGGCTACCGGCTGCGCAGCCGGCTGCTCGGCTGGGACGAGAAGTGGCTGTATCTCGACCAAAGCTTCGAGGATGCCGGCGGCGCCGTCGCTGCCCATGCCGTGGTCAAGGCCGTGTTCCGCCGCCACGGCGGCACGGTGCCGACGGCGGAGATCGCCGCCGCCTTCGGCTGGCAGGGTCCCTCGCCCGCGCTGCCGGCCTATGTCCAGGCCTTGCGCGACGGCGAGGAGGCGATGCGCGAGGGGCTGCGGGACGGCCCCCGCGCCGCCTGATCTTCGCCTTGCTCCCGCCGCGACGCCGCGCCAGTCTGGCGCCGACTCCGACGGGGGAGGGATGGATGAGGTTCCTGGCAGGCCTGGTCGTCGCCGCAGCGCTGGCAACCCTGTCCGTATCTCCCGCCGCGGCGGCCGGATCGCCGGACTCCAAGGCGCTGGCGGAGGCCATCTCCGCGATCTACGTGCCGCTCGGTTTGGCGCGCGGCGTGGTCGCCAGCTGCGATCGAATCGACGCCCCCGGCGCCGCGGCCCATGCGGCGGCGCTGAGGGCCTGGCGCGAGGCGAACGACGCCGACGGGCTGGAGCGGCTGGTGGAGCGGGTCATGGCGCAGAACGACGCTGTCGCCAAGGCCCGATCGAAGCTCGACGCCGCGCTCCAATCACAGGCCGACGCTCTGGTGCAGAAGATGCCGCTCGCCTGCGGCGCCCTGCCGACGGTGTTCGGCGGGACGACCTTCGCCCTCGCCGCCAAGGCCGGACCGGCACGCGGCGTGCTGGAGGCCTTCCTCGGCCCGGCACCGAGGCCGAAGACCCTCTATTCCGCCGGCCAGCTTTCGGCCCTGGCGGCGGAGGCCTGGCGCCAGGCGCCGCAGGACAGGGACGAGACCGACCAGACCGACTGGGTCTCCACCGTGCTCGGCCGGATCGGGCTGATCGCCGTGTCCGGCCGGGTGGTGGATGATGACGAGCTGCAGCAATGGACGGTCGACCAGCAATCGCTGTGGAAAGTCAGCTGCGAGTTCGCCGACGATGCCGAGGAATCGCTGTTCGGCCGCGAGATCGGCCGCGACGTCGTCGTCTCGGGCCGGATCGACCGGGTCTACAACTTCAACCTGATCAAGCTGGACGACTGCCGTCTGCTCGACGAGTCCGGCGGCATCTCCAAGGCGAACATCCCGGAAGAGACGGGACTGACGCCGAAGCCGAAGTCGCTGTACTCGATCGCCCAGCTCTCGGTCATCGCGAAGGAGCTGTTCCGGCGCACGCCCGGCGCGAAGGACGACGACAAAGCCGAGGCCGTCACCGCGGCGATGCGGACGCTCGGGCCGATCGTCCTCGCCGGCCGCTCCGATGGCGACGACCGGCTGCAGCAATGGCTGCCGGAGCAGCGCTCGATCTGGAGCGCCAGCTGCGAATTCGCCGACGATGCCGAGGAGAAGCGTTTCGAGCAGGCGAAGGACAAAGATGTCACCGTCGTCGCCCGGATCAGCAAGGTCTATGCGTTCGAGGTGTTCAAGCTGGCCGACTGCCGGCTGCTGGACGACCCGTCGCGGGTCGCCCGCTCCGACCTGCCGGAGGCCGGCGGGCTGGAATACCGGCCGCCGGATGCGGCGGAGGTGAATGCCGGGCCGGACAAGGGGCTCCCGGCCGACCAGATCGAGGCGGTGCTGTTCCGCGAGCAGTTCCAGGTCGGCATGAACCCGACCGGCGGCACGTTCACCGATCGCAACGACGAGAGCTTCCTGCTGCTGAAGGACGGCACCGCCTATCGCTACGAGTTTGACTATCCGCCGACCGATCTCGACGTCGATCAGGTTCGCCGCCGTGCGCCGCAGGACTGGTCGCGCTGGGAGCGGCCGGGCGACAAATACGCGATGTCCGCGGCGGCGGGGGAGAAGGCGGACCTGCCCAGCTTCACGGTGCTGAAGCCGTTCCCGCCCGACGCCCGGCTGGACCGCAGCTACTATTATCTGAACGTGTTCCAAGGCGGCGTCACCCGGCGCATCGACCTCGTCTTCCGTCCCGACGGCACCTTCGAGCGCCACCAGGGCGGCAGCTTCTTCATGCAGAGCATGGCAGGGACGGGACCGGACGGCGGCTCGGTCGGCGTCGCGGGGGGTGGTTTCGCTGCCGTCACGAACGAGAGCGGCTTCTCGGCCATGGGCGCGCTGAAGTCGCGGGATTCGGCCGGGCGCTACCGCCTCGACGGCTACACGCTGGAGCTCAGGGCCGATGACGGCACGGTGACCCGGCTGAGCGTCGGCGTTCCCGGCGACGATCTCAAGGCGCCGGACACGCTCAACATCGGCGGGACGAGCTACTGGGATACGGAGGAGGAGAAGTAGGGCAGGGGAGGGGCCGTTCTCGTCCCCTTATTGTCATGCCCGGGCTTGACCCGGGCATCCAGGAAATCTCGATGCCGCTCCGGGTGGCCCCTGGATTGCCGGGTCAGCCCGGCAATGACAGAAAAGGGAAGAGGGATCGAGCCTGAGTGCACGCGCCGTTACGACGCGTGGTCCTTCTTCCACTTCTGCACTTTGCGCAGGATCATGTTCCGGCGCAGCGCCGAGATGTGGTCGACGAACAGCACGCCGTTCAGATGGTCGATCTCGTGCTGCACGCAGGTGGCCAGGAGGCCGGTCGCCTGCATCTCCTGCGGCGCGCCGGTCTCGTCCAGGTAGCGGACCTTGACCTCGGCGGGACGCACCACCTCGGCCCATTGCTCGGGCAGCGACAGGCAGCCTTCCTCGGCCGTCTGCAACTCCTCCGAGGCCCAGGTGATCTCCGGGTTGATCAGGCGCAGCGGCGCCGGCGGCTCGTCCTTGCCGGCGACGTCGATGACGATGATCCGCTCCAGCACGCCGATCTGCGGCGCCGCGAGGCCGATGCCCGGCGCGGCGTACATCGTCTCCAGCATGTCGTCGGTCAGCTGGCGGATGCGGTCATCCACCGCGGCGACCGGCTTCGCCTTGGTCTTGAGACGGGAATCAGGGGCGATCAGGATCGGGAGCTTGGCCATGGCGCGATCCAGATAGGCATGCGGCGGACAGGGGTCAAGCTTCGCCATCGGCAGAGCTGTTGTGTTAGGGTGCGCCCGCGCCGCCGGGCGCGACGGAGAGACAGACAGGACGAGAGCCGTGACCGCGATAGCCAAGCCCGAAACATCGCTGCTCGCCGACATGGCGCCGGATGAGCAGGAGCGGCTGCGGTCGATCGCCGAGGACGTCCGCAGCGGGGCCAATTGGGTGGTGCGCAAGCGCAAGCTGCTCGACACGCTGCTGGCGATCGAGGCGGCGATCGGCGGCACGCCGAACGAGGCGCTGATCGGCGACGACAGCGACTTCGCCGCGCTGCGCGACGAGATCCGCAAGATGGAGGAGGCGGCCCAGGCCGCCGCGGCCGCCGCCGGCGAGGCGCCGGACGAGCCGCTGGACGAGGACGAGCTGGCCGCCGCGGCCAACGAGATCGCCTTCCTGACCGGCCTGCCGACCTATGTCGGCGCGGTGCTGGAGATTCTCGACGAGGGCGAGATCGTCGCCGTCGAGCAGGCCGCCTTCTACCACCTCTCCGCCCATCCGGAGCATCAGCGCGCCGCCGATGCCTGGTTCGATGCGGATATCCGCAACGACAAGGCGTTCCGCAAGTTCCTGCGCGCCAACCGCGACTATTCCGACCTGCTCGACCGGTTCGAGGAGATGCTGGACGTGGTCGAGGAAGGTCCGGAGGACGAGGAGTTCGACGACGCTCCGACCCGGCACTGACACCGGCGGCCAGCTTAAGATGAAGCCCGGAAACGCGATCTTCTCCGGCCTCGGCACCACGGTGTTCGAGGTCATGTCCCGGCTGGCGCGGCAGCACGGCGCGGTCAATCTCGGCCAAGGCTTCCCGGACGGGAAGGGGCCGGAGGATGTGCTGCGGGTCGCCGCCACCGCCGTCACCGATGGCTGGAACCAGTACCCGCCGATGCTCGGCCTGCCCGAGCTGCGCCAAGCCGTGGCGGCGCATGACAAGCGCTTCTACGGGCTCGATGTCGATCCCGACAGCGAGGTCGTGGTCACCTCCGGCGCGACCGAAGCGTTGGCGGCGGCGCTGTTCGCGCTGATCGAGCCGGGCGACGAGGTGGTGCTGTTCGAGCCGCTCTACGACGCCTATCTGCCGCTGGTCCGCCGCGCCGGCGGCGTGCCGAAATTCGTCCATCTGACGCCGCCCGACTGGTCCTTCGACCGGGCGGCGCTGGCCCGAGCCTTCTCAGCCCGGACCAAGGCGGTGCTGTTCAACAACCCGCTGAACCCGGCGGCGAAGGTGTTCGGCACCGCCGAGCTCGACCTCTTGGCCGAGTTCGTCGACGGCTCGGACGCCTATGTCATCTGCGACGAGGTCTATGAGCATCTGGTGTTCGACGGCCGGCGGCACCAGCCGCTGATCGCCCGGCCTGGGATGCGCGACCGCTGCCTGAAGATCGGCTCGGCCGGCAAGACCTTCTCGCTGACCGGCTGGAAGGTCGGCTACGTCACCGCGGCGCCGGCGCTGGCGACGCTGCTGGGCAAGGCGCACCAGTTCCTGACCTTCACCACGCCGCCGAACCTGCAGGCCGCAGTCGCCTACGGCCTGGCCAAGGGCGACGACTATTACGACGGCTTCGTCGCCGAGCTGCAGGGCAAGCGCGACCGCTTCGCCGCCGGGCTGCAGCGGCTGGGGCTTACGGTGCTGCCCTGCGACGGCACCTATTTCGTCAATCTCGACATCGGCTCGACCGGCTTCAACGGCGACGACCAGGCCTTCTGCCGGCATTTGATCGAGGAGGTCGGCGTCGCCGCCATCCCGGTCTCGGCCTTCTACGCCGAGTCTCCGCTGTCGACCGTCGCCCGCTTCTGCTTCGCCAAGCAGGATGCGGTGCTGGACGAGGCACTGGCACGGCTGGCCAAGCGCTTCAGTTAGGACGCGGGCTACCTCTCCCGCTTGCGGCCGGGCGTCCGCAGGACGACCGGGTGAGGGCTGGCCCAGGCCTCGACAAAGGACCCTCACCCGGAGCCGCTTCGCGTCTCCGACCTCTCCCGCAAGCGGGAGAGGCAACGCAGGAGCGACTCCAAGCGGGTTGCGTTCGACCTGGACAGCCGGGCGCGGCAATGCCTTCCTCGCGGAAGCGATCCTGCGAAGGGAGGCTGCCCTGCTCGGCCCGATCCGCAACCATCTGCGGCACCACACCCGCTTCTATGCCGGCGCGCTGCTGGGCGTGGCGCTCTGGTTCGCCCTTGGCGGCAGCGCCAGCGGACCGATCGCCGTCGTCATCGCCGGCGATGCCTTCTTCGGCCTGTATCTCGCCTGGACCGCGGTCCTGGCCCGGCATGTGACGGCCGACTCGTTCCGGCACCGCGCCGATATCGACGACGAGGGCCTGCCGCTGATCGTGCTGATCACGATGATCGCGGCCGGCCTCGGCGTGGCCTCGATCTTCAGCCTGCTGAACCAGGCGCAGGGGCCGGCGCCGCTGCATCTGGTCCTGGCGGTCGCCGGCGTGGCGCTGGGCTGGGCCACGCTGCACACCGTCTTCGCCTTCCGCTACGCCCATCTCTACTACGGCAAGGCCGGCGGCGAGCGCGGCAAGCGCCAGGATGCGCGCGGGCTGGAGTTCCCGGGCGACGAGGAGCCGGGGGTGTGGGACTTCCTCTATTATTCCTTCGTCGTCGGCATGACGGCCCAGGTCTCGGACGTGCAGGTGACCGATTCCTATATGCGCCGGCTGACCCTCGGCCACGGCGTGCTGTCCTTCATTTTCAACACCGTGATCCTGGCACTGGCGGTCAATATCGCGGCCGGCCTGGCGAACTGACCGACCCCGCCCTTGACAGATCCGCCCATTCGCCCGACCTTTGTCGCAGGTGCAACAAGCGAAAGGAGGTGATCCGATGTCTAGCGCTCCGGTGACCATGATCTCCGCGGCGGCCCTGATGGGACGTGCGTCGGATCGGGCGATGTCGGCAACCTCCGGGCTGCCGGCCTGACACCGACCATTTCGTCGCGGTGATCCGCGAGCGCCGGCACTTGAGACCGGTGCCTCACCGAACGTTGAACTCCGACCGCCGCCCTCCGGGGCGGCGGTTTTGCATCTCGCAGCAGGGCTCCGGAAGCCGACCGAGCCCCAGCATTGTGCAATGCACCCATGCGACGGGTCTGCGCCATTGACTTTCGGCGTCCCTGCCGCCACTTCTACGATCGAATTCAATCACCATCCCGGCATGGTTTCGCCGCTGCCTCGCGACACGCGATCCGCAGCGCAGGACGGCGCCTCGTGCGCGTCCATAAGGCGACCATGTGATCCGGAGGGGATCCGCCGGGACCGGCTTCAGCAAGGGAGAATAATACATGCAGAACGACAAGCCTCTCGCCGGCAAGACGATCGCCATCCTGGTGTCGAACGGGTTCGAGGAAGTCCAGATGACCGAGCCGCAGCGGGCCCTGCTCGCCGCCGGCGCCGCCCTGAAGATCGTCTCGACCGAGCAGGGGCTGGTCAATGGCTGGCACGAGAAGGCGTGGGGTCACTACTTCGCCGTCGACGTGCCGCTGTCGAACGCGCTGGCCGCGGATTTCGATGCCGTCCTGATCCCGGGTGGTGAGCGCGGCGTGGCCAAGTTGGCCGCCAACCCGCACACCAAGCGCATCCTCCGCGGCTTCGCCGATGCCGGCAAGCCGATCGCGGCCCTCGGCGTCGCTCCGCAGCTGCTGGCGCTGTCCGAGCGGATCCAGGGCCGCATCGTGGTCGCCAATGACAGCGTCCGCGAGACGCTCGAGGCCGCCGGCGCCAAGCTGGTCGACGACACCGTCGTGGTCGACGGCAACCTGATCACCGCCCGCGACGACCTCGACATGCCCGCGTTCAAGGGCTCGATCGTCGAGCACTTCACGACCGTTGCCGCCCTGGTGGCCGCGGCCGCCTGATCCTCCGGGACCGGGAAAGTTCAAAGGGGCGCCGGTTTCGGCGCCCTTTTTTATGAGCCGCCGCCCGGCGCGCGATGGGCGTAGGTGGCGTCGAGCCGCGACCGCAGATAGTCGGCGCCCAGCACCGGCGGATAGCGGGCCGGCCGGTCGGCCGTGACGCAACCCGGCAGGGCCTCGACCAGCGCGTCCGGATTGGGATCGAGAAAGAAGGCGACCGAGTACCGTTCACGCTCCGGCGGCTGCACCCGGTGTGGCGTCGAGATGTAGACGTCGTTGGTCCAGCGCATCAGGCAGTCGCCGATGTTACACAGGAAGCCGCCCGGCACCGGCGGCGCGTCCAGCCACACCCCGTCCCGCCGCCGTACCTGCAGCCCGGCCACGCCATCGGTCGCCAGGATGGTGACATTGCCGTAATCGGTGTGGGTGCCGGCGCCCATCTGGCCCGAAGCCACCGTGCCGGGGCGGGGCGGGTAGTGCAGCAGCCGCAGGATCGCCATCGGCGCATCCAGCCGGCTCTTGAAATGGCCGGGATCGAGGCCGAGATCGGCGGCGAAGCCGCGGTGCAGCAGCCGGCCCAGGCGCCAGGCGGCGTCGAAATAGGCCAGCATGGTCTCGCGCCAGCCGGGAATTTCCGGCCACAGGTTGACGCCGCGGAAGGGTCGGCCTGCGACCACTTCGGGATGGTCCGCCGGCAGGTCGAGGCCGATGTTGAAGGCCTCCTTCAGATCGGTCGGTTTGGTCACGTCCAGCGTCTCGGTGCCGATGCCGACATAGCCGCAGTTGTGCGGCGACCGGGTGATCGACAGCGCTGTCTTCTCGGCTGCCGGCCGGCCGAAGAAATCCCGGGCCGCGGCGAAGACCCTGCCGGTCAGGGCCGGGTCGATGCCGTGGCCGGTGACGGCGAAGAAGCCGACCCCGCGGCAGGCTTCGCCGAGGGCGCCGGCCACGTCCCGCAGCCCTTCCACCCCTCCGAGGCGCAGCGGAGTCAGGTCGATCACCGGGATGTCGGTCATGCGCGACTCCGCTGCAGGGATGGTCCGATTACAGCGGGAAGGTCAGGGCGGTACAAGCTGGTTGTCGCCGACAATCCATTACCTCTCCCGCTTGGCGGGAGAGGTCGGGCGTCCGCAGGACGACCGGGTGAGGGTTGGCGCCGGCCTCGACAAGAACCCTCACCCGGAGCCGCTTCGCGTCTCCGACCTCTCCCGCAAGCGGGAGAGGCAATGCAAATTACGCCGCCTCGTCGCGGCGAGCGGGGGTCGGGGTGTCCCAGAAATGGCAGGCGGCCTGGTGGCCGGGGCTGCCGACGTCGATCAGCTGCGGCGCCACCTGGGCGCACAGATCCTGCGCCTTCGGGCAGCGGGTGCGGAAATAACAGCCGGTGGGCGGGTTCAGCGGGCTCGGCAGGTCGCCGGTCAGCACGATCCGCTTCTTGCTGCGCTCCGCATCCGGGTCGGGCAAGGGCACCGCTGAGATCAGCGCCTGGGTGTAGGGGTGGCGCGGATTGTCGTAGATGTCGTCGCGGTCGGCGATCTCGGCCAGCTTGCCGAGATACAGCACCATGATCCGGTGGCTGATGTGGCGCACCACCGAGAGATCGTGGCTGATGAAGATCAGCGACAGGCCGAACTGGCGCTGCAGCCGCATCAGCAGGTTGACGATCTGGCTCTGGATCGAGACGTCGAGGGCCGAGACCGGCTCGTCGCACACGATCAGCTTCGGGTTCAGGATCATCGCCCGGGCAATGCCGATGCGCTGCGCCTGGCCGCCGGAGAATTCGTGCGGATAGCGGTTGATCATCTCCGGCCGCAGCCCGACCAGGCCCATGATCTCCTCGACCTTGGCCCGGCGCTCCTTCTTGCTCAGCTTGCCCTCGAACACGTCGAGCGGCTCGCCGATGATCTCGCCCACGGTCATGCGCGGGTTCAGCGAGGCCAGCGGATCCTGGAAGATGATCTGCAGGTCCTGGCGCTTCTCGCGCATCGCGTGGCTGTCGAGATTGGCGATGTTCTCGCCCATCCAGACCACCTGGCCCGCGGTCGGCGGGATCAGCTGCAGCACGGCGCGCCCGAGGGTCGACTTGCCGCAGCCGGACTCGCCGACGATGCCGAGCGTCTCGCCGGCCTTGAGGTCGAAACTGATGCCGTCGACCGCCTTCAGGCTGTCGCGGTGGCTGGACCACATGTGCCGCTTCGGCATCGAGAAATGCACACGCAGGTCGCGCACCGACAGGATCGTCTTCTTGCCGTCCGGCGGGAGGATGTCGGTCATGGCACGGGCCTCAATGACGGGTCCGGGCGGCGCGATCGGCGTCGATGATCGCGCGATCGGCCTCGGTCAAGGGCAGCTGGGTCAGGTGGCAGGCCTTGGCCCGCCGCACGCCGCTGGCTTCGAGGTCGCCGCCGCACGGGCGCAGCAACGGCTCTTCTGCCACGCAGCGGGCATGGGCGTAGCGGCAGCGCGGCTGGAAGTTGCAGCCGGGCGGCAGGTTCTGCAGGTTCGGTGGCTGGCCGCCGATCGACGGCAGCTCGGCATGCCGGTCGGAGTTCAGCCGCGGCATGCTCTGCAGCAGCCCCTCGGTGTAGGGGTGCTGCGGGTTGTAGAAGATGTCCCGCACCGACCCGGTCTCGATCACGTTGCCGGCATACATCACCATCACCCGGTCGGCGAGGCCGGCGATGACGCCGAGATCATGGGTGATCAGCACGATCGAGGTGTTGAACTCGCGCTTCAGGTCGCGCATCAGGTCCAGGATCTGGGCCTGCACGGTGACGTCCAGCGCGGTGGTCGGCTCGTCCGCGATCAGCAGGTCGGGCTGGCACAGCAGGGCCATGGCGATCATCACGCGCTGGCGCATGCCGCCCGAGAATTCATGCGGGTACATGCCGATGCGCCGCTTCGCCTCGGGGATGCGGACCAGGTCCAGCATCTCGATCGAGCGCTTCAGCGCCTGGCCCTGGTTCATCCCCTTGTGCTGCACCAGCACCTCGGTCATCTGCCGCGAGATCGGCAGATAGGGGTTCAGCGACGTCATCGGATCCTGGAAGATCATCGACATCTTCGAGCCACGGAAGCGGTTCAGCTTCGCCGGCGGCAGGCCCAGGATCTCCTGCCCGCGGTACTGGACGCTGCCGGTGGCGTGGCCGTTCGAGGCCAGGAGGCCCATCACCGACATGAACAGCTGGCTCTTGCCCGAGCCGCTCTCGCCGACGACGCCAAGGGTTTCCCCGGCGGCGATGTCGAGCGAGATGCCGTTCACCGCGGCGACCAGGCCGTCGCCGGTCCGGAAGCGGGTGACGAGGTTGCGGATCGCCAGGATGGTCTCGGCCTGGGCGGCGGGGGAGGCCACGGTGCCGGCGCTCGGGGTCGGGGTGGTCACGAGTGTTGCGGTCATTGTGCGTTGGCCTCGGGCTCAGCGATCGCGCGGGTCGAGGGCGTCGCGCAGCCCGTCGCCGATGAAGTTGAGGCAGAACAGGGTGACGGCCAGGAACACGGCCGGGAACACCAGCATCCACCAGGCGATGGTCATGCTGCGGGCGCCTTCGGAGATCAGCACGCCCCAGCTCGTCATCGGCTCCTGCACCCCGAGGCCGAGGAAGGACAGGAAGCTTTCCAGCAGGATCACCTGCGGCACGGTCAGTGACATGTAGACGATGACCGGGCCGAGCGTGTTCGGGATCACATGCTTGCGGATGATGCCCCAGCTCGACACGCCGCAGGCATGCGCCGCCTCGATGTATTCCTTGCGCTTGATCGACAGGGTCTGGCCCCGGACGATGCGCGCCATGTCCAGCCAGTTCACCGCGCCGATGGCGACGAAGATCAGGAAGATGTGCCTCCCGAAGAACACCATCAGCAGGATCACGAAGAACATGAACGGCAGCGAATACAGCACGTCGACGACGCGCATCATCATGCTGTCGACCCGGCCGCCCAGAAAGCCGGAGGTGGCGCCGTAGGCCACGCCGATGACCAGGCTGACCAGGGTGCCGACGATGCCGACCATCAGCGAGATCTGGCCGCCATACAGG
Organism: Inquilinus ginsengisoli; assembly: GCF_050434925.1. Taxonomy (GTDB): domain Bacteria; phylum Pseudomonadota; class Alphaproteobacteria; order DSM-16000; family Inquilinaceae; genus Inquilinus; species Inquilinus ginsengisoli_B. The sequence goes on along the minus strand of NZ_JBNDJK010000001.1, from coordinate 7,951,861 downwards.
GTGCGGACCAGCAGGTCGCGGCCATTGGCCTCGGTGCCGAAATAATGCGCGGCTGTGCCGTCATCCGACGCCGCGAAGCTCGGCGGCGCGGTGAAGGCGGTGTAGTCGACCTCGTCCAGCCCCCAGGGCAGCAGATAGGGCCCGACGAGGCAGGCGATCCCGATGATCGCCAGCATCGCCACGCTGGCGATGGCGGCCTTGTTGCCGCGCAGGCGCCGCCAGGCGTCCTGCCACAGGCTGCGGCCCTTGATCGGCTGGGCGACGGGGGGCGGAAGGGTTCCGATGGTGGCGTCGGTCATCGCCGCGTCCTCAATCGTAGCGCACGCGAGGGTCGAGCGCGCCGTACAGCAGGTCGACCATGAGATTGAACAGGATGATCAGCACGGCGAAGAAGATCACCGTGCCCATCACCAGCGTGTAGTCGCGGTTCAGCGAGGCCTGCACGAAGTAGCGGCCGATGCCGGGGATGCCGAAGATCTGCTCGATCACGACCGAGCCGGTGATGATGCCGGCGGTGGCGGGGCCGAGATAGGAGACGACGGGCAGCAGCCCGGCCTTCAGCGTGTGCCGCACGATGGTGATCCGCTCCGGCAGGCCCTTGGCGCGGGCGGTGCGGATGAAGTTCGAGCGCAGCACCTCGATCATGCTGGCCCGGGTCAGCCGCGCGATATAGGCGGTGGGCGGCAGCGACAGCGCGATGATCGGCAGGATGAAGGAGGTCCAGCCGCCGGCGATGCCGCCCGCGGGCAGCACCCGCCAGGTCACGGCGAAGATCAGGATCAGCAGCGGCGCGACGACGAAATTGGGGATGGTGATGCCGACCATGGCGATCGCCATGGTGCCGTAGTCGCCCGGCGTGTTCTGCTTCAGCGCGGGCGATGGTGCCGAACAGGATGCCGAAGAAGCTGGCGATCACGATCGCGATCAAGCCGAGCTGCAGCGAATAGGGGAAGCCCTGATAGATCAGGTCGTTGACCGAATAGTCCTTGTATTTGAACGACGGCCCGAAATCGCCCTGCAGGACATTGCCCATATAGCGGCCGAACTGCATGTAGAGCGGCTCGTCCAGGTGATAGGCCTTCTCCAGGTTCCGCTTGATCTCGATCGGCAGCGGCTTGTCGCTGGCGAAGGGGCCGCCGGGCGCCAGCCGGATCATGAAGAACGCGATCCCGATGATCACCAGGATGGTCGGTATGGCGCCGAGGATGCGGCGCACGGCATAGGTCAGCATCGTTTCATATCCCTGCCCCCGCCCGAACGTCGGACATGTCGTGGGGGTAAAAAGGGCGATGCCCGCCCTCCGGCGCGAACCGGGGAGCGGGCATCGTCACGGAACCGCTGTTACCGCTCGACGGAGAGCCAGCGCGACAGATGGTAGTCCTGCACGTTGTCCTCCCAGCCCTTCACGGCCGGCGAGACGGCATGCTTGGTGGTGTAGAAGTAGATCGGGATGATCGGCAGATCCTGGATCATCATCTTCTCGGCTTCGACCATCAGCTCGCCGCGCTTGCCGAGATCGGTCTCGAGGCCGGCCTTCTTCATCAGCTCGTCGAACTTCGGATTTTCGTAACCCGAGGTGTTCTGCTCGCCGATATAGGCGGTCTCCAGCTCCAGGAAGTTGTTGGCGTCGTTATAGTCGCCGATCCAGCCGTGGCGGGCGATGTCCGGAAACTGCTTCTTGTCGCGCGTCTCCTGGAAGGTGCCCCATTCCTGGTTCTGCAAGGTGACGTCGACGCCCAGCGTCTTCTTCCACATCGCGGCGATGGCGACCGCCACCTTCTTGTGGTTCTCGCTGGTGTTGTAGGTGATCTCAAGCTTCAGCGGCTTGTCCGGGCCGTAGCCGGCCTTGGCGAACAGCTCCTTGGCCTGGGCGTCGCGCTCGGCCTGGGTCATCTTCGCCACATCGGGCTCGAAGCCCGGGTAGTTGTCGGTGCCCGGCGGCACGAAGCTGTAGGCCGGCAGCTGGTCGGCCTGCGTCACATGCTTGATCAGCGTGTCGCGGTCGATCGCCAGATACAGGGCGCGACGCAGGTCGGCGTTGCTCTTCCACGGCTCCTTGGTGAGGTTGTACGCGTAGAAGTAGGTGCCGAAATACGGCGTGATGTGGATCTGGTCCGGGATCTCTTTCTTCAGGGTCGGGATCTGCTGGCTCGGCAGCTCATAGGTCATGTCGAGCTCGCCGGCCTTGAAGCGCTGCAGCTCGGCGTCGATGTCCTCGGTCGGGTAGAACATGACCGTGTCGATCTTGACGTTGGCCGCATCCCAGTAATTCGGGTTCTTGACCACCTTGATGTAGCCCTGCGGCACCGCCTCGGCCAGCATGTAGGCGCCGTTCGAGACCATGTTGCCCGGCTTGACGAAGTCGTCGCCGAACTTCTCGTAATTGGCCTTGCTGATCGGGTGGGTCGAGTGGTGCAGCAGCGACGACAGGAAGTATGGGGTCGGCGCGACCAGCTTGATCTCGAGGGTGTGGTCGTCGATCGCCTTGACGCCCATGTCCTCCAGCTTCTTGCCGTTCTTGCCCTCGCGGATGTCGCGGGCATTGACGACCTGGTCGAGGAAGTAGCCGTAGTCGCTGGCCGTCTTCGGGTCGATCAGGCGGCGCATCGAGAACACCCAGTCCTCGGCGGTCACCGGGGTGCCGTCCGACCACTTCGCGTTCTGGCGCAGCTTGAAGGTGTAGGTCAGGCCGTCATCGGAGAGGGTGTAGCTTTCGGCCTGGCCGGGAACCGGCTCGCCCTTGGCATCGGCCATCAGAAGGCCCTCATAGAGGTCCATCTGGATGAAGGATTCAGGCACGCCCGAGGATTTGTGGACATCCAGCGTCTCCGGCTCGGAGCCGTTGCCGCGGTTGAATACCATCTCGGCCAGGGCCGCGCTCGAAACGCTGCCCAGGAGGGCGGCGGCGAGCAGCCCGCGCGCCAGGATTTTGGTGAAGCTGTGCATGTGTTCGCCCCTACTGTTTCCGGTTTCCCGGTCACTGGTTTGTTTACAAGGCACGCCTAAACGGCACGCTCTCGTCCGTCTCCCACCAGCGAGGAGTGATGGCGTGGACGGTATCGTTTTGACCGCATTTGAGCAATCGAATTCGCGGGTCTGCTATGAATCCGGCGCGCGTTTCATGCCTTGCAAAAGTCGCAAACAGGAAAGTGTCGAATCGGCTCTGCGCTTGTTCTTTACTTTCTTCTTGGCCTCATCTGAGCCGCGATTCCGAAACCGGCCGGGTTACGAAACGCAGCGCGAGCAGCAGGGCGAGCAGCAGCAGCGCGCCCGCCTGATGCATCGCCCCCAGCCAGACCGGCACCTGTGCCAGCAAGGTGGAGATGCCGAGGCCGACCTGGACCACCACCATCAGCCCGGCCAGATGGCCCCAGCCGACCACCGGCGTGCGGCTGCAGCGGAAAGCGAGGGCCAGCACCACCAGGGACGTGCCGATCGCCAGCCAGCGATGGGTGAACTGCACCAGGGCCGTGTTGTCGAACCAGTTCAGCCAGGCCGGGATGATGCTGAAGGATTCCGGCGGCGGCAGCAGGCGCCCGTCCATCAGCGGGAAGGTGTTGTAGACCTGTCCGGCGTCGAGCCCCGCGACGAAAGCGCCCCAGCACATGGTGACGGCGACGCAGCCGATCGCGAACGAGGCGTGCCGGCGCAAGGACCGCGCCCCGGCGAAGCCGCCCAGCCGCGGCAGCACCAGCCCGTAGGCGGTCCATAGGATCAGGGCATAGAGCAGCACGGCCAGGCCGAGATGCGCCGCCAGACGGTAATGGCTGACCGACGGCCGGTCGACCAGGCCGCTCATCACCATGAACCAGCCCAGCGCGCCCTGCAGCCCGCCCAGCACCAGCAGGCCGAGCAGGCGCAGCCGCAGGCCGCGGTCCAGGCCGCCGCGCCACCAGAACCAGGCCAGGCCGGCGGCGAAGACCAGGCCAATCGCCCGGCCCCACAGCCGGTGCAGCCATTCCCAGAAGAAGATCTGCTGGAACGCCTCCAGCGACATGCCGGTGTTCTTGTAGAGGTATTCCGGCGTCGCCTTGTAGGCGGCGAAGGCATCCGCCCAAGCCTGGTCCGACAGCGGCGGCAGCGCGCCCTTGATCGGCGCCCATTCGACGATCGACAGGCCGCTCTCGGTCAGCCGCGTGATCGCACCGATCACCGCCATGGCGAAGACCATGGCGGCGCACAGGAACAGCCACAGCGCGACGGAGCGCGTGGCTGGAGCGGCGGCAGGGCGCAGGGCCGCGGCGGCGGGGGCGGAATGCATGAACCGGCTTATCGCGCCGGCCCGCGGCGGCGTCAAATCTGCTTTTGTCGCAGGGATAGGAAGACGATCGTTTTGGACAAATGCCGCGGCAACTTACTGTGCCGAACCTTTACCGGATCTTTCCCTTGCGGGGGTCGTAGGGGTGGCGGGCGCCCCACTCCTCCACGAAGCTGGCCAGCTCCGGATCGGCCGGGTCGGGCAGGGTGACTGCCAGCCGGACATACTGGTCGCCGCGATTGCTGCCGGTGGGATTGCGCACGCCCTTGCCCTTCAGCCGCAGCACCGCGCCGCTGTTCGACCCCCTCGGGATGGTCAGCATCACCGGGCCCAGCAGCGTCGGCACCTCGACCCGGCCGCCCAGAACCGCCTCCTGCAGCGATATCGGCAGGGTCATGCGGATGTCGCTGCCGTCGCGCTCCAGCACCGGGTCTGGGATGATCCGGACCTCGATCAGCGCATCGCCGGGAACGCCGCGGCCGCCTTTCTCGCCTTGGCCGCGCAGGCGGATAGTCTGGCCGTCGGTCAGGCCGACCGGCAGGGTGACCTTGAGCGACCGGCCGTCGGCGAGCGTCACCGTGGTCTCGCCGCCCTCGACGGCCAAGCGGAATTCGGCCCGCAACGTGTAACTGATGTCGCGGCCCTTGCCGCCGGCCTTGCCGCCGCCGGCCCGGGCGCCGCCCTGGCCGAACATGCCGCGCAGGATATCGTCGATGTCGCCGGCGTCGGTGAAGGCATCATAGCTGTCGGTGCGCTGGTAGCGGGTGCCGCCGGCGCCGCTTCCGGCCCCTGCGCCGGGCCAGCCGCCGCCGGGCCGGCGGGCATAGCCGCGCTCGGTGCCGTTGGCGTCGATCTCGCCGGCGTCGAAGCGGCGGCGCTTTTCGGCGTCGCTCAGCAGGTCATAGGCGGTCGACACCGCCTTGAACCGGTCCTCGGCGCGCGCGTCGCCCTGGTTCAGGTCAGGGTGGTGCTTCTTGGCGAGCTTGCGATAGGCCCGCCGGATCTCGTCCTCGCTGGCGGTGCGGGCCACGCCCAGCACGGCATACGGGTCATCCATGGCTCGGATCTCGGGAGGTAAGTCTTTGATCCGGATAGATGATGTCGTGCCGTCCCGGTTTCAACATTCCCCTGCGCCCTGCTGGCGTTCAATTTGCGGTTGCGTCGCCGTCCTGGAACTTCCGGCGCCAGTCGGCCAGCTGGTGCGTGATGTCCAGCGCCGCGGCCAGCGCCGCCCGGCCTTCCGGCCCGCTGACCGCCGGCGGGCGCCCGTTGCCGACGCTGTCGAGGAAGCTCTGGATCTCCAGCTTCAGCGGGTCGCCGGTCTCGAACTGCTGCTCTTCCTGGTACAGCTCCGGCTGGCCGTCGCGGCCGCGGGTCTTGCGGATGAAGGTCAGCTTGGCCTCGCTCAGGTCGACCATGATGTAGCCGTCCTGCTGGAAGATCCGCATGGTGCGGTGGCGCTTCCAGCTGACCCGGCTGGCCGTCACCGTGGCGGTGCAGCCATTGGCGAATTGCAGCCGGGCGTTGACGATGTCGTCGGCCTCGCTCAGCACCGGCGCGCCGACGGCGTCGATCCGGTCGAGCGGCGCGCCGACGATCTTCAGCACCAGGTCGATGTCGTGGATCATCATGTCGAGCACGACATTGACGTCGGTGCCGCGCGGCTTGAAGGCGGAGATGCGCTGGCATTCGATGTAGCGCGGCCGGTCCAGGATCTTGGCCAGGCCCTGCACCACCGGGTTGAACCGCTCGAGATGGCCGACCTGCAGCACCAGCTTGCGGTCGGCGGCCAGGCGGCTCAGCGCGTCGGCCTCCTCCAGCGTGTTGCTGATCGGCTTCTCGATCAGCACGTGGATGCCGGCCTCCAGGCAAATGCGCGCCGTGTCGAAATGGGCGTTGGTGGGCACCGCGACGCTGACCGCGTCGACCTGGCCGATCAGCTCGGACAGGTCGCTCACCGCCCGAACGCCCAGCTTGGTCGCCAGCGCCCCGGCCCGGGCCGGGTCGGTGTCGCAGACCGCGACCAGCTCGGCCTCGGGCAATTCCGCATGCTTGGCGGCGTGCAGGCTGCCGAAATAGCCCGCCCCGATCACCGCGGTCCGGGTCCGCTTCATGTCGTCTCCACGCTCGTCAGCAACACTGCTGCGCCTTCCTAACGCTGTTGCCCACGCTTTGACCAGCGGTGATACGCTTCCGCTTGACGGGCGCGCCGCTCGGGGCGAGGAATACGTCCGACTTAACAAGCGGGTTCAAGACATGGCTGGCAGGCTGGCGGGCAAGACGGCGGTGCTGACCGCGGCGGGGCAGGGGATCGGCCGGGCGACGGCGCTGGCCTTCGTCCGCGAAGGGGCGACGGTCCACGCCACCGACATCAACGAAGCCGCGCTGCAGGCGCTGGCGGCCGAGGTGCCGGGGATCTCGACCACCCGGCTCGACGTGCTCGACCATGACGCGATCAAGGCCTATGCGGCCGAGCGCGGCGCCGTCGACGTGCTGTTCAACTGCGCCGGCTTCGTCCATGCCGGCACCATCCTCGACTGCGAGGAAAAGGACTGGGATTTCTCCTTCAACCTCAATGTCCGCTCCGCCTACCACATGTGCCGCGCCTTCCTGCCGGCGATGATCGGGGCCGGCGGCGGCACCATCGTCAACGTCGCCTCGGTCTGCTCCTCGATCAAGGGCCTGCCGAACCGCTTCGTCTACGGTGCCACCAAGGCGGCCGTGCTGGGCCTGACCAAGTCGATCGCCGCCGATTTCGTCGGCCAGGGCATCCGCTGCAACGCCATCTGCCCGGGCACGGTGGAGACGCCGAGCCTGCATGACCGCATGGCGGCGCAGGGCGATGTCGAGAAGGCGCGCGCCGCCTTCGTGGCGCGCCAGCCGATGGGTCGCCTCGGCAACGCCGAGGAGATCGCGTCGCTGGCCGTGTACCTGGCCTCGGACGAAGCCTCCTACCTCACCGGCCAAGCCATCAATGTCGACGGCGGCATCACCATCTGACCGCGGCTTCCGGCCGCCCAACACCCGCGTTCCAGGGAGAGAACACCAATGAAGCTGCTGCGCTACGGCCCCGTGGGGCAGGAGAAGCCGGGCCTGCTCGACGCCGAGGGCCGCATTCGCGACCTGTCGGGCGCGGTCCCCGACATCGCCGGCGACGCGCTGACCCCGGCCGGGATCGCCCGGCTGAAGGGTCTCGACCCGTCCTCGCTGCCGGTCGTCTCCGGCAATCCGCGGCTCGGTGCCTGCGTCGCCGGCACCGGCAAGTTCATCTGCATCGGCCTGAACTACTCCGACCACGCCGCCGAGACCGGCGCCACCGTGCCGCCGGAGCCGATCATCTTCATGAAGGCCACCAGCGCCATCGTCGGCCCGAACGATGATGTCGAGATCCCGCGCGCCAGCGAGAAGACCGACTGGGAGGTCGAGCTCGGCATCGTCATCGGCAAGCCGGCGAAATACGTGTCGGAGGCCGACGCGATGAGCCATGTCGCCGGCTTCTGCGTCATCAACGACGTGTCCGAGCGCGCCTTCCAGACCGAGCGCCACGGTCAGTGGACCAAGGGCAAGAGCTGCGACACCTTCGGCCCGACCGGCCCGTGGCTGGTGACGCCGGACGAGGTCGGCGACTACGACAACCTGCACATGTGGCTGGAGGTCGACGGCCACCGCTACCAGAACGGCTCGACCAAGACGATGGTCTACAAGACGCCGTTCCTGGTCAGCTATCTCAGCCAGTTCATGGGGCTGCGCACCGGCGACATCATCTCCACCGGCACTCCGCCGGGCGTCGGCATGGGCCAGAAGCCGCCGAAGTACCTGAAGGCCGGCCAGACCATCCGCCTCGGCATCGAGAAGCTGGGCGAGCAGGCGCAGAAGACCGTCCAGGCCTGACGGCCAGTCTCCGGATGACACGGGCGCCATCATGCCCGTGTCATCCGCCGCATTAATTTGCGGTAAGTCGCCTTGCCGCCGGCGACGGCGGCGCACCATCTCTTCGTGTAGGACAAGAGACACGCCGGCTTCGGCGTGCCGCGTTCAGCAGAGATGGTGTTCACCATGTTGAAGGTGTTCCACGTCACCCCGCGTCGCGCCGCGGTCTTCGCCGCTCTCGGCGCCGCGTTGGCCCTGCCGCTGATGGTGTCCACCCCGGCCGAGGCCTGGTGGCGCGGCGGCGGGTGGGGCGGCGGATGGCATGGCGGCTGGCATTCCGGCGTCAACATCGGCATCGGCCTGCCGCTCTACGGGCCGCCTCCGGTCTACTATGCGCCGCCACCCCCGGTTTATTATGGGCCGCCAGTGGTCTATGGACCCCCGCCGCCGGTCTATTATGCACCGCCGCCGCCGCGCGCGGTTTATGCCGGGCCGCCCGCCCGGACCTGGGTGCCCGGCTTCTGGAGCCGCGGCGTCTGGATCGAGGGCCACTGGCGCTGAGCCCTCGGCGACTTCTCTGCTCCGTCTGTGCCCTCGGTCACAGCGCCGGCCCGCCAACTTCGCCATAGTCGTCAATGCGCCTCGGTCGGATGGTCCGGCCGGGGCGTTGCGCTGGAATGCAGCGCGGAGTTGGAACATGAGCATCATCGGAACGACCGGCGTCGTGCCGGACGAAACGGTGGCGCAGAGCCGCGGCTGGTGCGCTTCGAAGTCGGAGTCCCGGTCCGCCCAGATATCCTGGTCCGAGGTCGCGGTCGCATGGGTGGCCGTACCCGTCGTGCTCGGCGCCATCACGGCGATCATCGCCCTGTTGTCTTGAGCTTGCGGTCAGCGTCGCGGCAGCGTCAGCAGCCCGACGCCGCCCAGCACCAGCAGCGCTCCCACAACCTGCAGCCCCGTCAGCCCTTCGTCCATCCCGGCCCAGGCCAGGAGGATGGTCGAGACGGGGCCGAGCGCGCCCAGCAGCGCCGCCCGGGCCGCGCCGATCCGCTTCAGCGCCTCGCTGGTCGCCCAGACCGGCAGCACCGTGCCGATCACCGCGATCCAGGCGGCGATGCCCAGTACTTTGCCCGACACCAGCAGGTGGTCGGCCGGGCGCAGCACGAAGAACTGGGCGATGCAGGCGACGCAGGCCGACATCATGGCGATGGCGGTGAAGCGGGTGCTGCCGATCCGCGGTACCGTCTCGCTGCCCCAGACCAGATAGGCGGCATAGCCCAGCGCGCTCAGCAGGATCAGCCCGGCGCCACCCAGCCGGGCCGCGTCGAAGCTGTCGGCCGCGGCGTCCAGCACCAGGAACAGCCCAGCATAGGCGACCGCCAGGCACAGGATCTCCCGCCGCTGCGGCCGGCGGCCGAGCACCACGGCCGATAGCATCAGCACGAAGGTCGGGTACAGGAACAGGATGATCCGGCCCAGCCCGGCCGGCACCGTGCGCAGCCCCAGGAAGTCGCAGTAGCTGGCAATCCAGTAGCCGAGCAGCCCCAGCGCCACGGTGCGCAGCAGGTCGCCCGGCGCCAGCGGCCCCGCGGCGCGGCGCCGGGCCCAGGCCCACATCGCCACGAAGAAGGGCAGCGACAGGCCCATGCGCAGCGCCAGCAGCGTCTCGGCGTCGACGCCCTCGGCATAGCCCAGCCGGATCAGCACCGGCCGGGTGGAGAAGGCGAGTACGCCGAGGATCGCCAGCAGATAGCCGACCGCCTCGCCGCGCCGGCCACCCTCGGTCCGCGCCGCCGCCGCGGTCATGGCGCCAGGGTCGCGGCGAAGCGCAGCCGGACGTAATCCGCGGTCCAATTGCCGGACTGGTCGCGCAGGCTGGGCGCCAGCAGCGCCTCCACCTCATCCAGGATCTCGGCCCGGGCCGCACCGGCGATGCAGTCGAGCAGCGGGTTGGCGAAGGTGTCGAGCCAGCCGCGCATGCCGGTGGGCAGCGGCGTCGGCCGCGGCACCAGGCCGATGCTGTCGACCCGGAAGCCCTGCGCCTCCAGCTTCGCCGCATATTCGGCCGGGGTCGGGAAGAACCAGGGGATCCGGGCGGCGCCGTCCAGGCCGCGGGCGTTCAGCGCCGCGACCAGGGCGGTCACGATCGCCGCGACATTGCCGTGGCCGCCGAACTCGCCGACGAAGCGTCCGGCCGGCTTCAGCGCCCGCCGGACGCCGGCGATCACGGCATCGGGCTGCCGCATCCAGTGCAGCGCGGCATTGCTGAACACCGCATCGAACTCGGGCCCGAACGCCAAGGCTTGGCCGTCGGCGATGCGCGCATCCAGCCCCAGGGCCCGCGCGGCGGCCACCAGCTCGGCCGAGGCGTCGGCGCCGACCACTTCGGCGCCGGCCGCAACCAGCTTGGTCGTCAGGGCGCCGTCGCCGCAGCCGAGATCGAGGATGCGCTCGCCCGGCCGCGGCGCCAGCAGCTCGAGCACCGGCTGGCCCAGATCGGCGACGAAGCGCGCATTGCGGGCATAGCCCTCGGCGCTCCAGGACTGCGCTTCCTTGATCGTGCTCATGGCGGTGGTCCTTGGGTATGGGCCCTGTTATGCCGGCAGACTATCGCGCCGGCGGGCGTCCCTGAGCCAATGCCCGATCGGTGTATCGGTCGTGACGGCGCAAAGCAGGCTCGCTCCGATAATGCCGATTTTCTACAAGACCGGGCCGGCGCCGGCCCTATGATCGGGCCGATGGACAGCATCACGCAGGAACAGGCGGTGGCGGCCGAGCCGCTCGCGCAAAGCGAGCGGTCGCGGTTCTTCACAGTGTCGGGCTTCGACGGGCTGGAATGCCTGGAGGCGACGTTCCGCACCCATCGCTATGCCCTGCACATGCACGAGACCTATGCGATCGGCGGCATCTTCGCCGGCTGCGAGACCTTTCTCGCCCGCGGCGAGCAGCGCTATGGCGGCGCCGGCGACCTCGCTCTGGTCAACCCGGAGGACGCGCATGACGGCGAGCCCTATGGCGGCGGCTACCGCTACCGCATGACCTATCCCTCGGTCGCGCTGATGCGGCGCCTGGCGTCGGAGATCGCCGGCCGGCCGGTGACCGAGACCCCGTTCTTCCCCCAGCCGGCGGTGCACGACTCCGAGACCGTGGCGCTGTTCGCCGAGGCCTTCGCCGCCCAGGCCCGGGGCGACGCCCTGGCGATGGAGGAACTGCTGCTGCGCGCCTTTGGCCGCTGCCTGATCCGCCACGCCGCATTCCGCCCGGCCGAAGCGCCATCGGATTCGGGCCGCATCGCCCGGGTGACCGAGCTGATGCGCGACCGCTATGCCGAGGAGCTGTCGCTCGACGATTTCGCGGCCGAGGCCGGGCTGTCGCGCCACCATCTGATCCGCGCGTTCCGGCGCGAGCTGCGGATGACGCCGCACGCCTATCTGCTGAACCTGCGCGTCCAGGCGGCCCGGCGCCGGCTGCGGGCGGGCGAGGCGCCGGCCGAGGTCGCGGCCGCCACCGGCTTCTGCGACCAGGCTCATCTGACCCATGCCTTCAAGGCGCGGCTGGGCGTTGCCCCCGGCGCCTACCGGGCCGGCTTCCACCTCTGACCCCATCGGCTTCCGCATGACCCGAGACTTCCGGCGCGATGCCCTGGACGGCATCCGCGATATCCTCCCGCCCGCCATCGCCGCGATCCCGATCGGCCTGCTCTGCGGCGCGCTCGGCGCCGCCAAGGGGCTGTCGCCGGCCGAGATGGCGCTGATGTGCGCCCTGGTCTTCGCCGGCGGCGCCCAGTTCGCGGCCATCGATCTGTGGTCCTACCCCGTGCCGGTGGCGACGCTGGTGCTGTCGACCCTGCTGATCAACTCCCGCCACATCCTGATGAGCCTGTCGCTGGCCCGCCGTACCGGGCACTTCACCTGGGGCCAGCGCCTGCTCGGCTATGCCGTGCTGGCCGACGAGAACTGGGCGATGGCGGAGCGGCGGGCCGCGGGGCGGGCGCTGACGCCGGCCTATTTCCTGGGGATGGGGGCCTTCTTCTATCTGAACTGGCTGGTGTGGGGGACGCTCGGCGCCGTGGTCGGCGCGGCGATCGGTGACCCGTCCCGGATCGGCGCCGATTTCGCCTTCACCGCGCTGTTCATCGGCCTGGTCGTCGGCTTCTGGCGCGGCCATCGCAGCACCGTCACCATCGCCGCCAGCCTGGTCACCGCCGCCCTGGTCTATCACCTGGCCGGCCCGCCCTGGCATGTCGCCGCCGGCGCCCTGGCCGGCATCGCCGCCGCCTGGCTGGCCGCCGAGCCGGAGGAGGTGCCGGCATGAGCGTCGATCCGACCACCCTGGCCGCCATCCTGGGCATGGCGGCGGTGACCTACCTGACCCGGATCTCCGGCCTGTTCCTGGTCGGGCGGCTGCGGCTGCAGGGCCGGCTGAAGGCGGCGTTCGACGCGGCGCCGCCGGCGGTGCTGACCGCGGTGATCGCGCCGATGGTGCTGGCCACCGGCTGGCCCGAGACCGCGGCGGCGGTGGTCACCGCGCTCGCCGCCACCCGCCTGCCGCTGCTCGCCACGATCCTGGTGGGCGTGGCCGCGGTGGTGGCGCTGCGGGCGGTCGTCTGACGGGCGCTCCAGAGTAGTGCGAACGCGTAGCCTCTCCCGCTTGCGGGAGAGGTCGGACATCCGAAGGATGTCCGGGTGAGGGCCAGCGGCGCTGCCGCGTTCACTGACCTTACCATGAACGAGCGATCATCTGCCCATCCTGAAGCGGTGATCCCGGCTGCGCCGCCGCGAGCCCTCACCCGGAGCCGCTTCGCGTCCCCGACCTCTCCCGCAAGCGGGAGAGGCAACGCGCACTAAATCGACAGATTCCTACGTACGAGGAGGCAGTTCGATCTTGGTTCCCGAAGGTGCGTGCTGGATCAGCCAGCGGCCGAGATGCTGGTCGTCAGGTCTCGTCAGCGCCTCGAAGGCCTGAGCCGAGATCACGATGCAGGGATCTGTGGTCCCGATCACCTGCGGCTCGCCAGCCCTGGCGCGCCGCAGGATTTCGGACAGATGGACCTTGGCGTCTTCAACGGTCCACACGGCAACCTCCAGTCGCGAAGCGGCGCCTACCCCCGGTTCATCCGGTTGTCGACGAGGTCGGACACCACCGCCGGGTCGGCCAGGGTGGAGGTGTCGCCCAGGGCTTCGTGCTCGTTGGCGGCGATCTTTCGCAGGATGCGGCGCATGATCTTGCCGGACCGGGTCTTCGGCAGGCCCGGCGCCCACTGGATCAGGTCCGGCGTGGCGATCGGGCCGATCTGCTTGCGCACCCACTGCGCCAGTTCTTTCCTGAGCTCCTCGGTCGGCTGCTCGCCGGCGATCAGGGTGACATAGGCGTAGATGCCCTGGCCCTTGATGTCGTGCGGATAGCCGACCACCGCGGCCTCGGCCACCTTCGGATGGGCCACCAGCGCGCTCTCGACCTCGGCCGTGCCCATGCGATGGCCGGAGACGTTCAGCACGTCGTCGACACGGCCGGTGATCCAGTAATAGCCGTCCGCGTCGCGGCGGCAGCCGTCGCCGGTGAAGTACAGCCCCTTGAAGGTGGCGAAGTAGGTCTGGATGAAGCGCTCATGGTCGCCGAACACCGTGCGCATCTGGCCCGGCCAGCTGTCGGCGATGCAGAGATTGCCCTCGGCCGCGCCCTCCAGCGGCTTGCCGTCGCCGTCGACGATCAGCGGCTTGACCCCGAAGAAGGGCAGGGTGGCCGAGCCGGGCTTCTGGGCGATGGCGCCGGGCAGCGGCGAGATCAGGATGCCGCCGGTCTCGGTCTGCCACCAGGTGTCGACGATCGGGCAGCGGCCGTCGCCGACCACGCGGTGGTACCACAGCCAGGCCTCGGGGTTGATCGGCTCACCGACCGAGCCGAGCAGCCGCAGCGAGGCGCGGCTGGTCTTCTGCACCGGCCCCTCGCCGTCGCGCATCAGGGCGCGGATCGCGGTCGGGGCGGTGTAGAAGATGTTGACCTTGTGCTTGTCCACCACCTGCCAGAAGCGCGAGGTGTCCGGATAGTTCGGCACGCCCTCGAACATCAGCGTGGTGGCGCCGTTCGCCAGCGGCCCGTACAGAATGTAGCTGTGCCCGGTGACCCAGCCGACATCGGCAGTGCACCAGTAGATGTCCCCGTCATGGTAGTCGAAGACGTACTGGTGGGTCATCGCGGCATAGACCAGGTAGCCGCCGGTGGTGTGCAGCACCCCCTTCGGCTTGCCGGTCGAGCCGGAGGTGTAGAGGATGAACAGCGGGTCCTCGGCGCTCATCTCCTCCGGCGGGCAGTCGGCAGAGACCTGGGCGGCGGCCTCGTGCAGCCAGAGGTCGCGGCCCTCGGTCCAGCCGATCTTGCCGCCGGTGCGGCGCACGACGATGACGGTGTCGACCTCCGGGCAGCTCTTCAGCGCCTCGTCGGCATTGGCCTTCAGCGCCACGGCGCGGCCGCCGCGCAGGCCTTCATCGGCGGTGATCAGCACGGTCGAGCGGCAGTCGAGGATGCGGTCCTTCAGGCTGTCGGGCGAGAAGCCGCCGAACACCACGGAATGGACGGCGCCGATCCGGGCGCAGGCCAGCAGGGCATACGCCGCCTCCGGGATCATCGGCAGGTAGATGGTGACCCGGTCGCCCTTCTTGACGCCGCGCGCCTTCAGCACATTGGCCAGGCGGCACACCTGCTCGTGCAACTCGCGATAGGTGATGTGGCGGCTGTCCTTCGGGTCGTCGCCTTCCCAGATGATCGCGGTCTGGTCGGCGCGCTTGGCCAGATGCCGGTCGATGCAGTTGTAGGCGGCGTTCAGCGTGCCGTCCTCGAACCAGCGGATCCGGACGTCGCCGGTGTAGCTGGTGTTCTTGACCTTGGTGAACGGCTTGATCCAATCGACCCGCTTGCCGTGCACGGCCCAGAAGCCCTCGGGATCATTGACCGAACGCTCGTACAGCTTTTCATACTGGGCGGCATCCACCCAGGCGCGCTTGGCCCAGTCGTCGGACACGGGAAAAAGGCTGGTGTCGCTGCTCATGGGGTCTCCCCGATCGATCTTTTCTCTCCGCGCCGGCCGGGTGGGCGCACCCCGGCCGGACGATCCCGCATTCATAGCAAGACGACCCCGCCCATGGCCACGGCTTGATCGGGAGAGACGCAGCGAGGCGATCGCTTAACCGGTATACTGCATGATCGACAGCCCGCCATTGTAGTCGTTGGCGTAGACCAGCCCCTGGGCGTCGACGAAGATGTCGCAGGACTGGACCACCCGGGCCCGGTTCGGCCGGCGGTCGACCAGGCGGCTGGGCGTGGCCGGCACCAGGGCCGCGGTCTCGACCGGGCGGAACGGGTCGCGGATGTCGTGCACCCGGATCCCGGCATTCTGCCAGGTCGAGAAGATCAGCTCCGAGCTGACGAAGCTGCCCGGCCGGTTCTCGTGCACATTGTGCGGCCCGAAATGCCCGCCCTTGGCGGCGTAGTCGGCCTCGTCCGGCCGCGGGAAGGTCGAGATGCTGATCGGATTCGCCGGCTCGCGGATGTCGAACAGCCAGATGTGCTTGACCCCGTCCTCCTGGTGGTCCAGCACCGCCTCGTCCAGCACCACCAGCAGGTCGCGATCCGGCAGCGGCAGGCAGTTGTGGGTGCCGCCGCCGAAGGGTGGGCTCCAGTTGCGATGCACGATCAGCTTCGGGTCGGCGCGGTCGGCCACGTCGATCATCACCAGCCCGGCGTCGCGCCAGGCGCCATAGGCGGTGTCGCCATGGATGATCGGGTGGTGCAGGCCGTAGCGGCGCTGCGCCGGCCAGTCCGGCTTCTCGCCCGCCGCCAGGTTCATGCCGGGCAGCCAGTAGCGGCCGGCGGCGCGCGGCTTCGTCGGGTCGCTCATGTCGACGGTCATGAAGATGTAGTCGGTGAAGCCGTCGAGCAGGGCCGAGACATAGGCCCAGCGGCCGCCGGTGTACCAGATCCGGTGCACGCCGCCGCCCTCGACCGGCATGAAGCCGATCTGCCGCGGCGCCGCCGGCTTGGAGATGTCGTAGACGGCCATCCCGGCGGTCCAGTTCCGCTCGGCCGGCTGCGTCGTCGCCGCGGTGCCGACCTTCTCGCCCAGCGCGCCCTTGTAATAGGCGCGCTCGTCCTGGAACTCCGCCGCCGCGAACATGTCCTTGGCGTTGATCACCAGAAGCAGGTCGTCATGGGTCTGCAGGTGGATGTTCCAGGTGCCGGGCGGCGCCGGCACATAGGCCACGGGTTTGGGGGCGCGCGGGTCGCGCACGTCGATGACGCTGAACCCCTTGGAGAACATGTGCCCGGTATAGGCGTGGCCGCGATGGATCATCAGTTGCACGCCGTCCGGCCGGCCGCCCTGGTCGCTGTGGCCGATCAGCGTCAGGTTCCGGGCATGGTCGGGGGTCGGGAGGTCGCTCATTGGCTCTGCCCTGGGTGTGAGGGAGGGGGCGCCAGGCGCCCCCGGGTCAGTTGACGCCCCAGATCTTCTTGTAGGCGTCGCGGTAGCCGTTCTCCGGGTCGTAGACATTGTCCGGCCCGCCATCGGCCTTGATGTTGGCCGGGGTGAACAGATGCGCGGGCGCGACATAGCCGCTGGCCTTCTCGCCGGCGAAGGCGCGGTTCAGCTCGTCGACCAGTTGCCAGCCATGCAGGCGCAAAGGCTCGGCCACGGTGCCGACCTGGTACTGGTTGGCGCGGATCCGCTGGAACGCGACCTCGCTGCCGTCGCCGGCCGAGACGTTGTGCGGCCTGCCGTCGCCGCCAATGCCGGCCGAGGCCAGCGACGGCGCCATGAAGTCGAAATACAGATCGTTGATGCCCAGCGCGTAGGTCCACTCATCGCCGAAGCGCTGCAGCAGCGCCGTGGTCAGCGGCCCCATCCGGGTGCCGGTGTCGCTCAGCGGCGTGTCCTCGACCGACAGCACCTTGCAGCCCGGGCAGCCGCGGATCACCTCGGCCATGGCGTCCGACTTGGCGATGGCGATGCGGTAGACCGAGTCGGTGAAGATGACGACGCCGGCCTTGCCGTCCGAATCGGCGATGGCGTAGGAGGCGGCGGCGCGGGCCACCTCCAGCGGGTCGGTGGTGATGTTGGTGAACACCGGCAGCGTGTCGCTCGGCCCCGGCTTGGCGAAGGAATGCCAGCCGACGATGACGATCTTCTGCTTCGCCGCGTCCTCGATCGGGGCAGCCTGCTCGGCGGCGTCGAGCGCGCCCAGCACGATCGCGTCCGGCTTCAGCGCGATCGCCTGGTTCATCGCGGCGGACCGGCCGGAGACGGTGCCCTGGCCGTCGATCACGCGGAAGTCCCAGCCGGCCAGCTTCGCCGCCTCGTCCATGCCCTCGGCGACGCCGCGGGCCCCGCCGTTGCGCTGGTCGGCCGAGACATAGACCACGGTCTTGCCGGATTGCAGCTTCGGCCCGGTGGTGGGGCCATCCCAGGGCGGGTTGGGCCTGATCACCTTCTCGACCACCGCCTTGGCCGCGGCGACGGCGTCCTGCGCCACCGCCGGAAGAGGGGCCGCCATCAGGGTCGCGAGCAGAAGTGCCGATGCCAGTGCCGAACGCCGTATCATCTCAGATCCTCCCAGTTTCGTTTGGTTGTCCGGCGGCCGTCGCGGCGCCGGTTGTGGTGGATGCTTCGGGGCCGTCCGGCCGCCGGCGGCGGGCCAGGCCACGCTTGCGCTGGGCGTAGCCGGCCAGGCCGATCGCCAGCAGCAGGGTCAGGCCGTTGAACAGCGGCTCGACATAGAAGGCGCCGCCCAGCTGCTGGATGCCGGAGATGCCGACCGCCAGGATGGCGACGCCGATCAGCGTGCCCCAGACATTGACCCGGCCGGGCTTGATCGTGGTCGATCCGAGGAAGGCGCCGACCAGGGCCGGCAGCAGGAACTCAAGCCCGACGCTGGCCTGGCCGATCCTGAGCTTCGCCGCCAGCACGATGCCGGCGAGGGCGCCGAGCAGGCCGGAGGCGACGAAGGCGCCGATGACGTAGCGCCGGGTCGGGATGCCGTTCAGCTCTGCCGCCCGCGGATTGGCGCCGATGGCGTAGAGGCAGCGGCCGACCGGCAGGAACTCGGCGGCGATCCACAGCATCAGCCCGATCGCCAGGACATAGAAGGCGGCGATCGGGATGCCGAAGACCTGCAGCGTGTACAGCGCCAGGAAGCCGTTCGGCAGCACGCCGATGACCTGGCGGCCCTCGGTGTACCAGAGGGCGATGGCGTACAGCACCGTGCCGGTGCCGAGCGTGGCGATGAAGCTGTCGATCCGCGCCACCTCGACCAGCAGGCCGTTGATGGCGCCGAGGACGCAGCCGAGCAGCAGCACGACGACCACCGCCACGCCCCAGGGGAGGCCGAGCTGGGTCTGCAGCGCGATCGCCACGATGTGCCACAGCACGATGCCGTAGCCGACGGTCAGGTCGATCCGCCCCGCCATCATCGGGATCATCGCGGCCAGCGACAGCAGCGCGATCACCGACTTGTCGCCCAGGATCGAGCGCAGGTTCAGCATGGTCGGGAAGGTGCGCGGCAGCAGCAGCGAGAACAGCAGGATCAGGACGACGGTCAGGATCGGCAGGCCGTAGACCGGCAGCAGCCGGGCGACCCGCTGCGCCGGGTTGAGGGCGGCAAGCTCCAGCCGCGTCGGCTCCAGGGCGTTCGACTTGATCGACTGCATGCGGGGTCGGCCCTTCCTGTCAGCGGCGGTTGATGTTGCGTGGCCTCGCCCGCGGGGCGGGAGCGGTCGGATATCCGCCGAAAACCAAATGAGTCCCCCCTCCCCTCGCGGGAGGGGGATAGGGGGAGGGGGTTTTCACCGCCGGAGCCGGCCTGAACTCTGGCGATCCAGCCTGGATAGCGAAGCCGGTCCTTTGCGCATTCGCGCGCGGACGCGCGCAGACCCCTCCCCCAGCCCCCCTCCCGCAAGGGGAGGGGGGACTAAAAAGGGATAGGCTTCGGCTATACTGAAAGAACCCTGCAGCCGGGAGAGGCAGCGCTCCGGTGCGGGACGCCCTCACTGCACCGACTCCCGGGCATCGGGCGCCAGCGAGACGGCGTGGACCAGGCGCTCGACCGACAGGCCGTCCTCGTCGATCTCGGCGACGATGCGGCCGTCGCGGAACACCACGGCGCGGTGGCAGATCTGGGCGACCTCCTCGACATCGGTCGAGACCAGGATCACGGCCAGACCGCGCTGCACCGCATCGGCCAGCAGGCGGTAGATCTCGGCCTTGGCGCCGACATCGACCCCCGCGGTCGGGTCCTCCAGCACCAGCACCCGGCCGCCGATGCGCAGCCAGCGGGCCAGCACCACCTTCTGCTGGTTGCCGCCGGACAGGGTCTCGACCGGTGCCGCGGGGTCGTTCGGCCGCAGCCCGACCCGGCCGCCCAGCAGCGCCGTCTCGGCCGCCTCGTCGGCGGCGCCGCGCCAGGCCAGCAGGCCGCGGCCGCAGGCGGCGGGGTTGAGGAACATGTTCTCGCGCACGCTCAGGCCTGCGGCCACCGAATCGGCGTTGCGGTCGGCGGCGACGAAGCCGATGCCGGCGCCGATCGCCCGCGGCGGCGAGGCCAGGTCGCAGGGCGCGCCGTCCAGCCGCACCGTCCCGGCCTCCAGCGGCAGCAGGCCGAACAAAGCGCGGCCGACCAGCTCCTGCCCGGCGCCGCGCAGCCCGACCAGGCCGACGATCTCGCCGCCCGACACGGCCAGGTCGACCGGCCCGACATCGCCGATCACGGCGCCCTCCAGCCGCAGCACGGCGTCGCCGCCGCGGCGCGGCGGGCGCACGAACAGCGATTCCGGCGGCCGGCCGATGATCAGCCGCACCAGCGCCTCGGGCTCGGTCGCCGCGGTCTCCTGCACCGCCACCAGCCGGCCGTCGCGCAGCACCGCCAGCCGGTCGGCGATGGCGTAGACCTCGTCCAGCCGGTGCGAGACGTAGATCATCGACACGCCGCGCGACTTCAGCCCGCGCAACACCCGGAACAGCCCCTCGACCTCTTCCTGCGGCAGGCTGGCGGTGGGCTCGTCGAGAACCAGGATGTCGGGGCGGGCGCCCAGCGCCCGGGCGATCGCCACCAGCGACTTCTCGGTCCGGGTCAGGGTCTGCACCCGCCGGCCGGGATCGATGCCCTCGGCCACCAGGGCCAGCGAGGCGCGGGCCGTGGCCTCGACCCGGCGCCAGTCGATCAGGCCCAGCCGCCGCGGGAAGCCCTGGGCGAAGGCGATGTTCTCCGCCACCGTCATCCAGTCGATCAGGCCGAGATCCTGGTGGATGAAGGCGATCCGGCCGCGGCCGGACCGCGCTTCCGTAGAATGGGGGTCATAGGCGGCGCCGTTCAGCCGGATCTCGCCGGAATCGGGGGCGTGCACGCCGGCCAGCATCTTGATCAGGGTGGATTTGCCGGCGCCGTTCTGGCCCAGTAGCGCCAGGATCTCGCCCGGGCGCAGCGCCAGGTCCAGCCCGTCGACCGCCAGCGTGCCGCCGAAGCGCTTGGCCAGGCCGCGGAACTCCAGAACCGGCACCGCCGACGCGGCAGGCGGGCCCGGCTCGGCCGGCGCCGAACGCAGCTCCATGCGCTTCCTCCTGCACCCCGCCTCGGCTCGGGCCGGGCGGATTGTTGCAGCGAGTGTGTCAGAAAGATCGGATGAGCGTCTTCCGGAAATCGCCCATAATCTTACGCGAAGGGGCCAATCGAGCGCCCCGGCCAGCGGGAGGAGCCCATGTCGCCATTCGCCAGCACCTCGACCTGCCCCGAGCACGCCGAGCTGTCGCGCTGCGGCCGGCTGGCCGAACGGTCGGCCGGGGACGCGAAGCACAAGGTGGTGCATGTCCGCGCCGGCCGGCTGGAGCTGGAAGGGCCGCGCGGCGTCTGGGCGATCCTGCCGACCCATATGGTGTTCATCCCGGCCGGGCGGCCCTACGAGATCCGCACGGACGACGGCACCGAAGTCACGGTGGTGCATCTCGACGCGCCGATGACGCCCTGGCACCACGACGGCTGCTGGGCCGCCGGCACCAGCCCGCTGGCGCGCGAGATGGTCGACTATGCCCTGCGCTGGCCGCGCGACCGCGACCGCGACGACCCGGTCGCCGGCTCGTTCTTCCGCACCTTCGGGCTGCTCTGCGCCGACTGGTTCAGCCGGCAGCGCATCCTGTGGCTGCCGACCGGCCAGTCGCCCGGCATCCGGGCCGCGATCCGCCATGTCATCGCCCATGTCGACGACGGCTCGCTGGAGGGGGCGGCCAGCGCCGCCAAGCTGTCGCCGCGGACGCTGCGCCGGCACTTCCGCGAGGACACCGGCATGACCTGGCGCCAGTTCGTGCGCGAGGCGCGGATGATGCAGGCGATGGAGATGCTGGCCACGGGCCGGCACCGGATCAGCGACGTCGCCATGGCGGTCGGCTTCAGCAGCTTCGGCGCCTTCACCCAGGCCTTCAGCGCCTGCGTCGGCCGCACCCCGAGCGATTTCGCCCGCAGCCAGCGCGGTGGCCCCGTTTCCGCCTGAGCGGCGCATTGCTGCTGCGACGACAGGCGGCCTCGCCTTCTTATCGCCGCTTTGGCATGCAGGGTGGAGCCTCTCCCCATCCATCCAGGTGCCATCCGGCCGACCATGACCTTTCGCGCCCTGTTCCTCCGCCTGCTGCTGCTGTTCGCCGTCATCTGCGCCGCCCTGCCGGCGGCGGCCCAGACCAATCCGGATTTCGACAGGCAGAGCACGGGGTGGCAGAGCACGCTGAGGCAGCTCTATGTCCAGCTCTCGGCGCAGAATCTGTCCGAGGACGGCTACAACGCGCTGCGCACCCAGCTGGCCGCCGTGGTCGACCAGACCCAGGCCGCGGCCGATGCCGCGAACGAGGCTCTCGGCAAGATCAAGCAGGTCAGCGACGCGCTGGGTCCCCCGCCCGCCGAAGGGGCGCCGCCCGAATCGGCCGATGTGGCCCAGCAGCGGCAGCAGCTGGCGGATGCACTGGCCAAGTACAACGGCCAGGTGCGGCAGGCCGAGGCGATCAAGACCCAGGCCCAGCTGCTGCAGCAGACCGCCGATGCGGCGCGCGTCGACCAGTTCCGGCGCGACCTGCTGACGGTGGCGCCGGCCACCTTCGACCCGCGGACCTGGCTGCCGATCCCCGACCAGGCCGGCTATCTGGCGACGCGGCTGCTGCTGCCGTTCCAGGATCAGCTCGGCCCCGGCTGGGACGGGGTGGGCGAGATCGCGCGCCGCATCCTGTTCGCGGCCATCGTCCTCGGCATCGGCTGGCTGGCGCGGCGCTGGCTGCTGCGGCGGTTCGGCCGGCGCCCGGCCGAGAGCGTCCCGTCCCTGCGGCGCCGGGTGGCCGCGGCGCTGGTGCACACCGTGGCCCATGGCGTGCTGCCGGCGATGGTGACGCTGGCGGTGGCGGTGATCTGCGCCGGCTGGCTCGGCGACCGGCCCGCCAGCTATGTCGCCATGATCGCCCTCGGGGTCGTGGCCTGGGGCATCGTCGCCTATTTCGTCGCCTCGGCCGCGATCTCGGCCACGCTGACGCCCGACGACCCGCCCTGGCGCCTGATCGACCTGACCGATGCCTCGGCCCGCACGCTCTGCCGCAGGCTGCGGGCAGCGGCGGTGGTCTGGACCGTCGCCGGGGTGACGCTGGCCATCGCCGATGGCCGCATCCTGATGCAGGGCGAGCTTCGGTCCCTGCTGGTCGCGGCGGCGCTGGCGGCGGGCGCGCTGGCGCTGCTGGCCCTGCTGCCGGGATCGCTGTGGGGCTATCGCGCCGATCTCCAGGCTTTGCCGGAGGGCGAGCCGGCCGACGACCAGCGCGCCGCCGCCAGGCCGTCGGGGCGCTGGCCGCGGGCCCGCCTGCTGGCCGCCGTGCTGACCGTGGTCGTGCTGGTCGCCGGGGTGATCGGCTATCAGAAGCTGGCGCTCTACATCACCTATCTTCTGGCCGCCGCGATCGGCATCGGCGCCGCCGTCCTGGTCCTGCGCAGCGTGATGCAGGAAGCCATCGGCCGGTTCATGACCCAGCCGGTCGGGCGGATGGCCAGGATCCGCCATTCGCTGTTCCCGAACGATCGCGGCCTGTGGGTGTTCGAGACCGGCGCCGCCCTGTGCACCGACATCGTCCTCGGCCTGGCTGCGCTGGTGGCGCTGGCACCGGTGCTGGGGCTCAGCGGCACCGACCTCGCCGCGATCGGCACGGCGGTGCTGGACGGGGCGACGATCGGCGGCGTCCGCATCGCGCCACTCAACATCCTCGGCGCCGTCGCCGCCTTCACCGTGGGGATCCTCGCCACCCGCTTCCTGCAGCGCCGGCTCGACGCCCGCTTCATCGAGAAGCTGCAGATCGACCGCGGCCTGAAGAACTCGATCCGCACCGGCATCGGCTATCTCGGCGGGCTGATCGTCGCCATCTTCGCCGTCGGCCTGCTGGGGCTCGACCTGTCGAACCTGGCCCTGATCGCCAGCGCGCTGTCGGTCGGCATCGGCTTTGGCCTGCAGAACATCGTCCAGAACTTCGTCGCCGGCCTGATCCTGCTGGTCGAGCGGCCGGTGAAGGTCGGCGACTGGGTGGTGGTCGGCGGGGCCGAGGGGACGGTCCGGCGGATCAGCGTCCGCGCCACCGAGATCCAGACCTTCCAGCGCGCCTCGGTGATCGTGCCGAACGGCAACCTGATCTCGTCCCAGGTCGTCAACTGGACCCACAAGGACAGGAACGGCCGGATCGACATCCCGGTCTCGATCGCCGCTTCGGCCGATGTCGAGAAGGCGCGCGAGATCCTGCTGGCGCTCGCCAAGGAGGACAAGCGCGTCGGCGCCTTCCCGGCGCCGGTGGTGGCGTTCAAGAGCTTCAGCACCGGGACGCTCGATCTCGAGCTGCGCTGCCACATCTCCGATGTCGACAATTTCGCCGGCGTCGGCACCGATCTGCGCTTCGCCATCTGGAAGGCGTTCCGCGAGGGCGGCCTGGCCTTCCAGCCGGCGGCGGCCGACATCTCGCTGCCCCAGGCGGTGCAGGTGCTGGCAACCGCGGTGCGCGAGCGCGACGGCGCCCGGGCCGGCACGGCCCCCGGCGATGCTCCCGAGTCCGAGAAGGCCCGGGAATCCTCGCATGCTGCATGACCTCGGCCGCGTCGTCGGCGCCATCGCCCGCGACCGGCTGGACGAGGCGGCGGTGTATCGGCGCGAGCGGCTCTACGCCCGGCCGCGGGCGCCGGCCGGGCCGCCCGGCGTGCTGGAGTGCCCGATCTGCGGCACCCGGGCGCGCCGCTTCCTGCGCTTCGGGCTGGAGGGGCGGCGCAACGCCATGTGCCCCGGCTGCGGCAGCGTCGAGCGGCACCGCTTCCTCTGGCTGTACCTGACCGCCCGGACCGACCTGCTGACCGGCCGGCACCGGGTGCTGCACGCGGCGCCCGAGCCATGGCTGGAGGCGCGGCTGCGCGGGCTGCCGAACCTCCGCTACCGCTCGGTCGACCGGTTCAGCCCCTTCGCCGACATCCAGGCCGACCTGACGGCGCTGCCCTTCGCCGACGCCGCCTTTGACGTGGTCATCGCCAACCATGTGCTGGAGCATATCCCCGACGACGGCGCCGCGATCGCCGAGCTGGCGCGGGTGCTGCGCCCCGGCGGCCGCGCCATCCTGATGGTGCCGTTCGATCCGAACGGGCCGACGCGGGAGGGGGCGGGCATCGCCGACCCGGCGGAGCGGATGCGCCGCTTCGGCCATCCCTACCACTACCGCATCAACGGCCGCGACTTCCCCGGCCGGCTGGACGCGGCCGGGCTGGCGCCGATTGCGGTCGACAGCCGGATCCTGCTGCGGCCGCATCTGCGCCGCCGCTTCCGGGTGAACCGCAACCACCTGTTCGACTGCCGGCGGGGATGAATGCCAGAATCGGCGAAGGTTCGACGTCTTTCTTATAGAATTTGATTAAAGATTTATGTTTTTAGACATTGAAATCTTTGAGTTGAGTAGGATCTTTCGAAGGTTCGCTTCGGCTTTATAGATTTCAGGTTGATCGTCCGCCGAAGCCTCCGTATTGATGCAGAGGGGGCCGATCGAAACCCTGCATAGAGATGTTGGGGATGGACGCCCTGGCCTGAACTCTGACCAGGATGGCGGCAGATGAAGATTTCGACCTTGTGCGCGACGGCAAGCGTCGCCCTGTTGCTGGCCACCCCCGTCTTGGCCCAGCAGGCGACGGGACTCTATCTGGGCGCCGGCGCCGGCGTGAACATTCGGCAGGACCAGAAGTGGAATTTCAACGATCCGCGCACCGATGGCCACGCCGATGTCGCCTTCGACACGGCGCCCGCCGGCAATCTCTATGTCGGTTATGATTTCGGGGCGATCCGGGCGGATATCGAAGGCAGCATCCGCGAGAACGACGTCGGCGACGTCGGGGTCAACTGGGATGCCTTCCGGTTCCGCGGGTTCCCCGTTCCCGCGGGCAATGACGTCAAGGTCAACGTCAAGGGCCATGAGCGCACCATCGGCCTGATGGCCAATGTCTATTACGATTTCGAGTTCGGGTCGCCCTTCGTGCCCTATATCGGCGGCGGCCTCGGCGTCGGCTTCAACAACTGGAAGGTGAAGATCCCGGACGCCGACATCAACTTCGACTATGACTCGCCGCTCTTCGCCTATCAGGGCATCGCCGGCGTGTCCTACTACATCACGCCGAATCTGGCTGCGAATGTGGAGTACCGCTATTTCGGCGAGTCCGATGCCACGTTCACCACGGGCAGCACCAGGATCAAGCTCGACGCCCCGGCGAACCACACTGTCCTGGCCGGCATCAAATACGTCTTCGACTTCGGGTCCCCCGCGGCCGAGCCGGTGGTGGAGACACCGGTCGACACCGGCCAGCGCAGCTATCTGGTGTTCTTCGACTTCGACAGCTCGCGCCTGACGCCGGAGGCGCGGTCGATCGTCGCCTCCGCCGCCACCGACGCGCTGCGGGGCCAGTCGACCCGGATCGACGTCACCGGCCACACCGACCGGTCCGGCACCGACGCCTACAACCAGGCCCTGTCGGTGCGCCGGGGCGAGGCGGTGCGCCGCGAGCTGGTCACGGACGGTGTCGCCGACAATCTGATCATCGCCCGCGGCGTCGGCGAGGCCGATCCGCTGGTCCCGACCGCCGACGGCGTGCGCGAGCCGCAGAATCGCAGGGTCGAGATCGTGATGAACTGAGGCGGAGGGGCGTGGGCCGGGCGATCCCGGCCTACGCCGCCGAGATCAGGGTCCAGCCGCCCCAGGCGATGAGGCCGGCGCCGGCTGCGTGGCTGAGCCAGCGGCCGCCGGGAATCGTCTTCTCCAGCAGGACGAAAAGCGCGATCACGCCGATCCAGGCGAGGTTCATCACGCCGCCGACGAACAGCAGCAGCATCAGCGCCCAGCAGCAGCCGAGGCAGAACAGGCCGTGGCGGAGGCCGAGGCCGAACGGCCCCGACCGGTGGTGCCGGGTGAGGAATTCGACCGGCGACCGGCAGCGGACGAGGCAGTCCTGCTTCAGCGGGGTGATCTGATAGGCGCCGGCGATCACCAGGGCGCCGCCGGCCAGCACCATGTTGGCAGTTGCCGTCATCGGGGACAGCAGGGCCAGGGAATCGAGGCGCCACTGCAGGATGGCGGCCAGGACGCTGAAGCCGGCCCAGACCACGAGATAGCCGAGCGTGAACAGCGCCGTCGCCGCCTGGGGGGCGACCTGCCGGCGGTGCCGCTGCAGCGCCGTGTAGGTCAGCACCATGGGTGCCGCGCCGGGCAGCATCATCGCCACCATCATCACCACCCACATCGCCACCATCAGCGCGAAAGTGGTGCCGGTCCAGGGCATCGGCATGGGCATCGCCGGGTCCATCGCCATGCCGGACATTTCCATGCCGGGCATCTCCGTGCCGATACCGAGGCCGATATAGGTCCAGGCCGCGATGCAGACGCAGGCGAGGGCGACCAGCGTCACCAGGCGGTCGCGGCGCAGCACTGCCTCGATCGCGGAGGGGGCGCCCGTAGCCATCGTCGCCGGCTACGCCACGATGCCGGCGTTGTTGAGATGGATGCGTGCGAACTGAGCATAGGTGCCCGCCAGGTCCAGCTCGATCCCGCCGGTGGCCTTGGTGGTGCCGCTGCCGATCTCGGCCAGGCGGTATTCGAATCCTTTGGGCAGATCGATGCGGACGCGGTGCTCGGCGCCGGTCACCGGGTTGCGGATCGGCTCGCCCGTCACTTCGACCACACCCGGCACGACGAAGCGCCCTCGGCGCCGATCGACGTCGATCTCGATCTCGATCGGCTCGAACAGGGGCTCCAGCCGGTTCGGCGACATGGCGGCGAACACCCACCACATCGTCGCCATGTCCTCGGTTTCCTGGCCGGTCATGATCTGGAGCAGCGCGTCGCGCTGGGCGGCGTTCGCCCGTTCGTCGATGATCAGCTGCATGATGCCATTGCCGTGATGCACCGGCCCCGGCCAGCGATACAGGCCGACGGCCCGCAGCCCATCGAGGCTGATGTCACCGAAATGCCCGCTCTCGATCAGGAAGCCGACCGCGGCGCGGCAATGGCCATGGGTCGGCAGGTCGTTGAACTGGCAGGGACAGCCATAGGAGCAGTTACAATTGGCGAGCTCCGTCGCCTTCAATTCCCACTTTACCATCGACATCGCCTGGGCCTCCCCGAAGGACTCGCTGGGCAGACGCAACAATCGAGCAAAACATAAAAGACTATTAAAATAATACGCTTGTTGCCGGGCCGCGGCAATGCCGCCATCCGAGGGGGCGTCTCTACCGCCCCTCGCGCCGCCAGGCGGCCATCAGCCCGCCGAGGCCGAGGAACAGGGCGATCAGCGGCGGCAGCAGCGGCGTCTCGGTCATGCCGGTGACGGTGTAGTCGCCATTGCCGCGCAGGCCGATCCAGCCGGCGCCGGCCGCAGCCCGGTCCGGCCGGGTGCGGCGGATGCTGGGCACGCCGTCGCTGGCCAGCCAGGCGACGCCGCCGCCGCTGGCCTGGGTCACCGGCGCCAGCTTGTCGGTCACCGCCCGCATGTCGCTCAGCTCCGGCGGGTTCAGGGTGCCGACCACCGCCAGCGCGGTCTTGTCGCCGTCGCTGACCCGGTAGATGCCCGGGCCCTGGGCATTGACCCGGCCGGCATAGAGGCCGGGCGTGGTCTCGCTCAGCGTCACGCTCTGGGTCTTGCCGTCCGGGTCGGTCACGGTGACCGGCGGGTTGCTCTGGTCCAGGTTGCGGCGGCGGATCTCGATGCGCTGCCCGGCCGCCTCGGCGCGCAGCACGTTCTCCTCCAGCTCCGGCTCGCGCATCAGCCAATGGGCGAGGCGGCGCAGCAGCTCCGCCTGCGGGCCGCCGCCCTCGAAGCCGCGGCTCCACAGCCAGATCTGGTCCGACGCCATCTGCGCCACCCGGCCCTCGCCGACCCGGTTGAGGATCAGCAGCGGTCGCCCGCCGGCCCCGGTCATCACCACATTGCCGCCATGCGGCACCACGTCGATCTGGCGGAACCAGCGGCCCCAGCTCGGGCCCCCGCCCGGTCCGCCGGTCGACCCGTCCAGCGTCGCCGTCACCGGATGGCGCTGGCCCAGCTCGGTCACGGTGGGGCGGAAGCCCTGCTCCAGCACCTCGCCGGTCGGCTCGGCCGGCAGGATGTTGCCGATCGGGGTGCGGTACAGGCTCAGCGGCTCGGCGAAGGCCTCGCCCGAGACCTCCAGGAAGGCGCCGCCTTCCTCGACATAGCGGGCGATGTTGCCGAGATACAGGTTGGGCAGCACCCCCATCCGCCGGTAGCGGTCGAAGATGATGAGGTCGAAGTCCTTGAGATTGGTCTCGAACAGCTCGCGGATCGGAAAGGAGATCAGCGACAGCTCGTTGATCGGCGTGCCGTCCTGCTTCTCCGGCGGCCGCAGGATGGTGAAGTGGACCAGATCGACCGAGGGGTCGGATTTCAGGATGTTGCGCCAGGTGCGCTCGCCCGGATGCGGCTCGCCCGAGACCAGCAGCACGCGCAGCCGGTCGCGCACGCCGTTGACCACGATGGCGGCGCGGTTGTTGGCCTGGCTCAGCTCGCCCGGCAGGCCTTCGACCGCGAATTCGAACACGGTCGGGCCGCCATGATCGAGGCGGAAGCTGACCTGGGTGTCGCGCCCGACCGGCAGCTGCAGCGCCTCCGGCGCGCCGGCGTCCTTGGTCGCGGTCACGGTGGCGACGGCGCCGGGCTCGGCGTTCGGCAGGTCGTCGACCCGCAGGGTCACGGTCACGTCCTGGCCGACCAGGCCGAAGCTCGGCGCCTGGGCCACGACGATGCGGCGGTCGAACTCGTCCGGCCGGCCGGTCAGCAGCGTGTGCACCGGGCCGAAGGAGGTGCGGACCGCCGGATCGGTCGGCACGTCGTGCACCTGGCCGTCGGTGACCAGGATAGCGCCGGCCAGCCGCCGCCGCGGCACGTCGGCCGTGGCCGCGCCCAGCGCCTCGAACAGATGGGTCTCGTCGAGCGGGGCGCTGGCGCCCTCGCCGACGGTGACGAATCGGGTCTCGAGATCCGGGAAGGCCGCCAGCCTGGTGCGCAGATCGGCCAGGGCGGCGTCGATCCGGGCCGGGCGCTCCTCGATCTGGTCGGAGGGCGAGCGGTCGACCACCACCACGGCGACGTCGCGGATCGGGTCGCGCTTCTCCTCCACCAGCGACGGGTTCAAGAGGGCCGAGGCCAGCGCGAGGAAGGCGAGGGTCCGCCAGCCCAGCCCCGGGGCGCGGCGCCAGGCGCCGACCAGCAGGGCCAGCACGGCGAGGCCGAACAGCGGCCCGAGCACGGTCCAGGGCAGGAGGGGCGAGAGGGCGACTGAGGCGGCGTCCATGGTCAGTGTCCTCTCACTGGCCCAGCCGTTCCAGGATCGCCGGCACATGCACCTGGTCCGACTTGTAGTTGCCGGTCAGGGCGTACATCACCAGGTTGACGCCGAAGCGGTAGGCCATCTCGCGCTGGCGCTCGCCGCCCGGCACCACCGGCAGCATCGGCGCGCCGCCCGGCCCGGTCGCCCAGGCTCCGGCCCAGTCATTGGCGCCGATGATGATGGTCGAGACGCCGTCATTGACCGTGGCGTCCGCGGTCTCCACCCACAGGTCGCCGCCGGTGTAGCGGCCGGGGAAATCCTGCATCAGGTAGAAGGCGCGGGTCAGGATGTGGTCCGGCGGCGCCGGCGTCAGCGGCGGCACGTCCAGGCCCTGGGTCAGCTCGCGCAGCTTCTCGGCGCCCGGCCCGGCCAGCGCCCCGCCGCCGCCCGTCGCCTGGTCGCGGGTGTCGAAGAAGATGGTGCCGCCGGTACGCAGGAAGGCGTTCAGCTTGCCGATCGCGGCATCGGACAGCGCCGGCTGCTCCGGAGTCATCGGCCAGTACAGCAGCGGGAAGAAGGACAGCTCGTCGCTCTCGACATTGATGCCGACGGCGCCCTCGGCATTGACCGAGGTGCGGTCGCGCAGCACCTGGGCCAGGCCTTCCAGCCCGGCCTGGCTGACCGCGTCGACATCCTGCGACCCGGTCTCGACATAGGCGAGGCGGACATGGTTGGCCATGGCGATGATGCGGCTGTCGTCCTGCGCGCGGGCCGGGGCAGGCGCCAGCAGCGACGCGGCGACGGCGCCGGCCACCACCAGCGACGCCGTGGCGGCGCGCCGCGGCGGGGTCAGCAGGCCGCGCATGAACAGGGCGATCA
The DNA here is from genome assembly GCF_050434925.1 of Inquilinus ginsengisoli. Lineage (GTDB taxonomy): Bacteria > Pseudomonadota > Alphaproteobacteria > DSM-16000 > Inquilinaceae > Inquilinus > Inquilinus ginsengisoli_B. Next base: position 7,921,005 of record NZ_JBNDJK010000001.1, on the reverse strand, counting down.
GCCCGTCCAGGATCAGCAGAATCATGGCCAGGGCGAAGACCCAGGGCCGCAGGTCGACCTCGGCCGGGGCCTCGTAGCCCGCGACCGACACGCCGGGCGGCAGGGCCGGCATCGGCTCCAGGCTGGTCACGGCCGATCCGAGGTTGAGGGCGCGGCGGTTGTCCTCGGTGCCGTAGAAGCCGGGCGGGTGCTCCGGCCCCGGCACGGTGCTTGCGAAGGCCGGACCGGCGATCGGCAGGGCCAGCGGCGGCGGCGGCACCAGCCGGCCGAGCCCGTCCAGCAGCCTGACCGGCGGCAGGCTGGCTTGGCCGCTATCGCCGCCGACCCCGCTGCCCAGCGCCACCAGGCGGCGCAGCATGTCGACGAACAGGCCGGAGAAGGCGAGGTTCGACCAGCCGGGACCGGCGGTGGTGTGGATCAGCACCAGCCAGCCGCGGCCGCGCTTCTCGGCGGTGACGATCGGCGTGCCGTCGGTCAGCCGGGCCCAGGTCTTGTCGGCCAGGTCGGGCGACGGGTCGGCCAGCACCTGGCGCTGGATCCGCACATCGTCCGGGATGGCCAGGCCCTGGAACGGGCTGGTGGCGTCGAACGGCGCCAGCGGCATCGGCGCGGTCCAGGACATGGCGCCGGACAGGGTGCGGTCGCCGAAGCGCAGCGGCACCGGCACCAGCGGGTCCGGATTGGCCGCCAGGATCGGCCCGGCGAAGCGGATCAGGGCGCCGCCGCTTTCCATCCAGCGCTCGGCCGCCTGGCGGTCGGCATCGGAGGACAGGGTGCCGTCGGGCACCAGCAGGGCGGCCAGCCGGTCGGTCGGCTGGGTGCCGCCCAGCAGGTCGGCAATGCTGCCGCGGCGGATCTCGGCGAAGGGCTCCAGCGCCCGCTGCAGATAGTAGTTCTCGGTCAGCAGCGGCTGGGCCCGGGCGGTGTCCTGCGGCGCGGCCAGTCCGACCGGCCGGCGGCGCCAGCGCTCATCGACCAGCACGGTGGCGCCGGCCGTGGTCTCGCCTTCGATCGACACCGCGGCGATGGCGTTGCGCGCGGTCGACGGCAGCTCGAACCGGGCCTCGGCCTGGCGCTGCCCGGCAGGGAAGCGGATTTCGGTCCGCGCCAGCGGGCGGCCGTCCTCGGCCGTGGCGCGCAGCACCAGCGGCACGTCACCGACGGCGGCGGCGCGCTTCACCGGCACGGTCAGGGCGGCGTCGGCCACCTGCGGCGTGCCGACCAGATGCGCCAGGTCGAAGGCCTGCGGGGTCAGCACCTCCAGGCTGCCGAAGCGCTGCAGCCGGGCGGCGAAGTCGCGCACCCCGTCCGCCTCGGTCTCGGTGGTGATGCCGTCGCTGGCCCAGACGACATGGGTCGATCCGGTCAGGCGCAGCGCGTCGGCCGCCTTCAGTGCCGCCGCCCGGTCGGTCGGCCACGGGCTGGGCGCCAGGTTGTCGATCAGGCCGCGGGCCTCGCCCGGGCGCAGCAGGCGGCTGGCCGCGACCGGCTCGCCCGGGGCGGTCGGCGCGGTGGCCAGCAGCACCACGTCGCGGCCCGCCCGCTCCGCCTTGTCGACGGCGGTGCGCAGGGCCTCCTGCCGCTGCGGCCAGCCCTTGCCGGCGGCCCAGCCATTGTCGACCACCAGCAGCACCGGGCCGCTGCCAGGCAGGGCGGAGCCGGGGTTCAGCACCGGATGGGCCAAAGCGACGATGATCAGCGCGGCCAGGGCCAGGCGCAGCAGCATCAGCCACCACGGCATCCGCTCCGGCGTCTCCTCCTGCGTCTGCAGGCCCAGCAGCAGGCGGATCGCCGGGAAGCTCAGACGCCGCGGCGCCGGCGGGGTGACCCGCAGCAGCCAGTAGATCACCGGCAGCAGGATCAGCGCCGCCAGGATCGCAGGCGCCAGGAAGACCAGGCCGGCGAGCGTCACCATCTGGCCCTGCCGGTCACGGCCCCGGACATCACGCCCCACAGGCTCAGCAGCGCCGCCTCGGCCGATTTGTCGGTGCGGTGCACGGCGAAGCTCCAGCCGGCGCGGCGGGCGATCGCCGCCAGCCCGTCCTGGTGCTCGGCCAGGCGCTCGCGATAGGCGTCACGCACCGACCGGACCCGCGGGATCAGCGCCGATTCGACCTCCTCGATGCCCTCGAAGCGGATGCGGCCCTCGAAGGGCAGCGTCGCCTCGGCCGGGTCGAGCACCTGCAGGATATGGCCGCGCACGCCGCGGGCGGCATAGGCGGCGACCGAGGCGCCGAATTCGTCGAGCGGGGCCAGGCAGTCGCCCAGCAGCACCATGGCGGAATGGCGCGGCACCCGCAGCTCCCACGGCACCGCCTTGCTGACATCATCCAGCGTGCCGCGGTCCAGCGCCACGGCCAGGCGCAGCAGGCTGGCCCGGCCCGTCGCCGGCGGGGTATCGCCGCCGATCAGCGCCACCCGCTCGCCGGCGCGGTTCAGCAGCGAGGCCAGGGCCAGCAGCAGCACCTCGGCGCGGTCGCGCTTGGTCGGCAGCGACCGGTCGGAGCGGTAGTCCATCGACGGCGAGGCGTCACGCCACAGCCAGGCGGTCTGCACCGCGGCCCATTCCGTCTCGCGCTGGAACAGCCCCTCGGATTTGCCGGACTGGCGCCAGTCGATCCGGCCGATCGGCTCGCCGGCCTGGTAGCGGCGGAACTGCCAGAAGCTCTCGCCGACCCCGACCCGGCGGCGGCCGTGCACGCCCTGGGCCACGGTCGAGGCGACGCGGTCGGCGGCGATCAGCAGCGGCGGCAGCGTCGCCGCCAGCGCATCGGCGGCCTTGCGCCGCTGGGCGCCGGTCAGGGATGAGGATGAGCCGTCCGCCACCTCGGCCTCAGCCCAGGCGCGCGACCAGCCGCTCGACCACGTCGGCGATGGTGGCGCCATCCGCCCGGGCGGCGAAGGTCAGGGCCATGCGGTGCTGCAGGATCGGGCGGGCCAGGGCGGCAACGTCGTCGACCGAGGGCGAGGTCCGGCCCGTCAGGATGGCGCGGGCGCGGCAGGCCAGCATCAGCGACTGGCTGGCGCGCGGGCCGGGGCCCCAGCCGACCATGCGCTGCACCTCCGGCAGGTCGGTCGAATCGGGGCGGGCGGCGCGGACCAGCGACAGGATCGCCTCCAGCACCGTCTCGCCGACCGGCAGCCGGCGCACCAGGCGCTGGGTCCGCTGCAGCGTGTCGGCGCTGATCACCGCCTCGATCTGGGCTTCGTGCACGCCGGTGGTGGCCAGCAGCATCCGCCGCTCCGACGCCAGATCGGGGTAGCCGACATCGACCTGCATCAGGAAACGGTCCAGCTGCGCCTCGGGCAGGGGATAGGTGCCCTCCTGCTCCAGCGGGTTCTGGGTGGCCAGGACGTGGAACGGCTCCGGCAGCGGCAGGTAGCGGCCGGCGATCGACACCCGGTGCTCCTGCATCGCCTGCAGCAGCGCCGACTGGGTGCGCGGGCTGGCGCGGTTGATCTCGTCGGCCATCAGCAGCTGGCTGAACACCGGGCCGGGAATGAAGCGGAAGCTGCGGCGGCCGGTCTCGCTCTCCTCCAGCACCTCGGAGCCGAGGATGTCGGCCGGCATCAGGTCCGGCGTGCACTGCACCCGCCGCTCCTCGAGGCCCAGCACGGTGCCGAGCGTCTCGACCAGCCGGGTCTTGGCCAGGCCGGGCAGGCCGACCAGCAGGACATGGCCGCCGGCCAGGATCGTCACGAGGCTCTGGTCGATCACCTCTTGCTGGCCGAAGATGACCCGGCCGATCATGCTGCGCACGGCGGCCAACCGTTCCACCGCCGCATCGATGTCGGCGGGCGTGGCCGGGGTGTCGAGCTCGGTCGGGACGGTCGTTTGCATGGGCGTGCCGCTCTGCCGGTGAACTGACGGATCTATTGCAAGAGTATGGCGGAATTGAGCGACGGCGAGTCCAAGAAAACGCAACCGGCCCAGGCGCAGTCTGACGCAGGCGCCGTTGACGCGGCTTTGGCCGGCGCCCGGCGCACCCCCCCCTCCACGGAAATGGCGGCTGCGGACGAGGCCTATGACATCCGCATCGGCCGCGACGGCACCTGGTACTATCATGGCAGCCCGATCCGCCGCCTGCCCCTGGTCAAGCTGTTCGCCACCGTGCTGCGGCGCGACGCAGCCGGCGACTACTGGCTGATCACCCGGGCGGAGCGCGGGCGGATCACGGTCGACGACGCGCCCTTCGTCGCCGTGGCGGTGGAGGTCTCGGGCACGGGCGAGGATCAGGTGCTGACCTTCCGCACCAATCTCGACGCGGTCCGCGAGGCCGGGCCGGAGCATCCGATCCGCGTCGCCTTCGCCCCTGACACCGGCGAGCCGTCGCCCTATATCCGGATCGCCGAGGGGCTCGACGCGCTGCTGTCGCGCCCGGTGTTCTACGAGCTGGCCGAGATCGCCGTCGCCCGGGACGGCCGGATGGGGGTCTGGAGCCACCGGACATTCTTCCCGCTGGACCAGGCGTGAGCACCGAGTCGCCCGCGATCGTGGCCGATCTGGAGCGGCTGCGGCGCTACCGGCCGGTACTCTCCCGCGGCGACCACGACCTGAACCCGGACCTGAAGCCGCTGGCGAGCCTGCGCCCGGCGGCGGTGCTGGTGCCGATCGTCCGGCGGCCGGACGGCGACACCATCCTCCTGACCCTGCGCACGCCGCACCTGACCGCCCATGCCGGCCAGATCGCCTTTCCCGGCGGCGGCGTCGATGCGGGCGACCCCGATCCGCTGGCGGCGGCGCTGCGCGAGACCGAGGAGGAGATCGGTCTGCCCCGGCACAAGGTCGAGATCGTCGGCCGGCTCGACACCTATGTCAGCCGCACCGGCTTCGAGATCCAGCCCTTCGTCGGCCTGCTGACGCCGCCGCTCGAGACCGCGCCCGATCCGTTCGAGGTGGCCGAGATCTTCGAGGTGCCGCTGGCCTTCATCCTGGCCCCGACCAACCCGAAGCTGCACCGCATCACCGTGCAGGGGGTGGAGCGGCAATACTATGCCTTCCCCTATCGCGACCGCTATGTCTGGGGCGTGACCGCGGGCATCCTGAGGAATCTCCGCGACGTGCTGCTCGGGACCACGGAATGACGTATAGCCCGCATTTCTCACCCTCCCTGCGCCCTGCGTCGCCTTGCGGTGAGTCGGATGCGGGGGCGGGACGCGAAGGGCGTAGCGGCACTACGGTCGAGCGGCCCGCCCCCGCAGGCGGCCACCGCAAGGCGACCCTCCGGGCCATCGTCCCATGCCCGCAGGGTGCGTCGAGCGGCTTGCCCGATGTGCCGCATCGCGCTGCGCGACTCTCCTGCCCTGCGGGCATGGGACGATGGCGCAGGGCACAGGGAGGGTGAGAAATGCGGGCTTCGCATCGCCTGTCGCCGCTGCCCGGCTGGGCCACCGATGCCGCCGCCCGGGCGGTGATCAACGCCCTGTCGATCCCGGGCTTCGACCCGCGCTTCGTCGGCGGCTGCGTCCGCAACGCGCTGCTCGGCCGCGATGCGGCGGATGTCGACATCGCCACGCCGCTCAAGCCGGAGGCGGTGATGGTGGCGCTGCACAATGCCGGGCTCGGCGTGATCCCGACCGGGCTGCAGCACGGCACGGTCACCGCCCGGTCGCATGGCAAGAGCTTCGAGGTCACCACGCTCCGGGTCGATGTCGAGACCGACGGCCGGCACGCGGTGGTCGAGTTCACCGCCGACTGGCGGGCCGACGCGGCGCGGCGCGACTTCACCATGAACGCGCTGTCGGCCGATGCCGAAGGCGCGGTGCACGACTATTTCGGCGGGGTGGCCGACGCGCTGGCCGGCCGGGTCCGCTTCGTCGGCGACCCGGCGCAGCGCATCGCCGAGGACGCGCTGCGCATCCTGCGCTTCTTCCGCTTCCACGCCCATTACGGCCAGGGCGAGCTCGACCCGCCGGCGCTGGCTGCCTGCGCCGCCGCGTCCGGCCACCTCGACCGGCTGTCGGGCGAGCGGGTGCGGGCCGAGCTGCTGAAGTTGCTGGCCGCGCCCGACCCGGTGCCGGTCTGGCGGGCGATGGTCGAGGCCGGCATCGCCCGGCGCGTGATCGGCGAGGAGGGCGACATCGCCCGGCTGCAAGGGCTGGTCCAGGTCGCGCCCGGCTCCGACCCCCTGCTGCGTTTGGCGGCGCTGCTGCGCGGCGACGCGGCGGCGGTGGCCGCGCGGCTGAAGCTGTCGAATGACGAGCGCGACCGGCTGATCGGGCTGCGGGACAGCACGCTCGACAACGCGCCGGACGAGGTCGGGGTTCGGCTGCTCCTGTACCGGCACGGCCGCGCCGGCGGCCGCGACCGGCTGCGCCTGGCCTGGGCCGCGGCGCCGAAGCGCTGGAGCTTCAAGCGCGCTTTGGCGGTGCTGGAGAAGGAGCATGTGCCGAGCCTGCCGGTGCGCGGCCGCGACGTGGTCGCCCTCGGCGTCTCCGGCCCCGCCGTCGGCCGGACCCTGGTCGAGATCGAGCGCTGGTGGATCAGCCAGGGCCTGCGCCCCGGCCGCGACGAAAGCCTCGGCCGGCTGCGGGAGTTGGCGGGGGTCTGATCCCAGCGGCCGTTGAGATTGCCGCTCCGGTTCATTTCCGTCATGGCGAGGCGCGGAGCGCCGTGGCCATCCAGAGATCGAGCCGCTGGATGGCCACGCCCCTTCGGGGCTCGCCATGACGGGTCGATGTTTCGGGCCATTGGTCCAAAACGGCCAGACTGACGAAAAGGGGAGGGGAAGAAATGAACCAGAAGACCGTCACGGCCGACGGCGTGGAGATCGCGACCGAGGCCTTCGGCGACCCGGCGCACCCGCCGGTGCTGCTGGTCATGGGCGCCATGGCCTCGATGCTGTGGTGGCCGAAAGGGTTCTGCCGCCGTCTGGCCGAGCAGGGCCGCCACGTGATCCGCTACGACAACCGCGACACCGGCCTGTCGACCTTCTATCCGCCGGGCCAGCCGCCCTACGGCTTCGACGAGATGGCCGACGACGCCATCCGCGTGCTCGACGGCTATGGGCTGAGCCGTGCCCATGTGGTCGGCATGTCGCTCGGCGGCATGATCGCGCAGATCGCGGCGCTGGCGCATCCGGACCGGGTCGCCTCGCTGACCGCGATCAGCACCTCGCCGGTCGGTACCGACACCTCGCAGCTGCCGAAGACCATCGCCGCCTATATGGAGCACGCTGCCTCCGGCGAATCGGTCGACTGGACCGACCGGGCGCAGGTGATCGACTTCATGCTCCGGGACGTCCGCGTGATCGCCGGCACCGCCCATCCGCATGACGCGGCCGCCGCCTGCCGGCTGATCGAGGCCGATTATGACCGTGCCCGCAGCTTCGCCAGCGCCACCAACCACTTCATGCTGAAGGGCGGCGACCGGTGGCGCGGCCGGCTGAGCGAGCTGCAGGCGCCGCTGCTGGTCATCCACGGCACGTCCGACCCGATCTTCCCGGCCGAGCACGGCGCCGCGCTCGCCGCCGCCGTGCCGGGCGCCCCGCTGGTGCGGATCGACGGCGGCGGGCACGAGTTGCATCCCGCGGACTGGGATGCGTTCGTGACCGCGATCGCCGAGCACACCGCGGCGGCGTAGGGGCCTACGCCGACACCCGCTCCGCGGCCAGCTCGGCCCACAGCACCTCCGGGATGTCCTGCCGCAGCAGTGCCAGGTTGCGGTCGACCTCGTCGGCCGACTGGTGGCCGACGACGACGCTGACGACAGCCGGATGGCGCAGCGGGAACTGCAGCGCCGCCGCCGGCAGCGTCACGTCGTGGCGCCGGCACACCGCCTCGATCCGCCGGGTCTGCTCCAGCACCTCCGGCGTCGCCGGCTTGTAGTGGTAGCGCGCGCCTTCGACCGCGCCGGTCGCCAGGATGCCGGTGTTGAACGGCGCCGCCACCAGCACCGAGATCCCGCGCGTCACGCAATCGTCGAGGAACGGCACCGAATCCTGCTTCAGCAGGGTGTAGCCGCCGGCCAGCATCATGCAGTCGAACTCGCCGGCCTCAGCGAAGCGCTGGCACACCTGCCAGTTGCTCACGCCGACGCCGATCGCGCCGACCACGCCCCGGCTGCGCAGCTCCGCCAGCGCCGGATAGGCGCCGTCCATCGCCTCGGCGAATCGGGCCTCATAGGCGTCGCCGTGCAGGTCGGGGGTGACGTCGTGGATGAAGACGATGTCCAGCCGGTCGCGCTTCAGCTTGGCCAGGCTGCGCTCGACCGACCGCAGGATGCCGTCGCGGCTGTAGTCGAAGCGGTTCTCGCCGTCCTCATTGGTGCGGCCGGCCTTGGTCGACAGCACATGCTCGTCGCGCGGCCGGTGCGCCAGCGCCGTGCCGAACCGTGTCTCGCTGACCCCGCCGGCATAAAGCGCGGCAGTATCGAAATGGCGCAGGCCACGGTCCCAGCAATGGTCGACCAGCGCGACCACGGCGGTGTCGCCGATCGAGCTGAACAGGCTGCCGCCGCCGATGCCCAGGCGGGACACGCGCAGCGTGGTGCGGCCGACCGGACGGCGCTCAACGGGATCGAACATGATGCTCCTCGGGGTGGCTCAGGCTGGGCTGAAGCCCGATCTTGGCACCATTTCTCGTCCGAGGGTCCAATAGAGATTCCGCCGCGCATGTCCGACACTTCCGCCGGAACGACCATCCGGGTCAACGAACCTACAATAGGGAGAAACGCGATGAGCGAGTCCATACACCCGGTCGTCGACGGCGGCGTGCGCCAAGGGTCCGGCAGCTTCCAGGGCGGCACGCTGACCTGTCTGTGCACCGATCGTCCCGTCAAGGTGCGCATCGAGGGCGACGTCGCCCACAACCATGCCTGCGGCTGCACCAAGTGCTGGAAGCCGAAAGGCACGGCCTTCTCGGTCGTCGCCGTGGTGCCGTCCGACAAGGTGACGGTGCTGGAGAACGGCGACAAGCTGGCGGTGGTCGATCCCAGCGCCCTGATCCAGCGGCATGCCTGCAAGCAATGCGGCGTGCATCTGCACGGTCCGGTCGAGCGCGACCACCCGTTCAAGGGTCTGTCCTTCATCCATCCGGAGCGGTTCGAAAGCAGCGGCTATGCCGCGCCGACCTTCGCCGCCTTCGTCTCGTCGATCATCGAATCGGGCGTCGACCCGAGCCGCATGGAAGGCATCCGGGCCCGGCTCAACCAGCTCGGTCTGCCGCCCTATGACTGCCTGTCGCCGGGGCTGATGGACTACGTCGCGACCTGGACCGCCAAACGCTCCGGCGCCCTGCCGGCATAGCGGACTGAGTTCGGGCCAGATCGGGTTATCCTGATCGCAGCACGGCTGTGAGTTTTTGCCTCTCCCGCTTGCGGGAGAGGTCGGAGACGCGAAGCGGCTCCGGGTGAGGGCTCTTTGTCGAGGCCCGGGCCAGCCCTCACCCGGTCGTCCTGCGGACGCCCGACCTCTCCCGCCAGGCGGGAGAGGCAATTTGATTGCGCCAGGCATTTATAGATCCAGGCTCACTTCTCCCCTTGCATCCGCTCGCGCCGGGAGAGTTCGGCCTCGGTCGGCTCGGCCAGGGCGAAGGACCCGGTCGTCACCTCGCCGGACCGGACATAGCTGCTCATCACCACCCCGGTGGTCGACACCTGGCTGCTCACCAGCTTCAGCCCGGCCGGGATGGCGCCGCGGCCGAACAGCCGCTTGCCGGAGCCGAGCACGACCGGGAAGGTCATCAGCCTGAACTCGTCGATCAGGTCATGCGCCAGCAGGGTCTGGACCAGCTCGCTGCTGCCCTGCAGCAGCAGGTCCGGCCCGTTGTGCCGCTTCAGCTCGGCCACCGCCTGCGCCGCGTCGCCGCGCAGGGCGACGGAGTTCCGCCAGGCCAGAGGTGCGGTCGAGCTGGTGACGACATATTTCGTCACCCGGTTGAACAGCGTGCCGACCGGGTCGTCGGCTGGGACGCGCGGCCAGTGGGCGGCGAAGATCTCGTAGGTCTTGCGGCCCAGCAGCAGATCGAACGGGATGCCGAAGGCCTCGTCGATGGCCCGGCCCATGACATCATCCCAGTGGTGGAACGTCCAGCCGCCCAGGGTAAAGTCGCCGTCCGGGTCCTCCTCCGGCCCGCCGGGGGCCTGCATCACGCCGTCCAGGCTCAGGAACGCGGCGGCCACGACCTTCCTCATCTCGTTCTCCTGTCGATGGCGGCGTCTCGCACGCCGGGATCGTTCCTAGGACGGCCGGTGAGACGGCGATCCGACAGGCCGGCCATCTCTTTGCGTCCGGGCCTGTGAACACAATGTTCATTGCGCGCATCCGCGATCTTCGTTCATGCTATGTTCCATGGATGAGGCGCAATCCGAACCGATCCGGCCGACCGAACCCGACATGCATTGGACGGGCTGGGCGCTGACCACGCTGCGCGGGGCGGCCGAGATCGACATGCGCTGCAAGCGGCTGATCGAGCGGCAGCAGGAGCGGGCGCATCACGACCCGAAGGCGCCGCCGGCTTTCGGCCTGATCCAGGCGCGGCTGACGCGCTCGGTGCGTCTGACGGTCGCCCTGACCGACCGGAATCCGCACCGGCTTCATGACCCGGCGGGACGAGCGCAAGGCCTCGGGCGAGGAAGACCGCCGCCGGCAGCGGCGCGAGCGCGCGGCGCAAATGGTCGGCGAGGCCACGGCACAGGCCGAGCGCGGGGTGGACGCCGAATGCATGCGGGCGATGGCGTGGGAGACGCTGGTCGAGGACGAGATGCTCGACGCGCAGCTGGACACGCTGTCGGCCGAGGAATTCGTGTGGGAGGTCTGCCGCAAGATCGGCCACCCGCCGGTGCGGCTGCCGCAGAGCTGGGACGAGGGCTGCGAGATGACGCCCGTCCCGCCGGTGGAGACCGAAGCGGCCGATCGCGAGACTGCGGACGATTGGTCCGTCGAGCCGGCCGACTCCGCCACCGGCCGGCATGTGCCGGAGCCACCGGACCCGGACAGCAGCTGAGCGCTGCGTCGCTCGTCACGCCTGCCGATTTCCAAGCCCAACCCAGCCTTCCACTCTCCCCCTCCACTTGCGGGAGGGGGGGGCAGGGGGAGGGGCTGCGCGCGTCCGCGCGCGAATGGCCTGCCTTCGCTTAAAGAATCTCAACGGCCAAGAGGGCCGGCTGTCCTACGGCCAAGCGACGAGAGGCGGCAGCGACATCAGGATGGCTTCGGTGTTGCCGCCGGTCTTCAGCCCGAAGGTGGTGCCGCGGTCGTACAGCAGGTTGAACTCGACATAACGGCCGCGGCGCTGCAGCTGGTAGGCGCGCTGCGCCTCGGTCCAGGGCCGGTCCATGTGGCGGCGGACGATGCGCGGATAGGCGTCGAGGAAGGCCAGGCCGACATCGCGGGTGAAGGCGAAATCGGCGTCCCAGTCGCCGCTGTCGAGATTGTCGTAGAAGATGCCGCCGACGCCGCGCGGCTCGTCCCGGTGCGGCAGGAAGAAGTACCGGTCGCACCACTCCTTGAAGCGCGGGTAGTAGCCGGGGTCGTGCCGGTCGCAGGCGGCCTGCAGCGCGGCGTGGAATTCCGCGGTGTCCGTCTGGTCCGGAACCATCGGCGTCAGGTCGGCGCCGCCGCCGAACCAGCCGATCGAGGTCTCGATCCGCCGCGTGTTCATGTGCACCGCCGGCACCAGCGGGCTCTGCAGATGGGCAACGACGCTGATGCCGGAGGCCCAGAACCGGCCGTCGCCCTCGGCGCCCTTGATCTGCGCCCGGAATGCCTCCGAGAACTCGCCATGCACGGTCGAGATGTTGACGCCGACCTTCTCGAACACCCGGCCGTGCATCGTCGACATCACGCCGCCGCCGCCGCCCGGCCGGTCCCAGGCCCGGCGCTCGAAGCGCCCCGGCGGCCGGTCGGAAAACGGGCCGGCATAGTCGTCCTCGATCGCCTCGAAGGCGGCGCAGATCCGGTCGCGCAGCGTCGCGAACCAGGCGGCGGCTTCGGCCTTGCGGGATTCGACCAGATCGGATGGGGTCGGGCTCATGCGGCGGGCCTTTGTTGCAGCGCCCGCACCATAGGGCGGGGCGGCGAGGGCGGGAATGGCCAACCGCGCCGCAGGACCTCAGGGCCCTCGGGGCCCGGCGCCGGTCTGGCGAATCGCCTCGCCCAGCACCATCGCCGCCGCGGTCGCGACATTGATCGAACGCGCCTCCGGCCGCAGCGGGATGACGATGCGGGCATCCGCCGCAGCATGCACCGCCTCGGGCACGCCGGCGCTTTCGCGCCCGACCATGATCCGGTCGTCGGTGGCGAAGGCGAAGCCGGCATAGGGCTGGCTGGCCCTGGTGGTCAGCAGCACCAGCCGCCCGGCATGGGCCGTCTCGGCATAGCGCCGCCAGCTGGTCCAGCGCGTGAGATCGAGGAAATCCGCGTAGTCCATGGCCGCGCGCCGCAGCCGCCGGTCGTCGACCAGGAAGCCGCAGGGCTCGATCAGGTCGACCGCGACGCCCAGCGCCGCCGCCAGCCGCATCATCGTGCCCGCGTTCTGCGGGATGTCGGGTTCGTAGAGGACGAGGCGCATGATCGGTCGACTCCGTGCCGCGGTGCTGCGTCGCTGGGCGGTTCTAGCGAATTGCAAGGGTCGGAATGGCATTGTATAGACCCGTGGCCGCCTCCTGCCCGGGATACGGCATCGTCGCCCCGGGCCAAAGCCAGCTCGGGAGGCGCGGGGGAAGATAAGGTCGACCGAGAAGGACCGTTGCAACAATGTCGGATACCACCCTCCAGGGCGCGCCGGGCCCGAGTCACACGCCAACCGGGGATCATGGATCCGGGGAGGGGGGCACTCGTCGCGACTTCCTGTATCTCCTGACCGGCGCGGTGGGCGCGGTTGGCGTCGCCAGCGTGGCCTGGCCCCTGATCGACAGCATGAACCCGTCGAAGGACGTCCTGGCCCTGGCCTCGATCGACGTCGACCTGGCGCCGGTGGCCGTCGGCCAGTCCCTGACCGTGAAATGGCGCGGCAAGCCGGTGTTCATCCGCCACCGGCCGGAAGACCAGATCAAGGCCGCCGAAGAGGTGCCACTCAGCCAGCTGCCCGACCCGCAGCCCGATTCGGCGCGTGTGCAGAAGGCGGAATGGCTCGTGGTCATCGGCGTCTGCACTCATCTCGGCTGCATCCCGCTGGGCCAGAATCCGGGTGAGAACCGCGGCCCGTTCGGCGGCTGGTTCTGCCCCTGCCACGGGTCGATCTACGACACTTCCGGACGCATCCGGCAGGGTCCGGCGCCGCAGAATCTCGCCGTGCCGACCTACGCCTTCACCGCCGACACCAAGGTCAAGATCGGCTGAGCCGCTCGTTCCGGAGAGACTTCTTATGGCACACTCAGCCCAGCCCTCGACCTTCAAGAACCCGGCGATCCGCTGGGTCGATTCGCGGCTGCCGATTTTCTCGATGATGTACAAGGAGTACGGCGAGTACCCGGCTCCGCGGAACTTCAACTACCTCTGGAACTTCGGCGCCATCGCCGGGATGATGCTGGTGATCATGATCGCCACCGGCCTGTTCCTGTCGATGCAGTACACGCCGCATGTCGATTTCGCCTTCCAGTCGGTCGAGCGCATCATGCGCGACGTCAATTACGGCTGGCTGATGCGCTACATCCATGCCAACGGCGCGTCGATGTTCTTCATCGCCGTGTACATCCACATCTTCCGCGGCCTGTATTACGGCTCCTACAAGAGCCCGCGTGAGCTGGTGTGGATCTTCGGCGTGCTGATCTTCCTGCTGATGATGGCCACCGCCTTCATGGGCTACGTGCTGCCCTGGGGCCAGATGAGCTTCTGGGGCGCCACCGTCATCACCAACCTGTTCTCCGCCATCCCGCTGGTCGGCGAGAACATCGTCACCTGGCTGTGGGGCGGCTTCGCGGTCGACAACCCGACGCTTAACCGCTTCTACTCGCTGCACTTCCTGCTGCCGTTCGTGATCCTCGGCGTCGTCGTCATCCATGTCGGCGCCTTCCACGTCACCGGCTCGAACAACCCCTCGGGCATCGACCCCAAGGGGCCGCAGGACACGCTGCCCTTCCACCCGTATTACACGGCCAAGGACAGCTTCGGCATCGCCGTGTTCCTGATTTTCTATGCCTTCATCGTGTTCTTCGCGCCGAACCTGATGGGGCATGCCGACAACTACATCCAGGCCAACCCGCTGCAGACGCCGGCGCATATCGTCCCGGAATGGTACTTCCTGCCGTTCTACGCGATCCTGCGCTCGATCACCTTCAGCCTGTTCGGCATCCCGGCGAAGCTGCTCGGCGTCATCGCCATGTTCGGCGCCATCGCCATCCTGTTCGTGCTGCCCTGGCTCGACACCAGCCGGGTCCGCAGTGCCCGGTTCCGGCCGATCTACCGCTGGTGCTTCTGGCTCCTGGTCGCCTCGGTGATCGGCCTCGGCTATGCCGGGTCGCAGCCGCCGGAAGGTCTGCCGGTGCTGATCGGCCAGGTCGGCATGGTCTACTACTTCCTGCACTTCCTGGTGATCCTGCCGATCCTGGGCAAGATCGAACGGCCGCTGCCGCTGCCGCGCAGCATCAGCGAATCCGTCCTCGGGCCGTCGGCCGCTACGAATACGGTGAAGGCGTGACCATGCCGCTCCTCGACAAGATCATGCTCAGATCCGCCCTCGCCGCCGCGGCCCTGCTGCTGACCCTCGGCACTGCCCTTCCGGCCGCCCGGGCGGCGGAGGAGGGGGCCGAGCCGCCGGCCCAGAACTGGACCTTCGGCGGCTTCTTCGGCAGCTTCGACCGGGCCTCGGCCCAGCGCGGCTTCCAGGTGTACAAGGAGGTCTGCTCGACCTGCCACTCGATGCACCTGATGTCGTATCGCGACCTGACCGGGCTCGGCTTCAACGCGGACGAGGTCAAGGCGATCGCCGCCGAGTACAAGGTGGCCGACACCAACGACGCCGGCGAGCCGATCGAGCGCACGGCGCTGCCCTCGGACAAGTTCCACAACCCGTTCCCGAACGACAAGGCGGCGGCGGCGGCGAATGGCGGCAAGCTGCCGCCCGACCTGTCGCTGATGGCCAAGGCGCGCGGCGAGGGCGGCGAGACCGACGGCCCGAACTACATCTACGCCTTCCTCACCGGCTTCCATGACGCGCCGGAAGGCTTCCAGGTGCCGGACGGGCTGAACTACAACGCCTTCTTCCCCGGCCATGTCACGGCGATGCCGAACATCCTGGGCGACGACGCGGTGACCTACAGCGACGGCACCAAGGCGACGCATCAGCAGGAGGCCTGGGACGTCGTCAACTTCCTGATGTGGACGGCGGAGCCGTCGATGGAGGAGCGCAAGCACACCGGCGTCAAGGTGGTGCTGTTCCTGATCATCTTCGCCGGCCTCCTGTACTCGGTGAAACGCAAGGTCTGGGCCAACGCTCACTGAGATAGGCTTCCGATCCGGCACGAGGCGGCGCTTGCGCCGCCTCGTGCTATTTTGGGGCATCGCTGCTAGGAGGCCCCGCCATGGACCGGATCGAGACCCGACCGCTCGCGCTTCCGCCCGCCATCCGCGGCCTGAACCTGTTCACCACCGACCGCGACCTGCAGCGCCGCCTGGCCCGGCGCAGCCCCGACCTGCTGCCGCGCTTCGGCGACCGGCTGTCCGAGTTCGGCGGCTGGGTCGGCGACGCGGTGGAGGCGCAGGCCGACTACACCAGCCGGCACGCGCCGCCGCGGCTCGAAAGCCATGACGGCACCGGCGCGCCGGCCGGCCGGGTGGTGCTGAACGCCGAATACCGCGCCTGCCACGCCGACGCCTATCGCCGCGGCGTTGTCGGCCTGGCGTTTGGTTCAGAGGGGGGCGGGCCGGAGCGGGCGCCGCATCTGCTGTCCTTCGTCATGGGCGGCGTGCTGTCCCAGGCCGATGTGTCGCTGCACTGCCCGGTGACGCTGACCGGCGCCGTCGCCTGGGCGCTCGACCGGCTGGCCCCGGATCCGGTCCGCAGCCAGTGGCTGCCGCAGCTGACCCGGATGGACGGCCAGGCGCTGTCCGGCGGCACCTGGGCCACCGAGCTGCATGGTGGCACCGATGTCGCCGCCACCACCACGGTGGCGGAGCCGGACGGCGCGGCCTGGCGCCTGACCGGCCTGAAATGGTTCACCAGCAATGCCGGGGCCGGACTGGCGCTGGCCACCGCCCGGCCGCGCGGCGCGCCGGACGGGGCGCGCGGCCTGGGCTGTTACCTGGTGCCCTCGATGCTGCCGGACGGCACGCCGAACCGGCTGCATGTCCGCCGCCTGAAGGACAAGGTCGGCACCCGCGGCCTCGCCACCGGCGAGACCGTGCTGGACGGTGCCTGGGCGGTCGAGGTGGCGCCGCCGCCGCACGGCCTCAAGGCAATGCTGGAGGCGCTGGAATACAGCCGGGTGCACAACGCCTTCGGCGCCGCCGGCATGCATCGCCGCGCCGTGCTCGAAGCGCTGGCCTGGACCAGCCACCGCCGGGTCGGCGGCACGCTGCTGCGCGCCACGCCGATGATGCGCGATTCGCTGCTCGACCTCGCCGCCACCCAGGAGGCCTCGGCGGCGCTGGCCTTCGAGGCGGCCATGGCCTTCGAGGCGCCGGGCGAGGAGCCGGCGGTCGAGGGCTGGCGCCGCGCCGCAGTGGCGCTGGCCAAGTACTGGACTGCGGCCGAGGCGACGGCGGCTGCCGCCCAGGCGGTCGAGATCGTCGGCGGCAACGGCTACACCGAGGAATGGCCGACCGCGCGGCTCTACCGCGACGCCCTGGTCACCGCGGTGTGGGAGGGGCCGGCCAATGTCCAGGCGCTGGAGTTCCTGCGCGCCACCATCGGCAAGCTGCCCGGCGATCAGGCCTTGCTCGACCGCATCTCCGGCATCCTCGATGCGGCCCCCGGGGCACTGCAGCCGATCGCGGCGCGGCTGCGTCCGCTGCTCGACGGCTGCCGCGCCGGCTTCGCCCATCTGCGGGCGCGGCCGGAGGACGGGCCGCGCCTGGCCCGCCGGCTGATGCATCCGGCGGCCGAGCTGCTGGCCGCTTGCCTGATGCTGGAGGAGGCGGCCGCCGACCTGGCCGAGGGCGACCGGCGCAAGGCGCTGATGGCCGGCCGCTTCGCCCTCCGGCTCGACCCGCACGGGATGGTGGACCTCGCCGAGGATCCGCTGCATGCCCTGTTCGACGACATCATCGGCTACGGACTCTGCCCCGCATGACCCCACTCTCCGTCTCCGCCCATGACCTGCTGGCCTTCTGGTTCGAGGAGTCCGGGAAGGAGCGCTGGTTTTCCGGCGATGCCGGCTTCGACGCCGAGATCCGCGCCCGCTTCCTGACCCTGCACGAGGAGGCCGCGTCCGGCCGGCACGACGACTGGGCCGGCTCGCCGCTCGGCGCCGTGGCGCTCTGCATTCTGCTCGACCAGCTCCCGCGCAACCTGTTCCGCGGCACGTCGCGCGCCTTCGCCACCGATCAGAAGGCGCTGGCCGTGGCCAAGGCCGCGGTCGGCCAGGGCTTCGACCAGGATCCGTCGATGACCGACGACCACCGGCTGTTCCTCTATCTGCCCTTCGAGCACAGCGAGGACCTGGCCGACCAGCGGCGCAGCCTGGACCTGCAGGCCGCCGGGATCGCCGACCAGGAGTATGTCGGCTATGCCCGGCGCCATCTCGAGGTGATCGAGCGCTTCGGCCGCTTCCCGCACCGCAATGCCATCCTCGGCCGCGCCAGCACGCCGGAAGAGGAGGCTCACCTGGCCGAGCACGGGGGCTTCTGATGGCAGCGATCACCGGGCTCGACCACGTCATCCTGGCGGTGGCGGCGCTGGATGCGGCGCGCGACACCTGGCGCCGACTCGGCTTCACCGTGACGCCGCGCGGCCGGCACATCGGCTGGGGCACGGCCAATTACTGCGTCATGCTGGAGGCGGATTACATCGAGCTGCTCGGCGTGCTCGACCAGACCCAGTTCGACAACGGCCTCGGCGAGCGCCTGGCGCGGGACGGGGAGGGGCTACTCGGCATTTCCCTCGCCACCCGCTCGGCCGATTCGGCCGCGGCTGCCTTCGACGCCGCGGGGGCCGGCGGAGAGAAGGCGCGCGATCTGGCCCGGTTGCTGGATCTGCCGGAGGGGCCGGTGCAGCCCGCCTTCCGGCTGTCCTACCCGGCCCGGCGCGACGCCTTCGGCCTGCCGCTCTTCGCCTGCGAGCACCGGACGCCGGAGCTGCTGCGCCGGCCGGAATGGGAGCGCCACGCCAATGGCGCCACCGCCGTCCTCCGACTCGACCTGCCGGCACCGCTCGCCGAGCCGGCTTTGGCCACCTGGGCGGCGCTGGACGGGGCGCGGCGGGAGGGCGATTCGGTCGTGATCGGCGGCTTCATCCTCGGCGTCGGCGACCAGCCGATGCTGCACCTCGCGACCCGCGACCTGGATGCCTGCGAAGCGGCGCTGCGGGCCGGCCATGTCGGCCATGTCCGGCATCCGGGCGAGATCAAGGTGCCGCCCTTGCCGGGAACCGGTTTGGCGCTGCGCTTCGCCGGTTAACCGTCGACCCGGCCGGCCGAGGCCACCGGTGCTTCCTCGGTCAGCTGCCGGAACTCCCGGTCGATCGCCTCGACCCGGCGCCGGAACTCGGTCCGGTCGCGGCCGGCCAGCGTGGTGCCGGTCGGCAGGTCGACGCTCAGCGGGTTGACCTGGGCGCCGGCGACCAGCACCTCGTAATGCAGATGCGGTCCGGTTGCCATGCCACTGGAGCCGACATAGCCGATCACGTCGCCCTGCTTGACCCGCGCGCCCTTCTTCAGCCGGGCGAAGCGGCTCATATGGGCATAGGCGGTCGACAGCCTGCCGTTGTGCTGCAGCCGGATGACGCGGCCATAGCCGCGCTGGGTGCCGATCAGCTCCACCGTGCCGTCACCGGCGGCGTAGATCGGGGTGCCGCTGGAGGCGCCGAAATCGACGCCGCGATGCATCCGGGTGTAGCCCAGGACCGGGTGGCGCCGGGCGCCGAACCGGGAGGTCAGCCGGGCGCCGTCGACCGGGGTGCGCAGCAGCAGCCGGCGGACGCTGGTGCCGTCGCGGTCGTAATAGTCGACCGTGCCGTCGCGGCTCTCGAACCGGTACATGGTCAACGTCTTGTCGCCGAGCTCGAGCCGCGCCATCTCGACCGGCCCGAGCCGGGCGACGCTGCCGTCCGGACTGTGGTCCTGGCTGAACAGCACGGCGAATCGGTCGCCCGGCTGCAGGTCGCGCTGGAAATCGACCGAATAGGCCCAGGTCTTCAGCAGCGACAGCACCACCGCATCCGGAACCCCGGCCGTGGTCGCATCGGCATAGAGGCTCGAATCGATCTCGCCGGTGATGCCGACCGGCCGGCTCTCCAGCGCCCGCTCGGCCTCGCTGCTGCGGAAATCGCCGTCGGGCATGCGCCGGGCGGTGACGGTGCGGTCGACCTCCGGCATCAGGCTGACCGCCTTCAGCACGCGCTCGCCGCCGCTGCGGTCGAAGGTCACCGTGACCGGCTGTCCGATTCGCAGCTTGGTCGGGTCGTACAGCCCATCGAGAGCGGTCGCGGCGGCATGGGCCTCGTCCTCGGCGATCCCGGCCTCTGCCAGCAGGCCGGTCAGGGTGTCGCCCGGCGCCACCTCGACCACCCGACGCTCGGTGCCGCGCGGGACCTGCGGCCGGGCAAGGCCTTCGGCAACGCCCGCCAGAACCCAGTCCGCCGGCTCGTCCAGGTCGGGAAGCAGCGCGTCATAGGCGATCTGCTCGCGCAGATCCGATTGGAACGTCGGGACCGCCGGGCCGCCGGTGGCGGCATCGGCCTGGTGCGGCGATTCGGGGAGGAGCAGTACGGCACCGGCCCCGAGACCGGCCAAAGCGAGAAACGACAGGACTCCGAACGGCGCGATTCGCAATGGATCGGTCTCCGAGGGGCGGTGGGGAGGCCGCCCGCAAGGCGGGGCGCGCCTGGATCACCGGCCGAAGATGCGGGAGCGGCGGAATCAGGTCAACCGGCCCGGCGCCTCCAAATCCTCCCTGGTTCCCTTGCGCGCGTATGCGCGACTATCCATATTAGGGCTGGCCGGATCGGGCGGAAGCGCCCGATCCGGTGGTGTCTGGAGCTCTCTGCCTTGCGCGGGAAAGCGCCTCGCGAGGAGAAAACGCTGTTCGAAAAATTTTCGTCACAAAGCGTTTGACAGGCTCCGGTGACCCCCCTATAAACCGCCTCACCGACGACGACACGGCGGCGAGCGAAAGCGAAACGGCGGGTCGGACAGGGCAGCAGATGAAAATCTGGTTGCACTGAGAAGTCGGAAGGATTACATCGACGTTTCGCCCTGGCGGGCCGGCCCTGGAAGGGGAAGGCGCGACGGGCGGATGCGGCTCTGGAGCCAGGAAGCTGGTGGTAAGGGCGACGGATCTTGGACAAGTGAGAAGCATTGGAGAAGGGATACGCGGCCGGCGGTTTGGTCTTCGGTTGGAGGGCACAAACAAGCGGGCGCGGTATCTCGGACGCTAGTAGAGTCATGAGCGTCGGGCGGGCGCAAGCCGGTTCGACGTGGATGGCTCAGGTGTGTGAGGTGCAGCCTCGGTCTTCGGACTGGGGTGGAGCGCTCCACTAGTAGGGTTTGGTTGGCGCAAGCTGGCTGGATCTGAAGTCGAACCTGAGAGTTTGATCCTGGCTCAGAACGAACGCTGGCGGCAGGCCTAACACATGCAAGTCGAACGCTCCGCAAGGGGAGTGGCGCACGGGTGAGTAACACGTGGGAACCTACCTTCTGGTACGGAACAACCAAGGGAAACTTTGGCTAATACCGTATACGACCTCCGGGTGAAAGATTTATCGCCGGAAGAGGGGCCCGCGTCCGATTAGGTAGTTGGTGAGGTAACGGCTCACCAAGCCGACGATCGGTAGCTGGTCTGAGAGGATGACCAGCCACACTGGGACTGAGACACGGCCCAGACTCCTACGGGAGGCAGCAGTGGGGAATATTGGACAATGGGCGCAAGCCTGATCCAGCCATGCCGCGTGAGTGATGAAGGCCTTCGGGTTGTAAAGCTCTTTCACCCACGACGATGATGACGGTAGTGGGAGAAGAAGCCCCGGCTAACTTCGTGCCAGCAGCCGCGGTAATACGAAGGGGGCAAGCGTTGTTCGGAATGACTGGGCGTAAAGGGCGCGTAGGCGGTTCGTTGCGTCAGATGTGAAAGCCCCGGGCTCAACCTGGGAACTGCATTTGATACGGGCGAGCTTGAATCCAAGAGAGGGTGGTGGAATTCCCAGTGTAGAGGTGAAATTCGTAGATATTGGGAAGAACACCAGTGGCGAAGGCGGCCACCTGGCTTGGTATTGACGCTGAGGCGCGAAAGCGTGGGGAGCAAACAGGATTAGATACCCTGGTAGTCCACGCCGTAAACGATGTGTGCTAGCCGTCGGGCAGCTTGCTGTTCGGTGGCGCAGCTAACGCGATAAGCACACCGCCTGGGGAGTACGGTCGCAAGATTAAAACTCAAAGGAATTGACGGGGGCCCGCACAAGCGGTGGAGCATGTGGTTTAATTCGAAGCAACGCGCAGAACCTTACCAACCCTTGACATGGGAAGTATGGGCCTGGGAGACCGGGTTCTTCAGTTCGGCTGGCTTCCACACAGGTGCTGCATGGCTGTCGTCAGCTCGTGTCGTGAGATGTTGGGTTAAGTCCCGCAACGAGCGCAACCCTCCTCTTCAGTTGCCATCATTCAGTTGGGCACTCTGGAGATACTGCCGGTGACAAGCCGGAGGAAGGCGGGGATGACGTCAAGTCCTCATGGCCCTTACGGGTTGGGCTACACACGTGCTACAATGGCGGTGACAGTGGGCAGCGAAGGGGCGACCTGGAGCTAATCCCCAAAAGCCGTCTCAGTTCGGATTGCACTCTGCAACTCGGGTGCATGAAGTTGGAATCGCTAGTAATCGCGGATCAGCACGCCGCGGTGAATACGTTCCCGGGCCTTGTACACACCGCCCGTCACACCATGGGAGTTGGTTTTACCCGAAGACGGTGCGCTAACCAGCAATGGGGGCAGCCGGCCACGGTGAGATCAGCGACTGGGGTGAAGTCGTAACAAGGTAGCCGTAGGGGAACCTGCGGCTGGATCACCTCCTTTCTAAGGATGCCCGACAGTTGGAGCCTAGGTCTCGATCATGAGGCTGAAGGCCGCCGGCCACGTATCCCTTCTCCGTTCCAGCCGATGAACCGGCTGGCCTCGAGCGACGCTGCGGCGCTGATCCTTCGGGATTGGTCTCCGGCAGCGAAGCGATAGGCCAGACGCCGGTTCATCAAGCTTTTAGGGCTAGTAGCTCAGCTGGTTAGAGCGCGCGCTTGATAAGCGTGAGGTCGGAGGTTCAAATCCTCCCTGGCCCACCACCCTTGGGGGCGTAGCTCAGTTGGGAGAGCGCGTGCTTTGCAAGCATGAGGTCGTCGGTTCGATCCCGTCCGCCTCCACCAAATGGTGTGAGAAGACGAGGGGCTGACGATGAGGCCTCAAGTAGCGCGAAGCGCGATAGGCCACGCTAAAGGTTAAGCTGGAACGAGAGAAGACGACGGATCGCAGCTCCGGATGGAGCTGTGGCAGATCGCGCAAGTGATCGCGGATATTGGACATTGTGAAGAGAATGCGAAGACGGAACGATCGCCGTCTTGGACCTGAGGGGCTTGCCCTGACTGGTCACAAGGCGAGGATTGTTCCGGCTGCGGGGAGAGGCGTCGATGTATGGTGCCGAGAGTCCTGGGTTCAGGGCGCTTGCCACTGTGCGCGGTGCTTCTCTAGTAGAAGAAGCTGAGATCAAGCGTTTAAGGGCATCTGGTGGATGCCTTGGCACTGAGAGGCGATGAAGGACGTGGCACGCTGCGATAAGCTGCGGGGAGGGGCGAGCACCCTTTGATCCGCAGATTTCCGAATGGGGAAACCCACCGCTTATGCGGTATCCGGCACTGAATCCATAGGTGACGGAAGCGAACCCGGGGAACTGAAACATCTCAGTACCCGGAGGAAAGGACATCAACCGAGACTCCGTTAGTAGTGGCGAGCGAACGCGGACCAGGCCAGTGATCACATCTACATAACCGGAACCGTCTGGAAAGTCGGGCCATAGCGGGTGATAGCCCCGTACGGGTAAACCGGGTGTGATCCATGAGTAGGGCGGGACACGTGAAATCCTGTCTGAACATGGGGGGACCACCCTCCAAGCCTAAGTACTCCTCAGTGACCGATAGTGCACCAGTACCGTGAGGGAAAGGTGAAAAGCACCCCGACGAGGGGAGTGAAAGAGACCTGAAACCGGATGCCTACAAGCAGTCGGAGCGGACTTGTTCCGTGACGGCGTACCTTTTGTATAATGGGTCAGCGACTTAGCGTGTGCAGCAAGCTTAAGCCGAGAGGTGTAGGCGCAGCGAAAGCGAGTCTGAATAGGGCGTCAGAGTTGCACGCGTTAGACCCGAAACCGGGTGATCTAGCCATGGCCAGGTTGAAGGCGGGGTAACACCCGCTGGAGGACCGAACCCACGTCCGTT